>NZ_BBWH01000012.1 GCF_001463705.1 Aureimonas sp. AU12 | reverse complement strand
GAAGATCCACGATCTCGTCGGAAATCCGGTCGCACACCTTGTCCGGGTGACCTTCGGAAACGCTCTCGGAGGTGAATAAGTAGTCGCTGCGTGCCATGAGCGTTTCATCCTTCGATGGACCTTGGGAAGCTCAAAAGCTCGGCGATCCGCCGGGCTTCTAGATCTCGACACGGCGCGGCGTGCGCTCCGGCGCGGCGCCGACGGCGTATCGCGCGACGCCTGCGGGAACGACGCCGCTGCGCGCCAGGCAGATGCAGGGCGCAAGGCCGAGCAGCAGCGGCATCACCAGGAACCGGGCGTAGAGATGGGGCATCGCGTTCAGCGTCAGCGCGAAGAGCGCGACCGAGACGAGGGCACAGCAGGCGGCAAGCTTGCCGCCGGGCCGGCGAAACGCCATCAGGGCGAGGATCACCGCGGCAACGAGCATGAGGAGGAAGCCGGCGAGCGACAGGAAACCGCCCTCGGCCCAGATCAGCAGGTAGGTGTTGTGCACCGGTGCCTTCAGCGTGCTGGTCTCGCGATAGCGATCGGCGCCGATCCCGAAGATCATCGACTGATCGATGCGCCCGAGGGCGTCGCGGATCAGCTTCATCCGGCCGACGAACGTGCCGGCCTGGTCGATGTCGCCGCTCGCCACCGCACCCAGCACGCGCTTCTGGAAGATGGCCGGCAGGAAGTCCTTCGCCCATGTGAGGACCGCGGACATCACGAGGGCGAAGCCGGCGCCGGTCATGAGGATCTGCCGGATCGTCCCGTAGATCGCGATGAAGGCGCCGATGGCGAAGAGAAGGGCGAAGAGGCCGGTGTTCGAGCCGGTCAGCATGATCGCGTAGGTGTAGATCGGCAGCGCCAGGCACAGCCAGCGCGCCTTCAGGGATCCCGAGCAGACCAGCCAGAGCAGGAGCGGCACCGTCGCGGCGATGAGCGCCGAGAATTCGTTGCCGCGTTCCACCAGCCCCAGCAGGCGCCCGCTGCCGCTGACGAAGACCGTGTTGCGCTCGGCGAGAACGTCGATGAGGTAGATGCCGTGGAGGCAGATCACCGCCACGGACAGCGTGAAGGCCTTCAGGATGACCACCGTGTCCGACCAGCTGCGCGACAGGAGCACGTAGGAGAGGATCACGTAGGAATAGAAGTATTGGCCGGTGATGACGAACCCGCGATCGGCCTCTCCGAAGACGAGGCTGCTGGCGAGCAGCATGACGCCGAACAGCATGAAGCCCGCGTTCCAGAGCACCGTCATCTGCCCGAGATTGGCTGATGGCAGCGAGCGGTTGAGGATCATCGCCAGAAGCGCGGCAAGGGCGAACATGTCGCTGACGGTGAAGTAAAAGCCGTCGACGCGGAACGTGTTGAACGGCGCCAGAAAGGCGCAGCCGGCAATGAGCGTCAGCTCCATCGCGTGGCGGGTCACGCCCAGCCCTCCCGTCCCGAACGCGGCGCGAAACGGGTCGGCATTCTGCCAGGGCTCGTCGCTGAGGTGGTTCATAAGCGTTTCCGGCTGGCGCTGGCCCTCTGCGGCGACCGGAACGGCCGGCCGCTCCCCATCGCCTCGCCGCATTGGCGGGCGGGCGCGATCTCCGGTCAAGCGACGCCGACCGCCGCCGGGCTCCGTCATTGGGCGTAGGGCGGCTCGCTTCGCGTCCGCCGATCGGCGCCGGCGGCGGCGCGCGCGGCCATGCTAGACCGTCGCCACCGCAACGAACCGCCGGGCGCTGCCCATGCTGCTCCACGTGATCACCAATTTTACCGCGCATGCCGGGGCCGAATCCATGCTGGCGCGTCTCCTGCGCCAGTCGGGCGAGCATCTCGTCGTGCCGCTGATGGACGTGTCCGACCACTACCGCTCGCTCGAGGGAGACCGCGTGCGCATCAAGCCGCTGAAGGCGCGCTCGGTCGCCGGCATGGCCGCCAGCGTGCGGCCGCTCGCCGCGATCCTGCGGCGCGAGCGGCCCGATGCGGTTCTCTGCTGGATGTACCACGCGATGGTGGTCGGCACGCTCGCCGCCGGGCTTGCCCGCACGGCGACGCCGATCTTCTGGAACGTGCGCCAGTCGCTCGACGACATGGCGGTGCTCTCGCGCAGCACCCGCATCGCGCTCCAAGGTGCGCGCCTCCTGTCGCATGCGCCCGACGGCATCGTGTTCAATTCGGGCCGGGCGGCCGACCTGCATCGGCGCTTCGGCTTCCGCAACGCCAACATGGTGGTGATCCCGAACGGCTTCGAGCCCCCGGCCGAAGCGCCCGCGCACCGGCCGGGCGATGCCCTGACCTTCGGGATCGCCGCCCGACTGCATCCGCAGAAGGATCACGAGACCTTCTTCCAGGCCGCCGCGCTCGTTCATGCGCGCTACCCGGCCGTTCGCTTCGAGGCGGCGGGCGCGGGTCTGGAGGTCGGGAGCGAGGCGGCGGAGCGCCTGCTGCAGGCCTCCGGCCTGCCGCGCGACGCCATCGCGCTGAGGGGCGAGATCTCCGACATGGCCGGCTTCTATCGCGGCATCGACGTGCTCGTCCTCTCCTCTCGCACTGAAGGTTTCCCCAATGTCGTCGGCGAGGCGATGAGCCACGGTCGGCCTGTCGTCACCACCGATGTCGGCGATGCCGCCGCCATCGTCGGCGAGACCGGGTTCGTGGTTCCGCCGCGCGACGTCCAGGCCATGGCGGACGCGATGGAGCGCCTGATCCTCGCCTCGGCCGCCGAGTTTCGGGCGAGGGGGCTGGCCGCACGCGCCCGGATCGACGCGCATTACTCGCTGCCCGCGATCGCCCGGCAGTTCGATCGGTTCGTCGGCACCGGGTGATGTCCGCTCCGCCTTTCGGAGGAGGCGCCTGCCTTTCCGGCTCTCCCTTTGGCGCCGTTCGGGCCGCTCGGCCGCATGATACGCTCGCGGCGTTCCCCTTGCTTCCGCAATCCTTTTCAAGCTCCTGCCCGCATCCCGTTCCAGGCCTCGCAACTCGCCGGAAGGTCATCCATGTCCGTCAGCAGCCTCGACCCCAGCAGCATCGCCCCGCGCTTCGGCATGCAGAATCTCGACCGGATGGAGGACGAGGGGCAGAAGGTCATCGGGCCGCGCGAGATCTACGGCTTGCTGCGTCGCCGCTTCGTCCTGATCGCGGCAATCGTCCTCTGCGGCACGATGGCCGCGATCGCCGCCTCGGTGCTCGTGCCGAAGACTTATGTGGCGCGCTCGACCATCCTGCTTGAGCCCGACGATCCCAACCTGCTCGACGACGCCACGACCCCTCCGGTTCCCCAGCCGAACAAGGCGACGATGGACACCAAGACCGATCTGATCACCTCGCGCGCCTTCGTCGCGCGCGTGGTGGAAAGCCTCGGTCTCGTGCAGGATCCCCGCTTCAATCCCTATCTCGGACCGTCCGAGGAACCGGTGAGCGCTCTGGGCGATGGGCTCCTGTCCGCCATCCTGCCCGACCGCCTGGAACTCGCCCTGTTCGGCCCGGCCGCGCCACCGGCGCCCCTGCCGCCGCTGGCCGTCCAGCAGGACCGGGCGATTTCCGCGCTGCTGTCGCAGCTCTCGATCGCCCGGAGCGGCGACAGCATGGCGATGACGGTCGGCGCCACCGCCGACGATCCGGTCCTCGCCGCCACGATCGCCAACGCCGTGACCGCGCTCTTCGTGGAATGGGCGCGCGAGCAGAAGCGCCACGACATGCGCGAGGCCGTCGATTTCCTGCGCCAGCAGTCGGTCGAGCTGGCCTCCAACATCGCGCGGACCGAAAGCGAGATCGCGAGCTTCAGTGCGCAGAACGATATTTCGAGCGACCCGCGCGACGATCTGCTGCGCGCCGCCATGGCGAAGGCGAACGATCAACTGAGCATCGCGCACGGCGACCTGACGCAGGCGCAGATGCGTCTGACGCAGGTTCATGCGCAGGCCGCAGGCACGGCGACGCCCACGGACGATCCGCTTCTGGCCTCTCCCGTTCTCCAGTCGCTGCGTAACGACGAGGCCGTCGCGATGCGCGAGCGCGCCGAGCTCGCCGGAAACTTCGGCGCCAACCACCCGCTGATCCAGGCGGCGGACGCGAAGGCCGCCAGCATCAAGGCGCTGATCGGCGAGGAGATGGGGCGCATCCTCGCCAACCTGGAAAACGACGTGCGCGTCGCGCAGGGGCGGGTCGACCAGCTCGAGCAGGGGCTCGTGCGCTCGAACACCGACCTGCGCGCCCGCAGCGTCTACGAGATCCGGCTTCGCGAACTCAATCGCGACCTCCTGACGGAGCAGAAGCTCTACGACCGCGTGTCCGACCGGCTGGGCAAGCTCGACCCCTATGCCAGCGTCGCCGATCCCGGCGCCCGCGTCATCTCGACGGCGGAAGTGCCGGTCGAGCCCTTCTCGCCCAAGCCCCGCATCCTCATCGCGGGCGGGCTGTTCGGGTCGCTCGTGGTCGGGTTCGTCGTCGCCATGGGGGCCGAGAGCCTTAATGCCCGCGTCCACACCGCGCGGCGCGCCATGCAGATCCTGCGCATGCCGATCCTCGCCAACGTTCCCGACCTGCCGCGCCCGTTCTTCGGGCGCCGGCCGGATGCCGTCTCGCATCTCTGCGGGCGACCGACCTCGTCCTTCGCGCGCGGCTTCCGCCCGCTTCGCGCGGCGTGTCGTCGCTGGAACTCCGGCCATCGCGAGCAGGTGGTCCTCGTGACCTCGAGTCTCGCCGGCGAGGGCAAGTCGACCACCGCGACGGGGCTCGCGATTGCCGCGGCGAGCGAGGGGCTTCACACCGTGCTCGTCGATCTGCAGTTCGGCGCGGGCGGGGTTCGCGATGCGATCACCTTCGACGACGGCTCCGCCTTTCTCAGTCACTTCACCGGGCGGTGCGATCTGCGCGAGGTCCAGGGCGTGCCGCATCTCAGCGTCGCCTCGCTGGCGCCTTCGAGCATCGATCTCCTGGCCGGTCCGGAAGGCCGGCGGCCGGAGGATCTCATCCGCGCGCTGCGGCAGGACTTCGACATGATCGTCATCGATGCGCCGGCGATCCTCGCCAGCGAGGAGGCCGTCGCTCTGGCCGAGTTCGTGGATGCGGTGGTCCTCGTGGTCGAGGCCGGGACCGTGTCGGAAGACGCGCTGCGCGAGGCCGGCGACCTGCTTCGCCAGGCCGACGCGCCGCTCATCGGTCTCGTGATGAGCCGGATCGACCCGAGCGCGGCGCGCGAAAGCGCCATGGGGGCGAGACGCACCTATCGCCGCGACCTCACCAGCTACTCCGATCGCACGATGTGAACAGTCCTCATGAGAGAGCCGCCGGTGTGCAGGCACCGGCGGCTCTCTCATGGTCTCGAAGGCCCGCCGCTCAGACTTCGGGACCCAGCCCCATCGCGGCGAGCAGCGAGCGGTTGACGGCATGGACGTCGAACTGCGTCTCGGCGATCTGCCGGGAGCGCCGGCCCATCCGCTCGGCGAGCCCGGCATCGAGAAGGAACCGCTCCATGGCCTCCGTGAGGGCGGGCACGTCGCGAGGCGGGACGAGGTAGCCGTTGTCGCCGTGCAGCACCGTCTCGCGGCAGCCCGGCGCATCGGTGGTCACGACCGGACGGCCCGCAGCGAGCGCCTCCAGCGCGCTGCGGGGAATGCCCTCGCGATAGTAGGACGGAAGGACGAAGACGCTCGCCTGCGCCAGAAACGGGCGAACGTCGCGGGTCTCGCCGAGATACTCGATCGCGCCATCCGCCTGCCAGCGCGCCATCTCGTCGGCGCCGACGCCGAGCGGGCTCGGGTCGAACGGACCGAGCACCAGGAACCGGGCCTGCGGCCAGCGCGCCTTGAGCATCAGGGCTGCGGCGGCGAACTCGCCGATCCCCTTCTGGCGCAGGAGACGCGCCACGAGAAGGAAGGTCGGCGCATCGGGAAACGGCGCGGAGGCGCCGAAATGGGCGAGGTCGACCCCGGACCCGGCGACCGACACGAGCGGCACGTCGTCGGCGATGAGGCGGTGGCGGCGAATGTCGGCCGCATCCGTCTCGTTGTAGGAAAAGGCGGCGTCGCATCCTGCCAAGGCCCGGCGATAGAGCTGCACGCCGATCTCGCGCACCGCGGCGGCCTTCCGGCCGCCATCTGTGGCGCTGAACATGTAGCCGAAGCCGGTGAACATCGCATGGCGCCGTGGCACGCCGGCGAGGCGGGCGGCAAGACCCCCGTAGATGATCGGCTTCATCGTATAGGCGAAGAGCACATCCGGCCGGGTCCGGCGCATGAGACGCGTGAGGGCTGCGAGGGTTCGAAGGTCGGCGAACGGGTTGACCCCCGCACGGGCCATCGGGATGCGCTCGAAGGCGACGCCGATCGTGCGCAGCGTCGCGATCGCGTCCGGGTCGTCGTCGGGGGCCGCCGCGCTCACGCGGTGGCCGGCGGCCACCATCGCGCGCAGAAGCTCGAGGCGGAAGTTCACGAGCGACTTGGTGAGGCTGGCGACGACGAGAACGTGCCGGCGCGAGCGGGCGAGGGGGTCGAGCGGCGGCAGGCGCAGGCTTTGCGGGCGTTCCAGAAGGGTCATCGGCCTCGTCCGTCTGATGTCGTGGCGATCGGGACGGCGGGTCAGTGCCGGACCATGGTGGTGCCGTTGCCCAGCGCCAGCTCGTAGAGATCGAGATGGCGGCCGACATAGAGCGCCAGCGAAAACTGGGCGGTGACCCGCGCGCGCGCCGCGCGGCCGAGAGCGCGTCGCTCGTCTTCCGATAGAGCGACGAGCTTCGCGAGCGCCGCAGCCAGCGCCCCGTGATCCCTCGGCGGCACGACAAGGCCGGTGTCCCCGACCATCCAGCCGCAGTCGCCGACATCCGTCACCACGGCCGGCACGCCGCAGGCCATGGCTTCGGCGACGGCGAGGGAGAAGCTTTCTCCCCAGGCCGAGCCGAGCGCGAAGACGTCGAAGCCGGGCACGAGCTGCGCCACGTCGAGGCGAAGACCCGGCGTGGTGATCCGATCGTCGATCCCGAACTCGCGCGCGGCCTCGCGCACCACGCCGTCGGCATGGCCCTCGCCGAGGAAGACGCCCTGGACGTCGTGTCCCCGGCCGACGACGTCGGCGATCGCGCGCACGAGATTGCGCTGGTCCTTGGCGGGATGGGCGCGCGCCACGTGGCCGATCACCAGCCGTTCGTCGGGGATCCGTGCGAGCTGGCGGATCGCCCGGCGGCTTGCCTCGTTCGGCCGAAATTCGGCGCAATCGACCCCGTTCGGGATCACCACCCGCTTCGAGGGATCGAAGCCGAGCGCCTCATGGAGATCGGCGGAGGCGCGCGAGCAATAGGAAATGGCGGTCGCGCGGCTCGACAGGAGCGCCGAGAGCCGGATCAGCCGCCGCGTCAGTGGCTTTTCGTCTTCCAGCTTGTCGAAGGCGTGATGGATGCTCCAGACCACCGGCACGAAGCGCAGGCCGAGGACCGACCCGAGCGTCGCCGCGACATTGCCGTGATACATCCAGCCATGAACGAGATCGGGCGCGGTCCGGCTCACCATCTGCGCTAGTCGTATGATGTCGCGCGGTCGGGGATGGCGCTCCATCCCGATCGACACGACGTCCGAGCGGGTCTCTGCAATGCGCTCGCGCAGCAAGCCGGGCGGCAGCAGGGACAGGACGGTGGAGGAAAAAGCGGAGCGGTCGACCTCTCCGAGAAAGCGCGCCAGCATGAACTCGGCACCGCCGACTTCGAGACCGGTGATCGTGTGAAGCACGTTCGTCTGCACGCGCGCCCTCTCCCATGGTGAGGGACGGAAAAAAACCGAAGGACCCCGTCCGGAGCCGGCCGAAGGCCAGCATGGTCTGGCCCGACGATACGCGGTCCCGACGGGCGAACCAGCTATCCGAATTCGTGGGTGACGACGCCCCGCGTGGGCATGCCTCACCTCCGAAAGGATAGCTCATCGGCGCGTGCGACCCCGTTCTACCTTCCCGTGGCGACAGGGGGTTCGAATGACCGACATGATGCCGACATCGAAGGGTATGCGAGGCCGCACGCGGCGTGCGCTTCAATGCAGCGGCCTCAGCCTGGCGCTTGCCATTGCGGTTCCCGCCGCCGGGGCGCGGGCCGCGCAGGAGGATTACAGGATCTCCGTCGGCGACGTCGTCTCCTTCGACTTTCTCGACGATGCGCTGCCGGCCGAGCAGCTGACCGTCTCCAGCGATGGCCAGCTCGGCCTGCCGCTTCTCGGCAGCTTCCCCGTCGAAGGCCGAACGGTGTCCGAGGCGCTCGATGCGATGCGGGGCACTTTCGTCCAGCGCGGCCTCTTCCTCGACCCCAAGATCGCGCTCTCCGTCGTCGGCTTCCGTCCGATCTTCGTCCTCGGCGACGTCAAGCTTCCCGGCTCGTTTCCCTACCAGCCGATGCTGACGGTGGAGCAGGCGGTGGCGCTGGCCGGCGGCCAATCGAGCGGCGGCGCGACGGCCGAGGACCGGATCGTCGCCCGCGCCCGGTTGCGCGGCACGCTCGACGAGGCGGCCGTGGAACTGGCGCGCGAGGCCGTGGCCTCGGCCCGCGTTTCGGCGCAGCTGGCGGGCAACACGACGATCTCGCGCGACGACCTTCCCGCAAAGGTCCGCCCCCTCGTGGACGCCGCCGCCGTGTCGGCGCTGATGCCGACCGAACAGCGCATCCTCGACATCGAATTGCGGGCCTTCGAGACCCGGCGCACGCAACTGGCGGCGGCGGTCGAGGAGGTGAAGGGCGCGCTCGCCAATCTCGCGGAGCTCGGCGAGAAGCAGAAATCGATGATCGTCGCGGCCAAGCAGGACGTCGATCGCGCCAAGGAGCTGGGCCGGCGCGGCATCAAGACCGTCAACGACATCTCGGCGGCGGAACGCGACCTGACGGCGCAGGACGGCCATCTCCTCGAGATCTTCAACCAGATGTCGACGACGCGGCGCGAGCTGGGCGACCTGCAGCGCCAGCTCGCCGACGCGACCGACAACCGGACCCGCACCGCGCTCGGCGAGCTGCAGGGGCACAATAGCGAGATCCAGCGGCTTTTGGCCGCCAAGGGCTCGACCGAGGAGCAGATCATGCTCCTGTCGAACCTCAGCGCCGAAGAGGCCCGAAGGACCAATTCGATCCGCTTCGTCTACGAGGTTCGCCGGCGCGTCGCGGGCCTGCGCGAAAGGCAGCCCGCGACGCTCGACGACGCCGTCAAGCCCGGTGACACGATCGTCGTGACGATCGACCGCGGCGGGCTCGACCTCGACGCGGCCGCGCTCTCCACGGCAGCGCTGGAGCGCACGCCGTGACGATCATGGCCGGTCCGGCCGGCGATCGCCGTGGAGGGGTCTCGGCCGATCCGCTGTCGCTCGAGCGGATCGCGGCCATGCTCGCGTTCCTCCTGACACTGCCGCTGTGGATTCCCGTCGCCTGCATCGTCGTGGCCAGTGTCGGCCGCCCGATCCTCTTTCGCCAGACCCGCAGCGGTCTCGGCGGGGTGCCGTTCACGCTCTGCAAGTTCCGCACGATGACGAACGAGCGCGGCGCCGACGGGCAGCTCCTTCCCGACCGGCTGCGCGAGACGGCGGCCACGCGCCTTCTGCGCCGGCTGCGCCTCGACGAGCTGCCGCAGCTTCTGGCCGTCGCGCTCGGCGACATGTCCTTCTTCGGCCCGCGTCCGCTGTTGCCGGAGACGGTCGAGGGGTTCGGCGAGCGCGGCCGGCTGCGCGGCCTCGTGCGGCCGGGTCTGACGGGATGGGCGCAGGTCAGCGGCAATACGCGGCTGAGCGATGCGCAGAAGCTGTCGCTCGATCTCTGGTACATCCGCCACCGGAGCCTCGCGCTCAATGCTCGCATCCTCATGCGAACCGCGCTCGTGCTCCTGCGCGGCGAACACCCCGATGCGGGCGCCCTGCGGCTCGCCGCCGCCGAGGACGATGCGGCGCGCGATGCGCCGGCCAGCCTCGCCGGCCCCGAGGCGTCCTGCCGATGACGGGGCCGCGCACCTTCGGTCGCGTCCTGGTGATCGCGCCCCATCCCGACGACGAGGTGCTGGGCTGCGGCGGCACCATCGCCCGGATCGCGGCCGAGGGCGGCCGGGTCGATGTCGCCGTGGTGACGCGCGGACAGCCGCCGGCCTATACGCCGGAGATGATCGCGGGCGTGCGCGGCGAGGCCGAGGCCGCGCATGGGCGCCTTGGCGTCACGCAAACACATTGGCTGGATCAGCCGGCGGCGCAACTCGCCGAAACCCCGCATTCCCAGCTGAACGCGGCGCTCGGTGACCTCGTGCGCGAGCTTTCGCCGGACACGCTCTTCATTCCCTTCGTCGGCGACATGCATCTCGATCACCAGCTGATCTTCCTCTCCGCCCTCGTGGCCGCGCGACCGCATCAGGCGGCCTATCCGCGCTCGATCCTCGCCTACGAGACGATGTCGGAGACCAACTGGAACGCGCCCTACGTGACGCCCGGCTTCGTGCCGCAGGTCTTCGTCGATATTTCCGGCACGCTCGACGCCAAGCTGGAGGCGATGTCGCTCTTCGCCTCGCAGGTGCGCGCCTTCCCGCACGAGCGCTCGCTGGAGGCGCTGCGGGCGCTGGCGATCCTGCGGGGCACCACCGTTCACCGACCTGCGGCCGAGGCGTTCGTCCTCGTCCGGGATGTCATCTGAAGACACGCACCCGAGGAGAAACGCCATGAAGCGCTGGCCGATCTATGACGAAGAGCAGATCGCCGATGTCGTCGAGGTGCTCCGCTCGAGCCGGGTCAACGCCTGGACGGGCGACCATGTCGCCCGATTCGAGACGGCCTATGCGCAGGCGCTCGGGCGTCGCCACGCGGTGGCGCTCGCCAATGGCAGCGTCGCGCTCGACCTCGCGATGCGGGTGCTTGGCATCGGGCCGGGCGACGAGGTGATCGTGACGCCGCGCTCCTTCGTGGCGTCGGCCGCCTGCGTGCCCTTCGCGGGCGCCACGCCGGTCTTTGCCGACGTCGATCCGGTCTCGGGCAATCTCTCCGCCGAGACGATCGCCGCGAAGATCACGCCGCGCACGAAGGCGGTGATCCCCGTCCATATCGGCGGCTGGCCCTGCGACATGGATCCGATCCTCGATCTCGCGGCCCGGGCCGGCATCCGCGTCGTCGAGGACTGCGCGCAGGCGCACGGCGCCCGCTACAAGGGCCGGCCCGTCGGCTCGATGGGCGACATCGCCGCCTTCTCTTTCTGCCAGGACAAGATCATCACCACGGGCGGCGAGGGCGGCCTCGTCGCGATGGACGACGCCGCGCTCTGGTCGGCAGCCTGGAGCCTCAAGGACCACGGCAAGTCCCATGCGATGGCGACGTCCACCGAGAAGCCGGTGGGCTTTCGCTGGCTGCACGAGAGCGTCGGGACGAACTGGCGGATGATGTCGATCCAGGCCGTGCTCGGCCTTCGCCAGCTCGGCCAGCTCGACGCGTGGCGGATCCAGCGGACCCGCAACGCCGAGATTTGGATGGAGACGCTGTCCGACCTGCCGCTCGTCCAGATCCCGCAGCTCGGCGAGGAGCACACGCACGCCTGGTATCGCTTCTACTGCCATGTCCGGCCGGAGCGGCTGGCCTCCGGGTGGACGCGGGACCGGCTGATCGCCGCGATCGCGGCGGCCGGCGTTCCCGCCTTTTCCGGCTCGTGCTCGGAAATCTATCGCGAGGCGGCCTTCCGCGACGCCGGAGCGCCGGAAGCGCCGCTTCCCGTCGCCCGGCTTCTCGGCGAGACCAGCCTTGCGTTCCTCGTCGACCCCTCGTGGGACGCCGAAGAGACGACGGCCGCCGCGGAAACGGCGCGGGGCGTCATCATCGGCGCGTCCCGCGACTTCATCCCGACCTATCAGCCGGCCGAGGTGCGCGAGCGTGTTCTCCTGCGCATGGTCAGAAGCCAGGCCGGTATTCTGGCCGCTCAGAGCGAGGCGGCCCGCCGCGCCAGCATGGGAGGCGAGACCGCCGGTCATCTCTGAACGCCATCCGACCGGAACCATGAAAGAGGCCGGCGTCCCGCGCCGGCCTCTTGACGTGTCGGTATGTGATCGGTCTTCGATCGGCCGGCGCGCCCGCCTTCGACATCGCTCGGAGCGTTTGGCGGCCCCGATCATGCAGAAGAGCGGACGATCGCTCGCCCGCTCTTTCCGATGATCCGACCTCCCTCGTTCAGCCGACGCGGCGTCGATGGGTGTCGAGGGAGATCACCTTCGGCGCGAGGCCGAGCACGTGGCTCTCCACTTCGGACCCCTGGCCGACCCGATCGAGGATGTGGAAGCGGTCGTCGTCGCCGAGTTCGAAGAGGGTGCCGTTGTTGCCCTTCGCCTCGCCGGTGCGCGTCACCAGGAGAAGCGAGCCGCTGCCCGCCAGATACGATCGGATGTTCCCGAGCGCCTGCGCGATCTCGTCGGCGGAGAAATAGCCGACATTGAGGATGTTGGCGGCGCGCACCAGTTCGAAACGGCCTTCGAGCGCCGGCGTCCTCTGCATGATGTCGTTCTGGATGAACTCGATCGAGCGGGCCTGCGGCAGGCGCGTCGTCATCTGCACGCGGTGCGCCCGTCCGGCGCGGATCGCCTGCGCCAGACGGGGCTGCAGCCGTTTGCGCGCGATGGCGAGCGGCAGGAAGGCCATCGTCAGATAGTCGAGACGACGCGTCCAGGGCCGCATCGACAGGCCGAACAGCTCGTAGCGCAGGGGCCAGCCGTCGCCGTCGCACAGCACCTGCGCATGGCGACCGAGCCGCACGAGGAAGGCGTCGATGAACAGGTCGGTCGCGGTAAAGCGGGCGTCGAAGCCATGACGGCGAAGATGCTCGGCGAACTCCACCGTGGTCACGCCCGTCGAGACGCCGATGTCGAGCACGTCCTCGAGCCCGCCGCGGCGGGCGCGAAGGAACGGAAGGAGACGCTCCTCCCAGTCCTGGAAGCGGGAGGGTCGCGTCATCTTGAACGTGCCGTTGCGCATCTTCAGCCGCGCGAAGAAGTCGGCTTCGGCCTTGGCGCTGGGTTCGATGGGCGAGAAGAAAATGCTGTCGGCCAGGAATTTCATTGGAAAGCGTCCTCAATCGCCAAGGACTTGAAACCTTCCATGGCGGGCGCACGCGGACAACTTGGGTCTCGTGCTGCGGCATGCCACCGAAGGGAGGAGGTCGGCGCGATCGCCTACACCTATCGGACCGGGTCGGAGTACCCGCGGGCCGCGAATCGGCCTCTGCTGGCGCGTGAGCGAAGGGCGCTGCGTGAGTTCGAGCGCCTGGGGCGGCGCGCATCCTCGCCGTTTGGGGGGGCTCGTGGACCGCGTTCGCGACGCGGGCAGTGCGAAATCTGCACGAAACATTGATGCCGTAGCGTCATTTGCGACAGATCTTGACCAAATGACGCCACTACTTGAAGTTGTGTAAGGGCGGAAGGATGATTCGCCCGGTCGTGTCCCTCGAGGATGACATACGGCATCCAACTTTTGGTTTGGTGCCGATCGTTAGTGACATCCGACTGAAACGGCGCGACAATTTTTCTACAACCTGTGATTTTTCACACATCAAACTGGAGCGAACCTTGCCAATCATTAACAACCGGTAAAGAACGTATGGATAAAGATCATCCGAATGGCTGGTCAGTCGCTCCATATGTCGACCGTCAGGTTTCCAGCGCTCGCGCCCGGCACGTCTTTGGGCAATGCGTTGGCGATGAGAAGTATTCGACCCAACCGCGAGCGGTTCGTTGCGCGCTACTGTCGAGTGCCCTTTTGACGAACATAGAAGATCACATTCAATGGAGTGATGCCGTTATGATTATCGCATCTTCTACATCTTCGTCGGCGGTCGATTCGAGAAATATCGGCGCCGAGGCCTTGGGTCATCTCCCGACGGCCTTTGCCGCGTCGCCCTGGATCGACGCGAGCCGCACTCGCACGTCCGGTACGGTACAGCTTGAGATTGCCATCATCGACGACCGGCCGCTGATGCGCGACTGCTTCGGGCGAAGCCTGACGATGATCGAGCCCAGCCTGACCCTGCGCAACTTCTCGACGATCGATGATCTGGAGGCCGCCGACGGGGAGGAGATCAGCAACGTCCAGATCATCCTGCTCTGCGTCATGTGGTCGAAGGCGCGCGCGAGCACCCATTTCGCCGATATCGCCCGGCTCAGCGCCGCCCATCCCTCGGCCGACGTCATTCTCCTGTCCGACATCGAGGACCTCAACGATATCCTCAAGGCGATCGAAAGCGGTGCCCGCGGCTACGTGCCGACGAGCGTCAGCCTGGAAGTCGCGGTCAAGGCGATGCAGCTCGTCGCCGCCGGCGGCGTCTATATTCCCGCCAGCGTCCTGTTCTGGTCCGACAAGATCATCAAGGAGATCTCGCAGTCGACCAAGCAGAAGCAGCAGCCCGATACGATCTTCACGTCACGCCAGAGCTCGGTGATGGAAGCCCTGCGTCGGGGCAAGGCGAACAAGATCATCGCCTACGAACTGAACATGTGTGAAAGCACGGTCAAGGTTCACATTCGCAACATCATGAAGAAGCTGAAGGCGAAGAACCGGACCGAAGTGGCGTATATCCTGAACAACATGATCCTGGACGAAAACAACGTGGTGCGAAACTAAAATCAGGTCATCCGGAGAAGCGTCGTGGAGGGTATCGGCTCGCGCCGGTGCTCTCCGGCGCTTTGTCGCCGGCCTTTAGGGCCTGTCGAGCAGATCGCCCGGCAGTCCCTGCAGGCCGGACCGGCATGACGTCGTGGCGGGTTTTGAGTCGATGTCGATCTCCATCCATCCATCCGTGAGCCGTCTGGCCGCCCCCGTGAAAGGGGCGAGCGATCGGTCGCTTCGGCCTGTCTGCTTCTTCGATGGCGTCGGCGACGCGATCCTCGCCGAGATCGGCACGCGCTGCCGCTGGGCCGAGGTGGCGGAAGGCGAGGAGATCGTCACCGCCGGCGAGTTTCTCGACAAGGTCTTCTTCCTGCGCAGGGGCGAGTTGCGCTACCTTCTCTACACCCGCATCGGCAAGATCGTCGCTCTGCGGGGGGCGCAGGAGGGTAGCTTCGTCGGCGACACGTCCCTGGTCGGGACCACGCCCGTTCCCTATTCCGTCGAGGCCGCCCGCACGTCGCTCGTCGCCTCGCTTCCGACGCGCCTCTTCCTCGAATGCGTCGATCGCGACCGTGATCTCGCACGTGCCCTCGTCCGCCATCTCGTCGGCCGGGAAGCGCAGCTGGCCGATCAGATCGTGGAGCTGTCGACCCTCAACGTCCAGGCTCGCATCCACAACGAACTGATCCGCCTGTCGCGCGATGGAGCGCGGCCGGATGGCACCGCGGTCATCATGCCCGTTCCCACCCATGCCGATCTCGCGCGCCGCGTCTGCACCCAGCGCGAGGCGGTCTCGCGCGAGCTCAGCCATCTTCAGGCCCTCGGCGTCGTCGTCCGGTTCGAGGGCGGGCTTCTCATCCCCGACGTCGGTCGGCTGAAGGACCTGCAGATCGACCTCGATCTCTGACGGCAGGCCGGATCGTCCGGTGCGTCGCGAGGTGTGGGTGCGAAGGCCCTCGGCTGGCCTCCTGCGGTTTGCGCCCTTCCTGCCTTCGATTATCACCCACCCATGTTCATCGCTCACGGCAAAGGCTGCCGGGTGGCCGTCGCGGGGGCGACCGGCTTCACCACCGGGCGCCAGGGCAGGCGCAGCGAGCGGCGCGGGCCCTTGTCGCGATAGATCGCCTGCCGATAGACCCACTCGTAGGGCCAGCGCTCCAGCGTGCGATGCACCACGTGGGTGAGCACCAGCGTCGTCACGCCCGTCAGCACGAAGAACTGCGCCATCGACAGGGCGATGTCGTCGGTGAACACGCCATGCCGGTCGAGAAGGCCGCGCACGGCGTAATAGGTGTAGGGGTGCACGAGGTAGAGACTGTAGCTGACCGTGCCGAGATAGAGGAACACCGGTCTTCCCAGCGCCTTGGCCGTCAGACTCTGGGCGGAGACGGCGAGCAGGAAGTAGAGCGCCGTCGCCGCGAGCAGCAACGGGACCACGGGATTGCGGAAATCCTGCCAGTCATACTCGTAATGGCCGCGTGAGCCGAGCGCGATGACGGCGACGATCAGCAGCATCTCGAGAACGGGGTGACGCCCGGTGCGGATCGACGGGTGCCGATCGTAGAGACAACGGATCGCGAGCCCCGTCACGAAGTAGAGCGAGATCGGAAACCGGGCGACGAAGGCACCGACCGCGACAGCGAGCAGCAGCACGGCGAGCTTCGAGCGATGGCGCAGCAGGACCGACACGCCGGCCGCCGTCAGCACGTAGAACCAGACCTCGTAGGTCAGGCTCCACGCATTGGGCGTCAGTTGCTCCGTTCCCGCGAAGATGTCGGTGAAGGTCAGTCCCGCGACGATCGCCTGTCCGGTGTTGAGCTTGGGATAGAGATCGGTCGCGGCGTTGAGTGCGATGAAGAGGATCGAAAGCGCGAAGAACAGGGGATAGAGCCGCATGAAACGGCGCGCGGCGAACTCGCGAATATCGTAGCGCATCGCGCTCGGCAGGATGACGAAGCCGCTGATGACGAAGAAGATCTCGACGCCGAACGTCCCGAAGTTCCACCAGGGGGTGATCGCCGAAATGTAGCCGACATCGGTCTCGTAGATATGCCGGGCGGCGCCGCCGATGAGATGGGCCGCGAACACCATCACCGAGGCGATGCCGCGCAGACCGTGCAGGGCCGTGTTGAAGCCGGAGTCGGTGCCGTTCGCCGGGGATCGCCTGCCGCTCATTCCTCAGCCCCTCCCAAAGACCCGATCGTGCTGCCGGATCGAAGATCCGCCAACGGCCAGCATAAGCGCGACGCGAGGCCGGGCGATGCGGGAAGTCAGCGAGGTCCGCTCCCGAGATCGGGCAACCGGACCCCGACGAAGGGCGTAGGCGAATGACGCCTCTCCCGCTTCCGGAGGAGGGGGGTGCGGTGCGGCCGTCATCGGTGGCAAGCGTCGCGCCCGATCGACGGCTTGCCGCTCCGAAGGCACCGGGTAGGCTCGACCTCATCCTATCAAGGCAGCGAGGACGGACCTTCATGATCGCCATCGAGACGCCGGTCGCGCCTGCGATCGTCCAAGCCTCCACTGCCGCCGGATGGGGCCAGGCGAAGGCTCGGCCCTTCCACCTCGCCCGTCGGGGTTGACGCGAGATGGCACTGACGATGCTGTTGACGTCGGCGGGGCGCCGCGCCGGCCTCCTCGACTGCTTCCGCCAGTCGGCAGCCGAACTCGGACTGCCGTTGCGGGTTCTCGCCTGCGACCTCGAACCGGACTGGAGCGCGGCGTGCCACCGGGCCGACGCGCGCTTCGCGGTCCCGCGCGTCGACGATCCCGGCTATGTCGATGCCCTTCTCGCCATCGTGCGGGCGGAAGGCGTGGGCCTCGTCGTGCCCACGATCGACACCGAACTCTCACCGCTCGCCGATGCGCGAGCCGCGTTCGAAGCTGCCGGCGCACGTGTCCATGTCGGGGCGAGCGAGGATGTCGCCGTCGCGCGGGACAAGCTGAAGACGGCCGTCGCCCTGGAGCGGGCGGGCGTTCCCGTTCCCTGGACGATGGCGATCGAGGCGGTCGAGGACCCGGAAGCGCTGGCCTGGCCGCTGTTCCTGAAACCCTCCGGCGGCAGCGCCAGCCGGGGCATCCAGATCGTCCGGGTGGCGGCCGACCTGCCGGCGTCCTCGACCGAGCCGATGGTGCTGCAGCAACTCCTCGAAGGGCCGGAATACACGGTGAACGTCTTCGTCGACGCGGCGGGGCGCCTGCGCTGCGTCGTGCCGCATCGGCGGGTGCGGGTGCGGGCCGGCGAGGTCGAGAAGGGCGTGACCGAGCGTGACCCGCTCTTCGATCTGCTGGCGGAAGGCGTGGGGAAGGCGATGCCCGGTCTTCGTGGGGCCGCCTGCTTCCAGTTGATCCTCGACCGCTCGAGCGGTCCGCGCGTCTTCGAGATCAACGCCCGGTTCGGCGGCGGCTATCCGCTGGCGCACGAGGCCGGGGCGCCCTTCGCGCGGTGGCTGCTGGAGGAGACGGCGGGGCTGGCGTCCTCGTGCGGCGACGGGTGGCAGGCCGGCGTCACCATGCTGCGCTACGACGCCGCCGTCTTTATCCGATGAGCGCGCCCATCCTCGTCTTCGATCTCGACGACACGCTCTATCTGGAGCGCGATTTCGCCCGCAGCGGATTTGAGGCCGCCTCCGCCTGCCTTGCCGATGCGGCGGATCGCGGGCGGTTCGCCGAACGCTGCCTCGCGATCCTCGACGAAGGCGGGCGCGGCCGGATCTTCGACCGGGCGCTCGCCGCGCAGGGGCTGACAGCGACGCCGGACCTCGTGGCGCGTCTCGTCGAGTCCTATCGCGACCACGACCCCGACATCGCGCTCGCGGCCGATGTGCGGCGCTATCTCTCCGGGCGCGACGGTCGCTGGCGTGGCGCGCTGATCACCGACGGGCCGGCGGCGACGCAGGAGGCGAAGATCCGGGCGCTGTCTCTGCGCGAGGTTCTGGGCTGCGTCGTCTGCACGGGCGCGCTCGGGCCCGGCTTCGGCAAGCCGCATCCTCGATCGTTCGAGATCGTCGAAGCCTGGGCGGGGGCAGGGGCGGGCTCGCTCGTCTATGTCGCCGACAATCCGACGAAGGATTTCGTCACGCCGCGGGCGCGAGGCTGGACGACGATCGAGATCCGGCGTCCCGAGCGCATCCACCGAAAGCCCGCGCCCGACCGCCACCACCAAGCCCATGCCGCGATCGAGAGCTTCGCGGATCTCGACCGTTGCCTTGAGGCGCTCGGCACACGAACGATACTGGCGGTCTGATAGGCGGTGCTTCGCCCCGGACCTCGACGCCTCGTCGCTCCACTGGAACGGGATCGAATGCCACGTCCGGCTCGAAGGGCGGCGGGGTGTTCGACAGATAGCGCCTGATGACGCGCGCGGTCGCCAACATCAGTGCGTGACGGCGATGATCACGATGCCGGTAGGGCTCAGCCAGTTGACTGCTCATCAAGGTCGCCCAGGCCGAGCCTCAGTGCGTTTCGGACAGGCATGTCCCGTGGTCGCCGAGCGCCTCTATCACCCGGCATTCGGCAACCGAGTGGTTCGTGCACGCCGTCATCCGTGCGACCTCCGCCCGCAGGGCCGTCAGCCGGGCGATCTTGTGGTCGATGTCGGCAAGGTGAGCGGCCGCGAGGCTGTCGGCACTCGCGCAGGGGCGGTCCGGCTCGCCGGCGAGCGCCAGAAGCTCGCGGATCGGATCGATCTCGAAGCCGAGCTCGCGCGCATGCCGGATGAAGCGCAGGCGCCGAAGATCCCCTGCGTCGTAGAGGCGACGGTTGCCCTCCGTCCTCGGCGGCGAGGGCAGCAGGCCGATCTGTTCGTAGTAGCGGATCGTCGGCACCTTGATGCCGCTGGCGCGCGATGCCTCTCCGATTGGAACACCCTTCGTCATTTTTCCGCTTGCTCCTCTAGCCGCTAGAGGAAGTAGGCCCTGCGGTGATCGAGATGCAAGGACGGATCGCCATGAGCGCCCTGAGACACGAGAGCCGCTACCGGGTGAGCGGGATGGATTGCGCCGCCTGCGGCAACAAGGTCGACACCGCCATCCGGCGGCTTCCGGGGGTGGAGGACGTCGCCGTTTCCGTTGCCGCGGGAACGGTGAAGGTCAGCCATGGCGAAGGCTTCGACGGGACGAGCGTGGTGCGGCAGGTCCGCAACCTCGGCTACGGCGCCGAGCCGGCCTCGGATCTTGCAGCGATTTCCAATGCGCATGATCCCGATGGCCACGAGGGTGAGGGGCACGATCACGCCGGCCACACCCACGACCACCCGAGCGAAGCCGGGATGGCGTGGTGGCGCACGCGCAAGGCCCGGCTGACTGCGGCCTGCGGTGCCGCGCTCGTCGTCGCCTACGCGCTCGGCCATCTCGTTCCCTCGCTCGAGCGTCCGGCCTTCCTCGCAGCGCTTGCTGTCGGCCTCGTTCCGGTTGCCTGGCGCGCGATCACGGCCGCCCGCTTCGGCACGCCGTTCTCGATCGAGACGTTGATGTCGATCGCCGCCATCGGCGCCGTCTTCATCGGCGCCGAGGAGGAGGCGGTGACGGTGGTCCTCCTGTTCCTCGTCGGCGAGATGCTGGAGGGCGTCGCCGCCGGCCGTGCCCGGGCGAGCATCCAGGGTCTTTCGGCCCTCGTCCCGAAGACGGCGCTGCTCGAGGTGGACGGCGAGACGGTGGATGTGCCTGCTGACAGCCTGACGATCGGCTCCACCATCCTCGTGCGTCCGGGCGATCGGATCCCCGCCGATGGCGTGGTCGTGGAAGGCTCGGGCGAGGTCGACGAAGCGCCGGTCACGGGCGAGAGCGTGCCGAAGCGCAAGACCGTCGGCGATCCCGTCTTCGCCGGCACGGTCAACGCGGGCTCGGTCCTGCGGGTGAAGGTGACGGCTGCGGCATCCGACAACACGATCGCGCGCGTCGTGCGGCTCGTCGAGGAGGCGCAGGAATCGAAGTCGCCCACCGAACGTTTCATCGACCGCTTCTCGAAGGTCTATACGCCCGCCGTTCTGGCGGTCGGAGCGCTGGTCGCCGTCGTTCCGCCGCTGGCTTTCGGCGGCGCTTGGGACGAATGGATCTACAAGGGCTTGGCGATTCTCCTCATCGGCTGCCCCTGTGCGCTGGTGATCTCGACGCCGGCCGCGATCGCCGCCGGCCTGTCCGCGGGGGCCCGCCGCGGTCTCCTGATGAAGGGCGGCGCCGTGCTGGAGAGCCTCGGCGGCATCACCGCGATTGCCTTCGACAAGACGGGAACGCTGACGGCGGGCAAACCCGTGGTGACCGACATCGTCGCCCTCGGCCGCTCGCAGACGCAGGTCCTGTCGCTGGCCGCGGCGCTGGAGACGGGATCGAACCATCCGCTGGCGCTCGCGATCCTCGATCGCGCCAAGGCGGACAGGGCGCCGATTCCGCCCGCCTTCGATGCTCAGGCGGTTCCCGGCGAAGGCGTCGAGGGCGGCGTCGGCGGGGAGCGGGTGTTCCTTGGCTCACAGCAGGCGGCCGCTCGACGCTCGACGCTCCCGGCCGAGCAGGCGGATGCGATCAAGGCCCTGAACTCCGAAGGCAAGACGGTGTCGGTGGTGGTCGTCGACGGTGCCGTGGCGGGCTTCATCGCCATGCGCGACGAGGCGCGGCCGGACGCGGCCGACGGTCTTGCGAGCCTGAAGGCATCCGGTATCCGGACCGTCATGCTGACGGGCGACAACAAGCGCACCGCCGAGGCCGTGGCCGCATCCCTCGGGATCGAGGCGCGCGCCGAGCTTCTGCCGGAGGACAAGCAGCGCATCGTGCGCGAGCTTCAGGCGAAAGGGTTCAAGGTCGCCAAGATCGGCGACGGCATCAACGACGCCCCGGCGTTGGCGGCGGCCGACATCGGCATTGCCATGGGCGGCGGCACCGACGTCGCGCTGGAGACGGCGGACGCCGCCGTGCTGCACGGGCGGGTGCGGGACATCCCGGACATGATCGACCTCTCGAAGAGCGTGATGGGCAACATCCGCGTGAACATCGCCATCGCGCTCGGCCTGAAGGCGGTGTTCCTCGTCACCACCCTCGTCGGCCTCACGGGCCTCTGGCCGGCGATTCTCGCCGACACGGGCGCCACCGTCCTCGTCACCGCCAATGCGATGCGGCTCCTCGGGTGGAAGTCGCGTTGACGGGCGACCATCCCCGACATTGGTCGCCTGCAGCCTCGGACCTAGCTCCTTTCGCCGTTCCGGTCCCGTCGTGGCTGACCCATTTTGCGGCCAAATCGCCACGATGGACCCCTCTCGACGGCACCAAATGACGCTTTGGCGCGGTCTGTCTTCAGAATCAGTCTTGGAGCCGGAGGGCGCTTGCGATAAAGCACCCATGAAATTTGCTGGACGGTCTCTCCGGCAAGACGAGAACGGCATTGGTCGGCGGCTCTTTGGCAAGTCGGACATTCGAAGGATCGCGTCTGCAACCGAGGCAGCATTTTCATCAGGCGCCTCGGCTGCTAGGTTGCGGTCAAATTCATTGTTTTGGAAACGGGAATACGCATGAAGGTTGATGTTCGGGACAACAATGTGGATCAGGCCCTCCGGGCGCTGAAGAAGAAGCTGCAGCGCGAAGGCGTCTTCCGCGAGATGAAGGCCCGCTCCTTCTACGAGAAGCCGTCCGAGAAGCGCGTTCGCGAGCAGCAGGAAGCTGTCCGCCGTTCGCGCAAGGCGGCTCGCAAGGCGCTTCAGAAGGAAGGGCTGCTACCCTCGCCGAAGAAGAAAGAGCCCGCAGCCGGCGCACGTCGCCCGGCAGCCTTCGGCTAAGGCCGGCCTCTCTTTTCGAGAACGAGAACGGCGGCTCGATCCGAGCCTCGTTCCGCCAATGTCGTGCGTCCGGGACCGCTCGTTCGAGCCAACCGGCGCCCATTCGCGGAGCGCTTTGTTGTGTCCTCTGATCCGGGCCGCGATCGGTAGTCCGGGACGACTGGCGGTTGTCGGCGGCTACAGTGAGATGTCACGGCCATAAGGCACGGCTCGAATCGTTGGATCCGATGGGATCGACAACGATTGCCGATGGTCGCGTGATGCCGCAACCGACGAAGGTCACGCCTGCGTGGCTGATAGTCGGCCATGCGAATGGTTTGGGAGCGCCCGCTATCCCTACCGATTGAGACCCCGACGCCCCTTCGCAATGGGGCGAACCGGGAGATCGATCAGGAAGACAGTTCTGACCACGGCCGGCTTCCTCTTCGTCGCCACCGCCGCCATGGCCCAGTCGTCGCCGGCGGCCTTTACCGGGAAGGCCGCGTCCGGCGGGATGTTCGAGATCCAGTCGAGCGAGATGATCCTCAAGGACGGCGCGAGCGACCCGAAGGTCAAGGAATTCGCGACCCAGATGATCGCCGACCACACGAAGGCGGCGGCAGACCTCAAGGTCGCGGTCGCCAAGGCCGGCGTCACGGTCCCGACGACGCTCGCCTCGAAGGAGGCGACGAAGCTCCAGCCGTTGTCGGCGGAAAAGGGCCACAGGTAGAAGCTCTATCTGAAGCAGCAGATCCTGGCGCATAACGACGCTGTAGTGCTGCATCGCGGATATGCCGCCGACGGCACCGATCCGAACCTCGAGGCCTATGCCGATAAGGCTCTGCCGGTGCTGGAAGAGTATTCCAGGCGCATCGATACGATGAAACCCGCGCAGTAGGTGGGAGGCTTCGATCGGGGAGGGCCCTGGATGCCGCTCCCCGAAGATTTCCATCGAGCCGCTCTACCCGTCCTTCCGCCGGCCACGCGCCACGACGGAGAGGCCGGGTGCCGGCAAAGGCCGCAGCAGTTTCGAGGCTTCCGACCACGGCGCCCGAAGCCAGACGTCCATCTCGTCGGCTTCGGTCAGGATCAGCGGAAACGCCTTCGGGTTCATTGCCCCGACCGTCTTGGTGGCATCCACGGTCAGAAGGCCGAACACGTCGACGCTCACTTCGCCCTCCTCGACCTTCCGCACGCCCGTCCAACGGCACCAGACGCCGGCGAACACCATCAGGGGTCGGCTTTCGTCGACGGCGTACCAGACCGGCAGCTTTCGCCGCTCCGGCGTCGTTTCGTACTGGGCGAGCGACGTGAACGGCACGAGGCAGCGGTGTTCCGGTGACAGCCACGGACGCCAGTGCGGGCTCTTGAGGCTGCGGATGATGGCGACCCCGGGATCGTTCGGCCGGCCCTTCGTGGCAAAGGCGGGCGACGGCAGGCCCCATCGCATCCTCGTCAGTTCACGAACCCCGTCCACCGACCGCACGACGGGCGCCTCGTCGTCGGGAAAGACGACGGGCAGGGGCGACAGAGGCCCGGCGCGATCCTTCGTCGCCCGCGTGAGGCCACGGATCGCGGGCTGGTCTTTCATGATCGCGTAAAGATCGCAGATGGGAAGAGCCCTCGAACACGCTCGCCCGGCGAGCCCTTTGCGTCGAGCGGTCGATATGACCGGATCGACGCCCGCAGGCAAGGCAGTGAGCGTTACGCTTTGTGCGCCTCGCCAACATTTACGGCTTGGGTGCTGGCGTCCCGTTCGTCTCGAACACGACCTTCCAGAGTTCGGTCGGCAGGCTGGCGGGCGCACCGGGCTTGAAGAAGACGGAGTCCTGAATGTGAGACGACGTGACGTAGATCGTGCCGTCCGGGCCCTCGCCGAACGTGTCGGGCCAGCGCAGGCGCTCGTCGCGGACGAGAACGCTCGGCTGCGCGGTTGGCCCGGCCTCGAGGTCGCGAACCTTCACCGCATTCTCCTCCACCGCGCTCAGATACATCCGCCCGCTGTCGCGACCGATGAGCAGCCCGTCCGACACGCCGTTCTCGCCGAAATTCTCGACGGCCGACGCGACCTCGTCGCCGGAGACGTCGGCGGACAGCAGCGTCTGCGTGGGAATGCGATGGAGCGTGCGGCCCTTGATCGCCTGCCAGTAGAGATGCGCGCCGTCCTTCGAGAGGGCGATGCCATCGGCGGAGAACTCGACGCCGCGCCCATCCGGGCGGCGCAGCGCCTTGCCGTCGGTGGAAACGACGACGCCCTTCTCGACCTGCGTGGACGGGTGGCCGTTGAGCAGGCGGCGCGCCTTGCCGCTTTCGAGGTCGACCACGAGAAGCGCGCCCTTCGCCCCGGAGTCGGTGATGAAGGCGTGGCGGCCGTCCGCGGTGAAGCGAATGTCGTTGAGGTAGGACCCCTGAGGCGCCACGGTCTCGTCGAAGGCGATCGTCTGCACGACGGCGTTCGTCTTCAGGTCGATCCGCACCAGCTTGGGTCCCTGGGGCACAATGAGCGACTGCGCCGGTGCTGCGGGATCGAGCACCCAGAGATGGCCCCGCCCGTCGGCGACCACGCTCTGGACGCAGACGAAATGGTCGCCGGGCGACATCTCGTCCTTGCGCGCATTGCGCCAGCTGTTCCACTCGGCGTTCGGGTAAGGGGTGATCGATCCGTCCTTGGCGACCTCGGCGACGGAGACCGGAGAGTCCTCGGTCCACCGCGGGAAGTTCACGAAAATGCGCCCATCCTCGGAAACCGTCACGCCCGTCACCTGATGCGGAAACGCTGCGACCTGCTCGAGACTCGCTTTCGAGGTCGGCATGGCCGGAGCCGGTTGCGCCAGAGTCTGCGCGGAAACGAGCAGCAGGGCCGTGCCCGCCAACATTGCCGAGGTGATGGAATGTTGCATCGCTCGTCGTCCTTGCCATGGAGGAACGACACCGGCCGTTCTCGTCTTCAGGAAGACGACGAGGCCTGACGCCAGTTCCCCAGCCTCGAGCGCAAACTGATTGCGCGGCCATCGATCGCAGGCGATCGGCGACACGGCACTGCAGCCTCATCCCGCGATAATTGTGGCGGCAAAATTTTATCAACGCTCATGTTGATACGCCATCGCGACCAACCTTGCGCTAATAGCCGAGGGTGACGATGTTAGCATAGCGATGACAAAGTGCTCAGCTGTCGAGGCAATTACCTCGACACGGTCCTGCTGATGGGAACGGCGGGGTCGGCCTAGCCGGAAGCGCCGCGCCCGGTCTTTGTCCTCGGCGCCGCAACGGCAAGCTTCGCGTAGTTTGCGGCCCTCGGCTACGGCGCGCGCCTGCTGCAATCTGTCTTCACGCTCCCCGCGGCTTGGCGCATCCTGGACGCCCTCGTCGACATCGTCATGCTGACCCTCGCAACATCGCTCTCGTGAGCGCCATGAAACATCCGGGCTGACCCGCCGATGCATGATCTCCTCATCGTCTACACGACCTAAGTTATCGCCGCCGGAAGCCCCGGGCCAAGCAACGTGGCGATCATGAACACCGCCATGATGCATGGTCGCGGGCCTGCGCTCGCGTTAGTCGCGGGTGTCGTCACGATGTCGACGTGCTGGGGTCTCATCGCCGCAACGGGCGTGTCGACGCTTCTGGCAAGCAATGCCAACGCCCTCGTCGTCTTGAAAGTGGGTGGTGGCCTTTACCTCCTCTGGCTCGCGTGGCGGACCGCGCGGTCGGCGGCAACCCCCGACAAGCCAACCAAGGACGCGGCGTCCCGTTCGCCAAGAGCCTTGGCGCTCTACGGCTGGGGCGTGCTGATGCACTTGGGGAATCCAAAGTCGGTCCTAGCATGGGTCGCGATCCTGTCGCTTGGACTGAAGCCCGACGCCGCCCTGGGAACGGTGGCGGTGGCCTATGGCGGCTGCGTCCTGCTCGGCGTCCTGATCTTCCCGGGCCATGCCCTTCTCTTCTCGACCGCGCCGATGGTTCGGGGGTATGCCCGCGCCCGGCGCTGGATCGAGAGTGCGCTCGCCGTCTTCTTCGCAGGCGCGGGCATCCGCTTGATCCTGTCCCGATGATCGTCCTCAAGGAGCCCACGATGCCCGTCACGTCATCGTTCCATGGTCTGTCCGCCTTCCCGATCACGCCTGCCGACGAGCACGGCCGCGTCGACGTAGAGATGCTCGAGAGGCTGTTGGATCGCCTGTGCGAGCCAGGCGTCGACTCGATCGGCCTTCTCGGCTCGACGGGCACCTATGCCTACCTGACCCGGGAAGAACGAGGCGTTCGAACACTACCGGGCGGTGACGGCCGCATCCGGCCTACCGCTCTGCATCTACAACAATCCCGGCACCACCCGTTTCACCTTCGGCCTCGATCTTCTGGAGCGGCTCTCCCGCCTCCCCACGATCCGGGCCGGGAAGATGCCCTTGCCGTCTGACGGCGACTACGGGAGCGAGATCGCCGCCCTGCGCGACAGGACGGGCCTTGCGGTCGGCTACAGCGGCGATTGGGGAACGGCGGACGCCCTCCTGGCAGGCGCGGATGCGTTCTACAGCGTCCTCGGCGGCACGCTACCGGATCCTGTCGTGGCGCTGGTACGCGCCGCGCAAGTGGGCGATGCGGGAGAGGCGCGCCGGATCGATGCGTCCCTCGCGCCGCTTTGGGAGACCTTCAAGGCCTTCGGCAGCCTGCGCGTGATGAATGTGCTCCTGGACTTACTCGGATTGGGGAAGGCAAAGTTGCCGAAGCCGATCCTACCGCTCGAAGACAAGGCGCGCGAGCAGGTTCTGACGGCGGCAGAACCCCTATTGAGTGTAAGATAGGGCCAGGTCCGCTGCCGCGTATCGACCGAAGGATGTCTGCTCTGAGGAACGTAAGACTAGAGCGTGAGCGGCCGATATAGGTCATTACCAGAAGCTCGGCACCCGCTATGGGGTCTCGGCTAGCAAGTACTGGCGCCGGCCGGAAACGATCTGCGAGAGCCACGCGCACCATGCGCTGGTGGACACGCTGGAGCGTCGCGACGGCGAGCATGCGGCAGCGCTCTTGGAGCGCCACCTCGTTGAGCTTCTGGCGGCCTCGATCTCGGCGCCGAGCCGGCGCGCCGGACGATCCTCGCCAACGCCCTGTCGATGCGCTCGCCGCCAGCGTCGTGATCCCGCTTGGCGCCTCCGATCTCTCGCCCGGCCGTCAGCCGACCATGCGCTCCTGCATCAGGGCAAGG
>NZ_BBWH01000011.1 GCF_001463705.1 Aureimonas sp. AU12 | reverse complement strand
TCCGCCCATCCCCGTCGATCGTCACCTCCTCGTGCAGGGCGTAGCCGAGGCCCTGCACGACGCCGCCCTGGATCTGGCCATGAACGGCGCTCGGATTGAGCGCTCGGCCGACATCCTGCACGACGGTGTAATCGAGGATCTCGACATGGCCGGTGTCGGGATCGACCGCCACCTCGCAGTCGTGGACGGCGAAAATGGGGATATCGATCGCATCGATGAAATGCCCGGTGCAGCAGCCCACCATGGCCGGCATGCCGGTTCTGGTGAAGGCGCCCGTTCCGCCGATGGGGCCAAGGTCGGCCTGCGCTCGCGCGGCGACCTCGGCGATCGCGAAACCGTAGCCGTTGGCGCCGGCAACCTCGATCCGGCCATTCTCCATCACGAGGTCGTCCGGCGACGCATCGAGCAGGGTCGCCGCCACGGCGAGCAGCTTGGTGCGGACCTCGGTGGCGGCGGCCAGGCTCGCCGCGCCGAGCGACACGGTCGTGCGACCGCCGCCAACGCCGACATCATAGCCGGCCGCATCCGTATCGGCGGCGCGCACGACGACGCGATCGGGCGCGAGGCCGAGCGTGTTCGCGACGATCTGCGGAAGCGCCTGCATCATCGAGCCCGAGCCGATCTCGACGCCCGAGGTGACGAGCGTCGCGCTGCCATCGACATTGAGATTGACGGTGGCAGCCGAGGGGCCGACGAAGACGAACCAAGTTCCGACCGTCGTGGCGCGGCCGACGAGACGCCCGTCCGCGCGGGGCGTCGCGGCAGGGCGTGCCGCCGTGATCTCGCCCATGCGATCGAGCATCGGCAGCAGCACGTCGCCGTCGAACACCTGACCGGTGGCGCCGAGATCGCCGTGGCCGAGCACGTTGCGGCGACGGAACTCGAGCGGCTCCATGCCGATCGCTGCGGCGATCTCGTCGGTGTGACGCTCCAGCGCGAACGTGTTGTAGACGCCGTTGCAGGCGCGGAAGGCGCCGTTGGGCGCGGTGTTGGTGTAGACGGCTTGCGTCTTGAGGCGCACCGAGCCCAGCCGGTAGTTTCCGCCGAGCGTATGGGCGGTCATCGTCGTCAGGAACACCTGCTCGCCGCCATAGGCGCCGCAGTCCATCAGCACGAAGCCCTCGCGACCGACGATCTCGCCACCTTGAGTGACGGCCGAGCGGATGCGGATCTCCGCGTTCTCGCGGAAGAGGCAGGTCAGCATCTCCTCCTCGCGCGAATTGACGAGCCGCACCGCGCGACCGCTGGCGCGCGCCAGAAGCGCGACGAAGGGTTCGAGCGCGCAGTCGAACTTCAGCCCGAAGGCCCCGCCGACGGGCGGCACGGTGACGCGCACGTCGGAGGTGGGAACGCCGAGCAGGGCGGCGGTGGCGCTGCGCACGGTCCAGGGAACCTGCGTCGACGTCTCGATGTGGAACCGTCCGTCCTCGTAGGAGGCGACCACTGCGCGCGGCTCGAAGGAGACGTGGTTCTGCCGGCCGACCTCGAAGCGGCTGTCGACGATCGTCACGTCCGGCCTTGCGAAGGCGGCGTCCGGGTCGCCGCGCAGCACGGCGGCCTCCCACGCGACGTTCTCCGTCTGCCCGCCGCCCTCGACGAGGATCTCGTAGTCGCGCCAGCCGGGATGAACGAGCGCCGCATCCGGGCGAAGCGCATCCGTCATCGTCAGCACGGGCGCCAGCGGTTCGATGTCGACCTCGATCGCGGCGGCCGCCGCCAGCGCCTGTTCAAGCGTATCGGCGGCGACGGCGGCCAGGGGCTCGCCGTGGTAGCGCACGAGGTCGCGCGCGAAGAGCGGGTGATCGGCGACGCCGATGCCGTGCCGGCCGGGCGCGTCCGCTCCGGTGATCACGGCCCGCACGCCCGGCATTCGCGCCGCATGGGTCGTGTCGATGCCGAGGATGCGGCCGCAGGCGATGTCGGCGCGCCGGACGGCGGCGTGGAGCATTCCGGCGCTGGCGCGGTCGATCGTGTAGCGGGTGCGCCCCTGCAACTTGTCGCCGGCATCGCGGCGGCGAAAGTTCATCACGGCGTTCTGCGGGTTCGGCATGGGGCGACCTATCGCGCGACGGCGGCGGAGCTGAGCGAGAGCGCCGCGTCGACGATGCGCTCATAGCCGGTGCAGCGGCAGAGATTTCCCGAGAGGGCCGCGCGGATGTCGTCGCGGCTGGGGGCGGGATGACGGCTCAGGACGCTCGTCAACGTCATCAGCATGCCGGGGAAGCACATGCCGCACTGGACGGCATCGTGATCGACCATCGCCGTCTGGAGGTCCGAGAGCATGCCGCCGCTCGACAGGTCCTCGACGGTGCGAATCGCCCGTCCCCTGGTGAGGCCGCAGGGCAGGAGGCACGACATGACGGGCTCGTCGTCGAGCAGAACCGTGCAGGCACCGCAGAAGCCCTCACGGCAGACCGGCTTGGCGCCCGTCAGATGAAACTCGTCGCGAAGGACATCGATGAGCGGCGTCATGGCGTCGCTCCGGCTGACACGGTCCTCACCGTTGACGAGCAGGCGAAGTGTCATGGGCTTTGGCTCCACATCGTCATCCAATGCTCCGGGGGCCGAGCGCGAGGACGGCGCGGCGCACGAGGGCGGGCAGAACGCTGGTGCGATACCAGCCCGGCGCCTCCACCCCGTCGCGACCGGTGAAGTCCGCCATGCAGAACTTCGTTGAGTCGAAGGCGCGCTGCGCGTCGAGCGGCCGGCCGGCGAGGTGGCCCTCCAGACCCGGCCAGCGCCGGGCGGTCGCCTCCACCGATCCGACCGCGACGCGGATCGCCCCGACATGCCCGCGCCCGTCCAGTTCGACGTGGCAACTGACGATCGCCACCGGATAGTCGCCGGCCTTGCGGAGTGGCAGCCGCACATGGGCGGACCGGCCCGCGGATCGGGGCACCAGGACCCGGGCGACGATGCGGCCGGGCGGGAGTGCCGATCGCAACTCCAGGAACCGCTCGATCGCGATCCTGTCGCGGCCGCGCCCGTCGATCAGCTCGACCTCCGCCTGCAGGCAGATCAGCGCCGGCACGAGATCGGCTGCAGCGAAGTTTGCGCTACAGAGGTTGCCACCGATCGTGGCGACGTTCCTCACGGCCGGGTTGGCGGAGTGGCTCGCCGCCTGCGCAAGTGCCGCAAGGTCGGGCAGGCCCGCCAGCGCCATCGCCAGAGCGGAATGGGTGACGCAGGCCCCGATCGAGACGCCGTCGGATGCGATCTCGATGCGGGTCATCTCCCCGATTCCCGACAGGGCGACATAGGCGCGCCGCGGCGCCTCGTGCCGCAGCGGCGCCCGCATGATCCACGTGCCGCCGGCAAGTGGGGCCGCGTCGGCGCCGCCGTCGCCGAGGGCCGCCAGGGCGTCGGCCAGGGTCGGCGCGACGTAGAGGCCGCTGGCCGTGCTCATCCCGCAGCCTGCCATTTCGACGCCGAGCGCTTCTGGAACATCTCGCGGAACTGCTCGGTCGATTTCGGCAGGAGTTCGCCCGTGCCCCAGTCGAGAAGCACCGCGTGGCGCCGGATCACGTCCATCGTATCGAGTTCGCCGGCCCGGTAGGCCGCGGCGATGCTTTCGGGATCCGCCACCGCCCAGCCCGGCCGCTCGGCCCGGATGCGGGCTCGCGCGCTCTTCGTGGCCTCGACGTCGATGGCGAACTCGCAAAGCTCGGCGTCGATCGTGGTCACGACGACGCCGTAGTCCCGCTCGGCCCGCGCCACGGACACATAGTCGTCCTTGACGTCTTCGAGGACGAGCGCCGGGTCCCGCTCCAGCGGATCGCCGAACCCGCCGCCGCCCGCCGTCGGCCGCGAGAACACGTCGCCTTCGCCGATCGAGACGTCTGAGAACATGGAACCCAGGCGCTCTTCGGCCTCCACTCCGGCGCGGTGCAGCGTCAGGCCGTGCGGCATGGACGGCAGGCCGCCTTCGATGCCCCAGACGATGGCGCGCTCGCGGTCGCAAATGTAGGAGATGACGCTGTTCTCGGCTTTCAGCATCATCGAGGTCTTGCGCAGCCCGACGCCGCCGCGCCAGCGGCCGGGACCGGCGGAATCCGTCAGGATCTGGCATTCGGTCGTCAGGATCGGGTTCGCGCGCTCCTGCCCCTCGACCGGCTGCGACATCAGGCCGGTGCCGAAGCAGGCGGTGGTGACGTTGCTGCCGTCCTTGCCGTTGCGCCCGCCCCAGCCGCCGGGCAGCCAGTCGTAGAACATGTAGATCGGCTTCTCCGGGGTGCGGGCGTCCTGCCCGCCGGTCAGCAGGTATTCGAGGTTGAAGGCACAGGCGATGGCGCGTTCGGGGATGAGTTTCGACCAGATCTCGTAGATCGCATTCATGATCTTCTCGAAGGGCATCAGGAAGCCTGTGACGGCGACGGGCCATTTCGCATCGACGATCGAGCCCTCTGGCGCGATGATCTCGAACACCCGATAGAAGCCGCTGTTCAGCGGCAGGTCGGGGAAGAAGGTCTTCATGCCCGCCGCGACGGCCGAGAAGGTGGCGCCGAAGGCCGAGTTGTAGATCGAGCCGATCGTCGGATGGCTGCCGGTGAAATCGTAGATCGCGCGGTCGCCCTTGATCGTCAGCTTGACCTTGATCGGGATCAACCCTTCGCCGCCCGCAGGGTCGCGGTCGATGAAGTCCTGCGTCTCCCATTCGCCGTCGGGCAGGGCGGCGAGGCGCTGGCGCATGGCGCGCTCGACATAATCCTGAACCGACGACAGGCCGGTGGAGACCGTGTCGCGACCGTATTTGCCGACGAGCCGCAGGATCTCGCGCTCGCAGACCTGCGTGGCCTGCGCCTGCGCATGGATGTCGCCGATGATCGAGGCGGGGTCGCGGGTGTTGGAGGCGATGAGATGCGCCACGTCCTTGCAGAAGCGGCCCTTGTCGAACAGGCGCACCGGGGTGATCCGCAGGCCCTCGCGAAACATGTCGCGCGCCGAGACGTCGAACGAGCCGGGCACGCTGCCGCCGACGTCGGACCAGTGCCCGTTCGACTGGCTGAAGGCGATGATCTTGCCGTCTGCGAAGATCGGCCGGATGAGCCGCACGTCGGAGAAATGCGTGCCGCCGGCATAGGGGTCGTTGATGGCGTAGACGTCGCCCTCGTGCATGTCGCCCTCGAAGGCGCGCATCACGTCCTTGCAGGTGAAGTGCAGCGTGCCGACGTGGACCGCGATGTCCTGGTTGCCCTGCGCGGCGCAGTTGCCCTCGGCGTCGTGCAGCGCGCTCGAGAAGTCGCGATTGTAGATAACGAAGGAGTAGCAGGTCCGCAGGATCTGCTCGCCCATCTGGTCGACGCTGGTGATGAAGGAGTTCTTCAGGACTTCGAAGGTGACGGGATCGAGGGTGGTGCTCATGTCTCTCAGCCCTTCACGCGAATGAGGATGTTCAGGTACTTGTCGATCTCGGCGAGCGAACCGGGCGGCACGACCACGGTTGAATCCACCTGCTCGACGATCGCGGGGCCGGGGAACGAGAACCCGCAGGGCAGGGTGGTGCGCTCGTAGACGGGCGTGTCGACGGGCGCCTCGCCGTCGAACCAGACCGGCCTGCGGCTGGCCGGTTCGGGCGTCTCGCCGGTCGGCTCGTGAACGAGGAGGTCGGCCTTCGGCACGACGCCGATCGCCTTCAGATTGATGCGGAATAAGCTGACCGGGGCATCGTCGCGGCGGAAATTGTATTCGCGCTCGTGCTCGCGGTGGAATTCGGCGACGAGCGAGGCGATGTCGCCGATCGGGCTGGGCGCGCCGACGGCCATCGAGCGCCATTGTCCCTGATACATCATGTCGATCGAACGCTGCAGGACGATGTCCTCGGGCGCGACGCCCTCGTGCAGGAGACGTTCCAGGGCCTCCTTCTCGATGCGGGCGAACTGCGCCTCGATCGCCGCAGGGTCGGCGCCGGCGGCCGTCATCATGCAGCTTTCGGAGAAGTCGTGCTGCATGTCGACGAGGAGGCAGCCGAGCGCGGAGGTGACACCGGGATTGGGCGGGACGATCACCACGGGAATGGCGAGTTCGCGGGCGATGGCGACGCCGTGAAGCGCGCCGGCCCCGCCAAAGGCGACGAGCGCGAAATCGCGCGGATCGTAGCCGCGACTGATCGAGATCAGGCGCACCGCATCCGACATGTTGGCATTGGCGACGCGCAGGATCGCATCCGCCGCCGCATGAAGTTCCAGTCCGAAGGGCTCGGCGACGCCCTCCTCGACGGCGGCGCTGGCGAGCGCGGGATCCAGCAGGACCTGACCGCCGGCAAGGCGCGTGCCCAGCCGCCCGAGCGTGACGTTGGCATCGGTGTTGGTGGGCTGTCGGTTGCCCTTGCCGTAGCAGGCCGGGCCGGGGTTCGAGCCCGCCGACTGCGGCCCGTTGCGCAGACTTCCCGCTTCGTCCGTCCAGGCCAGCGAGCCGCCGCCGGCACCGATCGTCAGCACCTCGATCGAGGAGAAGCGAATGGGATAACCGAACTCGATGTACCAGTCCTTCGTCACCCGCGACTGCCCGTCATAGGCCAGCGACACGTCGGTGGAGGTGCCGCCCATGTCGAGGCCGATCGAGTTGCGGAAGCCGCAGAGCGAGGCGATGTGGCGGCTGGCGATGGCGCCGGCGGCGATGCCGGACCCGGCGAGCCGGGCAGCGAAATCCTTGACGCTCGCCGGCGTCATGACGCCGCCGCCGGTGTGCAAGAGCAGGAGATCGCGCGTGTAGCCCTCGTCGGCCAGGCGTTCGCCGAGGCGCCGCGTGTAGTCGACGACGACGGGGCTGAGGGCGGCGTTCGCGACCGTGGTCGAGAAGCGCTCGTGTTCGAAGATCTCGGGCAGCACCGCCGAGGAGATGGAGACGGGAACACCGGGCATCTCGGCCTCGAGAATGGCCTTCATCGCCCGCTCGTTCTCGCCGTTGAGATAGGAGTTCATGAAGCAGACCGCGACCGCCTCGACCCCGCGTCGCCTGAGGATCCGCGCGACGTTTCGCGCGGCGGCCTCGTTGAGCGGCGTCAGCACGGTTCCCGCGGAATCGATGCGTTCGGGCACGGTCATCCGGTCGCGGCGCGGGATGTAGGGCCTCACCACATCCTTGTAGGTGTCCCAGAGGTCTTCCTTGTTGGCCCGCCGGATCTCGATAACGTCGCGAAACCCGTCGGTGCAGACCATGGCGGTGCGCGGCAGGCGGCGGGTGATCAAGGCGTTCGTCGCCACCGTGGTGCCGTGCGAGAAGAGCGCGACCTTCGAAAGGTCGATCGCCGCGGTGCCGACTCCCGCCATGATCCCCTCGATGGGATCGGGGGTCGAGGAGGTCTTCTCGATGCGGATGCGGCCGGTCTCCTCGTCGAGGATGCAGATGTCGGTGAAGGTGCCGCCGACGTCCACGGCCACGCGTAGGGTCTGCATGAGGATCGTCTCCTGTTCGGGTGTCGGGGCGTGCGAGGGCTCCGCCCCGGGCCATGAAAGGCTGAGGGACGACGAGCGGCTCGGCGCGTGGGATTGGGGGCGGGCGGGAGCCCGCTAGGCGGCTTTCGGGCGCGGCCGGGCGCGGGGAGCGGCGCTGGCCGGCTCGCGGGCTTCGCTCGGCGTCTTCCCGAACTGGGCGCGATAGTGCCGGCTGAACTGCGCCTGATCGGCGAAGCCCCAGCGGTAGGCGATCTCCGAGATCGACTTGCGGCAAGAGGGATCGCGCAGCATCTCGTCGCACATCAGGATGCGCTGGCGGCGGATGAAGCTGCAGACCGTCGTGCCTTCGGTCTCGAACAACTGGTGCAGATAACGGGTCGAGACCCCGCAATCCTCGGCGACGAGTTGCGGCGACAAGGCCGTATCGTGGAGACGCGACCGGATGAAGCGTTCGGCCCGTTGCAAATGGGCGGCGCGGACCGAGGGCGACTGGCCGCCGAGCACGCGCTCGTCGGCTTCCACCGCCAGCGCCAGCAGATCGACGAGATGCTTGCCCGTGAGGTCTCGCGCCGTCTCGTTCATCTCGTCGAGCCGAGGTGCGGCCAACTGGATCATGTCGACGAACAGCGCCCCGACGCCGCGTGTCGCGTCGAACTGGAGCGTTGCGAGCCGTTCCGGCCGCCCAACCCGGGCGCGCAGAACCTTGCTGGGCACCTTGAGAACCCAGAGAATGCTCGTCTCGCGATGGCTGAACTCATAGGGCAGGTGGCTTCGCTCGACGAGGAACGCGCCCGGCCGGCAGATGACGGTCTTGCCATCCTGGTTGAAGCTGATTTCGGAGGTCTGGGGAATGGTGATGAGGAAGCTCTCGTCCCATTCGTTGAGAAGATGCCGTTCGCGGCGCCGATAGACCATGCTGTCCGAGGCGTTGCGCGACAACGACACCGGGCCGAGCGACCAGGCATCGAGTTCGGCGGAGAAGTCCGCGGCGTTGGTGAAGCTGAGATCGAGGGGAAAGTAGGTGCGATCGATTGCGTCGCGCCAATAGGCCTTGCGATCGGTGACGGCTGCGTCGGACGTGGCGTAGCGGGCCCTCATGGCGATACCGTTCCTTTCCATCCGTCGGGCGATCCATGAGACGCGGGGGGTGAGGCAGGCTGCGAACGGGCCGCTGCTCGGCGCCGTCCGTTCGATGAGTAGACGGCCTTTCCGCCGCGAGTTCTTGACGCTAAGCGCAGTCATCCTTGTCTGATGGCGAACAGTCGCATCAAATTTGCCGATGGAATAGGCGGAAATCGAAAGTGCTCGCACATGCACCATCGATGCCGCGCTGCGATCGCTAAAGCAATGGCATCGCCACCGGGCGCATCGGCGCGCCCGTCGCGCCGCGCAGCTTGATGCAGGCACCGAAGAAGGCGAACTCGTAGAGCCGGTCCGCCGCCAGCTCTTCGAGCTGCACCATCTCGATGATCGGGACCCCCGCCTCCGCCAAGAGGTAGGTGTGAACGGGAAAGAAGTTCAGCTCGTGGACCGAGGGCGTCTGTTCGAGCGTCAGGTTGTCGGCGCCGATCATAATGGCGCCGTGCTTGGCGAGGTACTCGGCACCCTCCCGGTTCAGGCCGGGCGTGTTGCGCGTGAAGGCCATGTCCGGCCATTTCAGCATCTGGCCGGTGCGGATCAGCACGACGTCGCCGAGCTTCAATTCGGTGCCCTGGTGCTTCAGGCAGGCTTCGATGTCGGCGCGCCCGATCCCATGACTGGGGCCGAGCGTCTCGACGCCATGCAGGGCGGCGATGTCGAGGAGGACGCCGCGGGCGAAGATCGGCGGATGTTTCTCGGGGCCGCATTTGGTCCACGCCCGGCTGCCCAGATGATCGCGGGCGGTGAAGCCGTTGAAGATCTCGCCGTTGTAGCCGAAGTGGTTGAACGTATCGATATGCGTGCCGCAATGCGTGTACATCGAGATGCTGTCGCCGGAGTAGCCGACGAGTTCGTTGGCCTCCGCAGAGACGCCCATCGTGTTGGCGACGATCTCGCCCTGCGGGGTGTGGGTCATCCAGATCTGGTAGGGCTGGTCGCCGGCGCCGAACCAGCCGGGCATTCCCACGAAGTGATCGACGGACAGGTCGAAGATCTTCGAGGCGTCGGTGCGCCCGATGATCGCCGAGCGCGATTGCGCGTCGATGAGATGCAGCATGCCGATCTCGTCGTCCCGGCCGTAGGGGCTCGCCGTGACCTGATGGAATTCGGCGTTGTAGGCGATGATCCGGTTCTTCGTTGCCTCGTCGACATAGCAGGCCATGCACATGGGAGCGCTCCTCTGCGGGAAGAGGGCGAGGGCCGGGGCGGCCGTCGCCGGTTTGGGATCACAGGGCCGCGCCGCGAAGGATCGGCTCGATCGACAGGGCGGCGGACAGGAGATCGTCGTCCGCCCCGCCCATGCCCGAAAGCAGGAAGCCGATGGGCATGCCGTCCGCATCGACGCCGCAGGGGATCGACACGCCGCATCCGTCGAGGAAATTGCCGATCAGCGTGTTGCGCAGCGTCAGCGCGTTCGTGCGAACGAAGAGGTCGTCGTCGGCAAGCAGCGGCGCCAGCGGCGGGGCCGTGCGAGCCACGGTCGGGAACGCCGTCAGGCGGCCGGCGAGCTGGGTTCGCACCGCCTCGATCAGCCGGGCGCGGGCGGTGCGGATCGCGAGGTAGCGATCGAGCGTCACGGCCTCGCCGAGCCGGACTCGGGCGACGACACGCGGATCCATCGACCGGTGATCGTTGCCTTGGAGGCGATGACGATGAAGCTGGAAGGCCTCGGCGGTGACGAGCGCGCCCTGGCTTGCGGCCAGCGCGAAGATCTCCGCGAAGGCGGGGATCGCCATGCGCCGGATCGTCATGCCAGCGCCTTCGAGCCGCGACAGGGAGGCTTCGAACGCCCGGAGGACGCCGGGCTGGCAATCGTCGAGCACCACCGTCTCGGGCACCACGATCTCGCGCCCTTCGAGCGTGCCGCGCCGGATGCGCGGCGCCGTCAGCCCCTGCAGCGCCGCATCCACCCACACGGCATCCTGCACCGTGTGGACGAGCGGTCCGAGCGAATCGAGGCTCGCGGAGAGCGGGAAGACGCCCGCCATCGGATAGCGGCCGGCCGTCGCCTTGTAGCCGACGATCCCGTTGAAGGCGGCGGGGATCCGGACCGAACCGCCCGTGTCCGTTCCGATCGCCACCGCCACGAGGCCGACGGCGACCGCGACGCCCGCGCCGGACGAGGAGCCGCCGGGAATCCGCGGGGTCTCACGTCCGTTCGGGTTGATCGGCGTGCCATAGTGAGGGTTCAGTCCGAGACCGGAAAAGGCGAACTCGCTCATGTTCGTCTGGCCGAGGCAGACCATGCCGGCCGCCTGCAACCGCTCGACCACGACCGCGTCCCGCTCCGCCGGCGGCGCTCCGGCGAGAACCGTCGATCCGGCGGTGGTCGTCATGCCCTTGAGGTCGAAGAGATCCTTCCAGGCGACCGGAACGCCGTCGAGCAGGCCGAGCGAGCGACCTTCGCGAAGGCGTTTGGCAGACGCCTCCGCTTCGGTCCTGGCGCGCGCTTTCGTCATGCGGATGAAGATCGACGGGTCGCCGTGAACCTCGATCGCCGCCAGCGTCCGCTCAAGCCCCTCGACGGGATCGAGGGTGCCGGCCTGCATCAGGCTGGAGACCTGGGCGACGTTCTTCGGCTGCGGCATGGCGGTTACGCTCGTTCGGCTGGGTGGTTTGCACGCGGGCGGGAGCGCGATGCTTCTATCCGCTGTTCTGGCGCTTGGGACTGTTCATCCTCGCGGATCGTACGGCGCCGATAAGATCACGAGACGGCAGACTGGCACGAGGATAAGGCGGCCGCAAGCAGAGTTCGTCCTGCTGCCCTGTTCGACCGAGTGTGGGTGATCCCTCCACTATGCAACCGGTGGTGATGTTGCGCCACATCTCCCAAGTCTCGTGGTTTATCGCCAATGTTGGAGCCGCATGCGCGAACATCACTCGAATGTTGCTTTCTGAAAGACGAAATGCTGAAATTATTTGCATGTCCATGATTTTTGCAGAAACCGCGTTGACTCCCGATCCCCACCTCGTAATCTGTCCACAGAAGACAGTTGGGCCACCCGAACCGGCAAGCGCTGCTCGCAGCCGAGAGGGACCCAAGTCGACATGAGACCGGTGCGGCATGAGTACGTTGCGATGGGTTCCGACCGGGCTGTTCACGGATCAGGTCGGACTCGCCAATCAGGTCCGCAACCTTCTTCTGGAGGCTGTCACCGCGGGGCATCTGAGACCCGGTGATCGCATCAACGAAGCCGAGCTCGCCCGTCGGCTCGGCATCAGCCGGAACCCGATCCGCGAGGCGGTCTCGGGTCTGGCGCAAAAGGGATTTCTGGTCGCGATACCGCGGCGGGGGCACTTCCTTCGCTCCTTCACGCGGCAGGATCTGGACGACATCTTCTCGTTCCGGATCTGCGTCGAGACCTTTGCCATCCGTCAGGCGATGGAGCGGATGGGGCAGGGCGGCATCGATCTGATCCAGGCCATCTACGATCGCATGGTCGTGGCGGCGGAAGCGGTCGACCTGACGCGGCTCCATCAGGCCGACATCGATTTCCACCGGGCGGTCTGCGAGCTGTCGGGCAACCGTCAGACGGCGCGGGCGCATCAGGGGCTCGAGACCGAGCTTCGCATGCTGATCGCCTATGTCGATCTGGAACAGGAGAGCCCGATGCAGTCGGCGCTCGTCCATCGCCCGATCGTCGAAGCCGTCGCGGCCGGTGATACAGCCCGGGCCGTCTCGGCGATGGAAGTTCATATCCGGTCGACGTGGAGCAACATCCTTGCGATCTACGACGAAGGTCCAGTCAAACCCACGAAGAAGGGTCGATAACCCTCTTCATCCGCCATCGAGGGATCGCCATGAAGTTCTCGGCCAATCGGATGTACGTGGAATCCTACGAGAAGTGCCAGAACTGCGGCATTCTTCTCTACGAGTCGGCGGCCGACAAGCAGGACCGGCAGGCGATCGACGGGCGCATCTACTGTTCGGCGTGGTGCGTCGACTGGGCGGCCGAGCGCATGGCGAGACGCCTAGCCCCCGGCTGATCGCCGCCCCTCGGGGCGCCCGGCCCTTCCGCTTCCGGCCTGCCGCAACGGCCGGCTCATCGACATGTCGCAGGCGCCCCGTCGGGGCGCGCGACCCCGTGCGCCCCGTGTCCGGCCGCCAGCCGGCCGATCCCAACCCCGTCCGCGATGATCGCGGCAACCCGTCCCGGCGAAGGAGATCAGCTTGAAGAGCCCATTGTTTGCAACGCTGCTGTGCACCGTATTTGCGTCGGCCCCGCTTCAGCGGGCCGTGGCGGCCGACGAGATCACCGTCGGCATGGCCGTGGCGTTCTCCGGCTGGATGGAGGCCTATGACGGCGACGCCACGAAGATGGCCCAGCTCTGGGTCGAGGAGACGAATGCCAAGGGCGGACTTCTCGGCAAGCAGATCAAGGTGGTGAGCGCCGACACCAAGACCGACCGCGTCGAAGGCGCCAAGGCGGGCAAGGAAATGCTCGATCAGGGTGCGGAGATCCTTCTCGTCTCCGCCGATTACGACTACGGCGCACCCGCCGCGCTGCAAGCCCAGAAGGCCGGCGTCATGTCGGTCTTCCTCGGTGCCTCCGATCCGAAGGCCGGCATCCTCGGCGTCGGCCCGCTCTCCTTCACCGCCAACAACGCCGCCCAGCTCGAAGGCGCCGTCATGGCCGAGTGGGGCTACGAGAAGAAGAGCGTGCGCAAGGGCTACATGCTCATCGACGAGACGATCGAGTACAACAAGTCGATCTGCGCCGGCTATGAATGGATGATGCCGCTCAAGGGCGGCGAGGTCGTCGGGCAGGATACGTTCAAGGGCCTCGACCCGACGATCTCCTCGCAGATCACCCGCCTCTCCGATGCGATCCGCACGAGCGGCGTCGACCACGTGATGCTCTGCTCTACCAATCCGGGCGCCGCCAGCTCCGTGCGCCAGCTGCGAGCCGCCGGCGTCACCGTGCCGATCTTCAGCGGAACGGCGATGGACGGCACCTACTGGGTCAACTCGGTTCCGGGGCTGAAGGACTTCTACCTTCCCGTCCAGGCGCTCGTGAAGGACGACACGCGGCCCGAGGTCAACGCCCTGACGGAGGCCTACACCAAGAAGTTCGGCGCACCGCCGACGACGCAATACGCCTATCCCATCTACTCCTTCCTGCAGCTCTGGGCGGAGGCGGTGACGAAAGCCGGCTCGACCGACTCCAAGGAGGTCGTCGCCCTGATCAACGAGATGAAGGACGCGCCGACGGTGATCGGGCCGCGCACCTTCTCGCCGAAGCTGCACATCCAGACGCAGAACCCGATGATCGTCGTCTCCTACGAGGGCGACAAGGAGACGCCGGTCGAGACCTGGACGATCAGCCAGACGATCCCCGACCCCGTGCTCTACCGCCTGAAGAAGTAGTTCGACCGTCCGCTCCCGGCCGAACGCCGGCCGGGAGCTTCACGACCACAAGGGGAAGACGGCCGATGAACCGTGCCATGCCCGCCTATGTCGAGCCGCCCGCCGTCGGCGCCGACCGCAGCCTGACCAACGCCGCCGTTCTCGCCGTGCAGAACCTGTCGGTCCGTTTCAACGGCCTCGCGGCCATCTCCGACGTCAGTCTCGTGCTGGCCCGCCAAGAGGTCTTCGGCCTGATCGGGCCGAATGGTGCCGGCAAGACGACGCTGGTGAACTGCCTGACCGGCTTCCAGGCGCCGACCGAGGGCCGCATCCTCCTCGGCGAAGCCGACACCACGGGCTGGCCCGCCGCGCGGTTTCGCAGTCACGGCGTCGCCCGCACGTTCCAGGCGGGGCGCCTGTTCAAGGACATGAGCGTCGCCGAGAATGTCGAGGTCACCGCCACCGGGCTCGGGCTGTCGCTGCGCAGCGCCCGGCTTCATGCGATGGCGCTGCTCGACTGGATCGGCCTCGCCGACAAGGCCGGCCTGAAGGCCGGGGCGCTCGCCTATACCGACCAGCGCCGGCTCGGCATCGCCCGGTCGCTCGTTCTCTCGCCGGCCTTCATCCTGCTCGACGAGCCGGCCGCCGGCATGTCGGACGACGAGTGCGAGGAACTGATGGCGCTCGTCTCGTCCATTCCCGCCACCTTCTCCTCCGGCGTCCTTCTCATCGAGCACAACATGCGCGTGGTCATGGGCATCAGCGACCGCATCCACGTTCTCGACGGCGGCAAGACGCTGGCCGAGGGAACGCCCGCGGATATCCAGAAGCACGAGGCGGTGATGGCCGCCTATCTCGGCATGGAGGCGTGATGCGCCCGCTTCTCGAAGTCGACGACATCCATGTGCGCTACGGCGATCTCGTCGCGCTTCGCGGCGTGTCGCTGCATGTCGACGAGGGCGAAGTCGTCTGCATCATCGGGCCGAACGGCGCGGGTAAGTCGACGACGCTGGCGGCCGTGGCCGGCGGCGTCGCTCCCTTCCGCGGCGAGATCCGCCTCGCCGGTGAGCCGCTGACGGGGCGCCGGCCGGAGGCGATCGCCCGGCTGGGCCTGTCGCTCGTCCCGGAAGGCCGCCACATCTTCGGAACGCTGACGGTGGACGAGAACCTGAAGCTCGGCGGTCATGTCCAGAGCGACAAGCGCCGCGCCGCCGACGACAAGGAGCGGCTCCTCGATCTCTTCCCAAGGCTTCGCGAGCGCCTGAGCTTTCCCGCCGGCCGCCTGTCGGGCGGCGAGCAGCAGATGCTGGCGGTGGCCCGCGCGGTGATGACCCGGCCGAAGCTCCTCCTCGTGGACGAACCCTCGCTCGGTCTCGCGCCGCGCATCGTCGATCAGATCTACGAGATCCTGCTCGATCTCAGGCGCCGCGAGAACCTGACGCTCCTCATCAACGAGCAGAGTTCCAACCGCATCCTCAAGCACGCCGATCGTATCCACGTGCTGCGCGGCGGCCGCATCCAGCTCGAGGGGCGTGCCGACGCCCTGAGGGACGGGGAGGCCATCCGCAACGCCTATTTCGGCTTCTCGCACGGTTCCGCGCCCGCTCCGGTCCAGGAGACCCACGCATGATCTCCTTCATCCAGAACCTCATCGACGCCATCAGCCTCGGCAGCATCTATGCGCTGACGGCGCTCGGCATCGGCCTCCTCTTCGGCATCCTGCGGCTGATCAACTTCGCGCATGGCGACTTCATCACCATCGGCGCCTATGCGCTGATCGTGCCCTCCGCCGACGTCACGGCCAAGCTCCTCATCGGCGGGCTGCCGCTGGTGGTGATGGTGCCGCTGATCTGCCTCGTGGTCGTGGTCGCGGCGCTGATGTCGGATGTCCTGGTGTTCCGGCCGTTGCGGCGCTCGACCTCGCCGACGCTGATGATCGCTTCCTTCGCGGTCAGCTACATCATCCAGAACGGCGTGCTGATGGCCTACGGATCGCGCCCCAAGGCCGTCGATCTCTGGAGCGGCGCCAACACGCAGATCCTCATCGGCGACCTGCGCGTGCCGATGCTGCAACTCATCGTCCTCGGGGTCACGCTGGTCCTGATGACGGGGTTGACGCTGTTTCTGAAGAAGACCCCCTACGGCATCCAGATGCGGGCGGCGGCCGAGGACTTCCGCATGGCGCAGTATCTCGGCGTGCGCGGCAATGTCGTGATCGGCATGGCCTTCGCCATCAGCGGCATTCTCGCCGCCGCCGTCTCGCTCCTCTACACCACGCAGTCCGGCTCGCTTTCGCACACGATGGGCCTGCCGCTGGCGCTCTTCGCCTTCGTGGCCGTGGTGGTCGGCGGCATGGGCAGCCTCGTCGGGGCGGTGGTCGGCGGCTTCGTCATCGGCATCATCGTGACGATGCTGCAGGCCTACCTGCCGCCGGATCTGCGCGCCTTCCGCGACGCCTTCGCCTTCGCTTTCGTCATCCTCGTCCTGCTCGTGCGACCCGCCGGCCTGGTGCCTGCCCGCACCACGTTCGAACGCGTCTGATCGGAGACCCGCACCCATGCGCGACCTCGTTTCCCGCCACCAGACGCCCGCGATCCTCGTCGCCGCCGTCGTCGCTCTCGTCCTTCTCGGGGTCCTCACCGGCAACGAGACGATCGAGGTGACGCTGACCGAGATGTTCATCCGCCTCATCGTGGTGGTTGGCCTCTCCGTCTTTATCGGCAATTCCGGGATCATCTCGTTCGGCCATGTCGGCTTCATGTGCATCGGCGCCTACGCCGCGGCCTGGGCGACCGCCGAGCCGAGCTTCAAGCAGATCATGCTCTCGGGCCTTCCGGTCCTCCTGCAGGAGAACCAGTATCCGTTCGCGCTCGCCATGGTCGGCGCGGTGGTGCTGCCGGCGTTCGTCGCCTTTCTTCTCGGTCTGGCGCTCATGCGCCTGTCTGGCACGGCCGCCTCGATCGCCACCTTCGCGGTGCTGATGATCGTCAACAGCGTCTACTCCAACTGGGATTCGGTGACGGCGGGCGTCTCCTCGATCATCGGCATCCCCACCGTCGTCGGTCCCTGGACGGCCGCGCTCTTCGCCTGCGCGGCGGTCGTGGTGGCCCATCTCTTCCAGGTCTCGCGCTTCGGGCTGATGCTGCGCGCATCGCGCGACGACGAGGTGGCGTCCCGCGCCTCCGCTGTCGACGTGAAGCGGGTGCGCCTTCTCTCCTTCGTCCTCAGTGCCGCGATCGCGGGGGCGGGCGGTGGGCTCTATGCCCAGTTCCTCGGCATCCTGACGGTCGACCCCTTCTATCTCGGCCTGTCCTTCATCACGCTGGCGATGCTCGTCGTCGGCGGCATGTCCACCCTGTCGGGCGCGGTGATGGGCGTCGTCGCCGTCACCGCCATCACCGAGGTCCTGCGGCTTTTCGAGCGCGGCTCGCTCGGCGTGTCCCTGCCGTCCGGCAGCCAGGAAATCGGGCTCGGCATCGTCATGGCGCTCATCCTCGTCTTCCGCCCCGATGGCCTGTCGGGCGGCCGCGAGGTCCGGTTCGGCCGGCGTTCGCGCAAGGCCGTGGCGACCCCGGCGGCGCCGGCCGGGCCGCTCGGCGCCAAGTCGCAGGCCGCATGAGGATCCCGCGATGACCATGGCCGACGACATCTCCCGCTACGAGGCCGGCGCCGCCTATGTCGACGGGCTCTACATGCCGCTGGCCGAGGCCGCCATCCCGATCACCGACTGGGGTTATCGGCGCTCGGACGTGACCTACGACGTCGTCGGCGTGCGCGACGGCGCCTTCTTCCGCCTCGACGACCACATCGCGCGGTTTCGCGCCTCGATGACCGCCTTCCGCATGGCGCCCGCCGAGAGCGACGACGACATCAAGGCCATCCTCCACCGCTGCGTCGCGCTGTCGGGATTGCGGGACGCCTATGTCGCGATGGACTGTCTGCGGGGGCGACCCGTCGCGGGCCAGCCCTACCATCCGGCCTTCGCGCGCAACTACATCGCCGCCTTCGCCATGCCCTGGATCAGCCTGCTCAAGCCGGACGTGATGGAGCGCGGCGCGCATCTGGCGATCGTCGAGACGCGCCGCATCGGTGCGCAGGCGGTCGATCCCCGCGCTAAGAACTTCCATTGGGCCGACCTCACGCGGGGCCAGTTCGAGGCGCTGGAGCGGCAGGCCGACTTCTGCATCCTTCTCGGCGACGACGGCAACGTCACCGAGGGACCGGGCTTCAACGTCTTCGCCGTTCGCGACGGGCGCATCGCCACGCCCGATCACGGCGTTCTCGAAGGGATCACGCGTCGTTCGGTGATCGAGCTTGCAGCCGAACTCGGCCTTGAGCTCGAGATCCGCCCGATTGGCGCCGAGGAGTTCCGCGACGCCGACGAGATCTTCCTCTCGACCACGGCCGGCGGCGTCATGCCGGCGACGCGGATCGACGGTCGCATCATGGCCAACGACCGGCCTGGCCCGGTCTCGCGCCGGATCCTCGAGACGTTCTGGGCCCGTCGCGCCGCCGGCTGGCACGCGACACCCGTCGACTACGCCGCCGCGCGAGTGCCGGCGGTCGCCTGACCCAGCACCCTGTCTGACAGCCCCATCGGGAGAGCCACGCATGAGCACCAGGATCGGCGTCGATATCGGCGGCACCTTCACCGACTTCGTCTCCTACGACGAGGCGGGTCGTGCGCTCCGGGCGTGGAAGAACCTCTCGACGCCGGACGATCCGATCCAGGGCATCATGACGGGCCTGCGCGCCTTCGGAGACATCGACGAGATCTCGGCCGTGCGCCTCGGCACCACGGTCGCGACCAACGCATTGCTCGAAGGCAAGGGCGCCCGCGTCGCCTACGTGACCACGCAAGGGTTTCGCGACATTCCCTTCATCGGCCGCGGCAACCGCAAGCACCATTACGATCTCGGATGGGTCAAGCCCAAGCCCTTCGTCAAGCGACGTGATGCCTATGAGGTGTGCGAGCGCGTCGGCGCCTCCGGCGAGGTCGTCACGCCGCTCGACGAGGACGAGGTCGCCCGGCTGGCAAATGCCCTGAAGGAGGAGGGCGTCGTCGAGGCCGTCGCGGTGGTGCTGCTCCATTCCTACCTGACGCCGGTCCACGAGCGGCGGATCAAGGCGATCTTCGCGGAGCGGCTGCCGGGCGTGCCCGTGTCGATTTCCTACGACGTGCTGCCGAAATGGAAGGAGCATTTCCGCTCCTCCACCACCATCTGCGACGCCTTCATCAAGCCGGTCGTGGCGCGCCAGCTCGGCTCGATGCGCCGCCAGCTCGACGCCAACGGGGTGCGGGCCCCCGTCGTCGTCATGCGCTCGAACGGCGGCGAGATGAGCTTGGCCGCCGCGGTCGAGGCGCCGATCCAGATCGCGGTGTCGGGGCCGACCGGCGGCGTCATCGCCGCCAAGAAGACGGCCGAACTCCTCGGCCTCGCCAATCTCGTCACGCTCGACATGGGCGGCACATCGACCGACGTCTCCACCGTCGTCGAGGGCCGCGAGAAGTTCACCACCGACTTCGAGATCGAATGGGGTCGTCCGGTCCAGATCCCGATGATCGACATCCGCACGATCGGGGCGGGCGGCGGATCGATCGCGCGCATCGATGCCGGCGGCATGCTGGTGGTCGGTCCCGAAAGCGCCGGCGCCCATCCCGGCCCGGCCTGCTACGGCAAGGGCGGCCTGCTGCCGACGGTAACCGACGCCAACGTCGTGCTCGGCCGCATCAGCGCCGGCAATTTCCTCGGCGGCACGATGGCGCTCGACGTGGAGGCCGCGAGGCGGGCGATCGCGCCGGTCGCCGGAACGCTGGGTTCGAGCATCGAGGCAACGGCCTATGCCATCCTGCGGATCGCCAACAACAACATGGTCGGCGCCCTGCACACGGTGCTGACCGAGCAGGGGCTCGACCCCCGCGATTTCACGCTCGTCACCTTCGGCGGCGCCGGGCCGCTTCACGTCAGCGATCTCATGGAAGAGGCCTCCATCCCCAAGGGTCTGGTGCCGAACTTCCCCGGTCAGTTCTCGGCCTTCGGCTTCACGATGGCCGATGCCCGCGTCGATCGCTACCGGACCGTGCAGCTCAACTCGCGCCGCTTCGACGCGGTGCGGGCGGCCGCGTCGATGGCCGCACTCGTGGAGGAGTGCCGCACCGAGCTCGCCGCGCAGGGGCATCACGACGCCACCATCTCGCGCAGCGTCGAGATGCGGTATCTCGGGCAGAACTACGAGCTCGAAATTCCCGTCGAGGCCGAAGCCTTCACGCCGGACGAGATCGCCGCGATCCTCGATACGTTCCACGACACGCACGAGGCGCGGTTCGGCTTCCGGCTCGCCGATCCCATGGAAATCGTCAACTTCCTCGTCACCGGGACCGCGCAGACCGGGACGCTGGAGTTTCCCCGTGTCGGCACGAGCCAAGGCGAACTCACCGAGCGCTCGCGCCGCAACGTCTGGTTCGCGGATGGCTGGCACGAGACGCCGGTCTACGACCGCGCGGACCTGCGCGAAGGGCACGCCCTGCAAGGCCCGTCGCTCGTCGAGGAAAACGCCTCCGTCACCGTGCTCGCGCCGGGGATGACGCTCGCCGTCGACGGCTACGGCAACCTCCTCATCTCCGCTTGAAAGGCGCACCCATGGACATGGTCTCGCTCAACATCGTCGGCGGCATTCTCGTCTCGATCTGCCGGGACATGGGGGTGACGCTGATGCGGACCTCCTATTCCACCATCTTCTCCGAGTCGCTCGACTTCACCTGCGGATTGGCACTGCCAACGGGCGAACTCATCGCCACCGGCGACTTCTGTCCCTCGATGATCGGCGGCATGCCGCTGCTTCTGGCCTCCTGCGTGCAGGAAATGCCGCTCGCCGAACTCGAGGACGGCGACGTCATCGTCCACAACGACCCCTATCGCGGCGGCCTGCACACGCCCGAGCACACGTTCATCAAGCCGGTCTTCCTCGATGGCTCGCTCATCGGTTTCTCGGTCGCCATCGGCCATGTCTGCGAAATCGGCGGCATGTCGCCGGCGGGCTTTGCCGGCGAGGCGACGGAGGTGTTCCACGAGGGCCTGCGCGTGCCGCCGGTCAAGATCATCCGGGCGGGCAAGGACGTCGATGACGTCTGGCGCCTGATGCTCGCGAACGTGCGCACGCCCCGCTACAATTACGGTGACTTCCGCGCCCTCATCGCCTCGATCGATCTCGGTGAGCGGCGCATGAAGGCGCTCGCCGCCAAATACGGTCCCGAGGTCTTCCACGAGCACGTCACCGCGCTGATGGATTATTCGGAGCGGCGCATGCGGGCCGAGATCGAGAAGATCCCCGACGGTCGCTACCGCTTCGAGGACGTCATGGAAGACGACGGCATCGAGGACAAGGCCTACACGATCCGCGCCGAGGTCACGGTGAAGGGCGGGGATGTCGTGGTCGACTATCACGGCTCCGACGCTCAGGCGAAGGGGCCGATCAACGCCACGCTCGGCGTCGCCCATGGTGCGGCCTACAACGCCATCCTGCACCTGACGGATTCCTCGATCCCGAAGAACTCCGGCTGCTTCCGCCCGATCAAGGTGCTGGCCGAGCCGGGCTCGGTGGTGAACGTCAACTTTCCCGGCCCCTCCGTCGGCGGCAACACCGAGAGCCATTGCCGCATCGCCAACATCGTGATGGGCGCCCTGGCGCCGGCCGTGAAGGCGCGCTCGGCCGCCACCGACGGGGCGTCGCACTCCAACTTCCTGTTCGGCGGCACCGACCGGCAGACCGGTGAGTTCTTCTGCTGCTACGACCTGACGCCGGTCGGCTGGGGCGGGCGTTCCTTCGCCGACGGCAACGACGCGGTCGGCGGCATCAACGGCAACTGCCCGCACGTGCCGGTCGAGGTCTTCGAGTACCGCTTTCCCTGGCATATCGAGGAGTTCAAGCTGGTCGAAGGCTCCGGCGGCCCCGGCACGTTCCGCGGCGGACTGGCGCTGTCGAAGACGCTGCGCTGCACCGATACCGAGATGACCTTCAGCTACATGAGCGACCGCCAGAAGGTGGCGCCGTGGGGCATCCACGGTGGCTCCGAGGGCGCCAAGGCGGAACTGCTGATCCAGCGCGCCGGGTCCGAGGACTGGCTGACGGCGACGCAGGCCTTCAACAAGGTCTCGCCGTCGAAATTCGCCAACGTACCGGTGCGACCCGGCGACCGCGTGCGGATCACGTCGCCGGCCGGCGGCGGCTGGGGCCCGGCCACCGAGCGCGATCCCGAGCGGCTGGCGCAGGACCTTCTCGACGGCTTCGTGACGCCCGAACAGGCCCGGACAGACTACGCGCCTGCGGGCTGACGCGGCGGTTCTTCGTCGGCGCGCCGCCGCGCCGACCCTCTTTTTCATCTTCGACCCTTGCGAGGCTCCATTCCGATGACCGTCCTGCCCAATTCCCTTGCCGCGCGCGACGTCGCCTATGTCGTTCATCCCTACACGAACCTGCGCAAGCACGAGCGCAACGGCCCGATCGTCATCGACCGGGGCGAGGGGATCTTCGTCTACGACGACGAGGGCAACGAATACATCGAGGCGATGGCGGGGCTCTGGAGCGTCGGCGTCGGCTTCGGGGAACCACGCCTCGTCGAGGCGGCGCGCAAGCAGATGAGCCGGCTGCCCTACTACCATACGTTCTCGCACAAGACGAACGAGCCGTCGGTGCTGCTGGCCGAGAAACTGGTGACGATGTCGCCCGAGGGGCTCGACCACGTCTTCTTCACCAACTCCGGCTCCGAGGCGAACGACACCGTCGTCAAGGTCGTCTGGTACTACAACAACGCGATCGGCCGGCCCGAAAAGAAGAAGTTCATCGCTCGCGAAGGCGGCTATCATGGCATCACGGTCGCATCCGGCAGCCTGACCGGCCTGCAGGTGAACCAGAAGGGCTTCGACCTCCCGCTGGACTTCGTGCGGCATGTCTCGCGACCGCACCACTACCGGGGCGCCCACCCCGGCGAGAGCGAGGAGGCCTTCGCCGAGCGTCTGGCGGCCGAGCTCGAGGCGACGATCCTTGCCGAGGGGCCGGAGACGGTGGCCGCCTTCATCGGTGAGCCGGTGATGGGGGCCGGCGGCGTCATCATCCCGCCCGCCACCTACTGGGCGCGGGTGCAGGAAGTGTGCCGGCGCCACGACGTCCTCGTGGTGGCCGACGAGGTCATCAACGGCTTCGGGCGCCTCGGCTCGATGTTCGCCTGCGAGATGTTCGACATCCGTCCCGACATTCTCGTGACCTCCAAGCAGATCACCTCGTCCTACCTGCCGCTTGCCGCCGTCCTGATCAGCGACGCGATCTATCAGGGCGTCGCCGATCAGACGGAGCGGCTCGGCAATTTCGGCCACGGCTACACCGCCAGCGGCCATCCCGTATCGACCGCCGTGGCGCTGGAAAACCTCGCGATCATCGAGGAGCGCGATCTCGTCGGCAACGCAGCCGTGGTCGGCGCGCATCTCCAGGCCAAGCTCAAGCCCTTCGCCGACCATCCGCTGGTCGGGGAGATCCGCGGGATCGGGCTCATCGCGGCGGTCGAACTGGTGGCGGACAAGGCGACGAAGGCGCGCTTCGACCCGGTCGGAAAGGTCGGGATGCGCTTCTTCGAAAAGGCCCACGACTATGGCCTGATCGTGCGCGGCATCGGCGACAGCATCGCGTTCTGCCCGCCGCTGATCATCACCGAGGCGCAGGTCGACGAGATGGTGTCGCGCTTCGCGGCGACGCTGGAGGAAATCCACGCCTGGGTCGAGGCCGGCATGCCGGACTGACCGCCCCGATCCGCAAGACGCAAGCCGCCGTCGCGGCTGCAAAACTCCATGGGTTCGAGGACAAGAAGAGACGATGGCATACCAGGTCTGCATCGATATCGGCGGCACGTTCACCGACTGTCTCGTGTCCGATGACACCGGCCGGATCTCGATCTTCAAGTCCCCGACGACGCCGGGCGCATTCGAGAAGGGGTTCATCGACGTCCTGCATGTCGCAGCTGCCGGCTACGGCCTGGCGCCACGCGAGTTTCTCAGGGCGATCGACCTCATCGTCCACGGGTCGACCGTTTCCACGAACGCGCTCGTCGAGCGCAAGACGGTGAAGGTGGGTCTGATCCTGACGGAAGGCCACCAGGACGTGCTCGTGCTGCGCGAGGGGCCGCGCAAGGGCGCCTTCCAATGGAGGCTCGACTATCCCGAACCCTACGTGCCCCGCCATCTGACCCGCACGGTCGGCGGCCGAATCGACGCGCGGGGCCGGGAGGTCCGTCCGCTCAGCCTGGCGGACGTGGAGACGGCGGCAGACGCGTTCCGCGCCAGCCGCGTCGAGGCGATCGCGGTCGGTCTCCTCTGGTCGGTGGTGAACCCCGACCACGAACTCGCGGTGCGCGAGAGCCTTCGGCGTGCGCTGTCCGACATCCCGATCACGCTGAGCCACGAGATCAATCCGATGCCGCGCGAGTACAAGCGCATCATCGCCGCCGCCATCGACGCGTCGATCAATCCGATCGTGCGCACCTATATCGAAAAGCTCGAACGGGCCCTCCTGGAGGCCGAGTTCGGCGGCGAGCTGCTGCTGGCCAACTGCGTCGGCGGCATGATGCCGGTGGCGGAGATGATCCGCAAACCGATCTACAGCGTCATGTCCGGCCCGACGCTGGCGCCGATGGCCGCGCTGGCGCTGAGCGACGAGGCGGACATCATCGTCGGCGACATGGGCGGCACGACGTTCGACGTCTCGGCGCTGCGCGACCACCAGATCATCGTGACGCCGGACTCGATGATCCACGACGACTCGCTCGGCATCCCCAAGGTCGACGTGCGCTCGGTCGGCGCGGGCGGCGGCTCGATCGCCTCGGTGGACGACGGCGGCCTCCTGCATGTCGGACCGCGCAGCGCCGGCGCCCGTCCGGGGCCGGCCTGCTACGGCAAGGGCGGCACGGAGCCGACCGTGACCGACGCCAACGTCGTGCTCGGCATCGTTGATCCCGACTACTTCCTCGGCGGCAAGATGCGGCTCGATCGCGAGCGGGCGGAGGCGGCGGTGGCCAAGGTCGCCGATCGCCTGTCCATCACGGTCGAGGAGGCCGCGCACGCCATCTATGCCACGAGCAACCACAACATGGTCGCCGCGATCGAGGAGATCACGGTGCGCGAGGGGATCAACCCGCGCGACAGCTTCTTCGTCTGCGGCGGCGGCGCGACGGCCATCCACATCGCCGACATGGCCGATATCCTCCAGCTCAAGCGCTACATGATCCCGCGCTTCATGGCCGGCCTCAGCGCCTTCGGCGGCCTGATCTCCGACATTCGCAAAGAGGGGACGGCGGTGCTCCTGACCTCCAGCGTCGGCTTCGACGCGGCGGCGGTCAACCAGGCGCTGGCCAAGCTGAAGGTCGAGGGGGACGCCTTCCTGGCAGCGGCGGGCGTCGTGCCCGGCAACCGGCGCTTCGAGTTCTCCTTCCTCGGCCGCTACGAATACCAGTCCTTCGAGATCGAGGTCGGCCTCGACATCGCCGACGGCACCGTCGATGCGGATCGGTTAGTCGAGTACGTCGAGGCCTTTCACCGGATGCACGAGCGCATCTACTCGATCCGGGCCGAGCGCGACGTCGTCGAGTTCACCGCCTGGAAGCTGCGTGCGATCGGCAAGCGCGACGGGCAGGACATCTGGCGCAGCCATCTCCTGCCCGATCAGGTCGGCGATCCCACCCCGAAGACGATCCGTCAGGTCTACAGCCGCGAGGCGGGGCTGCGCGAGGCGACGCCGGTCTACGACCTCGACGGTCTGGGCGCGGGCGCGCGCCTGACCGGTCCGTGCATCGTCGATGCCGAGACCTTCACCGCCTTCCTCAAGCCCGGCCATGACGGGACGCTGGACCGCTACGGCAACCTCGTCGTTCACGTCCGCTGATCGCTCGAAAGGACCGAACCCATGGACACCGCCGCTTCCACCGAAACCAGCGAACTCACCCGCCGGGTCGACCCGTTCCTCATGTCGGTTCTCAAGAGCCGGTTCGAGGCCATCGTGCGCGAGATGACGCTCGTCGTCATGAGAGCCAGCCGCTCGGCCGTCATCAAGAACGCCCGCGACTTCTCCTGCGCCATCCTCACCTACGACCACCGGCTGGTCTCCGTCGAGGACGCGCTGCCCATCCACGTCATGTCGATGGACATGGCGACCCGCCCGATCAGCGAGTTCTTCGACGACATCGCGCCGGGCGACATCTTCTTCAACAACTGCCCGTTCACCGGCGGCACGCACCATGCCGACCTGATCGTCGCGATGCCGGTCTTCCACGCGGGAGAGCCGCTGTTCTGGGTCGTGGCGCTCTCGCACCACGCCGATACCGGCGCGCCCGTGCCCTCGACCTACCTGCCGTTCGCCCGCACGATCTTCGAGGAGGGCATGCACTTTCCCTGCGTGCGCGCCGGCCAGAACTACAAGGAGAAGGCTGACATCCTGCGCATCGGCTTCATGCGAAACCGCGTGCCGGACATGTGGCTCGGCGACGTGCGGGCGCAGATCGGCGCCTGCCGGACCGGGGAGCGACGCATCGGCGAACTGCTCGCGCGCTACGATCGCGACTCCGTCATGGATTTCGTCGAGGACTGGTTCGACTACGGCGCGCGCTGCGCGAAGGCGGCGATCGCCAAGCTGCCGGCCGGGCGCTACACCTACGAGACGCGCCACGATCCGGTGCCGGGCGTCGCCGACGAGGGCATTCCGGTGCGCCTCACCATCGAGGTCGATCCGGTGGCGGGCGAAGTCATAGTCGATGCGCGCGACAACATCGACAACGTGCCGGGCGGGCTGAACCTGTCGGAGAACACCGCCACCGGCTCCTGCCGCATCGGCGTCTTCAACAATCTCGACGAAAGCGTGCCCCACAACGAGGGCGCCAAGTCGCAGATCAAGGTTCTCCTGCGGGAGGGTTCGGTGGTCGGCAAGCCGCGCTATCCCGTGGGAACGTCGGTGGCGACGACCAACGTCAACGACCGTCTGATGATCGCGGGAAACTGCGTCTTCTCGCAGATGGGCGCGCCTTACGGCCAGGCCGAAAGCGGCTCGCACCTGCCCGCCGGCGTCGGGGTGATCTCGGGCGCCGATCCGTTCAAGAACGGCAAGTCCTACGTCAACCAGATCTTCGTCGGCTACGGCGGCGGCGGTGCGCGGCACGGGTTCGACGGCTGGCTGACCTATTGCGGGCCGGCCAATGCCGGACTGATCCAGCTCGACTCCGTCGAGGTCGACGAGTCGATGTATCCGATCCTCATCGAGAGCCGCGGCGTCGTGCCGGACTCGCAAGGGTTCGGCGAGTTCGAGGGGGCGCCCACCATGGGCGGCGTCTTCCGTCCGCTCGAGCACGACATGACCATCGTCTACGCCGCCGACGGCACCGACTTTCCGCCGCGCGGCGTGCTCGGTGGCGGCGACGGCAAGGCGAGCGAGACCGTTCGGCAGGTCTCGGGGGCAGCCGACGAAGCCTTGCCTGCCTTTGCCGAGGTGGTGATCCGCGACGGCGAGCGGATCGCCTTCACCGCCTGCGGCGGCGGCGGGTACGGCGACCCTGCGAAGCGCGACACGGCGCTCGTGCTGCGCTCCGTCAATCGCGGCTGGCTGACGCGTGACGCGGCCCGCGAGGTGTACCGGGTGGCGTTGAAGGAGAGAGGCGACGAGCCCGGCTGCTGGGTGATCGACGAGACGGCAACTGCCGGCCTGCGAGCCTGATCTGGGCCGGCGTGCGCCACCGCGGGTTTGATCAGCACACGTCTTCGCGCGAGGTATGTTAGGACGTGTGGCTATGGTCAGGACTCATAGCTCACAGCCAGAATAGCACGGTGGCGGCCAGCGCGATGGCGGAGAAGAAGACGGTTGGACAGCGGTCGTGAGCCAAGTCGCAACGCGCCGCCAGTCCTTCAGTCGCCCGAACATGATCTCGATGCGGTTGCAGCGTCTGTAACGGCGCTTGTCGTGTTTGACGGACGCGTTGCGAGACTTTCGGCCTGGAATGCAGGGTTTGATGCCCTTCGCTGCAAGAGCGTCCCGAAACCAGCCGGCATCATAGCCGCGGTCACCGAGCAGCCACTGCGCCTTGAGAAGACCGTCCAGAGGCGCCGCTGCCCCGGTGTAGTCGCTGACGGGCCCCGCGTTCAGGAAGAAGCTGAGCGGGCGACCGTTCGCATCGGCCACGGAATGAAGCTTGGTGTTCATGCCGCTTTTGGTGCGACCGATTAGTCGTCCAAGCCCCCTTTTGACCGCCAGGCTTGATGCCGTGCGGTGTGCCTTCTGGTAGGTCGTGTCGATCATGAGGGTTCTGGGATCGGCGTTGGCTGCTGCCAGACCTTCCATCATTCGGACGAAGATACCCGCTTCGCCCCAACGTTTCCAGCGGTTGTAGAGCGTCTTCGCAGGCCCATAGTCCTTGGGCGCATCGCGCCATCGCAACCCGTTGCGGTTGGCGAAGATGATGCCGCTGAGAACCCGCTGATCGTCGACATGTGGTCTGCCGCAGCTTCTGGGAAAGAACGGGCGAAGCCGTGCCATCTGCTCGTCCGTCAGCCAGTACAGATCGCTCATATCCAGTCGCGCCTGCTCTTGCCGCGGTCGACGCGCAGAAGCATCCGGGTGGAGGCGACGTCGCCGACCTTCAAGCTTGCGACCTCCGCGGCGCGCAGGCCCCGTAGGCGACCGACAGCGCCGCCAGGTGCTGAAGGCAGACGGTGGCGCCGAGCAGCCGGCGGACCTCGTCCGGACTGAGAACATTGGGCAGGCTGCGGGGATAGCGCAGTCGCACGAGCTTCCAGGCCAGATCGGGCCGGTCGATCGTGCGGACGAAGAAGAAGAGCAGCGCCGAGACGATGGCGTTTCATCGTCGGCTCGCCGAAACCGGTCTCCTGCTGTGCGATCTGAAAGCGGCGCAGGTCTTCGGCGCTGGCCGTGTCGGGCGAGCGCCCGAGAAAGGAAGCCAGACGTCCGACGTGGCGCAGGTAGTTGCGCAGGGTCTCGGCCGAGACCCGGCGCATCGTCATGTCGGCGATCAGGCGTTGGCGCAACGGACTGACCGTGGCGGCGAGAATGATGGAGGTCGTCATGGGAAGGCTCCGTCCGGGTGAAGAAGCCGGGATCGTCCGCCCGCACCGGGCGACGCTCAATCAGCGCAGCGCGCTCGTGTCCGTCCGCCGACGACGAAGCCGCCGCCTCTTCCGCGGAAGCGGGTTCGTTTTATCCACCCCATCCGGTCTCAAGCAGCTACTGTAGCAGCCGTCCCGAAGCGGTCGGACGGTTCTAGACCCAGTCAGGACCACTTGAGGTGCCTGCTGGACGCCTAGCAGCGGACATATTAGTATCACTCGAGGTCTTGCCGGAGTTCGGATCCGACCACCTGCCGCTGCTGGCAGACCTGTGCCTCGGACAGGAGATATCGGAGCGTCGGGCCGTCACACCTGCCGAGTTGGCGGCAGCGCGGCGAACGGTCGAGCGGGGTCAGGGGAAGGCGGTCCAGAGCGGGGCGTTGGAACCGTTGGGCGCGGAGGGGCCAGAGGGCGATGACTGAGGTGCGCCTTGAAGCATGATTCAGTCTACCGGCGAGGTTCGCTTCCTTACTATCTCGCTTCGAAGCGAGCTGGTAGCTTTCCACCCCTACCGGAAGTTCGCAAGAGTGCAGAACCCAAAGGATACGAGCGACCCTTCGAGGGAAGAGATTGCCGATCTTCAGATGGCGCATATATCAGGTGCTGTTTGGTTGCCAAACTGGAGAGAACGATCGAGCCTTGAACCGGCATATGTTTCGTTGCTTCGTCTCTCATCGAACGAATAGAAGTGGCCACTTCCGGCCGCTTCCTCCGACGCCCGAGACCGGATGGGGTGGAAAGGCGTCGGTCCGCTTTCAGTCAAACATTGATGGCATTGGACATTGATGCACAAGCCGTTCGTTCCCTCAGCATCTGTTGCAGGAGGGATGCCAATCTGGGATCAGCCATCTGCGTTACGTTGAAGCGCATCCAATCGGGGGCCGTCTGCGCGATGCTGAAGACGTTTCCGGGCGCGAGAACAACGTTCTCCTTCAACGCGAGACGCGCCATGTCCGCCGCGTCTTGCCCGTCCGGCAGGCGACACCAGAGGTAGAAGCCGCCGCGAGGTTCGAGCCAGGGACGGATGCCGAGGGCTTCCAGCGTCGCCCCAACCTCCCGCCGCCGTTTCGCCAGCCGGGACCGCAGGGTTGAAAGGTGCTTGCGATAGCTTCCGTCCGACAGGGCGCTGGAGACGATCTCCGTCGCGATCGGGCTCGGCCCGCCGAAGTTCGTCGCGACTTGCAGGTCGATCAGGCCCTCGATCCAGTCCGCCTGCGCCGCGATGTAGCCGCAGCGGATCGAGGCCGACAGCGTCTTCGAGAAGCTGCCGATCCGGACGACCCTTGCGAGGCCATCCAGCACGGCAAGCCGTGGCGAGGGTTCGGGTTCGAAGTCGGAGAAGATGTCGTCCTCGACGATGGTCACGTCGTTGGCAGCCGCGAGGGTCAGGATCCGATGCGCCGCCTGCGGGGACAGGGAAGCCCCCGTGGGGTTGTGAACGGCCGAGTTCCGGATGTAGAGGCGTGGGCGATGCGTCTCCACGGCCTGCGCAAACGACGCCATATCCGGCCCGCTCCGCGTCATCGGCACGCCGACGACCTTCACCCGGTGGACGCGGAGCAGGGCCTGGAAGTTGAAGTAGCAGGGATCGTCGAGAAGCACGGTGTCGCCGGGTTGCAGCAGGAAGCGGCAGACGAGGTCGATCGCCTGCGTCCCGGAAGCGGTCAGCAGGATCCGGTCGGGGCCGGCCTCGATTCCTTCCGCCGCGAACTGGCGTGCCAGAAGGCCCCGCAGCGCCAGCGATCCGCGCGTCGCGCCGTAGTTGGTGAGCACCGCGTCCTCGGCCTTGGCGAGCGCCCGCACGGCGCGCCGGATGGCGGCGTTCGGCATCCAGTCGGCCGGGAGCCAGCCACATCCGGGGCGCAGCATGTCCGAACTTCCGTCGAGCGACTGGCGCGACACCCAGAGCGGATCGACCGCCCGATCCGCTCGCGATTCGACATCGGCGAGAACGAGCGGCAGGCTGCCGGCGACGAAGAAGCCGGACCCCGGCCGGGATCGGATCAAGCCCTCGGCGGCCAGCCGATCGTAGGCCTCCACCACGGTGGACGGCGAGAGGTTCATCGACTTGGCAAGCCCGCGGATCGAGGGGAGTTTCTCGCCCGCAGTGAGCGTGCGGGCGGAGATCCGATGCCGGATCGCGTCCATGACGGCGCCCGTGCGCGTCGGGGATTCAGTTCGATGCTCGATCGAAGGCTTCAACCGTTCGGCTCCTGCCATCCCTACAGTTCGGCGCTACCGTAAGGGACCGTCGCTGTTCGATCCAGCCTCGACCGATCTATCCGAGGACGCAGAACGGGGAGAGCGTCATGGACAGATCAATGGCCGGCTGGGGCAGCGGACTTCTCGGCGTCATCATCTTCAGCGGCTCGCTGCCCGCGACCCGCGTCGCGGTGGGGGGCTTCTCGCCCCTGTTCCTGACCTCGGCCCGTGCCGTGATCGCGGCGGCGCTCGGCGCCCTCCTACTCCTCCTGCTCCGTCAGAAGCGCCCGCAGGCGAGTGACCTCGTTCCGCTGGCGGTGGTCTCGCTCGGTGTGGTGGTCGGCTTCCCGCTCCTGACGGCGCTGGCCCTCCAGCACATCACCTCGGCGCACTCGATCGTCTTCATCGGCCTCCTGCCGATGGCGACCGCCATCTTCGGCGTCGTCCGAGGCGGCGAACGGCCGAAGCCCGCCTTCTGGCTGTTCTCAGTGGTCGGCGCCGTGGCCGTGGCCGGCTTTGCCCTGGCGCAGAGCGGGCCGGCCTCGCTGACGGGCGACCTACTGATGGTGGCGGCCATCGTCCTCTGTGGTCTGGGCTATGCGGAGGGCGTGACCCTCTCGCGCCGTCTCGGCGGCTGGCAGGTGATCTCCTGGGCGCTGCTGGTCTCGCTGCCGATCATGGGCCTCATCGCGCTCGTCACTCTGCCAAGCGACTGGACCGGGATCACCACCCCCGAATGGCTGGGCCTTGCCTACGTGTCGGTGTTCTCGATGCTGGTGGGCTTCGTGTTCTGGTATCGCGGGCTGGCGCTCGGCGGCATTGCCGGCGTCGGGCAACTCCAGCTTCTCCAGCCGTTCTTCGGGCTTGCACTGGCGGGACTGCTGCTAGGAGAACCCGTTGCCTGGTCGATGATCGTGGTCACCGGCCTCGTCGTCTTCTGCGTGTTCGGCGCCAAGAGGTTCGCTCGATGAGTGCCGACGATCGGCATCCTTTCTACGGTCTATCGGCCTTTTCCCTCACACCTGCACAGATGAAGCGCGTGCTCCGAGTGACGGGAACTCTTATTCCAGCCTCTCCTTTCGCTGACCGTCAGCTCGCCTTCGATGCCGCCAGACAGCAATGGCGGCTTTCGGGCTACACCGCGAGGTTTGGGAATGACCTGGAAGGGGCGGATAGCTGAATGCCCACTATCAGCGACGGCGTACGGAAAGCGGACAGACCGCTTTTGGCCAATCCGCGACGCTCTGCGTCCTCCGACTGAACGGAAATCATTTCCGAAACCGATCTCCCGGCTTCTTGCCCGCCCAAGGCGGCAGTTCCTCGTTCTCGACCCATGGCAGGAGGTGCACCGGACGCGCCTCAAGGTGCCCGGTGATAACCGGGTACTTTTCGAGCTGTTTCTTGATCAACGGAAGTCCGGCGACGTTCGTATAGCGCAGCGCTGTTTCGGACTCGCCGAGACGCCCGGCGATGTCGCTGATGATGGAAGTGTCGACGCCCGCTTGCTTCATCGTGTCCGAAAATCCGTGCCGGAGGGCATGAACTGAGCGTTGCCACAGATCGGAGGAGAATTGCGGCGAGGCTTTCACGATTGGAATAAAGTTCTTGTAGAAGCGGTCGCCCGGATCGTTCGTCTTCAATAGCGGCGAGAACAACTCGGGAAAGAGCTGCCGATAGCCCATCTTTCGGATCGTCTCGACGCAATCGAGGAAGCCGAGGCGTAGCAGCTCTGGTGGCACCGGCAGGAGGCGGTCGGACTGAGCGTTCTTGATGTTGCGGTGAACGTTGGCGCGGATGTGAATGGCGGCACCATGCAGCGTATCGAGCACGTCTCTCGTTTCGAGGCCAGCAAACTCATTGCGACGGGCGCCGAGATAAGCGAACAGCATCGGTAGGTAGTAGACGCCGCCGTGGAATACCGCATCTCCCGAAACATGGCGGTCTGTAGCGTCTCGGCATCCCGTGAAGATCGGAAGGTCAAAGATCGGCCGCACTTGATCCGGCGACGGCTTTACCTGCGCCAGCCGCAGAGTGCCCGCTTTCGGCTTGCGAGGCCGAAGGCTTTTCAATGACCAATCCGCCACAATGTAGCCGCTGGCTCTGACATGGTGGAGGAACGTGTCGAGATTGCCCAGGTGCTAGCGGATCGTTGCCGCCGAAAGGCCGACCTTGGGTGGCGCCTCGCCGCGCCGTTCTGCACGTGCGATTGCATCGGCGGCGAATGCGCGAAGTGCCGCGGGTTTCATGACGCGTTGACGGGCGCTCTGTCCGTAGCGCGTTGGAATCAGGTTCAGATGTTGGCGCAGAGCTGCCACGTGTTGCTGGCCGATCTCACCGGAATGCGCGACGTCGTTCTCTTCCAGAATGTCGCGAAACATCCGCACAAGCATGTGCACGTCGCTGGCGGTTGCAGGGGGCCAGTTGTCACGATTGTTGCGAGCGAGTTGCTCATACGATGCCTCGAACGCATCGAGACGCAGGGCCCGGCCGGCAAGTGCGGCATTAGGCTCGGGACGTTCAGCAGCAGGCGTTTCAATCGGCAGAACTTCTGGTGGGGCCGCCTTCACCACTTCGTCGTCTGATGTCGGCTTAACGGGAAGGGCGATTTTTTCCGCATCCTCCGTGACGCTAAGCTCCGGTTCAGGCTGAACCCGCACGTTTGTATCTGCCGACGAATCGTCAGAGTCTGCTTTCGCCGGGATGTCTGCCGGGAAGACGAGGCTGGAGCGTTCCTCCTCGGGCAGCGTCGTAGTGACAAGAGCATTCTGCTTGCGGTCGATCATCGGCCAGCGTTCGGCGATGTTGAGGAGCGCATCCGTTTTCGCGCGATACAGCTCCATCTTCGCCCGCTCGCGATTGGCCAACGTGTCAGCGAGGCCGACGTCAGCCATTTGTTGACGGACGGCACGGTCGAAAACGGGGCTGCGTGCTTCCGCCTGTTCGGCGCGGAACGTTTCGGCGATCGTCGCGACATGCGGCTCGGGGATACCGTGGCGCAAAAGCATCGACTTGCCCGGACAGTCCGCGTCGAAGCTGAGAGCGCGCGTCGTGCCGAAGAGTTGGATTAGGCGGTACGCCCAGCCAACCTCGATGTCGGCTTCCATCTCCCGGACGTCGTCAACGGCACCGCTTCGCCGAACCGCGAAGGCGATGTCGTCGAGATGTGCGGTCATGCGCTCGATCTCGGCGCGGAAGAGCTGGTCGAGCTGGTCCTTCGTGGTCATCGCGGCGGTCGGTCTCACGGTGAGGTCGGCAAGCAGCGTGTTGAGCCGCCGCGCCATGTAGGCCGCTTTGTGATGGTCGGACAACCGAAGTGAGAAGGAGAGGCGGGCCTGCCGCGGCACCTTGCGGAAGCGCGTCGGTACGCGAGCGCGCCAGTAGAAGGTGTGGCCACGCCGTTCGAGATTGCTTGTGTCATGCCGAGTCGCCACCGACCGGATCCCTTGAGCCGCGAGCCCGAGGAGACGCCGATGGGCGTCACCTGCGAGCTACAGGTTTGGGCACATCGCGTGGCAAAAGAGCTGAGAGGACCCTCAGCCACCGAAAACGATAATGATTACATAAGCTTGCTATAGGCTGGCTGGGGAACCTGGATTCGAACCAAGACTAGCGGAGTCAGAGTCCGCTGTTCTACCCTTAAACTATTCCCCAACGACGGCTGCCGGTGACCGGGCCGTCTGTTGTCCATCGGCTGGTTTGTGCCTGCCGGGGACGAGGAGGCGAATAGAAGGTCTGAGCTCTCGCGTCAAGGACGATGTGCGGGTTTTGCGACTGGATGATGAACGCAGCCGGGGAGGCCGCTGTTGGATGAGGCGGTCGTCAGTCGGGCTGATCGGTCTGCACGGGATGTCCCGTGCTGTCCTTGTTGGATCGTGCGACAGGGCGATTCGGTCAAGCTGACGTCGGAGGACCCCTCGAAGAGGGCTTCGCCGGGGAGGGCGGTGCAGGCAATCCAATCGTCCGCCGTGAGAATTCGGGCACAGGCATGGCGGTGGTCGGACGCCTTGTGAAATGTTGTCGGATTGCTACAGTGCCGGCAACGAAAGCGGCTGCAGAAGCCGAGGGAGCGCTGTTACGGCCTGCTCCGGAGATATCGAGTGATCCATGAACCGCACCAGGATCGGACGGCGGCGAAGGCGGTGACGAACGGCATGGGGCGCGAGTTCGCCCGCATTGTGGCGGACGAGGCGCCTCGGCCAGAGCGAAGCGAGAACACGGCCGCCGATCGACCCGCACCCAAGATCGCCGCTGCCGATCCGTCCCAGCCGAACGATCCGAATTCGAAGGCCGGTCGCCTGTCGAAACGTCAGCGTCGACGCCGGCGCAAGGAGGCCGGCGAGGCGCAGCCTCATCTCGCGCAAGGGATGCGCGACCTGCCGCCCGTTCTGGGCGCCAAGGTGGCCGAAGCCGAGCGAGCGTTGCGCTCCCGCCATCCTGCGCCCTCGCCGAAGCCGGCCGGCGATGTGCCGACGTCGCGCGGCAAGGCACGCCGGCGCCGGGGCGCCGGGGCGCGTGCGGCAGCCATCAAGGCGGCAGGTCCTGCCGGAAATGCCGTTCCCGCGATGCGCGATGCGCCAAGCGAGAGCGGTCAGCTGCCGGCTTCGGTTGCCGCAGCCGTGCCGATCCCGGTGCAGGCGGGGCCGGCGCGTATGCCCGCCTATGCCGCGCTCGATCTCGGTACCAACAATTGCCGGCTGCTCGTTGCCGTCCCGACGCGGCCCGGCCAGTTTCGGGTCATCGACGCGTTCTCGCGGATCGTGCGGCTCGGCGAGGGACTGGGCCGAACGGGAAGCCTCGCCGCGGGCGCCATGGACCGTGCGGTGGCCGCGCTCGAGATCTGTTCGCAGAAGCTTTCGGTGCGTGAGATCCGCGGCGCGCGGCTGATCGCCACCGAAGCCTGCCGCGCGGCGGCCAACGGCGAGGAGTTCATCGAGCGGGTGCGCCGCGAAACCGGTCTGACGCTCGAGATCGTCAGCCGCGAGACCGAGGCGCGCCTCGCCGTCTCCGGCTGCGGATCGCTCGTCGATCGCTCGGCCAAGGGCGCCGTGCTCTTCGACATCGGCGGCGGCTCGTCGGAGATCGCGCTGCTCGACCTTCGCAACGGCGCGAGCCGCCGGCTTTCGAACCACATCGTCGCCTGGACCTCGCTGCCGGTCGGCGTCGTGTCGCTGGCCGAGCGCCATGGCGGGCGCGACGTGACGCCCGAGCTGTTCGAGCGCATGATCCGGGAGGTCGAGGCGATGATCTCCGACTTCCCGGGTCGCAACCGGCTGAACGACATCGTCGGGCGCGACGGGTTCCATCTTCTGGGCACTTCGGGCACGGTGACGACGCTGGCCGGGGTGCATCTGGAACTGGAACGCTACGACCGCCGGCAGGTGGACGGGCTCTGGCTGACGGATGTCGAGGTCGACCGGCTGGTGGCGCGCATCGCCGGCTGGAGCTTCGAGGAGCGCATCGCCAACCCTTGCATCGGGTCGGATCGCGCCGATCTGGTGCTGGCGGGCTGCGCCATTCTCGAAGGGATTCGTCGGGTGTGGCCGGCCAAGACGCTGCGGGTCGCCGATCGGGGCCTGCGCGAGGGACTGTTGACGGAAATGATGGTGGCGGACGGCGTTTGGCGCCGGGCCGCGACCGCACAGGCAAGGCAGACGGCGTGACGGGTTCGGGACGGGGTGACGATCGTGGGCTTGTGGTCCGCGTCAAGAAGAAGCGCGGGCTGAAGGCCTCGTCGCGGCGCTGGCTGGAACGCCAGCTCAACGACCCTTATGTGCGGCGCTCGAAGGCGGACGGCTACCGCTCGCGCGCGGCCTACAAGCTGAGCGAGATCGACGATCGCTACCACCTGCTGAAGACCGGAATGCGCGTGGTCGATCTCGGCGCGGCGCCGGGCGGCTGGTGCCAGGTGGCCGTGCAGCGCACCGGCACGTCGGAAACCGAGGCGCATGTGGTGGGGATCGACTACCTGCCGGTGGACCCGGTGCCGGGGGCGACGATCCTCGAGCTCGACTTTCTCGACGATACCGCCCCCTCGCGCCTGCTCGAGGCGCTCGGCGGCGATCCCGACATCATCCTGTCCGACATGGCGGCGCCGACCACCGGGCATCGCCAGACAGACCATCTGCGCACCATGCATCTCTGCGAGGTCGCCACGGATTTCGCGCTGAAGACGCTGCGGCCCGGCGGCCATTTTCTCACCAAGACCTTTCAGGGCGGCACCGAGGGCGAGCTGCTGACGCTGCTCAAGCGCAACTTCCGCACGGTGCATCACGTGAAGCCGCCGGCCTCGCGCGAGGGCTCGGTGGAGCTCTATCTCCTCGCCAAGGATTTTCGCGGACGCAATTTCCGCGAGAACAATCCGGACGACGAACGGGTCGAGCCCGAGGCGGTGTACGACCCTCGCACGTGACGCTCGATGCCGGCGGGGCGCCGCTCCGCCTGCGGCTTGATCTCGGTGCGCCGCGCCGGCAGCCGGTCTGGCCGGCCGAGATCCGGCTGCAATCGTTCTCGGCTGCCGATGCCGAAGCGGTGGAGCGGCTGCTGGTGGACGTCTGGCCGATCGGCGTTGCGGGTGCCCCTGACGGCTGGTTTGCCGAAGTGCGCAAAGATACGGAGTGGGATGCTTCGCTCGTTCGGCTGGCATGGAGCGAGCGGGACGAGCTTCTCGGCCTCTGCCATGCCTGGACGAGCGGCTTCATCAAGGACGTCGCCGTTGCGGTGCCGGCTCGCCGTCGGGGCCTTGCGAGCGCCTTGATTCTCGATATGGCCGACACGCTCGCGCGGCGTGGGCATTCCGCCGTCGACCTGAAGGTGATGCCGACGAATCTGGCGGCGCGCGCCCTTTACCAGCGCCTCGGGTTTCGCCTTGTGCCGGACTGATCTCCGGCTTCCATCACTCGGCCGGGGCGCGGCGCCCGGCGACCTCGGCGCCGGCCTCGTCCGGCAGGCGCCAGAAGGAGAGCGCGGCAAGGATCGTCACGAAGCCGACCACGAAGAAGGCGAGCGAGAAATCCGCCAGCGACGCCTGTCCCGTCCCGTTCTGCGTGATGCCGACTTCGAGGATGCCGCCGGCCATCGCGACACCGCCGGCGATGGCGATCTGCTGGAAGGCGGCGAGCATCGAGGTGGCGTCGCCGGTCTGCGTCTTGGCGACATCGGCGAAGGCCAGCGTGTTGACGCCGGTGAAGAACAGCGACCGGAAGAAGCCGCCGATGAGCAGCAGCACGACGAGAACGGCGACCGGCGTCTCCGGCCGGTAGAAGCCGATTGCGCCCATCAGGACGCCGCCGACAAGCGCTGCCCCGACGAGCGTCACCCGAAAGCCGAAGCGCTTGAGGATCGGCTTGACCAGCGCCTTCATCATCATGGCGCCGCCGATCGACACGGCGCTGACGAGGCCCGACTGCAGCGGCGTGTAGCCGAAGCCGAGCTGCAGCATCAACGGGAAGAGGAAGGGCACGGCGCCGGCGCCGAGCCGGAAGATCGCGCCGCCGATCACCGCCGCGCGCAAGGTGGGAATGCGCAGGAGGCGCAGCTCGAGCACCGGTCGCTCGGTGCGGCGTGCATGGCGCATGTAGAGCGCCGCCATGGCGAGGCCGGCCAGCGTCATCGCGAGACCGAAGGCCGGCGGCAGGGCCGGCAGCGAGACGACGGAGAGCCCGAACACGACGCCGGCGCAGGCGAGGCCCGACAGCGCGAAGCCTGGCCAGTCGAAGGTGATGGACGGGATGGCAGCGATGTGCGGCAGGAAGCGCTGCGCCAGCAGCACGCCGGCGACCCCGATCGGCAGGTTGATGTAGAAGATCCAGCGCCAGTCGGCATAGGTGGCGATGGCGCCACCGAGCGGCGGGCCGATCAACGGGCCGACGAGCGCGGGGATGGTGAACCATGCCATCGCGCCGACGAGATCGGATTTCGGCACCGCGCGCACGAGCAGCATGCGCCCGACCGGCGTCATCATCGCCCCGCCGACCCCTTGCAGGAAGCGCGCGGCGACGAAACCCTCCAGCGAGTTGGCGAATCCGCAGGCGAGCGAGCCCGCCATGAAGACGCCGATGGCGCACTGGAACACCGGCTTGGCGCCGAACCGGTCGGCCATCCGCCCGGAAATGGGAATGAACACCGCAAGCGAGACGTAGTAGCTCGTCAGCGCCAGCTTCAGGGCGATCGGGCTCGTGCCGATATCGGCGGCGATCGTCGCCAGCGAGGTCGCAATGACGGTGGAGTCGATGTTCTCCATGAACAGGGCGACGGCGAGAACGACCGGAACGATGCGTTTCAAGGACGGAAGTCCAGACTGGGCCGGCGCTCTGCAGCGGGCAATGCTAGGGTCGACTGATCGATAGCGTGTAAGATGGGCGAAATGCGGCTCGTGTCCACGATCCGGGTGCGATCTCCCATGCGCCGCAATGGCCTGTCTGAACTTTCGGAGAGCACGCTTGTCCTCCCGGCCCTAAGACGCATTTAGCGTTTTACTGAATCGGGCGCTCGAGTGGCGCCAAACGGGAGCCGATCGATGACCGCATCGAACGACGTGAGCCGGCGCCATGCGCTGCTTCTGGCGGCAGGCGGCGTGTCCGCGGGAACGCTGGCCGTTGCCGGTGGTGCGAGCGCGCAGGAAGGAACCGCAGCGATGACGCATGCTGAAACCGCCGGCGCCGCAGATACCTTTCCGCTTGCACCCGGCTGGCGTCGGTTCCAGTTGGGCGAGGCCACCGTCACGGTGATCCTCGACGGCATCCGGCCGGGCGAGGGACCGTTCCCGACCTTCGGCGAGGATCAGACGCAGGAAGCCGTTGGGGCGCTGATGGCGGAAAACGGCCTGCCGAAAGATCGGTTCGTCAACTTCTTCCACCCGACGCTCATCGAGATCGGCGACCAGCTTCTCCTCGTCGATACCGGCATGGGCGAAGCCGGCCGCGCCAACGGCATGGGCCTCCTGCGCCAGCGCATGGCAGCCGCCGGCCATGCGCCCGAGGATGTCGACGTCGTGGTGCTGACGCATCTGCACGGCGACCACATCAACGGACTGATGGAGGGCGACGCACCGGCCTTCCCGAATGCACGATACGGGGTGGGCGCCGAGGAGATGGCGTTCTGGACCTCTGCGGAGGCGAAGTCCGGCTCGCGCGCCGACAACGCGAAGGCGGTGGAAGCCAAGGTCGTGCCGTTCAAGGACAAGACGACTCTGCTTGCCGATGGCGATGAGGTGGTGCCGGGCGTCACCGCGCGCGCCGCGTTCGGACATACGCCGGGCATGCTGGCCTTCGAGGTCGTCTCGGGCGGCAAGCGTCTCTTCCTCATGGCCGACACGTTCTCGCAGTTCGTCGTGTCGTTCCAGCGCCCGCAATGGCAGGTCCGCTTCGACCAGGACAAGGTGGCGGCGGCAGAGACGCGCGCGCGCTTCGCGACCATGCTGGCCGACGAGAGCGTGCCGATCGTCGGTTATCACCTGCCGTTCCCCGCCATGGGCTACGTGCAGCGCGACGGCGATGCCTTCCGCTTCGTGCCCGAGACCTACCAGTCGCTCGTCGAGAGCTGACGCGGCGCGGCTTTCCTTGAAGGGGAGCCCGTGCTACGAGCCCGTGCCAATCCTTCCTTTCGCAGGCGCTCATTCGGGCGCCTGCATTCATTTCGAGGACTGGCGATGGCCCGCATCATCGAGACCGCTACCGGCACCCTGGCTCTGACCTTCGACGACGTGCTGCTGCAGCCCGGTCATTCCGAGGTGATGCCCGGACAGGTCGATGTGCGCACCCGCATCTCGCGTACGCTGCGCCTCAACATTCCCATCATCTCGGCGGCGATGGACACGGTGACGGAATCGCGCCTCGCCATCGCCATGGCGCAGGCCGGCGGCATCGGCGTCATCCATCGCAACCTGACGCCGATCGAGCAGGCCGAGCAGGTACGCCAGGTCAAGAAGTTCGAGAGCGGCATGGTCGTCAATCCCGTGACGATCGGGCCGGAAGCGACGCTGGGCGATGCCCGCGCGCTGATGAGCCAGCATCGCATCTCCGGCATTCCCGTGGTCGAGAACGCCGGGCGCGGCGGCCAGACCCGCGGTCGCCTCGTCGGCATTCTGACGAACCGCGACGTGCGCTTCGCCTCCGACGACAGCCAGCGCATTTCCGAGCTGATGACGCACGAGAACCTCGTGACCGTCCGCGACACGGTCGACCAGACCGAGGCCAAGCGCCTGCTGCACACGCACCGCATCGAGAAGCTGCTCGTGGTCGACGATGCCGGCCACTGCGTCGGGCTGATCACGGTCAAGGACATCGAGAAGTCGCAGCTCAACCCGTTCGCCGCCAAGGATGCGCAGGGGCGCCTCCTCGCGGCGGCTGCGACGAGCGTCGGCGACGACGGCTTCGAGCGCGCCGAGCGGCTGATCGACGCCGGCATCGACCTCATCGTGGTGGACACCGCGCACGGCCACTCGCAGCGCGTGCTCGACGCCGTGGCGCGGGTGAAGCGCATGTCGAACGAGGTGCAGGTCATCGCCGGCAACGTCGCGACCCCCAGCGGGACGCAGGCGCTCATCGACGCGGGTGCCGACGGCATCAAGGTCGGCATCGGCCCGGGTTCGATCTGCACCACGCGCATCGTCGCGGGCGTCGGCGTGCCGCAGCTGTCGGCGATCATGGATGCCGTGAACGTCGCGGACAAGGCGGGCGTGCCGATCATCGCCGACGGTGGCATCAAGTTCTCGGGCGATCTCGCCAAGGCGCTCGCCGCGGGTGCCTCGGCCGCGATGGTCGGCTCGCTGCTGGCGGGCACGGAGGAGAGCCCCGGCGAAGTCTACCTGCACCAGGGCCGCTCGTTCAAAGCCTATCGCGGCATGGGCTCTGTGGGGGCAATGGCGCGCGGCTCGGCCGACCGCTACTTCCAGGCGGAGGTGCGCGACACGCTGAAGCTGGTTCCCGAGGGCATCGAGGGGCAGGTCGCCTACAAGGGCGCGGTCTCGGCCGTCCTCCACCAGCTCACCGGCGGCCTTCGCGCCGCGATGGGCTACACCGGCGCTGCGACGCTGGAGGACTTCCGCCGCAACGCGACCTTCGTGCGCATCTCGAACGCCGGCCTTCGCGAGAGCCACGCCCACGACGTGACGATCACCCGCGAGAGCCCGAACTATCCCGGCGGCGGCATCTGACGCATCGCCGACACGGCTCGGCCGGTCACGCCGAGCCGGATGCGCCGCGCGGCAGGCCCTTGATGAGGGCCGCCAGCGCCTCGAAGTCGCGGCGCCGCACGGTCGAGGGACGGAAGGCCAGCGCCAGCGTGCGCGAGGGGGAGGGCGGCTGGAACGGCAGGATGCGGATGCCGCCGCTGCGGATCTCCGCCTCCACCGCCATTTCGGGGATGAGCGTCGCGCCGAGCCCGCCCGCCACCATGCGCAGGATCGTCGTCAGGCTCGTCGCGCCGAGGCTGGCGAGATGGCTCGTCTCGACGAGCTGGCAGACCTTCAGCGCCTGATCCCGCAGGCAGTGGCCCTCCTCGAGAAGGATCAGCCGCTCGCTCGCCAGCGCCCCGACGCTGACCGAGCCCTGGAACCGCTCGCCCTCGCCCTCGGGGATCGCTAGATGGAACCGGTCCTCGAAGAGTTCGATCACCTGAAGGCCCGGCTCTTCCAACGGCAGGGCCATCACCACGCAATCCAGCGCGCCCTGCGCGAGATCGCGCGTCAGCGATGCCGTGACGCTCTCGCGGATCTCGCAGTCGAGACGCGGGTGGTCGCGCGCCAGCGTCTGCAGCAGCTGCGGCAGGAGATAGGGCGCGACCGTGGCGATCAGCCCGATCCGCATACGCCCCGACAGGACATCGTCGCCGGCCGCGCCGAGTCCTTCGAGATCGCGCACATCGCCGAGAATGCGCCGGACCCGCGCCAGCACCAGCGCGCCGTCGCTCGTCAGCACGACGCCGGAAGGGCGTCGATCGAGAAGCGGCCCACCGAAGACCGCCTCCATCGCCGCGATCTGCGCTGAAAGCGCGGGTTGGCTGATGTTGAGCAGGCGCGCGGCCTCGCCGAAATGCAGCGTGCCGGCGACGGCGTCGAAATAGCGGAACTGGCGCAGCGTGAACATCACGATAGGATAAACCTATCGGCGACCGGTGAAAATACGATTTGCCCTTATTGCCGAAAGACTGACATGGTTCTCTGGAAGAATTCCAGAATCGGGCCATATGCACGGGCTCGGATCGCGAGGAGACCGATATATGACCGATCGCAAGACACTGACCACCAGCGCCGGCGCCGCCGTGCCGGACAACCAGAATTCCTGGACCGCCGGCGAGCGCGGACCGCTGCTGCTGCAGGATTACCAGCTCATCGAGAAGCTGGCGCACCAGAACCGCGAGCGCATTCCGGAGCGCGTCGTCCACGCCAAGGGCTGGGGCGCGCACGGTACGCTGAAGATCACCGGCGACATCTCGAAGTACACCAACGCCAAGGTTCTGCAGCCCGGCGCCGAGACGCAGATGATCGCGCGCTTCTCGACCGTTGCCGGCGAGTCCGGCGCGGCCGACGCCGAGCGCGACGTGCGCGGCTTCTCGCTCAAGTTCTACACGGACGAGGGCAACTGGGATCTCGTCGGCAACAACACGCCCGTATTCTTCGTGCGCGATGCCTACAAGTTCCCGGACTTCATCCACACGCAGAAGCGCCACCCCAAGACCAACATGCGCTCGCCCACCGCCATGTGGGACTTCTGGTCGCTGAGCCCCGAATCGCTGCATCAGGTGACGATCCTGATGTCGGATCGCGGCCTGCCGATTTCGCCCATGCACATGAACGGCTATGGTTCGCACACGTTCTCGCTCTGGAACGATGCGGGCGAGCGCTTCTGGGTGAAGTTCCACTTCAAGACCCAGCAGGGCCACAAGTTCCACACGAACGAGGAAGCCGATCAGGTCATCGGCAAGACCCGCGAGAGCTACCAGGAAGCCCTCTACGGCGCGATCGACGAGGGCCGCTTCCCGCGCTGGACCATGCAGGTCCAGATCATGCCGGAGACGGATGCGGAGAAGACCTCCTACAACCCGTTCGACCTCACGAAGGTCTGGCCGCATTCCGAGTATCCGCCGATCGACGTCGGTGTGCTCGAATTGAACCGCAATCCCGAGAACTACTTCGCGGAGATCGAGAACGTCGCGTTCTCGCCGTCGAACATCGTTCGCGGCATCGGCTACTCGCCGGACAAGATGCTGCAGGCCCGTGTGTTCTCCTATGCGGACGCGCATCGCCATCGTCTCGGCACCCATTACGAGACCATTCCGGTGAACCGTCCGAAGAACGAGGTGCATCACTACCACCGCGACGGTCAGATGAACGTCTACGGCGGCATCAAGACCGGCAATCCGGACGCCTATTACGAGCCGAACTCCTTCAACGGACCGGTCGAGCAACCCTCTGCCAAGGAGCCGCCGCTGCGGATCCACGGCGATGCGGATCGCTACAACCACCGCATCGGCAATGACGACTACGGTCAGGTGCGCGACCTCTTCAACCTCTTCAACGAGGGCGAGAAGAAGCGCCTCTTCGCCAACATAGCCGCGGCGATGTCGGGTATTCCCGACGAGATCGCCGATCGTCAGCTGGCGCATTTCGACAAGGTCCATGCCGATTACGGTGCGGGCGTGCGCAAGGCGCGCGAGACGATGACGGGCCGCGAGCCCGCCATCTCGGTGACGCCCGAGACCCCGCAGCAGGCCGCCGAGTAACGCATCGGCGCCAGCGGATTTGGATCCTGGAAGGGCCGGCGTGGCGACACGCCGGCCCTTTCGCGTCGTCCATCCGGCCGAAGGCAGCCCTTGTCCGCGCCGGTCCGGCGAATTACCAAGCGGCAGAGCCTCTGGAAGAACGGATACGGATCATGCGCCTCGGCGGACGGATCGCTGCGGCGGTCGAAATTCTCGACGACATGAGCGCCCGGCGACGCCCGGTGGCCGATGCCCTGAAGGACTGGGGCCTGTCGCATCGCTTCGCCGGTTCGGGCGACCGCTCGGCCATCGGCAACCTCGTCTACGACGTGCTGCGCCGCCGCCGCTCGCTCGCCGCGCGCATGGGCGACGACGCTTTCGCCTCGCTCGTCTACGGCGCGGTGCTCGATGCCGGCATGGCGCCGGACGCCATGCGCGCCGCCGTCGAGGGCGATCGCTTCGCGCCGCCGGTGCCGGCCGACGAGCAGCTTATCGCCTTTACCCGGATGGCACCGAGCGGGATCGAGGATCGCGCCGCCGCGGCCGACGTGCCGGACTGGCTGGCTGAGCGCCTCGCCGCCTCGCTCGGCGAGGATTGGGTGACCGAGGCCCGCGCGCTGTCCGATCGTCCGCCGCTCGATATGCGCGTCAACCTTCTGAAGGCGACGCGTGAGGAGGTGCTGGCAGAACTCGCGCCGTTCGCGGCCGGCGAGACGCCGCTGTCGCCTTGGGGCTTGCGCATTCCGCCGATCGTCGGCGATGGCCGCCATCCCAACGTTCAGGTCGAGCGCGGCTTCCAGACCGGGCTCTTCGAGATCCAGGACGAGGGTTCGCAGATTGCCGCGCTGTTGTCCGGTGCCAAGGCCGGCGAGCGTATCCTCGACTATTGCGCCGGCGCCGGCGGCAAGACGCTGGCGCTCGCCGCCGTCACCGGCAACGAGGCCGAGATCCACGCCTTCGACGCCGATCGCCAGCGCCTCGCGCCGATCTGGGACCGGCTGGCACGGGCCGGCGCCGCGTCCGTGACGGTCCACGCCCCGCGCGACGACCTGTCACCGCTGGAGGGCTCGATGGATCTCGTGCTCGTCGACGCACCCTGCACAGGCGCCGGCACGTGGCGACGCCGGCCGGATGCGAAATGGCGGCTCAGCGAAGCGCAGCTCGCCAAGCGCACCGCGGAGCAGGACAAGGTGCTCGCCGCCGCCGCGCCCTTCGCCCGGGTCGGCGGCCGGCTCGCCTATGTCACCTGCTCGGTGCTGCGGGAGGAGAATGCCGCGCGGGTCGAGGCCTTCCTCGCGGCCCAGCCGGGATGGCGGCTGACGGATGGCGAGGCGATCTGGCGCGAGGCCCTGCCGCAGGCCCCGGCCGCCTATCATACGGAACGCATCGGCGAAGGCGCGGCGCTGACCTTGACCCCGGCGCGCTCGAACACCGACGGCTTCTTCTTCGCCCTGCTGGAGCGCGTGTCGTGAGGCGCTGGGCCGCGCTCGCGGCGTTCCTTGCGATCTCGCTCGGCGGCGGGCTGCTCATCGGCTCCCGCAACATTCCCGACGACTGGTATCGCCATCTCGAAAAGCCGTGGTTCAATCCACCGGACTGGGTCTTCGCGCCCGCCTGGACCGTGCTCTACATCCTGATCGCCATCGCGGGGTGGACGGTCTGGCAGTCCGGCAACCGCAAGGCGCTGACGGCCTGGGCCGTACAGATGGCGCTGAACTTCCTGTGGTCGCCGCTCTTCTTCAGCGCCCATGCGACGCTGCCCGCCCTCGTCGTCATCGTCGGGATGCTGGCGGCCATCCTCGCCTTCCTCGTGCGCACCGCGCCGCGCGACCGCACGGCCTTCTGGTGCTTCGTGCCCTATGCGGTCTGGGTGGCCTATGCCACGCTCCTCAACGGTGCGATTGGGTGGCTGAACGGATGAGCGCCGCGCCTGCGTTGGAGAGCGTTGCCGGGCGGCGCGTGCTCTTCGTCATGGCCGCGCGTGCCGAATACGGCGCGGCCCTGCAGGCGCGGATCCGTCCGCTCTTCACCGGCATCGGCCCGATCGAGGCGGCGATGGAGGCGAGCGTCGCGATGACCTGCCTGCAGGCTGCGAAAACGCTGCCCGATCTCGTCGTGTCGCTGGGCTCGGCGGGCTCGCGTGTTCTGGAACAGGGGCGCATCTACCAGGCGTCGTCCGTCTCCTGGCGCGACATCGACGCCTCGCCGCTCGGCTTCACCAAGGGCGTGACGCCGCTGGTCGATCATCCCATCGAGACGCCGCTGCCGACGCTTCTTCCCGACGTGGCCAGCGCCCGGCTCTCGACCGGCGCCGCTGTCGTCACCGGCGCCGGCTACGACGCCATCGACGCCGAGATGGTGGACATGGAGACCTTCGCGATCCTGCGGGTGGCGCAGCGCTTCGCGGTTCCGCTCATCGGCCTGCGCGGTATTTCCGACGGCGCGGCCGAGCTTCGTCACTACGACGACTGGGCGCATCTGCTGCCGGTCGTGGATGCGGGACTTGCCGATGCGGTCGAGCGGCTGGCGGCGGCTTTGGCCGCCGCCAGCGCATCGTGAGCGCGATCGGCGTCTACTTCGAGGCGAGGAACTCGCCGACCTCGAGCCGGACGAACTCATTGTCGTCGGCCTTGTCCAGCGCACGGCCGGCCGAGAACGGATAGTTGTTGTCGTTGGCGACCACGATATGCGTCTCATCGAGCCGGTCGACATTCTCGATCGTGACGAAGGGCATGTCGTAGCGCCCGTCGCGCCCGCCCTGTTTTGCAACGCCCCTGGGGTCGGCGATCCCCATCAGGTCGATATAGCCGATCTTGCGCACGGCCTGTCCGACATTGGCATCGCTCATCTCGATCTTGTAGATGCGCTTCAGCTTGGCCGGCACGGCGAAGCAGTCGGCCGCCGGCTCGCCCTTGCAGGCCTGGTCGGCCCGGCCGGCGCCGTTGTCGCGCTCGATCACGAGTGCCGTCGTGGCGTCCAGCATGTTGAAGTCGCCGATCGCTTCGCCGCCTTCGGCCAGCGGGTAGAGCCAGGACTGACCCGTCCAGTCGCCTTTCACGGTGTCGAACTCGCCGATGCGCAGCGCCGTGCGACCGTCCGCCGCCGTCTCCGTCTTGCCGTCGCGATAGAGCGGTCCTTCGAGCATGGCGTAGAGATGCGCGCCGTCGTTCGACAGCGCCAAGCCCTCGAAGCCGCCCGAGCGCTTCAGGTTGAAGTCGGGCAGGGGCTTGGTCGGATTGGCGGGCATCACGACCGCCGGATGGTCGGGCGAGCGCACGGCGACGTCGCCCATGCGGGTTTCATGGACGGACTGCAGCCGGCCCTCGCGGTCGAACTTGAGGAGATAGGGGCCGAACTCCTCGCCGACCCAGAAGCCGTCCGCCACCGGCTGGATCGATTCGACGTCGAAATCGGCGCCCGTCAGGTAGCGGGTCTCGGTTCCCTCGAGCGCGATCGGGAAGGGCGCCTTCTTCGCGGGATCGCTGAGGAACACCGTCTCGTCGCGCGCCAGCGTGCCGGCCGCCCAGTCGATCGAGAGACGATGCAGCATCAGGCTTGCGTCGCTGGAGTTGATCTTCGATCCGAAGCCGTTGTCCGACAGGCTCCAGAACGTTCCGTCCGGCATCGCCTTGATGCCCGAGAAGCCCTGCACCGCCTGCCCGTCGATCGGCAGGCCGGCGCCGGTCGGGCGCACGCCGTCCTTGCCGGGAACGGCGCCGAGTTCGCTCGCACGGCGGCGGTCGGGCGTCGTGAACTTGCCGGCCTGCTTCAGGTGGTCGGGCGCATCCGCGGGCGCGGCGATGCGTGTGTCGGCGGGAAGCACCACCTGCCCGTCGAGCGTGGCGGGAAAGGCGCGGCCCTCGAGCGCCGCGTCGGCGGCCAGCGCGTTGGCGCCATGGAGAGTGGCCCACAAGGTGGCGGCTGCCAGAATCGGTTTCATGTCGCGTCTCCGCTCGTTGGACATCGCGGCGAGAACACGGGACTTCGATGACAGGGCGACGACGCCACGGTGAAGAGGCGGTGACGAGCCGGCGCGGATGCCCGCCGCCGGCCTTCGGGGCTTGTCTTTTGGCGCGCCCTGACTAGAAGTCCGCCATGACCCAGCACACCGACACCATCCTCATCGTCGACTTCGGTTCCCAGGTGACGCAGCTGATTGCGCGCCGGGTGCGCGAGGCCGGCGTCTATTCCGAGATCGTGCCCTTCCAGTCGGCCGAGGAGGGCTTTCGCCGCCTCAAGCCCAAGGCCGTGATCCTCTCGGGCTCGCCCGCCTCGACCATCGACGTGGATTCGCCGCGGGCTCCCGACGCAATCTTCGAGGCCGGCATTCCCGTTCTCGGCATCTGCTACGGCCAGCAGACCATGTGCGCGCAGCTCGGCGGCAAGATCGAGGGCGGTCTCCACCGCGAGTTCGGCCGCGCCTTCATCGAGGTGCAGAAGCCTTCGCCGCTCTTCGAGGGCATCTGGGCCGAGGGCACGCGGCATCAGGTCTGGATGAGCCACGGCGACCGCGTCACCGCGCTGCCGAAGGGCTTCGAGATCGTCGGCGCCTCGCCGGGTGCGCCCTTCGCCGCCATCGCCGACGAGGGCCGGCGCTTCTACGGCGTCCAGTTCCATCCCGAGGTGGTGCATACGCCCGACGGCGCCAAGCTCATCTCCAACTTCGTCCACAAGATCGCGGGTCTGGCCGGCGACTGGACGATGGCTGCCTTCAAGGATCAGGCGATCGAGGAAATCCGTCGCAAGGTCGGCAGCGGCCGCGTCATCTGCGGCCTGTCGGGCGGCGTCGACAGTTCCGTCGCGGCGGTGCTGATCCACGAGGCGATCGGCGACCAGTTGACGTGCATCTTCGTCGACCACGGCCTGCTGCGCATGAACGAGGCCGAGGAAGTCGTCTCGATGTTCCGCGATCACTACAACATCCCGCTCGTCCACGTTCAGGCGCAGGATCTCTTCATCGACGCGCTGGAAGGCGAGCTCGACCCGGAGGTGAAGCGCAAGACGATCGGGCGCCTGTTCATCGAGACCTTCGAGGCCGAGGCGAAGAAGCTCGGCGGCGCCGACTTCCTGGCGCAGGGCACGCTCTATCCCGATGTCATCGAATCGGTGTCCTTCACCGGCGGCCCGTCGGTGACGATCAAGTCGCATCACAATGTCGGCGGCCTGCCCGAGCGCATGAACATGCAGCTCGTCGAGCCGCTGCGCGAGCTGTTCAAGGACGAGGTGCGCGTCCTCGGCAAGGAACTCGGCCTGCCCGAGCACTTCGTCGGCCGCCAGCCCTTCCCCGGTCCGGGCCTCGCGATCCGTTGCCCCGGCGGCATCACCCGCGCCAAGCTGGAGATCCTGCGGCAGGCCGACGCGATCTATCTCGACGAGATCCGCAAGGCCGGGCTCTACGACACGATCTGGCAGGCCTTCGCCGTGCTCCTGCCCGTGCAGACGGTCGGCGTCATGGGCGACGGGCGCACCTACGAGTTCGTCTGCGCCCTTCGCGCCGTGACCTCGGTCGACGGCATGACCGCCGACTTCTACCCCTTCGACATGGCCTTCCTCGGCAACACGGCGACCCGCATCATCAACGAGGTGAGGGGCATCAACCGTGTCGTCTACGACGTCACCTCGAAGCCCCCGGGCACCATCGAGTGGGAATGACCGCGTAGGCCACGCGTTCAAAAAACGGAGCGGCCGGCGTCAGCCTGCCGCGCTCGCCGCGATGAGCGTCGCAATGCGGCGGATGGCGAGACGATAGCCTTCCGTGCCGAGGCCGGCGATCACCCCGTCGGCGCGCAGCGTCACGAAGGAATGATGGCGGAAGCTCTCGCGCTTGTGGACGTTCGAGATGTGCACCTCGATCACCGGCGGCTCAAAGGCGTTGAGCGCGTCGAGAATCGCCACCGACGTGTGCGTGAAGGCGGCAGGGTTGATGACGATGCCCGCCGCGCTCTCGCGCGCCTCGTGGATCCAGTCGATGATCTCGTATTCGCGGTTGGACTGATGGAAGCGGATTTCGTGGCCGAGTTCGCGGGCGAGCGACGCGCAGTCGCGCTCCACGTCGGCCAGCGTCTCGCGCCCGTAGATCTCGGGCTGGCGCTTGCCGAGAAGGTTGAGATTGGGCCCGTTGAGGACGAAGATGAGGCTCATGTCGACTGTCCCTGCGACTGGCGACCACGACGGCGGCACGCGTCGCGGCATTGGGGTTGGGGTTGGCTGATCGCTCGCTCCCCCGCACGGGGGCGAGACCCGAACGGGCAGCGTTTCAAGCCGGCCCGCGACAGGCGGTGCTGGCGCCGGACTCCTGCTTGGCACAACCGATCGGCCTCGTAAATTCGTAGGCCATGCGTTGCGCGAGGGGGCATCGAAGCCGACGCGGCTTCCGCTGGCGCGAAAAATCGTTAGAAAGCCGGAAAGACTTGCTTGGCTTGCCGCCCGGTTTCGTGCCGCGGCGGTCGTTCTTCGTTAGGTGACCCATGAGCAACGACATCTTCGTGCGCGAAGTGAACGAGGAGATGCGCCAGGAGCGCGTCCGCGCGCTTTGGGTGCGTTACGGCATGATCGCGATCGCGGCCGCCGTGCTCGTGGTGGTCGCAGCCGGCGGCTACGTCCTCTTCGAGCGCTACCGCGCCGGCGTCGCGGCCGCCGATGGCGACCGCCTCATCGCAGCCGGCAGCCTGATCGCCGAGGGCAAGACCGACGAGGCGAAGGCCGCGCTCGAAGCGCTGGTGAGCGACGGCAGCGGCTCCTACCCGAAGCTGGCGCGGTTGCGCCTTGCCGACATGATGCAGGCGCAGGATCCCGCCGGGGCGGTCGCACGCTACGACGAGGTCGCCAACGATACGGGCACGCCGGCGGATCTTCGCGACATGGCCGCGATCCGAGCGGCCTATATCCTCGTCGATACCGGCTCGCTCGCCGATGTCCGCGCCCGCGTCGAGCGGCTGACCGGCGACGGCGCGTCCTTGCGCTATCCCGCACGCGAGGCGGTGGCGCTCGCGGCCTGGAAGGCCGGCGACGTCGCGACGGCCCGTCCGCTGTTCACCCAGTTGCAGGACGATCTCGGCACGCCGCAGGGCATCAAGCGCCGCGCCGGCCTGATGCTGGAACTCATCGCGGCCTCCACCGTGCCTGTCGCTCCCGAGGCGTCGCCACTGCCGCCCGCAACAGTCGATCCGGAAGCCGAGACCGAGGCGCAGGTCCCGCCCGCCGCCCCGACGCCGGCCCCGGTCCCCGTCGCGCCCGCTGCGACGACGCCCGACGCCGCACCGCTATCCACGCCCGCGACGCCGGAGGCGGGGGTTCCCGCCGCACCCGCCGCGCCTTCCACCCAAGCGCCCGCCGCTCCGCAGCCGCCGGCCTGACTTTAGCAAGGGCGCCACAACGCCATGGTCACCATCGCCATCATCGGCCGACCCAATGTCGGCAAGTCGACGCTGTTCAATCGGCTCGTCGGCCGCAAGCTCGCGCTCGTCGACGACCGCCCGGGCGTCACGCGCGACCGGCGCGAGGGGGAGGCGAGCCTTCAGGATCTCGAATTTCGCATCATCGACACCGCCGGCCTCGAGGTCGCCGCCGCCGAGACGCTGGAGGGGCGCATGCGCGCCCAAACCGAGATGGCGATCGACGCGGCCGATCTCTCGCTCTTCATGGTGGACGCCAAGAGCGGGATGACGCCGCAGGACGAGGTGTTCGGCGAGCTCTTGCGCCGGCGCAACAAGCCGGTGATCCTCGTCGCCAACAAGTCTGAAGCGCGGGGGTCCGACGCCGGCTTCTACGATTCCTACGCGCTCGGCCTCGGCGATCCCTGCCCGATCTCGGCCGAGCACGGCGAGGGGATGGGCGACCTTCGCGACGCCATCGTCGCCAAGCTCGGCATCAAGAGCTTTTACGACATCGACGAGGAAGAGGCCGACGAGGCGGTCGGTGACTCCATCGAGTTCGACGAGGACGGCGAGCCGATCGGCTCCTACGATTCCACCAAACCGCTCAACATCTGCATCGTCGGCCGCCCGAATGCCGGCAAGTCGACGCTCGTCAACCGCTTCCTCGGTCAGGACCGGCTGCTGACCGGCCCGGAGGCCGGCATCACCCGCGACTCGATCTCGGTCGAGTGGGAATGGCGCGGGCGCCGGATCAAGATGTTCGACACGGCGGGCCTGCGCCGCAAGGCGCGCGTGCAGGAAAAGCTGGAGAAGCTTTCGGTCGCCGACGCGCTGCGCGCCATCAAATATGCCGAGGTCGTGGTGGTGGTGCTCGACGTCACGATCCCGTTCGAGAAGCAGGATCTCTCGATCGCCGACCTCATTGCCCGCGAGGGCCGCGCGCCCGTTCTCGCCTTCAACAAGTGGGATCTCGTGGAGGACCGGCAGGCGGTGCTGGCCGATCTTCGCGAGAAGACCGATCGCCTCCTGCCGCAGCTGCGCGGCGTCAAGGCCGTGACGATTTCGGGCGAGACCGGGGAGGGCCTCGACCGGCTGATGACGGCGATCACCGAGACGCACGAGACCTGGAACAAGCGTGTCTCCACCGCCAAGCTCAACCAGTGGCTGGAGCGCATGGTGGCGCACCATCCGCCCCCGGCCGTGGCCGGTCGCCGCGTCAACGTGAAGTACATCACGCAGATCAAGACGCGCCCGCCGACCTTCATCCTGTCGACCTCGCGGCCCGAAGCGATCGGCACCGCCTATCTGCGCTACCTCATCAACGGCCTGCGCGATCAGTTCGGTCTGACCGGCATTCCGATCCGCATGACCATGCGCAAGTCCGAAAACCCGTTCGCCGGACGGCGCAAGAAATACACCTGACCCCGCCGGCCGAGGGGCGTTAACCAGCCACTAAGGTTAATGAGCGATGTTCGACGTCCGAAGGAACCCTTGGAAGTCGAGCCATGCGCGGACAAACACCACGTGACGGAACGGCGCGACGCGGCCCGAAGGCGGCCCGTTCACGCTTCGGCCGCCGCGCGTTGGCCTCGCTCGCCCTGGCGCTGACATTCGCGCCGCTTTTGCCCACCGCGCCCGCGATGCCCGAGCTACCCCCCTCGGCCGGCCCTCAGGCCTCGCCCGTGCTCGCCGCGGTGTCGGATGCGACGCGCCTTGCCGTCGCAGCCATCGTCCCAGGCGGTGCCCGCACGCTCTACATCCACGATGCCGCCGGCAACGTCCTCGCCGACAGGGGAGGGCGCGTCGCGCCCGGCCGCCGCCCGGCGGTCCAGGCGCATTTCGCCGCCGGTCGTGTCGTCGACCCTGCCGGGCTGCTGCGCCCCGGCATCGCCATCGGCGACAGCGAGATGCGCACGGCGCTGGCCGGGCCGCAACGCTGGGACGGCTCGGTGCAACTCGCCGGCAATTTCCGCTCGCCTGCCGCGCGCGCCGCGTCGCCGGCCGTCGTCGAGGACGCCCCGGTGCAGGTGGCCGCCATCGAGACGCGGAACGTGCCGGTCGCCGCGCCGAGCGCCGCGGATGCCGGTGCCCTCGAAACGCTGGCCGCCTATGCCGCGGCCCCGGCGCCGGGCGTGCCCTCGCTCTTCGACGCCGTGCTCGGCGCCAAGCCCGACGGCTTCGTGCCGCCGCTCGGCAAGGGCGACCATTCCTGGGCGGCGACCGTGCTGCCGGCGTCCGCCTTCACGCCGGAAGAGCAGACGTGTCTCGCCACCGGCATCTATTTCGAAGCGCGCGGCGAGACAGAGCAGGGACAGGCCGCCGTGGCGCAGGTCATCCTCAACCGCGTGCGCAACCCCACCTACCCCAAGACGATCTGCGGGGTTGTCTATCAGAACGCCAGTTGGCGCAATCGCTGCCAGTTCTCCTTCGCCTGCGACGGCATCAAGGACGTCATCTGGAACAAGCGGGCCTATGAGACCGCCGAGCGAATCGCCGATCAGGTGACGACGGGTGAGACCTGGCTGCCGGAGGTCGGATCCGCCACACATTACCACGCCACCTACGTTCACCCCCGATGGGCTCGTGCGATGAAGCAGGTCGACAAGATCGGCCTCCACATCTTCTACCGCACCTTCGGCGGCGGCTGGAACTGAGCGCTCGCCGTCCCAACTGAACGTCGTAAACGCCTGTACCGGCCATCTTCACGACATGAACACATGATGTTGAACAGCGGGCGGGCTGCCACGGCGGCTCCGCGGGAAGGCAGACGATGAGCGACGAGAGCGACACTCCGCAGCGCAGCGAGGCCGAATGGGCCGCCGACAGGGCGCGCCTGCAGCAGCGCCTCGACCGGCTGAAATCGGAGCAGGCCGCCGCGACCGTGGACCCGACGACGCCGGGCAGCATGCAGGGCATGGCCGCGGGACTCAAGATCGCCAGCGAGTTCATCGCCGGCATCGCCGTCGGCGGCGCCATCGGCTACGGAATCGACCGGCTGTTCGGAACCCTGCCCATCGGTCTCGTGGTGTTCCTCATGCTCGGCTTCGCGGCGGGCGTTCTCAACGTCGTTCGCTCGACGAAGCCCAAGGATGACGTGCCCCCTGCCGCATCCTGAGCCAAACTCCCCGCTATAGGCCTTCAAAACGCGCTCCGGGTGTTGCGAAGCGCGGTTCGGGACGCTATGGCAGTGGCGCCCCGGAAGGGCTCGCATGAGAGGACCAGGCGTTTGGCGAACGATCCGCTTCACCAGTTTCAGATTTCTCGGATCGTTCCGATCGAGATCGGCGGGCTCGATTTCTCGTTCACCAACTCGTCGCTGTTCATGGTCGCGACCGTCGCCGTGGCGACGGGCTTCCTCTACTGGTCGACCCGTGGTCGCGGCCTCGTGCCGAACCGGGCGCAGTCGGTCTCCGAGCTGTCCTACGAATTCATCGCGAAGATGCTGCGCGACGCCACCGGCTCGGCGGGCATGCGCTTCTTCCCGTTCGTCTTCTCGCTCTTCATGTTCATCCTGGTCGCCAACCTGATCGGGATGTTCCCCTACTTCTTCACGGTGACGAGCCACATCATCGTCACCTTCGCGCTCGCCATGCTGGTGATCGGCACGGTCGTCGCCTACGGCATCAAGTCCCACGGCCTCGGCTGGTTCAAGGTCTTCGTGCCGTCGGGTGTTCCAGGCGCGATCCTGCCCTTCGTGGTGCTGATCGAGCTGATTTCCTTCCTCTCGCGCCCGGTTTCGCTGTCGGTTCGTCTCTTCGCCAACATGCTGGCGGGCCACATCACGCTCAAGGTCTTCGCCGGGTTCGTCATTTCGCTCGGCAGTCTCGGCGCGGTCGGCGTCGTCGGCGCCATCCTTCCCATGCTCATGACGGTCGGGATCACGGCGCTCGAGTTTCTCGTCGCCTTCCTCCAGGCCTATGTGTTCGCGGTCCTCACCTGCATGTACCTGAACGACGCCGTTCACGTTCATCACTGAGCCGTCCCTCGCGTTTCGCGGCGGAATCGCCGCGGATCCTACCCGCACGATCCAATCAAAAGGAGTTCTTATGGACGCGGAAGCTGCACGTTACATCGGCGCTGGTCTCGCTTGCTTCGGCATGGCCGGAACGGCTCTGGCCCTCGGCAACATCTTCTCGAGCTTCCTCACGGGCGCTCTTCGCAACCCGTCGGCTGCCGACGGTCAGTTCGGCCGCCTCGTCTTCGGCTTCGCCGTGACGGAAGCGCTGGGCATCTTCTCGCTCCTGATCGCGCTGCTGCTGCTCTTCGTCTAAGAGCCGACCGCAGGGATTGTGCAGCCGGCCGCTCCCGACGGGGCGGCCGGTCCCGTATCACCGGAGACCAACATGATCGTCAACGAAGCGTCCGCGCAGACGGCAGCGCCCGATGCGAGCCACGACGCCAGCCACGGAACGACGCTGATTGAATCTCCGGTGCCGGCGACGGGCGAAGCGATCGCCATTCCCGAGGGAAGCCACGAGGAAGCCGGCTTCCCGCCGATGAACCCCGAATTCTTCGCGTCGCAGATCCTGTGGCTCGCGATCACGTTCGGCGTGTTTTACTACATCCTCAACAAGGTCATCGTGCCCCGCCTGTCGGCGATCCTCGAGAACCGCCGCGAGCGCATCGCTCTCGATCTCGATGCCGCCGAGCGCATGCGCGCCGATGCCGACGAAGCGCAGGCCGCCTACGAGCAGGAACTGGCCACCGCTCGCGAGAATTCACACCGTATCGCCGCCCAGGCCCGCGAATCCGCTCGTGCCGACGCCGACGCGCAGCGCAAGCGCATCGAAAGCGAGCTTGATGCCCGCCTCGAAGCCGCGCAGGCTCGCATCGACGAGGTGAAGTCCAAGGCCCTGGCCGATGTCGACGTGATCGCCACCGATGCCGCCGAGGCGATCCTCAACGACGTCGCCGGCCTTTCCGTCAACCGCGAGGACGTATCCCGCGCGGTCCAGTCCGTCCGTTCGTAAGGAGGCCGTTCGATGGCATTCGACAACACCTTCTGGGCGCTGATCGGGCTCATCCTGTTCCTTGCTCTCGTCGCCTATCTCAAGGCGCCGGCAATGATGACGAAGGCGCTCGACAAGCGTGCCCATCAGATCCGCAACGAACTCGACGAGGCCAAGGAACTGAAAGAGGAGGCCAAGCGCCAGCTCGCCGAGTTCCAGCGCCGTCGTCGTGAGGCCGAGAGCGAGGCCCGCGACATCGTGGCGGCCGCCCAGCGCGAGGCCAACGGCCTGCTCGAAGACGCGCACCGCAAGAGCGACGAATACGTGACCCGTCGCACGCAGGTTGCCGAGCAGAAGATTTCGCAGGCCGAGGCCGATGCGATCGCCGAGGTCCGCGCCTCAGCCGTGAATATCGCGGTGGATGCCGCGACGCGCATTCTGACCGAGCGCAATGTCGGAGGCGATGCCCGCATGACCGACCAATCGATCGAGGAAGTCCGTCGCCGCCTCAACTGAGCGGCTTGGATCGAAATTGGAGAAGGCCGGTCTTGTGCGACCGGCCTTTTTTCGTTCCGCGATCCCGATCCTATCAGGCGAATGAAAGCGTGCGCTGGCGGATCGGGCTGAACGTGTGGCGATGGTACGGGGAGGGCCCGTGGCGATCGAGCGCATCAAGATGCGCCGGCGTGCCGTAGCCCATGTGCTGGCCGAACCCGTAGGCGGGATGGGCGCGGCAGAGTTGGCGCATCAGCCGGTCGCGGGTCACTTTCGCGACGATCGATGCGGCGGCGACGCTGAGCGATCGCCCGTCGCCCCCGATGACGGCGGTCGCCGCGCAGCCGAGACGCATGGGTATGTCGCGCCCGTCGATCAATGCATGACAGGGGAGGCGGGCGAGGCCTGTCAGGGCCCGGCGCATTGCGGTCAGCGTCGCCTGTCGAATGTTGATCCGGTCGATTTCGCCAGCGCTTGCCGAGCCGATCGACACGGTCGCCGTGCGCAGGATCTCGACGAACAGACGCTCACGATCCTCGGACGACAGGACCTTCGAATCGTTCAGCCCATCGGGGATTGCCAATGGGTCGAGCCATACCGCGCTGGCGACCACTGGGCCGGCGAGAGGACCTCGTCCTGCTTCATCAATGCCGGCGATGGCCTGGAGGCCACCCGCCAGCAGCGCGGCTTCGAGCGCAAAGTCGGGTCCTGCAATGACGAGACGTGGTGTTGCCCGTTTGGATCGTTCGGCCTTCAGCGGCTTGCCGCTTGACTTCGCGGGTCCGGTCGGCCGGACGGCGCTGGAAGAGGCGGGAGAATCGGAGGAACGGCGGGCCATGATGCGGCAAGACTCGCGCATTCTCCGATTCTCCACAAGGCTTGCCGCAAGGGGGACGGCGGCGCGGCAAGCCTTGCTGCCGATCGCGGGGAACGACCGGCAAGGGGATATCATCCTGAATCGAAACGCCAACAGTCCTGCTTGAAACCGCCATGCGATTCGGTGTTCTTCCCGGCTCCCGGCTCCCGGCTCCCGGCTCCCGGCTCCCGGCTCCCGGCTCCCGGCTCCCGGCTCCCGGCTCCCGGCTCCCGGCTCCCGGCTCCCGGCTCCCGGCTCCCGGCTCCCGGCTCCCGGCTCCCGGCTCCCGGCTCCCGGCTCCCGGCTCCTAGAGGAGCGAGAGCTGGACGCCGGCACCCTTGGGTGCACGGAACAGGTCGGTGCGCAGCTGCGTGCGCTCCAAGTTCAGCTCCAGCCGCTTGGCTGCGATTTCGAAGCGGCGGCGGATCTGCTGGGCATAGGGACCACGGCCGGTCATCCGCTTGCCCCACTCGGCGTCGTAGTCCTTGCCGTCGCGCATCGAGCGCAGCAGGGACAGGACGTGGCGATAGCGGTCGGGATAGTGCTGCAGCAGCCAGTCCTTGAAGATCGGCGAGACCTCGAGCGGCAGGCGCAGCAGCACGTAGCCGACCTCGCGCGCGCCGGCCTCCTTCGCGGCCTCCAGCAGGCGTTCGATCTCGTGATCGGTCAGCCCGGGAATGATCGGCGCCGTCATCACCATCGTCGGAATGCCGGCGTCCGACAGCTGGCGGACGGTCTCGAGGCGTTTGGCGGGCGTCGCCGCACGCGGCTCCATCGTGCGGGCGAGGCGCCGGTCGAGCGTCGTCACCGACAGGGCCACCTTCGCCAGGCCCTTGGCGGCCATGCGAGACAGGATGTCGATATCGCGGGTCACCAGCGCCGATTTGGTGACGATGCCGACGGGGTGATGGGCCGCCTCCAGCACTTCGAGGATCTCGCGCATGATGCGCCGGGTCTTCTCGATCGGCTGATAGGGATCGGTGTTGGTGCCGATGGCGATGGACCGGGGCTCGTAGCCGCGCCGCGAGATCTCGTCCTCCAGAAGCTCGGCCGCGTTCGGCTTGGCGAAGAGCTTCGACTCGAAGTCGAGCCCCGGTGACAGCCCCATATAGGCGTGGGTCGGCCGGGCGAAGCAGTAGACGCAGCCATGCTCGCAGCCGCGATAGGGATTGATCGAGCGATCGAAGGAGATATCGGGCGAGGTGTTCTTCGAAATGATGGTGCGGGGCGTCTCGACCTGCACCTCGGTACGGAAAGCCGGCAGTTCGTCCAGCGTCGCCCACCCGTCGTCGAAAGCGCTGCGGGCGAAGGGCTCGAAACGGCCGGACGGATTGACACCGGCGCCGCGACTCCGCCGCCGGTCGAAGCCGATGCGCAGGCCGGACTGGGCGATCACGTGGTTCGCCATGTCGACGCCGCCGCCGGGAGCGAAGGCGGCGCGATCGGCGGTCTGGATCTCCTGCATGGGACAACCTTCCGTTCGGCAGTTTTGTCTGTGACCTCAGTCCTAATGATCGGAGAAGAACAATACAAGAACAAAATAAGGAATGGCGCCGAGGCGCTGGCGTCCGGTCCTGCCATTGGCTATGCGAAACGCATGCTCAGCGCCCTCATCTTCGACGCCGACGAACCCGTCGCCCTCGCCGATACGCTCGCCACGCTCGTACCGGGCGCCATCGAGGGCGTGCTGCGCGAAGTCGTGGTGGTGGATGGCAGGCATCCCGAAGTTCGGCGGGTGGCCGATCACGCGGGTTGCCGCCTCGAGGATCTGTCGATGCTGGCCGACATCGCAGCGAGTTTCAAGGGCGACTGGGTGCTCGTGGTGCGCTGTGGCGACCGGCTGGGCGCGGACTGGGTGGAGCTTGCCGCGCGCCACGCCGCGGGGAGCGAAAGGACGGAAGCTGGACGGCTGGACACCAGTGTTCGAGGCGGACGAGATTGGACGCAGGTCTGGCGTCCGCGCCCGCGCGCACTGATCGTCCCGAAGGCGCACCTCGCCCGAAGGCTGGCCGCGAAGGCCCCGCCGGGAGACTGGGCGCGGGGGCTCCGTGTCAGGCGGCTGCGCGAGACCGTGCGCTAGGCGCGAGTTCTCGCTCGGAGGCGGATTTCATACCGGGACGCCGGCGCCGCGGCGGAGGTGCTCGTCGAGGCGTGGCATGATCTCGACGAAGTTGCAGGGCTTGTGGCGATAGTCGAGCTGGGCGGCGAGGATGCCGTCCCAGGCATCGCGGCAGGCGCCGGGCGAGCCCGGCAGCACGAAGACGAAGGTGGCGTTGATGACGCCGCCCGTGGCGCGGGACTGGATGGTGGAAACGCCGATCTTGTCGAAGGAGATGCGGTGAAAGACGGCCGAAAAGCCGTCCATGCGCTTCTCGAAGATCGGCTCCAGGGCTTCGGGTGTGACGTCGCGTCCGGTGAAACCGGTGCCGCCGGTGGTGATCACGACGTCGATCGCGGCATCGCGCGACCAGTCGAGGACGCGTTCGCGGATCGCGTTCCGATCGTCCGGCACGATGGCTCGTGCCGCCAGCCGGTGTCCGGCAGCTTCAAGCCGCTCCGCCAGCGTATCGCCGGAGCGATCGTCCTGAAGGGTGCGGGTGTCGGAGACCGTCAGCACGGCGATCCCGAGCGGCAGGAAATGACGTTCGGTCGAGGTCACGGCGACACTCCGGTTGCGGCGACATGGGTCGGGAGCACCCACCAGTTGGGTTGGCAGACCGCCACGTGGCGGGCTGCGGCGTGGCAGGCCACATCGTCTTCGAACAGGGCGAACACGGTGGCACCGGAGCCCGACATGCGCGCGAACCGGGCGCCGGCCTCGCGAACAAGGATGAGGGCCTCGCCGATGGCCGGTGCGAGGCTCAGGGCGGGCGCTTCGAGGTCGTTCCGTGTTTCTCCGAGCCAGTCGACGAGCGTGTTCAGCGACGGGAAACCGAATTCGGGGACCGGTGGCAGAGGCGGGTTGTCTCGGCGTGCCAGCGCCGTGAAGACGGCGGGCGTCGAAACGGGCGTGCCGGGATTGACGAGCAGCATCGACAGCCGGGGCAGGGCGGCGAGGGGGTCGGCGACCTCCCCGATGCCGCAGACGCGGGCGGCGATCCCGTCGAGGCACATGGGCACGTCGGCGCCGAGCCGCAGCGCGTCCGCGCGCAGCGTTTCGCCGAGGGCGGGGGCGCGTCGCAGCAGCACCCTCAGCAGCGCCGCGGCGTCGGCCGAGCCACCGCCGATGCCGGCAGCCAGCGGCAGGCGCTTGTCGAGTTCGATGCGCAGCGGATCGAGCGTGTGCCCTCGCGCCGCCATCACCGCCCGGGCGCAGTCGAGGGCGCGCAGGACGATGTTGTCGCGCGCGGCGGGGAGCGCGGCGGCGAAGGGGCCGGCGAGGTCGAGCCGGTCGGTGTCCGACGGGGAGACGTGCAGCCGATCCCCTTCGGCCGCAAAGACCACCAGGCTATCCAGCATGTGATAGCCGTCGGGCCGTTGGCCGGTGACGTGGAGCGCGAGATTGATCTTGGCGGGCGCGGTTTCCAGAACGCCGCTTTCGCGCGCCCAGGTGTCGGCGGTTAAGACGGCGTCCATCGCTCAGTTCGGCTGCGTCGGCGCCTGCTGCTTCACCTCGTTGGCGGCTCGCTCGCCCGCCGGCTTGGCGTCTGGAGCGGAGCCCTTCACCGGCGTCGCCGCCTCCATGCCCTCGGCGAGCTTGCGCTGGATGCGTTCGACATCCGCCGCCTCGGGCTTGGGCTCGCCGGTGAGCGCGCGGCTCCACTGGAAGCGGGCCTCGCGGTCGCGGCCGACGCGCCAATAGGCGTCGCCCAGATGGTCGTTGATCGTCGGATCGGCAGGGGTGATCAGCACGGCGCGCTCGAGCTGCGTCACCGCGTCCGGGTAATTGCCGAGGCGGTAGTAGGCCCAGCCAAGCGAATCGATGATGTAGCCGTCGTTCGGCCGCAGATCGACGGCGGTGCGGATCATCTGCAGCCCCTCGTCGAGGTTGCGGTTCATGTCGACCCAGGAATAGCCGAGATAGTTCAGCACCTGCGGCTGGTCGGGCGAGAGCTCCAGCGCCTTCTTGAAGTCGGGCTCGGCCTTGTCCCACTGCTTCAGGCGCTCGAAGGCGATGCCGCGCTGGTAATAGATGTTCCAGTTGTTCGGGCCTTCGGGTGGTGCGAGTTCGATCGCCCGGTCGAGAAGGCCCACGGCCTCGCCATATTCCTTGTCCGCGGCCAGCACGTCGGCGAAGGCCAGGTGCGCCTGCAGGTCGTCGGGATAATCGGCGACGGCGGTGCGGAGATGCGCCTTGGCTTCCGTCTTGCGCTCGGCCTGCCAGAGGTCGAGGCCCATCTGCAGCTCGGCGGTGCGCCGGTAGGGCGAACCTTCGGGGATCTGGCGATAGTAGGAGAGGGCGAGGTCGATCTGCTTGGAGCGGTCGGCGATGCCGGCCAGCGCCGTCAGCAGCTTGGGATCCTGCGTCTCGGCTACGGCGCGCGCGAACTGGAAGTAGAGGAGAGCCACGTCCTGTCCGTCGCCACGGTTGATCGCCTGGCCGAGAATGTAGAGCGCTTCCGCCGCGCCGTTTTGCACGGTGGCGATCGGAGCGGCGATCGTCTTTCCGGCCTCGATCTCCGACTTCAACTGCGTCAGTGGCTCGTAGGAGGGCGCGAGGTCGAGACCCTTGGCGACGGCCGCCAGCGCTTCGGTCTTGCGGCCCGCGCGAGCCTCGACGCGCCCGAGCGCCTCGGCACCGGCGAGGAAGGCGTCGATCGAGGTCTGGGCGGCCGTCTGGTCGTCGACGAGCGCACCGAGCGACAGGCGGGCGCGGTCGAGATTGCCCGCATAGGCGGCGAGGAGCCCGCTCTGGTACTGGTTGAAGACGGTGAACCAGGAGGTGCCGTTCACGGCGTCGAGTCGAGCCAGCGCCTCCTTCGGGCGCTTGGCGCCGGCATCGGCCCAAGCCGAGAGATGGCCGACGAGCAGCGTGTCGAGATCACTCGTGTCTTGAAGCTTCAGTTCGCCGATCGCGGCGTCGAACCGTCCGGCGCGCATCGCGTCGAGCGCGAGGGCGATATGAGCGACCTTGCCGACCTCCTCGTCGTCGGCAAGCTTGGCGGCGAGGGCGACGCCAGCCTTGAAGCGACCGTCGGCGAGATAGGCGAACATCGCCTCCTGCTGCAGCGTGTCGGAGGTCGGGTCGAGCGACAGCGCCTTGTCGTAATAGTCGGCGGCGATGTCGGGCTGGCGGTTCTCTCTCGCCTGCTTGGCGGCGAGATAGGCTCCCGACAGGGATTGGACGTCGATCGGCGCGGCCTGTGCCGGCGCGGCTGACTCGGCCGCCGCCTCGGTCGTCTGCGCCTTCGCCGCCTGCCCCGCGAGGAGGGACGCGGCGAGGGCGGCGGCCAGTGCGATCCGCGAGGTCAGCGTTGTTTCCACGTCGAATTCCCTTTTCCCTGCGAACCGCCGAGCACGATCGGCCCAAGCTCTATCGCCGTTCGCGCGGCCGCGCAAAGCGTTGGCCGATCCTTCACCGCGCACGATGTTTATTTTGCGACGCGGGGCCGAGGGCAGACGCAGGCGCGGCGATGCGTCCCTAGTTGATGCGTTCGATGCAGAAATCGACCACGGCGAGGAGGGCCTCGCGGCTGCGGCTCGCCGGCACGCCGTCGAGTGCAGCGCTCGCGGCCTGTCCGTAGCGCCGGGCGCGGTCCTTCGTCGCCTCGAGCGCGCCGTGGCGTTCGATCAGCTGGCGGGCGCGGGCGAGCGCCGCGTCGTCGTTGCGGCCTTCCTCCATGGCTCCGCGCCAGAAGGCCCGCTCGTCCTCGGTGCCTGCCGCATAGGCGAGGATCACGGGCAGCGTGATCTTGCCCTCGCGGAAGTCGTCGCCGACATTCTTGCCGAGCGAGGAGGCCGACCCCCCATAGTCGAGCACGTCGTCGACGAGCTGAAAGGCGAGGCCGAGATTAAGGCCGTAGGCGGCCATCGCCTTTTCTGCGGCATCGCCTGCCCCGGCTATCACCGGACCGACTTCGGCGGCGGCAGCGAAGAGCGCGGCGGTCTTGGCCTCGATCACGGCCGTGTAGTCGGCCTCGCTCGTGGTCATCTGCTTGGCGGCCGAGAGCTGCCAGACCTCGCCCTCGGCGATCACCGCCGAGGCGTTGGAGAGAATGGCGAGCGCCCGCATCGAGCCGACCTCGACCATCATCTTGAAGGCCTGACCGAGAAGATAGTCGCCGACGAGCACGCTCGCCTGGTTGCCCCAGATGGTGCGCGCCGTCTTGCGGCCGCGCCGCAAATCGCTTTCGTCCACCACGTCGTCGTGCAGCAGGGTCGCGGTGTGCAGGAACTCGACGCTCGCGGCGAGCCGGACATGGCCGTCGCCCTCGTAACCGAAGGCGAGCGCCGAGGCGATCGTCAGCATCGGGCGCAGGCGCTTGCCGCCCGAGGAGATCAGGTGGTCCGCGATCTCCGGGATCAGCTCGACGTTCGAGCCGGCCATGGAGAGGATGAGCGCGTTGACGCGGTCCATGTCGGACCGGGTCAGCCCGAGGATCGGATCGATCGAGGCGACCGTTCGGGTCTGACCCACGGCACTGGCTAGGCTCACGAAAATTCTCCGTTGGTTGCGCGCGGCATAGCGGGGCGAGCGCGCAGCGGCAAGTGCGGAAAGTGCCGCGCCGTCCGTTCCGGGTTTGGAACGAGGCGCGATCGGCTGCCTCGTCCCTTGCGATGTGGGGCCGTTTCGCGCCAAGTCACGCCCATGCTCGAACTCATCCGCTCCAACGACCCCGTTCTGCTCTCCTTCGTGGGGTCCCTTCTGAAGGATTCCGGCATCGAGCATTTTCTCGCCGACGGCCATATGAGCGTCCTCGACGGCTCGATCGGCGCCATTCCCCGGCGCATGCTCGTCGACGGCGAACGTATCGAGGACGCCCGTCGCCTGCTGCGCGACGCCGAGCTCGGCCATGAACTCTCCGATCCCGCCTGAGGGCGCGTCGGCGCCCGACGCGGCGACGAGCACGGACGCGTTCCTGCGCGGCGCCTTCCATCTGGTCCAGCCGGCCGGTCGCGGCTTTCGCGCCGGGCATGACGCGTTGCTGCTCGCCGCCTGCGTCGGCGACGCCATGGCGGGCCGGGCGCTCGACATGGGGGCGGGCAGCGGCGCCGTGGCCTTCGCGGCCGCCTGCCGCGCCGACGGCATCCATCTCGATCTGGCCGAGCGCAACGCCGAGATCGCCGCGCTCGCCGAGCGATCGCGGCGTTTAAGCGCGAACGCGGCGTTGGCCGGGCGGCTGGCGGTGCGGGTGGCGGATCTCCTGAGCCCCCGCGCGGCCCGCGAGGCTGCTGGGCTCCGGGACGGCGCCTACGATCTCGTGCTGACCAACCCGCCTTTTCATCCCGCCGGCCAGCGGCGCTCGCCCGATCCACTGCGCGACGAGGCCCGTGCCATTCCCGGCGCCGATTTCCTGGCGCGCTGGATCGCGGTGGCGGCAGCGCTCTTGCGGCCGGGAGGGCGACTGGCGCTGATCGGGCGACCGGAAAACCTGCGCGACCTCCTGCCGGCGGCCGACAACCGCTTCGGCTCGCTGCGCCTTCTCGCCGTGCATCGGGATGTCGACGCACCCGCGAGCCGCATCCTGCTCGGCGCCGTCGCCGGCTCGCGCGAGCCGATCCGCATCCTTCCCCCGCTCGTCCTCGATGCCGAAATGCGCGAGCGGATTTCTCTGGGGTGTCATCACATCCGCGGCATTCTGGACGAGGCGTAGGCGCCGCCTTGGCGAAAGGGCGGGCGCGAACCTACATCGGGCGCTCCGATCCATCGAACCTTCAGGGCACATCTTGGCCAACGCGATCCGCAAGTTCCTTCCCAAGCGCTTCCGCCGGGAGGAAACCGTCGTCCCCGTGGTGCGGCTCAGCGGCGTCGTCATGGCGGGTGGGGGCGGGCCGTTCCGCCAGTCGATCTCGCTCGCCTCCGTCGCGCCACTGCTCGAGCGCGCCTTCGCGATGAAGGACGCGCCGGCCGTGGCGATCTCGATCAACTCGCCGGGCGGCTCGCCCGTTCAGTCGCGCCTCGTCTTCCAGCGCATCCGCGACCTCGCGGAGGAGAAGAAGAAGCACGTCATCGTCGCCTGCGAGGATCTGGCGGCCTCGGGCGGCTACATGATCGCGTGCGCCGGCGACGAGATCATCGCCGATCCCTCCACCGTCGTCGGCTCGATCGGCGTCGTTTCGGGCGGCTTCGGCTTCGTCGATCTCATCGCCAAGCTCGGCGTCGAACGCCGCGTCCATACGGCGGGGCAGAACAAGGCGACGCTCGACCCGTTCCGCCCGGAGCGCCCGGAAGACGTCGAGCACTTGAAGGCCCTGCAGCTCGACGTCCACAAGACCTTCATCGACCTCGTCCAGTCGCGGCGCGGGCCGAAGCTCGCCGATCATCCCGATCTCTTCACCGGCCTGTTCTGGTCGGGCACCAGGGGGCTGGAACTCGGTCTCGTTGACCGGCTCGGGGACCTGCGCGGCGTGGTGCGCGAGCATTACGGGCCGAAGACCAGGCTGGCGGTGATTCAGGGACGGCGCGGCCTGTTCGGGCGGCGTGCGGCGGGCGCGGTCGCCGGCTTCGACGCCGGCGCGCTGGGGGCATCGCTCGGTGCGGGTCTTCTGGAGGCGGCCGAGGAGCGGGCGCTCTGGGCGCGCTACGGGCTCTGATCCGGCTTGGCGGCGGGACGGGGATGCCATACGTTGGCCCCAACCCGCCCCCATGATCCGCAGCAGTCGAAACCATGGTCAGTCTCATGCCTCTCGTCCTCTTCGGAATCGTCGGCGCCGCCGCCTATTTCGGCTATCAGCAGCTGCGCAAGGAGACGGTCCGCGTCGTCGAGCGCAACCGACGCTCCGAGCAGGAAATGCGCTCGGGCTCGCAGGGCACGCTCGAACGGGGGCCGGACGGGGTCTATCGCCTGCGCAAGGACTGACCGGCCCCCGGGCCGGTGCTGGGCCTGATCGGCCGGGTCCGACTTGACCCCCGGTCGGGCGCCGTGGCAACTCGCTCGCCAGAAGAGCGGCGCGCATGCCGCCGACGCCAGAAGCCCAAGGTCCGCTGCCATGTCCGATCTCGCCCCGCACATGCGGCCCGAACACTCGTTTCAGGGCCTCATCCTCGCGCTGCATCGCTACTGGGCCGATTACGGCTGCGTGGTGCTGCAGCCCTACGACATGGAAGTCGGCGCTGGCACCTTCCACCCCGCCACGACGCTGCGCGCGCTCGGCCCCAAGCCGTGGAACGCCGCCTATGTGCAGCCCTCGCGCCGGCCCAAGGACGGCCGCTACGGCGAGAACCCCAACCGGCTCCAGCACTACTACCAGTATCAGGTGATCCTGAAGCCCAACCCGCCGAACCTGCAGGAGCTCTATCTCGGCTCGCTGAAGGCGATCGGCGTCGACATGGCGCTGCACGACATCCGCTTCGTCGAGGACGACTGGGAGAGCCCGACGCTCGGCGCCTGGGGCCTGGGCTGGGAGTGCTGGTGCGACGGGATGGAGGTCTCGCAGTTCACCTATTTCCAGCAGGTCTGCGGCATCGAATGCGCGCCGGTGGCGGGCGAGCTGACCTACGGGCTGGAGCGTCTGGCGATGTATGTCCAGAACGTCGACAACGTCTACGATCTCAACTTCAACGGCCGCGAGGGCGACGAGAAGGTCACCTACGGCGACGTCTTCCTACAGGCGGAGCGCGAATATTCGCGGTTCAACTTCGAGATCGCCGACACGAAGATGCTGCTGACGCATTTCGACGATGCCGAGCGCGAATGCGCCGCCATCCTGGCCGCGGGCGCGCCGCTCGCGGGCGAGGCGCTGCATCGCTGCGTGCTGCCCGCCTACGATCAGGCAATCAAGGCCAGCCACGTCTTCAACCTCCTCGACGCGCGCGGCGTCATCTCCGTCACCGAGCGCCAGAGCTACATCCTGCGCGTTCGCACGCTCGCCAAGGCCTGCGGCGAAGCCTTCCTGATGACGGAAGCGGGCGGCGCCGGATACGTGCCGCGGGTGCCCGTCGCGGCCTGAACGGCGACGGTCCGTCCACCGGCCGCGGGGCTTCGCAGCCGCGACCCGATCTCGCATGGTGCGCTTTCTCGCAACAGGAGACGCACCATGAAGGTCGCCCTCATCGGCGCATCCGGCCAGGCCGGGTCCCGCATTCTCGACGAACTGGTTCGCCGCGGCCATTCCGTCACCGCGATCACCCGCAATCCCTCGAAGATCGTCGAGCGCGATGGCCTCACCTCGCTCGCGGGCGACGTCGCCGACGCCCAGGCGCTGGGCCGGATCCTGACCGGGCACGACGCCGTGGTGAGTTCGGTGCATTTCAGCGCGAGCGACCCGGACAAGCTGATCGAGGCCGTGCGCGCCTCCGGCGTGAAGCGCTACATCGTGGTTGGCGGCGCCGGCAGCCTGGAAGTCGCGCCGGGTGTCCGTCTGATCGACAGCCCGCAATTCCCCGCCGAGTACAAGGCCGAGGCGAGCGCAGGCGCGGCCTTCCTCGACCAGTTGCGAACCATCGACGATCTCGACTGGACCTTCCTCTCGCCCTCGGCCGTCTTCACGGCGGGCGAGCGCACCGGCACCTTCCGCCTCGGCGGTGACGCGCTGCTCGCCAACGATCAGGGCTCCAGCATCTCCTTCGAGGACTATGCGATCGCGCTCGTCGACGAGCTGGAGACGCCTCGCCACGTCCGCGGGCGCTTCACCGTCGGCTACTGACCGCCCACGAAAAAGGGGCGCCCCTGAAGGCGCCCCTCGTCATCCGTTCGATGGGGTCAGCGCAGCGCCGAGGCGAACTGCGCGGTCGGCCAGCCGTCGGCGGCGACGCCCATCTTGATCTGCTCCTCGCGCACCGCGGCGCGAGTGTTGGCGCCGAGGATGCCGTCGATTTTCCCGACGTCGTAGCCCTTGGAGGCCAGCGTCTGCTGCAGCGTTTTCATGCTCTCGCCGTCGAGGCCCGGCTGCGGGTTGCCCATGTCCACGGCGGGATCGCCCGCCAGCCGCGTGCCGAAATAGCCGGCGGTGAGCGAATAGGTCAGCGAGTTGTTCCACTCGAGATAGATGTCGAAGTTCGGGAAGGCGAGGAAGGCCGGCCCGCCCTTGCCCTGCGGCAGGATGATCGAGGCCATCATGCCGTCGCGCTCAAGGGCCGAGCCGTCCGATTTGGTGACGCCGAGCCGGGCGAACTCCGAACGCGGCTCCTTGTTGACGAGCGCTGCGCGATCGAAGGGGAAGTCGGCGGGAATGCGGATCGCTTCCAGCCAGGGCTCGCCGCGACGCCAGCCCATCGACTGGATGAACTTGCCGGTGGTCATCAGCACGTCGGGGACGTCGGTGAGGAGATTGACCTCGCCGTTGCCGTCCTGGTCGGTGCCGAAGGCGACGTAGTCTTCGGGCAGGATCTGCGTCTGGCCGAGTTCTCCGGCCCAGGCGCCCTTCATCTGGTTCGGGCGCAGGTACCCCTTGTCCACGAGCTCGATCGCCGAGAGGAGATGCGGGCGGAAGATCTCCGGGCGGCGGCAGTCGTGGGCGAGCGTGGCGAGCGCGCTCAGTGTGTCGAAATCGCCGAGCACCGCGCCGTAATCGGTCTCCAGGCCCCAGAAGCTGGCGATCACCGGCCCGGGAACCCCGGTCGCGGCCTCCACCTCGCGGAAGGTCGAGGCGTATTTCTTCAGGTTCGCGACACCGCGGGCGAGGCGGTCCTTGTTGACCATGCGGCCCTGGAACTGGCTCCAGGCCTGCTGGAAGACGCCCTGGCCGCGATCGCGCGCCAGCACCTTCTCGTCCTGCCGGACATTGGCGAGCGAGGCCTCGATCGCGCCCGCGGAGATGCCCTTGGCCGCGGCCTCGGCCCGCACGCCCTGCAGGAACTGGCCGAAGTCGCCGCCGCATTGGGGCGCCTGGGCCGCGGCGGCGGAGACGCCGCCGAGAAGGGCGAGGGTGAGAACGGCGATGCGCGTCAGCGGTGCGGTCATGGAGACGGGGAACCTTGTGGATCGAAGGAGATGGCGCATCCTCAAGCCGCCAATAACGGCGCTTTGAAGAAGCGGGCTGAGATCAGGACCCGGTGCTGTGTGCCGCGAGCCAGCGTTGCCAGTCGTCGCGCGTGCCGGAAAAAGCGTTGCGATCGACCTCGCCGGTGACGCCGGGCACCGTCCCGGTCGCCGTCCACTGCCAGAAGCGAAAGTCGCGCTCGGTGTAGTTCGTGTCGGGGTGGTCCTTCACCCCGCGCAACCAGAACTGATGGTTCGGAAAGGTGCCGACCAGCCGGTCGCGGTGGATGTCGATCGGCGCGTAGATGATCGGGCGCACGCCGTAATGGCGCTCCAGCGCGTCCATGAAGGCCGTCATCTCGCGCACCATCTCGTCGCGCGGCGGGCGGCGCGTGCAGGTCGGCGAGTCTGGCGTCCATTCGACGTCGAGCACCGGGGGCAGGGCGGCCGGGTCCTTCGGCACGTTGGCGATGAACCAGCGGGCCTGCTCGGCGCCCGGCCTGCACCAGTAGAAGAAGTGATAGGCGCCGCGCGGCATCGCGGCGGCCTTGGCGTCCTTCCAGTTGCGTGCGAACGCCGAATCGACGCGGTCGCCGCCTTCGGTGGACTTGATGTAGGCGAAGGCGACGCCGCCGCGCTTGGCGGCGCTCCAGTCGATCTCGCCCTGATATTTCGAGACGTCGATTCCGTGGACGGGATAATGGTCGGGCCGCGTGCCGGAGACGCCGGTCAGCCCGAGGTCGCGCGCGTCGAGCGAGGCGCTCTGGCAAGCCGCCAGAAGCAGCGTCGCGGCCAAGGCGCCGATCATCGCGACGGCGCGGCCCGGCCGGTGGCCGCCTGGGGTCGAAGCGCGCGAAGCGCTCGCGCGGAAGAGGGGGAGCGGCATCGGCGTCCTTCGCATGGGTTCCGCGACCCTGGCGCCGAAAGCTGGCCCGAGGCTGGCTCGATCGGCCGTCTCACCCCGTTGTGAGTGATGCCGTGTAATGCGCTGACATCATGCGTGATCGAAAGATCCGAACCAAACCGAGGTGAAGCCGTTGTGCGGTGGGACGACCCTTGAACAGGAAACCAGAACAATGAAGACGATCTCTCTCGCTCTCGGCGCCGCCGCCCTTCTGGCTCTGTCAGCCTGCTCGGACAACAGCTCCTCGACGCCGGCCGCGACGACCACCACGACTCCGCCGGCCGCGACCACGACGACGACCCCGTCGACCACGACCACCACGGCGCCGGCCACGGGAACGATGGCTCCTGCGACGGGCACGACCGGCACGACCACCACCAACTGATCGAGGTGATCCCGGCGCCTGACGCTGGATCGCAACGATATCCGGGCCCGCAGCGCCGAGCGTTGCGGGCTTTTCGATTCAGACGGATGGCGACGGGAAGCCGGTTGCAGCGCTTCCGTCTCTCGCTGCGACGCGATAGAACCGGGACGGCGGCGCATCGGTCGCCGGTGGGAACGAAACCCATGTCGATCTTCTCGAGTCTGGGGCAACTGCTCCGCGACCTCGCCTCCAGCGGCGCTTCCACGATCGAGGCGCTCGTCGAGCGCGTTCGCGCCAGTTATTCCGACGATCGCGCCACACGCCGTCGCGTGGCCTTCTCGGTCGCGATGATCGCGCTCTCGGCCAAGATGGCCAAGGCTGACGGTGTCGTCAGCCAGGCCGAGATCTCCGCCTTCCGCCGGATCTTCAAGATCCCGCCGCAGGAGGTGCGCAACGTCTTCCGCCTCTACGACCTCGCCCAGCAGGACACGGCCGGCTTCGAAAGCTACGCCGCCCGGATGCGGTCTCTGTGCGAGACCGGCGACGAGGATTGCGCGTTGCTCGGCGACGTCCTCGACGGCCTGTTCCACATCGCCGGCGCCGACGGCATCGTCCATGAGCGCGAGTTGGCCTTCCTGCACCGTGTCGCTCAGCTCTTCGGGCTCACCGAGGCGCAGTTCGAGAACCTGAAGGCGCGGCACGTGCGCGGCGGCGAGGCCGGCGCCTACGCGGTGCTCGGCGTCCAGCCGACCGATTCGCCCGAGGCGATGCGCAAGCGGTATCTCGCCCTCGTGCGTGAGAACCATCCCGACCGGCTGGCCGCGCGCGGCGTCCCCGAGGAGTTCATGGCCATCGCCACCGAGCGGATGAAGGCGATCAACGCTGCCTGGGCGACGGTCGGCAAGCTGGCGGTCACGTGACGCCCGACAGCGCGCTCGTCGATCGGGTCGTCGCCTCGCCCAATCACGGCGAGCGGCCGGACGGCCGCGTGCCCGACCTCATCATCCTCCACTATACCGGCATGGTCAGCGGCGAGGCCGCCATCGAGCGACTGACCGATCCCGCCAGCTCCGTATCGGCCCATTACGTGGTCGAAGAGGACGGGCGCATCCTGCAGTTGGTTCCCGAGATGCGCCGCGCCTGGCATGCCGGCGTGTCGTTCTGGCAGGGATCGCAGGATCTCAACTCGCGCTCGATGGGCATCGAGATCGTCAATCCCGGGCACGAGCACGGCTACCGGCCGTTCCCCGACGTCCAGATGCGCGTCGTGATCGAACTGTGTCGAGATTGCGGCGAGCGGTGGTCGATCCCACCCGTCGGGATCCTCGCTCACTCCGATATTGCACCCGCCAGGAAAGAAGATCCCGGCGAGTTGTTCCCGTGGGATCAACTTTTTCGCGCGGGCATTGGACACTGGGTCGAGCCCGCCCTATCGAGCGGCGGTCGTTTCCTGATGCAGGGAGACCGGGGGCAGCCGGTCGAGGCCTATCAGGGCCTGCTGGCCGCCTATGGCTACGGGGTGTCGATCGACGGTATCTTCGGGGATGAGACGCGCCTCGCGACCGTCGCGTTCCAGCGCCACTTTCGCCCGCAGCGCCTCGACGGCGTCGCCGACGCGGGCGTGATCGCGACCCTGCACAAGCTTCTCGTCAGCCGCTGATCGGGACCTCCAGGCGCCGGTTTCCAGCCGCAGAAATCGCGCTATTATTTCAGATTTTAACATTCCGTTACCAACGGATCACATTCGCGGTTCATTTGGCCGTCACAAACCCGCCGTCACCGCCGCTGCGGATCTTGCGGCAAGAATGGGGACGGCGACCCGAGCGTTTGACGGGGTTCCGCCGATAATCCGCTAGGACGAAAATGAGAAGACTGCCTGCCATGGCTTGCGCCGTGACGCTTCTGCTTGCCCAGATTTCCGGGGCACTTGCCGACACTGCTTCCTCGACCTCCCTCGCACCGGTGGGAAAGCCCGCCGCCTCTGACGCGACCGACACCGCCGACACGGCGGACACGCCCGAGACGGAGAGCCTTCGCAGCCGACCCTTCGCCGACATCATCGAGCGCGAGGCCAAGGCCGCCGGCGTTCCCGTCGAACTGGCCCACGCCATCGTCGCGGTGGAGAGCAACTACCGCGTCGACGTCACCGGCCGCGCCGGCGAGATCGGCCTGATGCAGATCAAGCCCGCTACCGCCCGCGACATGGGCTTCGAGGGCGACAAGAACGCGCTCTACAATCCGGCCGTGAACATCAAGTACGGCATGCGCTACCTCGCCGGCGCCGAGCGTCGCGGCGGCGGCACCCTGTGCGGCACCATCCTCAAGTACAATGCCGGGCACTATTCCAAGCGCATGAACCCGACCTCCGCCCGCTACTGCGAGAAGGTCAAGGTCGTCCTCGCCTCGATCTGAGGCGCACCGATGACCCCGCGCTCGGCTCTCCGGGCGCTCTGCCCGGTTGACTTGGCCGTCCTGCCGGGCGACACCCCGCGCACCAGTCGGCTGGGCGGCCGCTCTCGTCATGTGTCGAAAGACGGCGGGAGAGGAAAGTCCGGGCTCCACGGAGAAACGGTGCCGGATAACGTCCGGCGGGGGCGACCCTAGGGACAGTGCCACAGAGAACAGACCGCCTTCCATCCGGGGTCCACGGGGTTTCCCGCGGGCGTCGATCCATGGGAGGTAAGGGTGAAACGGTGGGGTAAGAGCCCACCGCGCCGCTGGCAACAGGGGCGGCAGGGCAAACCCCACCGGGAGCAAGACCGAATAGGAACGACGCGGCGGGAAACCGCCAGCCCTCTCCGGGCCGGTCGTTCGGGTGGGTTGCAGGAGGCGCCGCGCGAGCGGCGTCCCAGAGGAATGGTCGCCGGGCAGCGCAAGCTGTCGCACAGAACCCGGCTTATAGGCCGACTGGTCTCGTCTCCCCGCCATCACAGCTCGGTGCCGAAAGGCCGTCCGATGCGAACGCTGCTCCGTCCCGAGCCGCGGCCCTTCGCTCCGGAGAGCGGCGTGGGATCGCGTCCCACACCGACGATCTCCCGTCTTAGCCCTCCGCATCCCAAGCACGGCGCCGCCCGCGCCGGTCCCCGGCATCTCTCAATACGAGTGTTCGAGCCAGAGGCCGGCGGGCGTCTCGGCATCATTTTGTCCGACTCTTCAAGACCTCGCGAAAGCCCTGAATCCAATGGCTTTTTGCACTGCACAGGGCTGGCGAAGCCCTGGCCGGACACCGATACGGTAGATCGTTAACCCTTTGTTAATGCTGCCGACGTTGCCGTTTCGCAACGATTGGGTTTCGATCTGAACGTCCGATGCGGCGTGCCCGATCCCATTGACCCCCATGGGGTCCCATGTTATCCCATTTTTCACAGTTCGCGGGGTCGTGCGGGCCGAATTCCACCATTGGCAGTTGTGTTCCCCGATCGTTCGATTGGGGTGCGCGAGAGGGCTTTCCTGTCGTGCCGCACGTCCATGTCCGGAGATCGCGCCCGCTTCGGTCCTCGCGGAGCAACCGAATACGGGAGTGTTCGAAACGAGGGTGGTGTGTTGGGGGTGCTGGACCGTTTCCTGTCCAACTCGGTCAACAACATCGACGCCAAGGGACGGGCGTCGGTTCCCGCTCCGTTTCGGCAGGTTCTCGCCGCCAAGGGGTTTGGCGAACTCTACGCATTGCAGGCGATCGGCCAGCCGGCCATCGACGTCGGGGGCATGGATCTTCTCGAGCGCTACGAAACCCGGATGGCGCAGGAAGATCCGTTCAGCGAGGAGTACGCCGACATGTCGCTCTTCGCCTATGGAGACGGCGCCTTCCTGAAGTTCGATTCGGAAGGCCGGATCATGGTGACGGATTTCATCCGCGCCCACACCGGCATCACTGACCGCGTCGCCTTCGTGGGGCGCAGCCACTTCTTCCAACTCTGGGAGCCATCCCGGTTCGAAGCCCACAGGGCCGAGGCGCGCGCGCGTTTGACCGCGCGGCGCGGCGGTCGGGGCGTGTCAGAGAGTACACCGGAATGATGACGGATCACGGCATGGCCGAGGAGCCTGCCGATGGCGGACCGGTTCGTCACATTCCGGTGCTTCTCGGCGCTGTCCTCGATGCACTCGACCCGCAACCGGACGACCTGATGGTCGACGGGACGTTCGGGGCGGGCGGCTATTCAGCCGCCCTTTTGCGT
>NZ_BBWH01000010.1 GCF_001463705.1 Aureimonas sp. AU12 | reverse complement strand
CGGCTATTCAGCCGCCCTTTTGCGTCGTGGGGCCCGGGTCGTCGGCATCGACCGCGACCCGACCGCCATTCGCGCCGCCGGCCCGATGCTGGCGGCCCACCCAAAGCTGGCGCTGCACGAGGGCCGGTTCGGCGACCTCGAATCCATCGTCGCGGCGCGCGGGGAGGGGAAGCTCGACGGCGTCGTCCTCGATATCGGCGTGTCCTCGATGCAGATCGACGATGCCGAGCGCGGCTTCTCGTTCCAGAGGGACGGGCCGCTCGACATGCGTATGAGCCGTGACGGGCCGTCGGCGGCCGACGTGGTCAACCGGCTGAAGCTCGGCGATCTCGCGCGCATCCTCAATTTCCTCGGCGAGGAGCGGCAGGCCGGGCGCATCGCCCGCGCCATCGAGGCGCGGCGTGCGGAGCGCCCGTTCGAGCGCACGCTCGATCTCGCCAACCTCGTCGCCAAGACGATCGGGCGCAATCCGAAGGACCGGATCGACCCGGCGACGCGCACCTTCCAGGCGCTTCGCATCTTCGTGAACGATGAACTTGGCCAGCTCGTGCACGCGCTCGTCGCCGCCGAGCGGGTGCTCAAGCCCGGCGGGCGGCTGGCGGTGGTGACGTTCCATTCGCTCGAGGACCGGATCGTCAAGCGCTTCCTGCGCGATCGCTCGGAAGGAGCGACGGGCTCGCGGCATTTACCGGATGTTCAGCATAAGGACCGCACATTCGAGTCTCGCAACAGACCCGTCACGGGCGAGGACGAGGAGATCGCCTCCAACCCCCGCGCGCGATCGGCCAAGCTGCGATCCGCGGTGCGGACGGACGCCCCGGCTCGGGCGGCCGCCGAGGCTGCGGACTTCACCGATCTGCCCTCGTTGGCCGACCTGCCGCCGTCCGGAGTCTGAATGCCCATCTCGAAGACGCTCGACGTCCTCCTCGTCCTCATCATGCTCGCCGGCGCCGCCTGGACCTTCGGCCAGAAGTATCAGGCCGAAGCGGTGGAGACCGAGGTCACGCGGCTCGACCGCAAGATCGCGCTCGAGCGCGAGACCATCCAACTGCTCGAAGCCGACTGGAGCCTGATGAACCAGCCCAACCGGCTGGAGGAGCTGGCGAAGGTCTTCGAGGGCGACCTGCGCCTGCGCCCGACGCAGCCCGAGCAGATCGTCGAGCCCAACGAATTGCCGGCCCCGCCGGTGCAGATCATTCCCGAGCCCGTCGCCCACTCGTCCGACAAGTTCGCCGCCGTCGCTGGAGCCAAGGCCCGATGATCGATCCTCGCAAGCTCCTTCGACGCGCCGCCGCGCCGAAAGCGGCCGAGATGCCCACGGGCTTCCGGCGCCGCAAGGCCGAGGCGCCGCGCAACAAGCCGCGCTTCCTCATCGCCACCGGACTGTTCTGCGCGATCTATCTCCTGATCGGCGGGCGGCTGGTCATGTGGGGCGTGGTGTCCGATCCCAGCGACACCTATCGCGCCTCGGCGCAGGCCGGGCCCGTGACGCGGCCCGACCTCGTCGACCGCAACGGCGAGGTGCTGGCCACCGACATCAAGACCGCCTCGCTCTTCGCCGAGCCCAAGCGCATCGTCGATGCCGACGAGGCGACCGAGTCGCTTCTCACCGTCCTGCCCGACCTCAACCCGAAGGTTCTCTACGCGCGCCTCTCGTCGAAGGCCGGCTTTGCCTGGCTGAAGCGCGAGCTGACGCCGCGCCAGCAGCAGGAGATCCTCGCGCTCGGCATTCCCGGCATCGGCTTCCGCACCGAGAAGCGGCGCTTCTACCCCGGCGGTCCCACGGCCGCCCACATCGTGGGCGCCGTGAACATCGACAACCAGGGCATCGCCGGCATGGAGAAGTATGTCGACGATTCGGGGTTCCGCGACCTCCAGTCGAGCGGCTTCGCTTCGAACGACGCGCTTCAGCCCGTCAAGCTGTCGGTCGACCTGCGCGTCCAGCATGTCCTGCGCGACGAGCTGATGGCCGGCATCCAGCGCTATCAGGCGATCGCCGCCGGCGGCGCGGTGATCGACGTCGAGACCGGCGAGGTCGTCGCCATGGCCTCGGTGCCCGACTACGATCCCAACACGCCCGGCGACGCCCTGAAGAAGGACAACCTCAACCGCATGTCGGCGGGCACGTTCGAGATGGGCTCGACCTTCAAGATCTTCACCACCGCGATGGCGCTGGACTCGGGCAAGGTGAAGATCACCGACGTCTTCGATACCCGCCCCTTCCGCGTCGCCGGCTTCACGATCAAGGAATTCCACGGCAAGGGACGCCCGCTCTCCGTTCCCGAGATCTTCGAATACTCCTCCAACGTCGGCTCGGCGCGCGAGGCCGATCTCGTCGGCATCGACGGGCACAAGGAGTTCCTGACGCGCATGGGCCTCCTGTCGCGCATGAAGACGGAGCTGCCGGAGGTGGCGACACCGACGCAGCCCAAGGTCTGGAAGAAGATCAACTCGATGACGATCGCCTTCGGCCACGGCGTCTCGACGACCCCCCTGCAGACGGTGGTCGCCGCGGCCGCGATCGCCAACGGCGGCTGGTACATTCCCCCGACCTTCCTGCCGCGCACGAAGGAGCAGGCCGACGCGATCAGGACGCGCGTCATCGCCCAGCAGACGTCCGACGAGATGCGCGGCATCTTCCGGCTGAACGGAGAGCAGGGCTCGGGTCGACGCGCCAACGTGCCGGGCTACCATGTCGGCGGCAAGACCGGCACGGCCGAGAAAGTCGAGAACGGTCGCTACTCGAAGGACAAGCGCTTCAACGCCTATATCGGCGCCTTCCCGATCGAGAAGCCGCGCTACGTCGTGGCCGTGATCATCGACGAGCCCAAGCGGTTCGAGAAGGATCCGAATGCGACCGCAGGCTTTAACGCCGGCGTTATGGTCGGCAACGTGGTGCGCCGCGCCGCGACCTTCCTCAACGTGAAGCCGGACTTCGGCGACGTCGGACGCCAGCTTCTCGTCTCCTACTGACGCCAAAATGCTTCATTCGGCCGGCTTGGTGTTCTAAGCACGAGACGATCACGAAAACGAAAGGCCGGCGGCCGACGCCGGCTTTTTCATGCGACGCGGAAGATGCCGAATGAAGCTTTGCGACCTTGCCGAGGGCATAGCCACGGGCGCCGAGGACAGCGCCGTCGAGATTTCCGGGCTGACGTCGGACTCCCGGCAGGTGAAGTCCGGCTTCCTCTTCGCCGCCCTGTCGGGAACGAAGAGCGACGGCGCGGCCTTTGCCGCGCAGGCGCGTGCCAACGGCGCGGTGGCCGTGCTCGGCTCCGGTGTCGAGGGTGAAAGCGGACGGGACCTGCAGGCCGCCGACCCCCGCCGGGCGCTGGCGCTGATGGCGGCTCGCTTCTACGGCGCGCAGCCGGCCCATGTCGTCGCCGTCACCGGCACCAGCGGCAAGACCTCGATCGCCGCCTTCACCCGCCAGATCTGGACCGCCGCCGACAAGGCCGCCGCCTCGATCGGCACCACCGGCGTCGTCTCGCCGACGCGCGACGACTACGGCACGCTGACGACGCCCGAGCCCGTAGCGCTCGCCCGCCTGATGAGCGAACTTGCCGGCGAGGGCGTGACCCATGCCGCGATGGAAGCCTCCAGCCACGGCCTCGAACAGCGTCGGCTCGACGGCGTCGTGCTCAGTGCCGCCGCCTTCATCAATCTTGGCCGCGACCACATGGACTATCACGCCACCGTCGAGGACTACTTCCAGGCCAAGATGCGCCTCTTCGACACCCTCCTGCCGAAGGGCGCTCCGGCGGTGATCTTCGCCGACGATCGCTGGTCGGAGCGTGCCGCAACGATCGCGAAAGCGGCGGGCGCCGAGGTCTTGACGGTCGGGCGCGCGGGCTCGTTCCTGCAGCTCAAGCGGCTGGAACACGAGCGCCATCGCCAGGTCGCCGAGATCGAGGCGGGCGGTCGCATCCACCGCATCGTGCTGCCGCTGGCCGGCGAGTTCCAGATGGCCAATGCGCTCGTCGCCGCCGGGCTGGCTCTCGCGACCGGGATCGACGCCGCCGGGGCGCTCGCGGCGCTCGAAGGCCTGAAGGGCGCGCCAGGACGGCTGGATCTCGCCGCCACCACGGCGGCCGGCGTTCCCGTCTTCGTCGACTACGCCCACAAGCCCGAGGCGCTGGAAAACGTGCTGGCCTCGGTGCGCCCGTTCACCACTGGCCGCGTCATCTGCGTCTTCGGCTGCGGCGGCGACCGCGACACCGGCAAGCGTCCGATCATGGGCGAGATCGCCGGACGCCTCGCCGACGTGGTCATCGTCACCGACGACAACCCGCGCTCCGAAGTCCCCGCGCGCATCCGCGCCGCGATCCTCGAAGCCGTCCCGACCGCCGAGGAGATCGCCGACCGGCGCGAGGCCATCCGCCATGCGGTGGCGATGTCGCAAGCCGGCGACACGGTCATCGTCGCCGGCAAGGGACACGAAAACGGCCAGACGGCGGGCGGCGTCACGCTGCCATTCAGCGACCATGAGGAAGTGCGAGCCGCCGTCGCGGGGGCGGCGCGATGACCGCCCCGCTCTGGACCGGCGAGGCCATCGCCGCGGCGACGGGCGCGCGCCCGATCGGCACGCTGCCGGCCGCTGTCACCGGCGTCTCGATCGACACGCGCTCGCTGCAGCCGGGTGACGCCTTCTTCGCGATCCGCGGCGACCAGTTCGACGGTCATGCCTTTCTGCGCCAGGCCACCGCCGCCGGGGCCTCGCTCCTCGTCGTGTCGAAGGAACGCCTGCCGGCACTCGGCGCGCTCAACATCGCGCTCCTCGTCGTCGACGATGTGCTCGGCGCGTTGGAAAAGCTCGGCGCCGCGGCGCGGGCCCGCACCACGGCGCGCGTCGTCGCCGTCACCGGCAGCGTCGGCAAGACCACGACGAAGGAAGCTTTGCGCCACGCGCTGGAGCCGCAGGGCAGCGTCCATGCCTCCGCCGCCTCGTTCAACAATCACTGGGGCGTACCGCTGTCGCTCTCGCGCCTGCCGGCCGACGCGCGCTTTGCCGTGTTCGAGATCGGCATGAACCATCCCGGCGAGATCCGGCCGCTCGTCAAGCTCGTGCGCCCGCATGTCGCCATCGTCACGCTGATCGCGCCCGCCCATCTCGGCTTCTTCCGCGATCTGCAGGAGATCGCCGAGGCCAAGGCCGAGATCTTCGAGGGCCTCGTGCCCGGCGGCACCGCCGTCCTCAACGCCGACGATCCGCTGGAGCCGCTGCTGCGGGCCATGGCCGAGGCGGAGGGCGTGACGCGCATCACCACCTTCGGCGAAGCCGAGGGGGTGGACTATCGGCTGCAACGCTTCGAGACGGCGGGCGAGGGCTCGGCCTTTGCCGCACGCATCGACGGCACCGACGTGCGCCTGCGCCTACCGTCGGCCGGGCGCCATCTGGTCCAGAACGTCCTCGCGGTGCTCGGCGCCGCCGATCTTGCGGGCGCGGACGTCGTCGCCGCCGCCGAGGCGCTCGGTTCATGGCGCGCCGGCAAGGGGCGTGGCGAGCGCCACCGCCTCGCGCTGCCGGACGGCGGCGAGGCGGTGCTCATCGACGAGAGCTACAACGCCAACCCGACCTCGATGCACGCCGCGCTCTCGCTGCTGGCCGGCGCGTCGCCGGGCGAGGGCGGGCGGCGCATCGCGGTCCTCGGCGACATGCTCGAACTCGGCGCCTTCTCGCGCGATCTCCACGGCGAACTCGCGGAGGCGCTGATGGCCGCGCGCCCCGATCTCGTTCTGTTGGCTGGCGAAGAGATGCGGGTCCTCGACACCGCGCTCGAACGCCTCGTCAGGCACGAATGGCTCGGCTCGGCCGACGAGGTTCGGACAAGCCTGCGCCGCCATCTTCGCGCCGGCGACGTCGTCATGATGAAGGCGTCCAAGAGCATCGGCTTCTCCAAGGTGGTGGACGACCTGATCCGCGAATTCGCCCCGCCCGTTCCGGGTGAGCCTGCCCCACACGCATTTGGGCAGGGAGCCTGAAACCTATGTTCACCTATCTCGCGGCCCTCGCCGAAGACGCCCAGTTCTTCAACGTCTTTCGCTACATCACCTTCCGCACCGGCGGCGCCCTGATCACCTCGTTCATCGCCGTGTTCCTGTTCGGGCCGTCGATCATCTCCAACCTGCGGATCCGCCAGGGCCGCGGCCAGCCGATCCGCGCCGACGGGCCGCAGACCCATTTCAAGAAGGCGGGCACGCCGACGATGGGCGGCCTGATGATCCTGTCGGGCTTCCTCGTCGCGACCCTTCTCTGGGCCGATCTCACCAACATCTATGTCTGGACGGTGCTGGTGGTGACGATGGGCTTCGGCGCCATCGGCTTCTACGACGACTACCTGAAGGTGACGAAGCAGAGCCACATGGGCTTCTCCGGCAAGCTGCGGCTCGCCTTCGAGTTCATCATCGCCGCCGCCGCCGCCGTGATGATGATCTACGCGCAGACCGGCACCTTCGCGACCTCGCTTTCGATTCCGTTCGTCAAGGCGCTGCTCGTCGATCTCGGTTGGTTCTACGCCGTCTTCGCCGCCTTCGTGATCGTCGCCGCCGGCAACGCGGTGAACCTGACCGACGGGCTCGACGGCCTCGCCATCATGCCGATCATGATCGCGGCGGGCGCCTTCGGCCTCATCGCCTATCTCGCCGGCAACACCAACTTCGCCAACTACCTGCAGATCCACTACGTCATCGGCACCGGCGAACTCGCAGTGGTCTGCGGCGCGGTGATCGGCGCGGGGCTCGGCTTCCTCTGGTTCAACGCGCCGCCGGCCGCGATCTTCATGGGCGACACGGGATCGCTGGCGCTCGGCGGCCTCGTCGGCACGATCGCGGTGGCGACGAAGCATGAACTGGTGCTCGCCGTCATCGGCGGTCTCTTCGTCATCGAGGCGCTGTCCGTGATCATCCAGGTGGCTTCGTTCAAGCTCACCGGCAAGCGCGTCTTCCTCATGGCGCCGATCCACCACCACTTCGAGAAGCTCGGCTGGACCGAAAGCCAGGTCGTCGTGCGCTTCTGGATCATCGCGTTGCTTCTGGCCTTCGTCGGCCTTTCCACCCTGAAACTGCGCTGAGGGCGGCCGGATGATCGCAGCGAGCACCTTCAAGGATCGATCCGTCGCCCTGTTCGGCCTCGGCGGCTCGGGCCTTGCGACGGCGCGCGCGCTGCAGGCCGGTGGCGCCCGGCTCGTCGCCTTCGACGACAATCCGAAAAGCGTCGCGGCAGCGGCAGCCGAGGGCCTGCCGACGGGCGATCTGCACGAGATCGACTGGTCGCGCATCGAGACGCTCGTGCTCTCGCCCGGCGTGCCGCTGACGCATCCTAAGCCCCACTGGGCGGCGGATCTGGCGCGCGAGGCCGGCGTGCCGATCATCGGCGACATCGAGATCTTCATGAGGGAGCGCGACGCGGCCGGGCCGCCCCGCGCGCCCTTCGTCGCGATCACCGGCACCAACGGCAAGTCCACCACCACGGCGCTCATCGCCCATTGCCTGCAGCATGCAGGCCGCGACACGCAGCTCGGCGGCAATATCGGCGTCGCGGTGTTGACGCTCGATCCGCTCGCGCCCGAGCGGACCTACGTCGTCGAGTGCTCCTCCTACCAGATCGACCTGACGCCCTCGATCCGCCCGACCGTCGGCATTCTCCTCAACCTGACGCCCGACCATCTCGACCGGCACGGCACGATGGAGAACTATGCCGCGATCAAGGCCCGGCTGCTGAAGGACGCGGGAACCGCGGTGATCGGCGTCGACGACGATCTGTGCGCGGGGATCGCCGACTGGCACGAGAGCGAGGGCAACGTCGTCGTGCGCATCTCGAAGGACAAGGTGCTGGAGACCGGCATCTTCCTCCAGGGCTCGACCATCGTGGTCGCGGAAGAGGGCGCAACGCTCGCCGAGTTTCCGCTCGACGGTATCGGCTCGCTACGCGGGCGCCACAACGGCCAGAACGCGGCCGCCGCGGTCGCGACGCTGCGCGCGCTCGGGCTTGGCGACGCCGAGATCCAGGCCGGCCTCGCCAGCTTTCCCGGCCTCGTGCATCGCATGGAGGAGATCGGGCGCCAGGGCCGGGTCCTCTTCGTCAACGATTCCAAGGCCACCAATGCCGATGCCGCCGCCCCGGCGCTGGCGAGCTTCGAGCGCATCCACTGGATCGCCGGCGGTCTGCCCAAGGAGGGCGGCATCGCCACGCTTGAGCCGCTCTTTTCGCGCATCGCCAAGGCCTACCTGATCGGCGAGGCCGCACCCGCCTTCGCCGCCAGTCTTGGTGAACGAATTCCTTACGAAATATCGGGTACGTTGGACGTCGCGGTCGAGAACGCGGCGCGCGACGCCGCCCGGTCGGGCGAGGAGGAGGTCGTGCTCCTGTCGCCGGCCTGCGCGAGTTTCGACCAGTTTCGCAATTTCGAGGTTCGGGGCGAAAGCTTCCGCCGCGCGGTGGAAGAGCTCCCCGCGATCCAACTGTTCCGCAAGGGGTAGACCATGGCCAGCCGCGCCAAGAAGGGCCTCATCACCGACTGGTGGTGGTCGATCGACCGCTGGTTCCTGGCGGCGTTCCTCGTCCTGATGATCGGGGGCATGGTGCTGTCCTTCGCCGCCAGCCCGCCGGTGGCCGAGAAGATCGGGCTCGAGCCGTTCCACTTCGTCAAGCGGCACGCGCTCTTCCTCTTTCCCTCGATCGTCGCGATGCTGGCGACCTCGCTCCTGTCGCCGCGCGGCATCCGCCGCATGTCCGTGATCATGCTCGGCGGCGCGCTGCTGCTCATGGTGCTGGCGCTGTTCTTCGGCATGGAAGTGAAGGGCGCCCGGCGCTGGATGAGCTTCGGGCCGCTGACGATCCAGCCCTCCGAGTTCATGAAGCCGTCCTTCGTCGTGGTCTGCGCCTGGCTCTTCGCCGAGCGCTCGCGCCGCAAGGACGTGCCCGGCAACCTCTTCTCGATCATGCTGCTCTTCGTGGTCTGCGCGCTGCTGGTGGCGCAGCCCGATCTCGGCCAGACGATCCTCACCACCGGCGTCTGGGGCGGCCTGTTCTTCATGGCCGGCCTGCCCTGGCTCTGGATCGTGGTGCTCGGCGGCATCGGCGTCGCCGGCTTCGGCCTCGCCTACTTCGTCTTCCCGCACGTCGCCTCGCGTATCGACCGCTTCACCACGGGCGAGGGCGACACGTTCCAGACCGACACGGCGAAGGAGGCGATCATGCGCGGCGGCTGGCTCGGCCAGGGGCCGGGCGAGGGCACCGTTAAGCGCCTGCTGCCCGACAGCCACACCGACTTCGCCTATTCGGTCATCGCCGAGGAGTTCGGCATCATCTCCTGCATGGCGCTGACGGCGGTGTTCTGCTTCATCGTCATTCGCGGGCTCAACGTCGCCTTCCAGCAGCGCGACACGTTCTGCCGGCTCGCCATCTCCGGGCTGGTGATGCTCTTCGGCCTGCAGTCGATCATCAACATGGCCGTGAACCTGCAGCTGATGCCCGCCAAGGGCATGACGCTTCCCTTCATCTCCTACGGCGGCTCCTCGATGCTGGCGGTTGCCATCGGTGCCGGCTTCGTGCTGGCGCTCACCCGCAAGCGTCCCGAGAACGCCTCGCAGACCGACCGCCTCGTGGACCGGACCCTCGTGTTCCACGGCGCGCCGGCCGCCGCCCGCTGAAAGCTCCGGTTCGCCCATGAGTTCTCCGATCCTTCTGTGCGCCGGCGGAACCGGCGGCCATCTCTTTCCGGCCGAGGCGCTGGCGCACGAGTTGAAGAGCCGCGGCTTCACGGTTCATCTGGCGACCGACGAGCGGGCTGGGCGCTATGCCGGCGCGTTTCCGGCCGATGCGGTCCACGTCATTCCCTCCGCCACCTTCGGCTCGCACAACCCGCTGAAGGTTTTGAAGGCCGGGCGCACGCTCTGGCGCGGCTACCGGGCTGCGATCGTGCTGATGAAGGAGCTGAAGCCGGCGGCTGTCGTCGGGTTCGGCGGCTATCCGACGATCCCGCCGATGATGGCGGCGGTGCAGCAGCGCCTGCCGACACTCATCCACGAGCAGAACGCGGTGATGGGGCGCGCCAACCGCTTCCTCGCCTCGCGCGTGCGCCGGATCGCCGCCGGAATCCCGCAGATCCATCCCGACCCCGCACTGAGCGCCAAGACCACCGTGACCGGCAACCCGGTGCGCCCCGCCGTGCTGGAGGCCGCGGCAACGCCCTATCATGCGAGCCGGGGCACGGCGCCGTTCAACCTCGTGGTTTTCGGCGGCAGCCAGGGCGCGCAGTTCTTCTCCAAGGCCGTGCCGGCGGCGATCGAGCTGATGTCGCCCGAGCTTCGCGCCCGGTTGCGCGTGACCCAGCAGGCCCGAGCGGAAGACGAGGCGCAGGTTCGCGCCTTTTACGAGACGGCCGGCATTCCCGCCGAGGTCTCGCCCTTCTTTTCCGACATGGCGGCGCGCATCGGTGCGGCGCATCTCGTGGTCAGCCGCTCCGGGGCCTCGACGGTCTCGGAGATCTGCGTCATCGGCCGGCCCTCGATCCTCGTGCCGTACCCCTATGCGCTGGACCACGACCAGGCCGCCAATGCCGCGCGGCTGACGAGCGAGGACGGCGCGACGCTCGCCCGCCAGTCGGAGCTGACGCCGGCCAAGCTCGCCGGCTTCATCCGCGACGTGGCGGAGGATCCGTCCTTTGCCGAGACCACGGCGCAGGTGGCCCGGTCGAACGGCATCCCGGATGCCGCGCGGTTGCTCGCCGACCTCGTGGCGTCTATGCCGGGCGCGGCTTTCACCCGCTGACATTTCCAAAAGTTTGAAGGAGCGCGCCATGAAGATGCCGCCCAATATCGGCCCGGTGCATTTCATCGGCATCGGCGGCATCGGCATGAGCGGCATTGCCGAAGTGCTCGTCAATCTCGGCTACACCGTGCAGGGTTCGGACGCGAGCGAGAACGCCAACGTCACGCGGCTGCGCGAGCTCGGCGTCACCATCCATATCGGCCACGCCGCCGAGAACCTGGGTCTCGCCGAGGTCGTCGTCGTCTCCACCGCGATCAAGCGCTCCAATCCCGAGCTCGCCTCGGCGCGCGAGCGCCTGCTGCCGATCGTGCGGCGCGCCGAGATGCTGGCCGAGCTGATGCGCTTCCGGCAGGCGATCGCCATCGGCGGAACGCACGGCAAGACCACGACGACCTCGATGGTCGCAACGCTGCTCGATGCCGGCGGCATGGACCCGACCGTCGTCAACGGCGGCATCATCAACGCCTACGGCACCAACGCCCGCATGGGCGAGGGCAACTGGATGGTGGTGGAGGCCGACGAGAGCGACGGCACCTTCCTCAAGCTGCCGGCCGATGTCGCCGTCGTCACCAATATCGATCCCGAGCATCTCGACCATTACGGCACCTTCGACAAGGTGCGCTCGGCCTTCCGCGCCTTCGTCGAGAACGTGCCCTTCTACGGGTTCGCGGTAATGTGCCTCGACCATCCGGAGGTGCAGACGCTCGTCTCCGAGATCGAGGACCGCCGCATCATCACCTATGGCGAGAACCTGCAGGCCGACGTACGTTTCCAGAACGTGCGCGCCAAGGGATCGACCTCGACCTTCGACGTGACGATCCGCGACCGCATCACCGGCGAGACCACGACGCTCGATGATCTCGTGCTGCCGATGCCCGGCCGCCACAACGTGTCGAACGCCACCGCCGCGCTCGCCGTCGCCTACCGCATCGGCATTTCCGACGAGGCGATCCGCAAGGGGCTCGGGGGCTTCGGCGGCGTCAAGCGCCGCTTCACCCACACCGGCCAGTCCGGCGGCATCGACATCTACGACGACTACGGCCACCACCCCGTCGAGATCCGCGCCGTCCTGTCGGCAGCGCGCTCGGCCACGGGCGGCCGCGTCGTCGCCGTGGTGCAGCCGCACCGCTACACGCGCCTGCAGAGCCTGTTCGCCGACTTCGCGGCCTGTTTCAACGATGCCGACACGGTGATCCTCGCGCCGGTCTATGCGGCCGGCGAGGAGCCGATCGAGTTCGTCAATTCCGAGATGCTGGTGGAACGCCTGAAGCTCGGCGGCCATCGCGACGCGCGCCTCATCGACGGCCCGGCGGAACTGGCGCCGCTCGTCCATTCGATCGCCCGGCGGGGCGACATGGTCGTGTGCCTCGGGGCCGGCTCGATCACGCATTGGGCCTATGCCCTGCCTGGAGAACTCGACGCGCTGGAGGCGGGCCGGACCTCATGACGCCGGCCGAGCTTCAAGGCCATCTCTCGGACCCCGCGCTCGGCTTTCGCGGCAAGCTGACGCCGGCCGCCGATCTCGCCAAGATCACCTGGTTCCGCACCGGCGGCCCGGCGGACCTCATGGTCCAACCGGCCGACGAGGCGGATCTGGCGGCGGTCCTCTCCGCACTTCCCGCCGAGGTGCCGCTGACCGTGGTCGGCATCGGCTCCAACCTGCTCGTGCGCGAGGGCGGGGTGCGCGGCGTGGTGCTGCGCCTGCCCGCCAAGGGCTTCGGCGAGGTCGAGGCGATCGGCGACGGGCGCATCCGCGCCGGCGCGGCGGCGTCCGACAAGCGCGTCGCGGCGGTCGCGCTGGAGGCGGGCATCGGCGGCTTCCACTTCCTTCATGGCATTCCCGGCTCGATCGGCGGCGCCATTCGCATGAACGGGGGGGCCAATGGCGTCGAAACGGCGGACCGGCTGGTGGAGGCCCGCGCGCTCGACCGCCAGGGCCGCCTCCATGTGCTGAGCCGTGCGGACTTGGGCTATTCCTACCGCCACGCCGATGCGCCGGAGGACCTGATCTTCGTTTCGGCCGTCTTCGAGGGGCCTTTGACCGCCCCGCACGAGATCCGTGCGGCGATGGTCGAGGTGCAACACCACCGCGAGACCGTGCAGCCGGTGCGCGAGAAGACCGGCGGCTCGACCTTCAAGAACCCGGCGGGCACGTCGGCGTGGAAGGAGATCGATCGGGCGGGGTGCCGGGGCCTTCGCATCGGGGGCGCCGAGATGTCGGCGCTCCACTGCAACTTCATGATCAACGCGGCCGACGCCACCGGCCATGATCTCGAACAGCTCGGCGAGACCGTGCGCCAGCGCGTTTTCGAGACCTCCGGCCTTCTCCTCGAATGGGAGATCAAGCGGCTCGGTACCTTCGCGGAGGGCGCGGCGGTGGATCCCTTCACGCCCTGAGGGTGAACCGCGTCACCATTTGAGCCCGTTCTTGTTGGGCCCGAGCTGGCCACCGGGAATGCCCTTCGCCGGCCAGGGCCCGACCGAATGCACGTCGCGCCCCAGCGCGAACACCTCGCCCCGGCGCGGCCGCTCGCGGGGGCCGCGCACCAGCACCTCGACGCGATCGGTATCCTCGACCCCGATGGACGAGCGCGCCGTGACCGCGAGGCCGTGCAGCCCCTCCGCCATGGGGCCGGACGGCGCCGACCAGACGCCGTCGCCCTGCGACACCAACTCGATCGTCGCCCCGCCAATTTCAGCGCGAACCGAGGCCACGTCCCGGCCGAAGACCTTGGCGCGGATCGTGAAGCCGCCGTCCGGCACTTGGCCCCGCGACTGCGGGTCGGTGACGAGCCTGAGATCGGCCGGTGCGGTGATCAGCGTGAAAGGCCAGGGTGTCTCGAGCGGCTTGAAGCGCCAGCTCACGACGTCGCCGTCGAGCGCGCCGAGCGAGAAGCCGGGCCCGCCGGGCTCTTCGATCTCGCCGGTCGAGCGCGTCGCGGCGTAGACGACGCGACCGTCGTTCAAGAGTTCGTTGTAATGGGTGTGGCCGGTGCCCACAAAGCGCACTCCGCCTGCGGCCAGCAGCCCCGCCACCTCGTCCGCCCCGGCATGCAGATCGCCGGGATAGGCATGCATGAAGACGACCGCCGGCTGCCCGGCATCCTGCGCCCCGTCCAGTTCGCGCCGCAGCCAGCGGGTCTGCGCCGCGCCGAGCCGGAAATCCGGCCCGCCGCTGCCGGCCGAGACGATGTCGAAGAACAGGACGCGCGTTCCCGCGACCGTCTCGCCATAGGGGAGGGGACGGTGCGCCAGATGCCGCTCGAACTCTTCCAGCGTGCCGGTCTCGAAGTCATGGTCGCCCGGTAGCGCATGCAGCGGCAGCTTGAGCCGGCGCGCCACCTCGCCAATGCGCCGGAACTGCTCTTCGGTCGCATGATTGGCGTTGTCGCCGGGTAGCACCGCGAGATCGACGAGGCCGGGCAGTTCGGAATTGGCCGCTTCCACCAGCCGCTCGAAGAGATGGAAGCTCGCCCAGTCGTCTTGCTCGCAGGCGTGGAGATCTCCGAACTGCATCCAGCACAGCATCAGGCCCGTCCCTCCATCATCAAGTCCGCGTGAGCGCGGCGGCTTCGAAACATGGGCGTTTGTTCATGGTTCCCTTCGTCGCCCTCGACGCCCGCAAAATCGCCGCGTTTGCGCGTGGACGAAGAAGGTGAATCCCGCCTTTCGGAACGCCCTTACGATTTTCTTTCGCAGGCTTCGTCCGGTTAACCACCGCTTAACCATCGACGGGCGATGAATGGTCTTCGAGTTGGGTCGAGTGGGAATTTGGGTCGATGACCTTGCATGTCGCGGTGTTGTTCGGAGGCGTTTCGACGGAGCGGCCGGTGAGCCTCGCCTCGGGAACAGCCTGTGCCGACGCGCTCGAGGCCGAAGGCTTTCGCGTCACGCGCGTCGATGTCGATCGCGACATCGCGCGGGTGCTGACGGAGCTGGCGCCGGACGTCGCGTTCAACGCGCTGCACGGGCCGTTCGGCGAGGACGGCACGATCCAGGGCATCCTCGAATTCCTTGAGATTCCCTACACCCATTCGGGCGTTCTGGCCTCCGCCCTGTCGATGAACAAGGAAAAGGCCAAGATCATCGCGCGCGCCGCGAAAATCCCGCTGGCCGACTCCAGGCTTGTCGACCGCCGCGTCGCCGGGCGCGCCCACGCCATGCCAACCCCCTACGTCGTCAAGCCGGTGGCGGAAGGCTCGTCCTTCGGCGTCTTCATCGTGCGCGCCGACCACGCCCATCCCCCGCAGGAGCTGATGTCCTCGGACTGGAGCTTCGGCGAGACCGTGATGGTCGAGCGCTACATTCCCGGCCGTGAACTGACCTGCGCCGTGATGGGCGACGTCGCGCTCGAGGTCTGCGAGATCACCTCTAACGACCATGCCTTCTACGATTACGACGCGAAATACGCGCCGGGCGGCTCGAACCACGTGATCCCCGCGGGCATTCCCGCGCCGGTGGCGCGCAAGGTTCAGGAACACGCGCTCGCCGCCCACAAGGCGATGGGCTGCCGTGGCGTCTCGCGCTCGGACTTTCGCTACGACGACAAGTCCGGCGAACTCGTCTGGCTGGAGATCAACACGCAGCCCGGCATGACCGGAACCTCTCTGGTGCCCGACATCGCGCGCGCGGCGGGCCACAGCTTCGGCGAACTCTTGGCTTGGATGGTGAGGGACGCATCATGCCGTCGTTGAACCACCGCCTCGCCATGCCCGATTTCCGCCGCGTCAGCCCGATCGTGCTGCGCCTGCAGCGCGCCGGCCGCAAGGTCGTGTTCTGGGCCCGCAACATCCACCGCGTTCCGCTGCCGCGCTTCGGCTACCTTGCCACGGGGCTCCTGGGCTCGACCGCGCTCTACGGCATGGTGCTGGGCGCACACACGGCCTCGGTGGTCGATTTCGTCGCCGAGCCGCTGGGCCTGTCGATCGACAGCGTCGACGTCACCGGCTTCTCCGAGACGAGCGAGATCGACCTTCTGCAGACGCTCTGGATGACCGGCGCGCAAACGCTGCCGGCGCTCGACGTCGACGCGGCGCGCCAGGCGATCGAGGCGATGCCCTGGATCGAGAGCGCGACGATCGTCAAGGAATACCCCAACCGGGTCCGTATCGCCGTGGTCGAGAAGCAGCCCTTTGCGCTCTGGCAGCGCGACAAGGATCTCTGGATCGTCGATCACGAGGGCAAGGAAATCGTGCCCTACGCCACCACACGCTTCACCGACCTGCCCTTCGTGGTCGGCCCGGGCGCAGCGCGCGAGGCCTCCGACATCCTCGACAAGATGGCGCTCGTCCCCGAGCTCGATACGCGCGTCAAGGCGTATGTGCGTGTCGGCGACCGGCGCTGGGACCTGCGCCTCGACAACGGGGTCGTGGTGCGCCTGCCGGAGCTGGAGCCGATCGAGGCGGCCGCCGCCGTGATGCGTCTCGACCGCGCTGAGGGTCTTCTGTCCCGCGAGATCGTCTCCGTCGACATGCGCATCGAGGACCGGGTCGTGGTCAAGCTGACCGCCGCCGCCAAGGAGCGCCGCGACAAGGCGCTGAAGGAACGGGACAAGATCGTGAAGCAGGCCCGCAAGGAAAACCCCGTATGAGCCTCTTCTCCAAGCCCACCGACGACCTGCCGCGCCTGAAGAAGCCGTCCGACCGGCGCACCCGCACGATCTCCGTGCTCGACGTCGGCTCCTCGAAGGTCACCTGCCTCATCGCCCGGCTGCGGCCGCGGCCCGAGAGCGAGGTCCTGCCCGGCCGCACCCATGTCGCCGAGGTCATCGGCATCGGCCACCAGCGCTCGCGCGGCGTGAAGTCCGGCGTCGTCGTCGATCTCGACGCGGCAGAGAAGTCGATCCGCTTCTGCGTCGACGCCGCCGAGCGCATGGCGGGCCTGACGATCGAGTCGCTCATCGTCTCTGTGGCGGCCGGCCGGCTGAAGACCCATCGCGGTTCGGCCCGCGTGCCCGTCGAGGGCGGCGAGGTGTCCGATCTCGACCTTCGCCAGGTGCTTGACCGCGCCGCCCGGATGCCGCTGCGCGAGGGCCGCATCGCGCTCCACCGCGTGCCGTTCGATCTCGTGCTCGACGGCGAGGGCGGTCTGGAGAACCCGGTCGGCATGACCGGCTCCGAACTCGGCGCCGAGCTGCACATCCTTTCGGCGGAGGAAACCCCGCTGCGCAACCTCGAGACGGCGATCAACCGCGCCCATCTCGTGGTCGAGGCCTTCGTCGCCACGCCCTACGCCTCCGGCCTGTCGACGCTCGTCGACGACGAGGCGATCATGGGCTCGGCCTGCATCGACATGGGCGCGGGATCGACCACGATCTCGATCTTCCAGAACGGCCATTTCGCCTATGCCGACGCCGTGGCGCTCGGCGGCCACCACATCACGATGGATCTGGCGCGCGGCCTGTCGATCCGGCCCGAACAGGCCGAGCGGCTGAAGGTCATGCACGGCAACGCCCTGCCAAGCCTCCTCGCCGACGGCGAGACGGTCTCCGTCGCCCCGCTCGGCGACGAGGGCGGCGACGCGCCGATCCAGGTCTCGCGCTCGCTCATCGCCCGGATCATCCGTCCGCGCGTCGAGGAGACGCTCGAACTCATCCGCGACCGGCTGGCGGCGTCCAACATGGGGCACGTCATCGGCAAGCGGGTGGTGCTGACCGGCGGCGCGAGCCAGCTGGCGGGCCTCAACGACGCGGCGCGCACGCTTCTCAACCGCAACGTCCGGCTCGGACGTCCGGTCGGGGTCGCCGGCCTCTCGGCCTCGAACAAGAGCCCGGCCTTCGCCACGGCGGTCGGTCTCCTCATCTATCCGCAGGTCGCCTCGCTCGAGCACATGCCCGAGCACTCGGTCCTCGACTTCGCCTTCGACCAGCGCACGCGGGTCGGGCGGTTCGGCTCTTGGCTCCGCCAAAGCTTCTAGACAATTTGCGGTGGCAAGGTTCGAGCCACCGCCAGCCACTACGATGCATGCCACGCATCGCTTGAAGATCGATGAAATAGAACGGCCAACGCGGCGAGGCGGCCGGCCTTGAAAGGAAACGACGATGAGCATCACCCTGCAGAAGCCCGACATCACCGAGCTGAAGCCGCGCATCACCGTGTTCGGTGTCGGCGGAGGCGGCTGCAACGCCGTCAACAACATGATCAACGCGGGCCTCGAAGGCGTCGAGTTCGTCATCGCCAACACGGACGCGCAGGCGCTCCGCTCGTCTCGCGCTGAACGTGTGATCCAGATGGGCGTCGCCGTGACGGAAGGCCTGGGCGCCGGCTCGCAGCCGGAAGTCGGCCGCGCCGCCGCCGAAGAGTCGCTCGACGAGATCTGCGACCACCTTCTCGGCTCGCACATGTGCTTCGTCACCGCCGGTATGGGCGGCGGCACCGGCACCGGCGCGGCTCCGGTCGTGGCCCGCGCGGCGCGCGAAAAGGGCATCCTCACGGTCGGCGTCGTCACCAAGCCGTTCCACTTCGAGGGCCAGCGTCGCCTGCGCATCGCCGAGCAGGGCATCGAGGATCTTCAGAAGAACGTCGACACGCTCATCGTCATCCCGAACCAGAACCTGTTCCGGATTGCCAACGACAAGACGACCTTCGCCGACGCCTTCGGCATGGCCGACCAGGTGCTCTATTCGGGCGTCGCCTGCATCACCGACCTGATGGTCAAGGAAGGCCTCATCAACCTCGACTTCGCCGACGTGCGTTCGGTGATGCGCGAGATGGGCAAGGCGATGATGGGCACCGGCGAAGCCTCGGGCGAGGGCCGCGCGATGGCCGCCGCCGAGGCCGCGATCGCCAACCCGCTGCTCGACGAGACCTCGATGAAGGGCGCCAAGGGCCTCCTGATCTCGATCACCGGCGGGCGCGACCTCACCCTCTTCGAGGTGGACGAGGCGGCGACCCGCATCCGCGAGGAAGTCGACCAGGATGCCAACATCATCCTCGGCGCGACCTTCGACGAGAACCTCGAAGGCGTGATCCGCGTCTCCGTCGTGGCGACCGGCATCGATAAGGCCGCCATGGAGGTCTACAACCGCTCGCCCGAAGCCCGCCCGGTCTCCGGCATCCGCAATGCCCCGGTCGAGCAGCCGGTGCAGGTGGCGGCGCCCGTCGCCCCGCCGGTCCAGGCGCAGCCCGCCATGCAGGCGCAGCCCGTGGTTTCGGCTCAGCCGGCCTACGCGGCGATGCCCGACATGGAGGACGACTTCACCGCCGCCCTCGAGGCCGAGATCGCGCAGGTCGCCCCGCGCGCTCCCGCCCCGCGCCAGCCGGTGACGCAGGCCGCCCAGTCCCGCATGCCCCGCGTGGAAGACTTCCCGCCGGTGGTGCAGGCCGAGATCGAGCGTCGCGGTGCGGCTCTCGATGCGTCCGGCGACGAGCGCGGCCCGATGGGTCTGCTGCGCCGCCTGACGACCGGCCTGTCGCGCCGCGAGGAGGACGAGGCCATCCTGGCCGATCCGGTTCGCCCGAACCGCGCTGCGGCCGACCCGCGCCGCGCTGGCGAACCCAACCCCTACGCGCCCCGCCGGCAGGCGGCGGACTCGGCGGCCCGTCCGCAGTCGCTCGGCCGGCCGGCCGGCGAGGAGGATCAGCTGGAGATCCCGGCCTTCCTGCGCCGCCAGTCGAACTGACCTTCACAAAGAGTCCACGATTGGACCGAGGCCCGCCCCCGAAAGGGGCGGGCTTTTTCGTTTAGAGTATTGATTTCGAACGGAAAAATCTTTCCTTAACCGATGTTGCGGTAACACTGGGTAAGAAAGCGTGATTTGGTCACAATCCGTGTGGGACCTACCTTGTCGGCATAATGGAAGCACCCGTGTGCCCTCGGAGTTAAACCTCCGGACCGCCGCGACGCTTCAGCCTCCGAGGATCGCCATCCGGATCAGGGATGCAGCGGTCCGGTGAGCCCGGTGAGTAGGAACGCGTAACGTGGTGACGAGACAGCAGACGATCGGCGCACGCATCGGCTTCGAGGGCGTGGGCGTCCACAGCGGTGCCCTCGTGGAGCTGTCGCTTCATCCGGCCGAGGCCGGCACCGGCATCGTCTTTCACGTCTTCGAGGCGTCTGGCCTCATCCACGAGATCGCGGCTGTCTCCGGCAATGTCTCGTCGACCGATCTTTCCACGATCGTCGGGGACCGTAAAGGGGCCCACGTCGCGACGATCGAACATATCATGGCCGCCCTCTACGCCATGGACGTCGACAATGTCGTCGTGCAGATCGATGGTCGCGAGATCCCCATCATGGACGGCGGCTCCGACGTGTTCGTGCGGGCCATCGAGCAGGCCGGCGTCGTGACGCAGCGCGCTTCGCGCCGGTTCCTGCGCGTTCTCAAGCCGGTCCGCGTCGAGTTGAACGGTGGCTTCGCGGAGTATCGCCCCTACGAGGGCACCCGGTTCGAGGTCGAGATCGAGTTCGCCAATGCCGCGATCGGCCGCCAGCGCTTCGCGGGGGATCTCAGCCCCGCGATGTTCCGCGACGAATTGGCCCGCGCGCGCACCTTCGGCTTCATGAAGGATGTCGAGCGGCTTTGGGCGTCCGGTCACGCGCTCGGCTCCTCGCTCGAGAATTCCGTGGTGATCGGCGACGACGAGACCGTCATCAATCCCGGCGGCCTGCGCTTCGTTGACGAATTCGTCCGCCACAAGACGCTCGACGCCGTGGGCGATCAGGCGCTGGCCGGCGCGCGCGTTCTCGGCTGCTACCGCTCGTTCCGCGGCGGTCATCGCCTCAATGCGATGGCGCTCGAGGCTCTCGTGGCCGACCGGTCGGCGCATGAGTTCATCGAGGCGCCGAGCCGCCGGATGGACCCGATCCGGCAGGTGCCGCTCGTCGCCGCGGCGGCGCCGGCCCTCGGCCCGCAGGTTCTCTGAGAGCGTTCGGCAAGGGGCAACGCCTTAAAAAAGGCTTTAAGAACGGCCCTGAAGCGTTGTCGAAGATCACGCCCTCGGGGTAGAGGGACGGAGCGTGTCGCGACGAGACGTCCGGGATACCAGGGGGAAGCAGTTCGATGGGATACAAGATGCCGCTGTCCGGCCGTCGTCAGGCCGTGTCGATGGCGCTGGCCTTCGCCTCGACCCTCGCCTTGTCCGGCTGCATGTCGTCGAAGGACACCGACATCGACGCTCTCGCCCTCGCGTCTCAGACCGAGCCGGCGGACGTCCTCTATAATCAGGGCCTCGCCAATCTCGAAGGCGGCCGTCTCGGTGAGGCCGCCAAGAAGTTCGAGGCGATCGACAAGCAGCATCCCTATTCGGAGTATGCCCGCAAGGCGCTGGTGATGCGCGCCTTCGCCAGCTACCGCTCGGGCGACTACGACGAGGCCGTCAGCTCGGCCCGGCGCTATCTCGGCACCTATCCCGGCTCCGAGGATTCGGCCTACGCGCAGTACATCATCGGCTTGTCCTACTTCCGCCAGATCCCCGACGTGACGCGCGACCAGACCGACACTGCGCGCGCCGTCCAGGCGATGCAGGAAGTCATCGATCGCTATCCGACGAGCGAATATGTCGAGGACGCGCGCACCAAGGTTCGCGTCGGCAAGGATCAGCTCGCCGGCAAGGAGATGCAGGTCGGTCGCTACTACCTGGAGCGCCGCGAATACATCGCCGCGATCAACCGCTTCAAGAACGTCGTCGACACGTTCCCACAAACCACCCACGTGGAAGAAGCGCTGGCACGTCTCACCGAGGCCTATTACGCGATGGGCCTGACGCAGGAAGCCCAGGCGGCGGCCTCCGTGCTCGGCCAGAACTTCCCGGAATCGCAGTGGTACAAGGACAGCTACGCGCTGCTCCAGTCGAACGGGCTGCAGCCGCGCAGCGCCGGCGCGACGTCGTGGTTCACGAGCGCGGCTCGCCGTATCACCGGCGCCAACGAGCCGCCGGCGGCTTCGGGCACGGCGCAGGTCAGCGGCGAGCTGCAGCCGCCCCGCGCCTGAACCCCGAGGCAAATCCGAAGCGATCGAATCGAAGAGGCCGGCATTGCCGGCCTTTTTCATGTCGCCTCGTCTCCAACCGTGAGGCGCGCTCCGCCGATCACCGAGGGCGAACCTTACGAAACGCTGCGAGCGACCCTATCTTCGCGCCTCGCGATTGCCATTCCCCGCTGCCCGGTCTAGCTCTTCACCTGCATGCTTGTTCACCTTTCGATCCGCGACATCGTTCTCATCGACCGGCTCGACCTCGCGCTGAACGACGGCCTGTCGGTGCTGACGGGCGAGACGGGCGCGGGCAAGTCGATCCTGCTCGACGCCCTGTCGCTGGCGCTGGGCGGGCGGGGCGACGGCGGGCTCGTGCGCCATGGCTCGAAGCAGGGCGAAGTCTCCGCCGTCTTCGACCTGCCGAGCGCCCACCCCGCACGCCGGGCGTTGACTGAAAACGGCTTCGACGACGACGGCGACCTGATCCTTCGCCGCGTCCAGAGCGCGGACGGACGCACGCGGGTCTTCATCAACGACCGGCCTTCCAGCGTCTCGCTGATGAAGGAGATCGGCGCGACGCTCGTCGAGATCCACGGCCAGCACGACGACCGGGCGCTCGTCGACGCCGACGCGCATCGCCAGCTGCTCGACGAGTATGGCGGGCTCACGGGCGAGGCGGCGGCGGTCGCCCGTGCCTTCGAGGGCTGGCGCAAGGCTGAGAGCGAACTCCTGAAGAATCGCAAGCGCGTCGAGGCGGCCGCCCGCGAGGCCGACTATCTGCGAGCCTCCGTCGAGGAACTGAGCGAGCTTCAGCCGGTCGTCGGCGAAGAGGCCGAGCTGGCCGAGACCCGCCAGCGCATGATGCGCTCGGAGAAGATCGCGACCGACGTCAACGACGCGCACGAGGAACTGGCAGGTCACGCCTCGCCCATTCCCGGTCTTGCCGGCCTGTCGCGCCGGCTCGACCGCAAGAAGGACGAACTGCCCGGCCTTCTCGACGAGGCCCTGACCCGGCTCGACACGGCGCTGGACGCGTTGTCGGACGTGCAGATGAGCCTGCAGGCGGCGCTGCGCACGCTGGAGTTCGATCCGCGCGCGCTGGAGCAGACCGAGGAGCGCCTCTTTGCGCTGCGCGCCGCCGGCCGGAAATACAATCTGCCGGTGGACGATCTCGCCGCCCTCACCGAGAAGATGGTCGCCGACCTCTCCGAACTCGATGCGGGCGAGGATCGTCTGGCCAAGCTCGAGATCGAGGTGACCGAGCGCCGTGACGCGTTTGACGCACTGGCTTTGGCGCTCTCGGTCAAGCGCCACGACACCGCGCGGCTTCTGGAAGACGCCGTGATGATCGAACTGCCGGACATGAAGCTGGAGCGCGCCGCCTTCATCGTCGAGATGGCGAGCGACCCGGCAGCTCGAACCGCCGCGGGCATCGACACCGCCGAGTTCTGGGTGCGCACCAACCCCGGCACCCGCGCCGGGCCGATGATGAAGGTCGCGTCCGGCGGCGAACTCTCGCGGTTCCTTTTGGCGCTGAAGGTGGCGCTGGCCGACAAGGGTTCGGCGCCGACGCTCGTCTTCGACGAGATCGACACCGGCGTCGGTGGTGCCGTGGCCGATGCGATCGGTCGGCGGCTGGCGCGGCTCGCGACCCGTGTGCAGGTTCTCTCCGTCACGCATGCGCCGCAGGTTGCCGCCCGCGCGACGACGCATCTCCTCATCTCGAAGGCCGAGGCGGTGCCTGGCGAGGAGCGCCTGTCCACCCGCGTCGCGGCGATCGACGTGCCCGCGCGGCGCGAGGAGATCGCCCGCATGCTAGCCGGCGAGAGCGTGACCGACGAGGCACGTGCGGCCGCGGCGCGGCTGATCGGCGCGGCGAGCTAAGGTCTTTTTCGTCCCTTGGCGAAGACTTGCAGGCGACCCGGCGCTAGAACTCGGGCGACCCCATCTCGAAGAGACCGGCCGCTTCCCATGCCCGAACTGATGCCCGTCGATGCGCTGACCCCCGACGCTGCCGCCGGCGAACTCGAACGCCTCGCCCGCGAGATCGCCGACCATGATCGCCGCTACCATGAGCGTGACGCCCCGACGATCTCGGACGGCGCCTACGATGCGCTGCGTCGGCGCAACGCCGCGATCGAACGGCGGTTTCCCGACCTCATTCGCGCCGATTCGCCCTCGGTGCGCGTCGGCTCAGCGCCTTCCGCCAAGTTCGCCAAGGTCGTCCACGCGCGACCGATGCTCTCGCTCGACAACGCGTTCTCCGACGAGGACGTCGCCGATTTCGCCCGGCGCGTCCGCCGCTTCCTGAAGCTGGCCGACGACGCCCCGCTCGCCATCACCGCCGAGCCGAAGATCGACGGCCTGTCGCTGTCGCTGCGCTACGTCGATGGTGCGCTCGTCTCTGCGGCGACGCGCGGCGATGGCGCGGTGGGCGAGGACGTGACCCGCAACGCACTGACCATCGACGACATCCCGCACCGCCTCAGCCATATCCGGCCGGCGGTCTTCGAGGTCCGCGGCGAGGTCTACATGACCCATGCCGACTTCGCCGCGCTGAACGCCGGGCTTGCCGGGCTCGGCGGCGAGAGCGCAGCGGTCGAGGACGGCGACGAGGGCGAGGCGGAAGCGGGCGAGAGTGGGGGTGGGCCAAAGATCCGCCAGTTCGCCAATCCGCGCAACGCGGCGGCCGGCTCGCTGCGCCAGAAGAACCCGGAGATCACCCGCTCGCGGCCCCTTCGCTTCTTCGCCTATGCCTGGGGCGAGGCCAGCGAGGTGCCCGGCGCGACGCAGACCGACGTCGTCGCAGCGCTCGGCCGCATGGGCTTTCGAACCAACCTCGAAACGGAGGAGGGCGGCGCCCCCCTGATGGCGCGCTTCGACACCGTGGAGGGGCTGGTCGAGCACTACCGTCTGATCGAGCGCCAGCGCGCCAGCCTCGGCTACGATATCGACGGCGTCGTCTACAAGGTCGACGATCTCGCGCTGCAAGACGAGCTCGGCTTTGTCTCGCGTTCGCCGCGCTGGGCGATCGCCCACAAATTCTCGGCCGAGCAGGCAACGACGGTGGTGAGGGCGATCGACATCAATGTCGGCCGCACCGGCAAGCTGGCGCCGCTGGCGCGACTGGAGCCGGTAACCGTCGGCGGCGTCGTCGTCTCCAACGTGACGCTGCACAACGAGGACTACATTGCCGGGCGGGACGCCGACGGCGAGCCGATCCGGGGCGGGCGCGACGTGCGCGTCGGCGACACCGTGCTGATCCAGCGCGCCGGCGACGTGATCCCGCAGGTGGTCGACGTCCTCGAGGACAACCGCGGCCCCGAGCCCTTCCGCTTTCCCGACCATTGCCCGGTCTGCGGCTCGCGCGCGGTGCGAGAGATCAACCCGCGAACCGGACGGCTTGATTCGGTGCGTCGCTGCACGGCAGGCCTGACCTGCCCGGCGCAGGGCAAGGAGGGGCTCAAGCACTTCGTCTCGCGCAACGCCTTCGACATCGAGGGCTTCGGCGAGACCTACATCGAGACCCTTTTCGATGCCGGGCTCGTGCGCCAGCCCGCCGATATCTTCCGGCTGGAGTTCGAGCCCCTGCGTGAAGCCATCGAAGCGCGGCGAGCAGAACTCGCATCGGCGAAGGTCGGGAACGAGGCCGGGGCCGCCCCGTCCAAGGCAGCGAAGAAGGACGGCGACAAGCCGACGCAGGCCATCCACAATCTCCTGGCCGGCATCGAGGCGCGCCGCCGCATCGCGCTCGATCGGTTCATCTTCGCGCTCGGCATTCCCGAGATCGGCGAGACCACGGCCAAGGCGCTGGCGCGGGCCTTCCCGGATATCCCCGCTCTCGTCGAGGCCGGTCTCGCAGCGGCGGCCGACCAGCCGGGCGAGCCCTGGTCGATCTTTCTCTCGATCCCGAAGATCGGCGGCATCACCATGGAGCGGCTCGCCTCGGTGACGCCGGAGGAACTCGCCGATCCCGCATTCGACCCGACGCGGGCCGAGCGCCTGCGGCTCAACAGCGCGCAGCGGCTCTCGCTGCGCGAGCGCTTTCCCGAGACGGCGGATCTTCGCGCGGCGCTGGCCGCCGCCGTCGAGGCCCAGCCGGGGGCGGCCTACGAGACGCTGGCGGGCCTTCCGGATGTCGGGCCGGTCGCCGCGCTCTCGCTCGCACATTTCTTCGGCGAAGGGCACAACCGCGAGGCAGTCGAGGCGCTGCTGGCGGCTGGCGTCGAAACCGAGGCCCTGGCGCGGCCGAAGACCGAGGGCTCGCCCGTCGCCGGCCAGACGGTAGTCTTCACGGGAACGCTGGAGAAGATGACGCGCGTCGAGGCGAAGGCGCGAGCGGAAGCCCTGGGCGCGAAGGTCTCGGGCTCGGTGTCGAAGAAGACCGACCTCGTGGTGGCGGGACCCGGCGCCGGCTCCAAGCTGACGGATGCCGAGAAGCACGGGGTGAAGGTGATCTCGGAGGATGAGTGGCTGGCTCTCGTCGGCGAGGCTTGATGCTGCGATTCCCAGACTCTAGGTTGCCGGCCTGACCGGAGTTCGCCTCGCATGACCGTCGTCGCCATCGATTTCGAGACCGCCAACGCGGCGCGCTCCAGCCCTTGCGCGATCGGTCTCGCCTTCGTCGAGGCGGGCGAGATCACGCGCCGCGAGTACCATCTGATCCGCCCGCGCGACATGCGCTTCGACGCCATGAACATCCGCGTCCACGGCATTCGGCCGCGCGACGTCGCGGGCGCTCCGGAGTTTCCGGAAGTGTTCGAGCGCTATCGCGGTGTGCTCGACGGCGCGCTCGTGGTCGCCCACAATGCCAGCTTCGACATGGGCGTGTTGCGCGAGACGCTGGCGCTCTACGGACTGGCGCAGCCCGCCTTCGCCTCACTCTGCACCGTGTCGGTGGCGCGCCGCCTCTGGCCGGACGAGCCGAGCCGGCGGCTTTCGGCGCTGGCGGCGAAGTTCGGCGTCGGCTTCACCCATCACCATGCCGGCGAGGACGCCTATGCCTGCGCCCGCATCGCGCTCGAAGCCGTGCGCCACACCGGCGCAGCCGACATCCGCGATCTCGCGCGCGCGACGGGCTTGGCCAAGCCCGTCGCGGCGACGCGGGCGCGGGTGAAGGGCGGCATCGCCGAGCGAGCCCTGCAGGCGCGGGCCGCGGTGCCCGTCGACGACGGCATCTGCCGCCTCGTCGTGCGCGGGAGCAAGGGCACGCCTTACGACGTGACGCTGAGCCCGACGCGTCAGGGCGGCTGGCGGCTCGCCTGCTCCTGCGTCGGCGCGCGCTTCCGGCCGGACTGCCGGCATGTGCGCGAGCTGACCGCCGGCGACTTTCGAAACCTTATGAGCGCCGGCGCCAACGAGATCCTGCGTCTGCGCGCTTTCGTGGGCGGTGCGGGCCGCATCGCGCTTCGCGGCTAACGTGTCCGTGATAGTCTGAGGGACGACGCCGCGACTCGCGCGGCCGGATGGTCTAAGCGGGATCCTCTCCATCATGCACCGAGTTCGATTGCGATCCTGCCTTTCCGCCTTGGCGCTTGTAACCGGCGCGACCGGCGTCGCGATAGCCGCCGCGCCGGCGCTGGTCGATGCCACCGATCCCGCCCTCATCGCCGAGTTGATGCGCGGCTACGGCTCAGCCCGGCTCGACACCGCCGAGGACGGCACGCCGATGGTGCGCGGGCGGATCGACGGCGACGGGTTCACGCTGTTCTTCTACGATTGCGACGACGACGGAAAAGCGTGCCAGTCCGTCGGCTTCTCCTCCTTCTTCGACAAGTCGGGTGTCCCGGCGGAGGCCGTCAGCGGCTGGAACGCCGCCAGCCGGTTCGGTCGCGCCTATCTGCGCGACGATGGCAAGCCGGTGCTGGAGATGGACGTCCAGCTCGGCGGCGGCGTCACGGCCGACAATTTCGAGGGCTGGCTCGATCGCTGGGCGGAGATCCTGCAGGACTTCGGCGAGGGCGTCGTCAACCGCGCGGGCGCGGGGATCGAGCGTCCCTGATGGCCGGCCTCGACGCGCCCACGGCGTCGGCGTAGAAGCCGGCGGACGTAAGACGCCGAGACCCCGACGCGCCTTCACGCGCACCGATCCCATCTCCCGCGCATGGTGGCTGGCCTGAACGAGGCCGCGCCGCGCGACTGCCGCAGGCCGAGCCGTCCGTGACCCGATCCTCCGATATCTCGACGGCCGCCTCGCAATGCTTGCCGCTTCTCGTGGCGCTCGTGCCGTTCGGCGCAGTCTACGGCGCCTTCGCCGTCACCAACGGGCTGACGGTCTGGCAGACGCTCGGCTTCTCGCTGACCGTCTATGCCGGCGCGAGCCAGTTCCTGGCGCTGCAGATGATCGGCGCCGGTTCGCCGGTCTGGGCGATCCTCGTGGCGGTCGTCGCGCTCAACGCCCGGCACATCCTCTATTCGGCCTCGGTCGGGCGCCATCTCGTCCGCTTCGGCGGGCCGGCGAAAGCCTTGGCCTTCTTCCTCCTCGTTGATCCCTCCTTCGCCGCCGCCGAGGCGCGGGCGGCCGAAGGCCCGATCAGCCGGACCTACTACTTCACCTTCGCGGTGCTGCTCTATGTCGGCTGGGCGCTGGCGAGCCTCGTCGGCGCGCTGTTCGGCGGGCTGATCGAGGATCCCGCGCGCTTCGGGCTCGACTTCGCCATTCCCGTCTACTTCCTGGCGCAGACAATGGCCTTCCGCCATCGGCCCAACTTCCTGCTCGTCGCTGGCGTCTCGGGTCTCGTCGCCCTCGTGGCGGCGGCGGCGCTCGGCTCGCCCTGGCACGTCACGCTCGGCGGCATCGCCGGCGTCTTCGCCGCGGCGCTGCGCACGCCGACCGCCGAGATACCCGCCGGAGAGGCAGGGGCTGGGGAGGCGAGGGCCAAGGGGGCCAGGATATGAGCGACATCTGGTGGCTGATCCTGGCGGCGGCCGGGCTCACCTATCTCACGCGCATCGGCGGCCATCTGGTGCTCGCCCGCTTCGAGCGCATCCCGCCCAGACTCGACGCTGCGTTGAACGCGGTGCCGGCGGCAGTGCTCACGGCCATCGTCGCGCCGGTGCTGGTGGACGGCGACTGGGCCGAGCGGCTCGTGATCGTCCTCTGCGGTTTCCTCGCCTTCCGTCTTGCGCTGTTGCCGACCGTGGTGATCGGCACCGTGTTGGTGGCGCTCCTGCGGTGGGTCGGGGTCGCATGAAAAAGGCCGCGGCGCTCTGATGAGCGTCGCGGCCTCTGGCCTTACGGAGGGGATGGAAGCGGTCAGGCTTCCTGGATCGCCGAAAGCTTCCACTCGGCGCCGCGCTCGCGCACGAAGGTCCAGACCTCGGTCGATTCCACCGGGCTCGTCTCGTTGCCCTCGACCACGCGGTCGCTGCCCCGGTCGCGCATCGTGTCGATCATCGAGTACCGCATCGCCACCGTCGCGAAGTCGCGCGTGCCTTCGCGCCAGCTTTCGGCGACGTCACCCTGCAGCAGCGAAACGTCGCGCACGTCGTTGCGCACGCCGCGCGCGGTGTTCTGCGCCAGCTCTTCCGAAAGGTAGGACATGACCTCGGGCGTCGTGATCTCGCGAAGCCCCGCGTAATCCTCGCGCGAGAAGGAGGCCTGCAGGCTCTGCAGCTTGCGCTCGAAGATGTCGAGATCGGCCTGGCCGATGCCGACCGCATCCGTACCCGGCTTGCCGCTGACCGCCGGGCCGCTGCCGGAGCCGCCACGCGCCGCGCCCTGTGCCCCGCCCGCCTTGGAACCAAAGCCCTCGAACATCTGGCGGGCATTGGTCATGCCGCCGCCCATGCCAGCGCCATTCGGCGTCGGTGCACGGCCGGCCATGGCCGGGCCGCCGTTCGAGCGACGGCGGAACATGCGCACGAGGAAGACGGCGACGAGCGCGAGAAGCGCGAACTGGACGAGGAAGCCGAGCATGCCGGCAAGGCCGCCGAAGCCGTGGCCCATGAGCATGCCGAACAGGCCGCCGATGAGAAGGCCGCGCATCATCGCGCCGCCAAAGCCGGCGCCGAACATGCCGGACCGCGCGCCCGAGGTGGCGGCGGCGGCGCTATTGGCCTGCGTCGGCGAGGTCATCGAGCGCTGCACGGGCGCGGCGGCCGGCGCCGTGTTCGTCGCAGGAGCCGACTGGTAGGTGCGCGTGCCCCGGCTGCCGAAGCTGCCGCCGCGACGGGCTTCGGCGTGATCCACCACCACGGTCGAAAAGGCCAGCGTCATCGCCGCCAGGGCGACGACGAAGCGGCGGGTTCTCGTGGTCTTCATGTCGGCGATTCCTTGAGGCATGGGATGTCGAACGGTCAGTCTCCATATAGGGATGCCCGCCCGCGAAGTTGAAGGCCCGCGAGCCAAGGATCGTGGCTTCGCCGATCAAGATTTCGCCAGTTCGGCGCGTGCGACCGGACGTCGGATCTTCGCCGACGAGCCGCGGCGTTACCGACGATCGTCTTTTCGCACTGCGATATGGCCGCTATAAGCTAGGCGAACAGTTCCGATCCGCCGGTCGCCCGCACGGCTTGTTCCGCGTCGTCGGCATCCTCTCAGCCCTCCCGCATGGGTCCCGCCGTGACCGCCACGTCTTTCCCCGACACCGCCGCGGCGCCAGCCCTGTCGCGCGCGACCACCATCCTGATGGCGGTCGCCGCCGGGGTGCTCGCCGCCAATCTCTACTATGCCCAGCCGGTGGTGGCCCTGATCGGCGCCGATCTCGGCATGAGCGTCGCTGCCGAGAGCACGATCGTGACGGCCTCGCAGATCGGTTATGCGCTGGGTTTGGTGCTCCTCGTGCCGCTCGGCGACGTCCTCGAGAACCGGCGCCTCATTCTGGCGACGATGAGCGCGGCGGCGATCGGGCTCGTCGGGTTGGCCTTCGCGCCCAACATCGCTGTTCTCTACGCGATGACGCTCGCAGTCGGCATCGCTTCGGCTGCCGCGCAGATGATCGTGCCGCTGGCCGCGAGCTTCGCGCCGCCGGAGCGCAGGGGCAAGGTCGTCGGAGAGGTGATGACGGGCCTTCTCGGCGGCATCCTCATCGCCCGGCCGCTGTCGAGCTTTCTGGCGGGCCTCATGGGGTGGCGCGCCATCTTCGCGGTCTCGGCGGTGGCGGTCGCCGGCCTGACGCTGGCCGGGCTAAGACTCTTCCCCACGCGCCGCCCAGTCCATCGCGCGCGTTACGGCGAGCTGATCGCCTCGCTCGGCCGGCTCTTCGTCACCCAGCCGGTGCTGCGTCGGCGCGCGCTCTATCATGCCGCGATGTTCGCGGCTTTCGGCATCTTCTGGACCGGCGCCCCGATCGTGCTGCTGCGCGAGCCCTTCTCGCTCTCTCCACAATGGGTGGCGCTGTTCACGCTTGGCGGCGTCCTCGGCGTCTTCGCCGCGCCCGTCGCCGGACGCCTCGCAGATGGCGGCCATTCGCGCGCTGGCACGCTTGCCGCCATCGCACTGGCCGCCAGCGCCATGGCCTTGGCTTTTGCGGGGGCTCGCTCCTTCACGGCGCTGCTCATCGCCGGCATTCTCCTCGACCTCGGTGTGCAGGCCAATCTGGTGATCGGCCAGCGCGAGATCTTCCAGCTCGACGACACCATCCGCAACCGCCTGAACGCGGTCTACATGACGACTTTCTTCCTCGGCGGCGCGCTGGGGTCGAGCCTGACGAGCCCGGTGCTCGAACGTTTCGGCTGGCACGGCGTGGCGGCGATGGCCTTCGCTTTTCCAGCCGCGGCGCTGCTCTACTTCCTGGCGGCGGAAGGGCGGCGATGACGTCCTTTGCCGGGCCTCCCGCTTTGCTGTAGGACGCGGCGACGACGAGGAGTGCTGCCGCGATGACCGACGATCCCAAGACCACCGCCGCGCGACGCCGCCGCACATCCGTGCTGCGTCTGGCGCTCTGGTTTCTCGTGGCCGCAATTCTGGCGCTGATCGTCCTCGTCTACGTGTTCGGGCGGCAGGAGACGGCGGTCGTGCGCAATGCCGCCGCCTACGGCTCCTCGTTCCAGCTCGTCAACCAGAACGGCGAGCCGGTGACGGAAGCGGTTCTGCGCGGCCGCCCGACCGCGCTTTTCTTCGGCTTCACCCACTGCCCCGACGTCTGCCCGACGACGCTCTACGAACTCGCCGGCTACCAGTCGGCGCTGAAGGCGGAGGGGCGCGACCTGAATATCGTGTTCGTCACCGTCGATCCCGAGCGCGACACGCCCGAGATCCTCAAGACCTATGTCGGCTCGCTCTCGCCCGACATCACCGCCGTCACCGGCGAACCGGCGCTCGTCCAGAAGATGCTCGACGGTTTCGGCGCCTATGCCAAGAAGGTGCCGCAGGGCGACGACTACACGATGGACCACATCGCCTCGGTCATCCTTCTTGATCGGACGGGAGACTTCAAGGGCACGATCGCCTATGGGGAGGCACCCGCGGCCGCTAAGGCCAAGCTCGAGCGGCTCTCGGCCTCCTGAGCGGGGCCGCGCCCCACCGAACGACGACGAGAGAAAGACGAAGCGCTTGGGTCAGGTCCGTTTCCATGCCCGCGGCCCGCGCCGCGACGCCGCCCCGCTCTACGAGCGCCTCGACGTGCGCTTCGGCGAGGACGGCTCGCCCGTGGCGATCACCGAGATCGACGAGGCCGCCGACATCCACGAGGTCTCCGTCTATTTCGAGGATGCCGACGCGGTGGACGAATGGGCCGTCACCGATGCCTTCGCCGGCTTCGAGGTGGCGCGCGAGGATCTGCCCGAGATCGACTGGATGGCGCAGGTTCTGGCCGAGCTGAAGCCGGTGCGCGCCGGGCGCTTCCTCGTCCACGGCGCGCATGACCGCGAGCGCGTTCGCGCCAACGATCTGTCCATCGAGATCGAGGCGGGGCAGGCCTTCGGCACCGGTCATCACGGCACCACGGCCGGCTGCCTGTCGATGATCGAGACGGTGATCCGCCGTCGCCGCCCGGCGGTGGCGCTCGATCTGGGCACCGGCAGCGCGGTTCTGGCCATCGCCGTCGCCAAGCTGGCGCGCATTCCCGTGCTGGCTACCGACATCGATCCGGTAGCCGTCGCCGTGGCGCGCGAGAACGTGCGGGCGAACGGCGTCCACGACTTCGTCTCGCTGGCGACAGCGACCGGCTTCTCTGCGCCGGCCTTCCGCGAGTTCGCGCCGTTCGACTTCATCGTCGCCAACATCCTTGCGGGACCGCTGATGAAGCTTGCTCCGACGCTGGCCCGGCACCTGACGCCGGACGGCGACGTCATCCTGTCGGGAATTCTGGCCCGGCAGCGCAACGCGGTCCTGGCGGCCTATCGCCAGCAGGGCCTCTTCCATCGCCAAACGCTGCGGCGGGAGGAATGGGTGACGCTGCATCTCCGGCGCAACCGCAATCCGCTCGCCTGATCCCTGCAGGGGCCGGCGCGCTGAGGACACGGCGGCCATCCTGCTCGCGGATGCGCCCATTCCGCGCGCTCGACAGCAAAAAGGCCCGGACGGGGGGGCGTCGGGCCTTCGACATTTCGTACGAACAGCGGCGCGCGACCGGCCTTACGGCTGACGGCGCGCGGGATCGATCAAGCGCGGTGGGGGGCGCCGGCTTCGAACATCGAACCGCGGATGGCGGCGAGGCTCGTCAGCGGATCCATGTCGAGAAAGACCGGACGACCGCTGGCCTGCAGGGAACGGTTCGACGGACGCGAGCGGTCGAGGGTCACCGGACGGCGGAAGGAGACGCCGAGGCGGGTCGGAAGCGTTTCGAGGCGTTCGGTACGGACGGTCATCATGGTAGGCTTTCTGGCATTGCGGGCGAGTTGTCTCCCAACGCCAATATGATGCAGCGCAGCACAAAGAGCTATGCGTCCTTGCGCATAGGTTACCTTCCGAGAATGCAAGGCATCCGCGGGGTCTGCTTCATCTTTTGTTCATCATCGCGGGTCGCGAGGGCTCGCCCGACGGCTAACTGCGGCTGCGTTCGCAGCGATGTTGCACGCAAGCCCCTGCAATTCAGCGCGCGGCCGCGAACAATACAACGAGCGGGGTTTGAGAGCCCGCGATGCGGGCCGGCGGGCGTCAGGCGTTGCCGGTCTCTGCGCCGCCATGGAGCCGGTCGCGCACGAACTTCAGCGAAACGTCCATCGCGTGAAGCGATTCCTCGATGTCGCGCTTCTGTTCAAGCAGGATCTGCCTCTGCTCCTCGAAGCGATCCAGCGCCAGTTCCAGCTGCTTGCGGCGGCCATCAGCCTGATAATAGATCTCGATGATCTGCTTGGCTTCGGTCAGCGAAAAGCCGAGCAGCTTGGCCAGCAGCACCAGACGAAGCCGCATGCGGTCGCGCCGGGAATAGAGCCGCGTCGTCCCCCGGCGCTCGGGACTGAGAAGTCCCCGATCCTCGTAGAATCGCAACGTCCGCAGCGTCACGCCGAATTCGCGGGCAAGATCTCCGATCTTGAAGCTCGTTCTCGACGTGTCCAGCGGGTCGTCGGCAAGACCGAGAAGTTGGTCTATACCAACCTTGAACTCTGTCTCTTCTATGGGATCTGCCGTTTTGAGCTGGGTCATATCATTCTATGTATCTGCGCTTGCGACGACGACTAGGGGGTGTACGTTGCGGAACATCCGGCTGCGACACCTTCGCCCGAAATTGATATTAATTTTTTGATCCCGGACCACAAGGTTTCATTCACGCGAATCCAGCTTCAATCCCGCTTATCTTTCTATCTCCTTAACGCAATGGCGTGGGAGATCGAACCTTCGCTGGGAACAGGCCGGTCGACCGGCCGGGCCGCCGCCTCGGCAGGGCAGGGTGGCGAGAGGAGCGATGAGATGTCTCGGAATGAACCGCACTTGAAGGTACGAGCCGAAACCGACGCGAAATCGTCCGATTCCTCCTTTTCGTCCTTGTCGAAGACCCTCGAAGACCTCGAAGCCCGCCTGTCCAGACTGTCGAGCGCCAAGCGCGACGAGCCGGCCGCGACCGGTGACGAGTCGTCCCTGTCGGAAGCAAGCGAGGCGCCGGGTGAGCGGATGCGGATGATGGCTGCCGAGCGCCGCGCCCGTCGCCCGTCGCTCGCCGACGCCGTCTCCGCCCTGACCGTGGAACGGCAGTTGAGCGCCGACCCGGTGTCGGATCGTCCCGCGCCCCGGACCAGGCCGACCCGCGCGGGTTCGCCGATCGAGCGTCGCATGGGCACGATCGCCGGCGAGGTCGAGCAGATCCAGCTTCAGGGCGCGACGCTCGCCATGGTGAAGGATCTCGCGGAGGAGCTGTCGGCTCTTCGCGCCGATATCCAGGCCCGCGAGACGCCCGACCTCTCGCCGCGCCTCGAAGAACTTCGCCGCTCCTTCGCCGACCTCAAGCAGATGATCGCGGACCGCGAGGGGCCGGATCGGATCGGCGCCGAGATCTTCGAGATCATGGAGGCGCTGACCGAGCTGACCGCCGGCACCGCCGACCAGACCTCGCTCGACGCGCTGCGCACCGAACTCGATTCGGTCGCCGCGATGGTCGGCCAGCTGGCGCGCGAAGAATCCGTCGAAGCCGTGCAGCGGCGCTGGGATGCGTTCGAGACCCGCATCGGCGACCGCATCGAGCTCGACAATCAGGCCAAGCGCGATCTGCGCGTCGAGCTGGAGCGTCTGCGCGGCTCGCTCCGCTCGCTCGCCACCGAGGAGCAGATCCTCGCCGTCCAACAGCGCTGGGAAGAGTTCGAGTCGCGCTATCTCGAGACCGCGCGGATCCAGACCGAGGAGACGCTGACGCGCTTCCTGCGCGACGAACTCGGCGCGCTGCGCACCAAGCTCGACCTCATCGTCGAGCAGAACGCTCCCGAAGCCCTCGATGCCCGCTTCGACGCGATGGCCGAGCGGTTCTCAACCAAGGCTGTGGAAGGCGGCATCGCCCGCCTGTCGGAGCGCATGGGCGAGATCGAGCTGGCGCTCGTCGGCCTGCCCGAGATCCTGCAGATCGACCAGATGGAGGCGCGCATCCAGGCGCTGGCCGAAAGCGTCGAACTGCTGGCCGCCGAAATTCGCGAACCCGATCTCGATCATTTCTCGGTTCTGGAAGAGCGACTCGACGAGATTTCCGCGGCGATCGTCTCGGCCACCGTCCATCGTCAGGTCTCCCTCGACATGGCGCCGATCGAGCGGATCGAGGCGCGCGTCGCCGAGATCGCCTCGCGCGTCGAGCGCCTGTCCGAGGCCGGCGACGCCGATCTCCTGTCGGAACAGATCGCGGTCCTCACCGAGCGCGTCGAGGAACTGGGCGCCCGGCCCGATGCCGATCTCGGTCGCCGCATCGACACGCTTGCCGAGCGCGTCGAGATCCTCTTCGCCAACTCCGAACCCAAAGACACGTCGTCTCGTTTCGAGGCGCGCCTGACGGAACTGGCCGAGCGCATCGAGCTGTCGGCCGGCGCCAAGGGCGTCGATCCCGCCGTCATGATGGCGCTCGAAGCCCAGATCGGCCGTCTCGCCGATCATCTCGCCGGTGCGCCGATCGCGTTCGGCGAAGAGGGCTCGGAGGTCTCCCGCCGCCTCGACGCGCTGGAGCGCCAGCTCGACGAGAACCGCGACTCGATCCTCATGGCCGCCCGCACCGCTGCGGACGAGGCCGTGCGCCGCATGCAGGGCGAGGATGGACGCCGCGAGAACGAGTATGTACGCGAACTCGCGCAGGACCTGCGCAATCTGGAGACCCTCTGCCGCGAAAGCGACGAGCGCGCCTTCGGCGTGTTCGACGCCGTCCATACGACGCTGCACAAGATCGTCGAGCGGCTGACGGCGATCGAGAGCGAGCTGCGCAGCGATGCGGCGAACGAGTCGAAGACGGTCCAGCCGTCGCAGGATTCGGCCGGTCGCATCGACTGGGCCGCCTCCGAGGCCGCACCCGACGCCGAGCCGAAGGGCCTTCGCGCCGCGATCAACCGTCACCTAACGCGTCGCGGCGGCAAGGAGCCGGCCGCCGAGGTGCCGACCCTCGCCGAACGCGTGCATCCGACCGTCGCCGTCATGGCGGATCCCGTCGCCGCGACCCTGCCGAGCGTGGAACCTGCCGCCCTGATCCGTTCGAATGCGCCCCTGCTCATCGACGCACCCTCCATCGACGCCGCCGAGAGCGTCGCGACACGCGAGGCCAATCGTCCGCTCGAGCCCGGCTCCGGCGCGCCCGACATCGCCGCGCTCATCGAGCGCGTGCGCCAGCAGCAGCGCGGCATCGAGCCACCGACGGGCGAGCCGCTGGCCAAGGCCGACTTCATCGCTGCCGCCCGCAAGGCGGCGATGGCGGCCGCCGCCGAAGCCGAGGCGATCCGTGACCGGACCGATGCCGACGCCGATGGCCTGACCACGAAGGATCAGGCCGGCCGTCGTCGCAAGCCGATCCTCATGGCGGTGGGCGCGGTGCTTCTGGCGCTCATGGCCATGCCGCTCGGCCGCGCCTATTTCGGCCCGCAGGACGGCGTCGTCGCCGCGCCGGTCGCCGAAGTCGACGACGGCTCGCAGATCGCCGCCGCAGCTCCGACCCCGGCAATCGAGACGCCCGCTCCGGTGCTCGACACCGAAAGCACCGCGACGATCGTCCCGGCCCCGGCCCCGGCCGAGATGAGCGCTGCGACCGAAGAGGTGGCGCCGCCCGTGGTCGCCGAGGCACCCGCTGCCGAACTGCCGACGGTCGAAGCACCCATCACTGCCACCGCGACGATGCCGGTGACGGCCGAAGTCGCCGCCGAGCCCGCCGTAAACGTTGCCCCGGTTGCCGCAACGGCGCAGGGCACGCTCCTCGCCAGCGCCGAGGCCAAGCTGCCGGAAGCGGCGCGTGGCGCGGTTCCCGCCATGCCCGACGGCATCGGCCCCGCCGCGCTCGGCGAAGCCGTCGCCAAGGGCGAGCCGATGGCGATGTTCGAGGTGGGTCTGCGCCTGATGGAGGGCCGGTCCGCGCCGTCCGATCCGGTCGCCGCGCTTAACTGGTTCGGTCAGTCCGCCTCGCGCGGCTTCGCCCCGGCACAGTACTCGGTCGGCACGCTCTTCGAGAAGGGCAACGGCATCGGCCGCGACACGGGCGCTGCGCGCGACTGGTATCTCCTGGCCGCCGACCAGGGCAACATCCGCGCCATGCACAATCTGGCGGTGCTCTATGCCACCGGCATCGAGGGCAAGTCCGACCCCGAGACGGCGGCGCAGTGGTTCGTGAAGGCTGCCGATCACGGCATGCGCGACAGCCAGTACAATCTCGGCATCCTCTATGCCCGCGGTGCCGGCGTCGAGCAGGACCTGTCGCAGTCCTACCGCTGGTTCCAGATCGTCGGCCAGGCCGGCGACAAGGACGCGCTGGCCAAGATGGAAGAGGTCGGCAAGACCTTGTCGCCGGAGGTGCGCACCCGCATCGACGCCGAGGTCGCCGCCTGGAAGCCGGCCGCCCGCAACGAGGGCGCGAACACGGTGGAGATCCCGCCAGCCTGGTCCGCCAAGGGCGACCAGACCGCCTCGGTCGACATGGGCCGGGCCGTGCGCAACGTGCAGGCGATCCTGATCAAGCTCGGCTACAACCCGGGTCGCCCCGACGGCGTGGTCGGCTCGCAGACCACCACCGCCATCCGCGAGTTCCAGGAGAAGTCGGGCCTGCAGGCCACCGGCAAGATCGACGAGCCGCTGATCCGCGCGCTTCTGGAGCGCAAGGACGCCTGAACGGGGCCCCTCGCGTGAATTGACTTGGGGAAGGGGGCGGGCCAAGACGGTTCCGCCCCTTTTCCGGTGCAGCCATCCCTCTCGCCTCGCGAGACGACGCCCGTGACGCTCTATCTCCCGATCGCCGAGATCTCGGTCAACATCTTCGTCATCGTCGGCATGGGCGCGGCGGTCGGCTTCCTGTCGGGCATGTTCGGCGTCGGCGGCGGGTTTCTGATCACCCCGCTTCTCATCTTCTACAACATTCCCCCGGCGGTCGCCGTCGCCACCGGCGCCAACCAGGTGATCGCCGCCTCCTTCTCCGGGGCGCTGGCGCACTACAAGCGCGGCACGGTCGACCTGAAGCTCGGGGCGATGCTGATCGTCGGCGGCGTTCTGGGCTCGGCCGTCGGCGTCTGGCTCTACACGCTGCTGCGCCGCATCGGGCAGCTCGATCTGGCCGTCTCCATCCTTTACGTCGTCATGCTCGGCACGGTGGGTGCCTTGATGCTCAGCGAGAGCGTCCAGGCGATGCGCCGGGTGAAGGGCGGGGGCTCGGGCGAGGTGCGCCGATCCAGCCACCACAACTGGATCCAGCGCCTGCCGCTGAAGATGCGCTTCAAGCGTTCGAAGCTCTACGTTTCCGCCATTCCGATTCTCGGGCTCGGATTCGTGATCGGCATTCTCGGCTCGGTCATGGGCGTCGGCGGCGGCTTCATCATGGTGCCGGCGATGATCTATCTCCTGCGCGTTCCCACCAGCGTCGTCATCGGCACCTCGCTCGTGCAGATCATGTTCACGGCGGCCTCGACCACGGTGCTGCAGGCGGCGACGAACGGCACGATCGACATCGTGCTGGCCTTTCTCCTGATGATCGGCGGCGTGGTCGGGGCGCAGTTCGGCGCCGAGGCCGGCCGCAAGCTGCGCGGCGAGCAGCTGCGCGCGCTCCTCGCGCTGCTCGTTCTCGCCGTCGCCATCCGCCTCTTCGCCGAACTCGTCGTGGTGCCCGGCGAGATCTTTTCGATCTCGCTGCCGAGCGGTGAAAGCGTGTGAGGGCGCTCCTGGCCCTTGCGGCGCTGGGGCTTCTCCTGGCGCTGCCCGCGAGCGCGCAGGCGCTCGCCGAGCCAACGCCAAGCGGAGCGGAAGAGCCCGTCGACGCGCGGCCGGTGGCCGAATCCTTCGAGATCGGCCTCTCCACCGATACGATCGCGGTCGGCACCAGCTTCGGCGGTGCACGGCTCGTGGTGTTCGGGGCGCTCGACAATGCCGACCAGAAAATCCTGCGGCAGGGGCGCTACGACATCGTCGTCCTGCTGGAGGGCCCCAAGCGCGATCTCGTGGTGCGCGAGAAGAGCCGTTTCTTCGGCGTCTGGATCAATCGCGGATCGGAGCGCTTCCGCGATGTGCCCACCTCCTATTCCCTGGCGAGCACCCGGCCGGTGCGCGACATCGCCCCGCCGCTCGTGCTGCGGCAGATGAGCATCGGCACCGACGACCTCGCCTTCGAGCCGATGCGGGTGCGTCAGGCCGGGGCAGGGAAGGTGGACGAATATGCCGAGGCCCTGCGTCGCCTCAAGACGTCCAGCGGTCTCTTCACCGAGACCGTGGGGTCGATCGAGTTCGTGTCGTCGACGCTGTTTCGCGCCAATCTCGTTCTGCCGGCCGACTTGCCGGTGGGGCGGCACGTGGCGCGTGCGATCCTGTTTCGCGAAGGCGTCTTCGTGCGCGAGAGAAGCGAGGACCTCTGGGTGGTCAAGACCGGCATCGAGAACCAGATCTCGGTCTTCGCGGCGCGCAACGGCATCCTCTACGGACTTCTGGCGGTGGCGGTCGCCATCTTCACCGGCTGGTTCGGCCGGATCATCTTCAAACGGGACTGAACGCATGACAACCGACCATCACGACGCACCGCTCCGCTCGCGGGCCGACCAGCTCGTGCGCGCCACCTGGATCCTGGGGATCGGCGGGCTCATCCCCTTCGTCGTGGGCACCGCGCTCATCCTGTCGAACTCCGAAATCATGGCGCCGCCCGATCTCTGGTTCGCGGTCTCGGCCTATGCCGCGATCATCCTGTCCTTCCTCGGCGGCATCCGCTGGGGCGCGGCGCTGAACGAGAACGGCCGCAAGAGCCCGACCACGGTGGCGCTCTCGGTGCTGCCCTCGATCGCGGCCTGGGTGATCGTCCTGATGCCGGCGCCCTGGACCTTCGTCGGCTTCGCCGTCGCCTTCATCGTGCAGGGCGTCTGGGACGTCACCGCCATCCAGGAAGGCCGCATCGAGACGCCGTGGTTCGCCCGCCAGCGGCTGGTGCTGACGCTCGTCGTGGTCGCCTGCATGGTCGCGCTCGCCTTCGCGACGAACGAAGTCGCGGCCTACTGAGCGTCGAAGCTCACAGACCCTTCACCGCGCGCAGAGCGCGGTGAAGGGGATCGGGTAGATGCGCGAGACGCCGATGACGTAGGCTTTCGCGCACTCGGGCGCGAAGAGCCCCGCGAAGGCCCGGTCGAGAACGTTGAGCCCGCCCGTGGTGACGCCGAAGGAGGGCATCACCATGCGCGTGCCGTCGGTCGCGAAGCACGCGCCGCGCACCGAACGCCCGTTGCCCGAAACCTTCGCCACCGGATGGAGATGGCCCGCGATCTCGCCTGCGCGCGGGTGCGGCGTCGGCTCGTGGCGCAGCAGCCAGGGGCCGATCGCAGCCTCCTCGGTGGTCTCGCCGCCCAAGAGAGCCGGCGGCTCCGGGTCGTGGTTGCCGACGATCCAGATCCAGTCGCGCCCCTTCATCAGGGCGTTCAGCGCCTCGCGGTAGATCGCCGGCATGAAGGCCGCGCCGTGCCGGTCGTGGAAGCTGTCACCCAGGCACACGACACGCCGCGGCTCGTAGCGCCGGATCGCGGATTCGAGCAGCGCCAGCGTGGCGGCGGTGTCGTAGGGCGGCAGCATCATGCCGCGCCGGGCAAAGGCCGCGCCCTTCTCCAGATGCAGGTCGGAAACGACGAGAAGGCTCTCGCCCGGCGAGAACAGGATGCCCGACGGGTCGCAGACGAGCGTGCCGCCGTTCAACTCGGTCTCGACGCCGGCCTGCTCGCCCTGTCGCAGTCGCCGCTGGATCATGTTCATGCGCGTTCGCTCTGAAGTCGTCAGCTGTTCGTCTCTTGTTCCCTGAAGAATCCATCTTCGTGGCGATCGCAAGGCCCTGCGTCATCCCGCCCGGCCGCCCAGGCCATGAAACCATGGCCAGTTGATCTTTACCGGTTTTTAAGCGATGAAGCCCGCGCACAAGGACCCGGGCGACGTCTTTCCCGGGTGGCTATGCCGGGCGCCTATCCCTCGGCCCATCCAGACGACGTTCGACAATTTGCGACCGCACGGCCCGTCGAGGGTGCGTGGGACGTCGTCCAGATACTCGTTGTTTCCTCCCATGTTCTCGACCCAAAACTGGAAAGCCGACTGGTTCGGCAACGTCCGGGGAGATCTTCTCTCCGGGCTCGTGGTGGCGCTCGCCCTGATCCCCGAGGCCATCGCCTTCTCGATCATCGCCGGCGTCGATCCGCAGGTCGGCCTCTACGCCTCCTTCTCGATCGCGGTGCTGATCTCGATCTTCGGCGGGCGCCCTGGCATGATCTCGGCCGCCACCGCCGCGACAGCCGTGCTCATGGTGACGCTCGTTCGCGACCACGGCCTTCAATATCTCTTCGCCGCCACGGTGCTGGCCGGCGCGATCCAGGCCATCGCGGGTTTCGCCCGGCTCGGCGACCTCATGCGCTTCGTCTCGCGCTCGGTGATGACCGGCTTCGTCAACGCGTTGGCGATCCTCATCTTCCTGGCGCAGCTGCCCGAACTCATCGGCGTTCCCGCCATGACCTACGTGCTCGTCGCCGCGGCGCTCGCCATCATCTACCTCTTCCCGTACCTGACGAAGGCGGTGCCGTCCCCGCTCGTGGCCATCGTGGCGGTCACCGCGGCCGCGCTCGTCTTCGGCATCGACGTGCGCAATGTCGGCGACATGGGCCAGTTGCCGTCGAGCGTCCCCACCTTCTTCCTGCCCGACGTGCCCTTCACCTTCGAGACGCTGCGGATCATCGCCCCCTATTCGGTGGGCATCGCCATGGTCGGCCTTCTGGAGTCGCTGATGACCGCGCAGGTCGTCGACGATCTCACCGACACCCCGTCCGACAAGAACCGCGAATGCGTCGGGCAGGGCATCGCCAACTTCGTCACCGGCTTCTTCGGCGGCATGGCGGGCTGCGCCATGATCGGCCAGTCCGGCATCAACATCCGCTCCGGCGGGCGCGGCCGGCTGTCCTGCTTCTTTGCCGGCGTCGCGCTGCTGTTCATGATCGTGGTGCTTGGAGACTGGGTGGCTGTCATCCCGATGCCGGCGCTCGTTGCGATCATGATCATGGTCTCGATCGGCACGTTCGACTGGGGCTCGCTGAAGAGCCTCGTCACCCATCCGCGCCGCTCCTCGGTGGTGATGCTGGCGACTGTGATCATCGTGGTCTGGACCCACAATCTGGCGCTCGGCGTCTTCGCCGGCGTCCTTCTCTCCGGCCTGTTCTTCGCCTCCAAGATCGCCCAGATCTTCGCGGTCTCCTCCACCCGCTCGGTGGACGGTCGCGAGCGGACCTATGTCGTGGAGGGCCAAGTCTTCTTCGCCTCGGCCGGCCAGTTCATCGAGGCCTTCGACACCAGGGAGCCGCTCGCCCGCGTCGTGATCGACGTCTCGCGCGCCCACATCTGGGACCTCACCGGCGTCGGCGCCCTCGACAAGGTGGTGCTGCGCTTCCGCAAGGCCGGCGTGGAAACCGAAGTGATCGGCCTCAACGCGGCGTCCCAGACCACCGTCGACAAGCTGACCATCCAGAACCGGGCGGATGCGCTGGAAATGTCGGCGGGGCATTGATTACAGCATGCTATGAATGTCTACTGCTCGGCCACCTCAGGCGTTTGTTCTTTTGCTTGAGTGGCCGCGTAGGATCTTGCTGTCGACCGTATATTTTCACTGTAATCGTAGATGTGGTCCAGCGTATCTATTCTAAATTTCTTTTCTTCTTTGCCTTCAAATATGCTGATGTATTTAACGGATCTGTTGAACCATAAACGAGCTAGAGGTCGACGATTGTTATTGTCTACGAGAATTGCACAATAGCTGCGTTGATCGCGCATCATGATTCTGCTTGCAGGGATCACCTCTCGCGCAATAGCACGGACGATCATATACCCTTCTTTTTCCTCCTCGGTAGTTACGATCTCCTCCTCGTCGGACGCCTTTGGGGCTTCGACCGGTTCCATCTCGACGACGTTCGTCGTCGCAAGTGCAGACGTGATACGAGACTGAACCATATCTCTGAGCATTTCGCGGAACGCGTTTTTCACCATTGGCCCGAACTGTTCTTTGATCGCCGCTGTGAAGCGACCTTCGTAGACGTCTGCAATCGCCATTCGAATGAAATCTTCGTTCGGCTCGTCCATAAGTTCGCTAATCTTCTTCTTGATACCAGAAGTGTATTTTAGCCGATGTGCTGATTGAAGAACGCCTTCAACATCGAAGCCGTCCTTAACAAATTTTGTGAGCTCCGGGAAAAGAGCGGTATTAAGTTCAGAAAGATCAAATGTTAGGAATGGGCGATCATCAAGTTTGTTAGGGGCTTCAAGGTCGGTGTGAAAGTTGAAGGTTCGACCATTAGTTAGGATCGCAAATTTTGCATCTGTTACAGAAAAATATCGATAAAGCTGAGCAAGATGAACTTTATCTAAATTTGTTGTTAGCGGCTTGCATTCAATAAGTATTCGAATTTGGCCATCGATCTTGATGGCATAATCGACTTTCTCGCCCTTTTTTCCCACGGCATCCGCCGTGAATTCAGGAATGACCTCCGCCGGGTCGAAGACATCGTAGCCCAGTGCGTTCAAAAAGGGCAGAACAACTGACGTCTTGACGGCTTCTTCCGTCAGCATCGCGCTGGAGTGGTTTTTGATCCGCTCGCTTAGCGCGCGAAGTTTTTCTTCCATACTCATGGGCACCTCTCCTCGATTCGGCTTCTAACTGTATGTTTCAACCGGAAGCGGTGGAAGGGCCTGTACTGCGCGTCACAGGCGTAGTGCGCGCGTTCGCTGTTCGCGCCGTCAGCTGGGGCAGAGGGTGCCATATGGGCCGGCGACAACGACCGTCATTGAACCGATATGCTGGTCAGTGCGGATACACCAAGACAAGAGGCAACTCTGTCAGAGATAGTTCGACCTGAAATCCGTCACTTCGCTCAGCGCCTTGATGACCATCTCCTGCTCCATCGCTTCCTCCAGAAGCTCGTCGCGGGCCTCGCCCTCCACACGCTCGCGGCCGGCTTCCAGCATGATGGGCACAGCCAGCGGCGAGATCTCGTCGAGGTCGCGGTGCAGGATGTGGTGCTTGATGCGGGCGAGGAGATCCGAGACGCGGCGCACGTCGAGGAGGCCGGTCGCCGCGTCCGCCCAGGTGGCACGCAGGAGGATGTGGTCGGGCTCGTGGGCGCGCAGGACGTCGTAGACGAGATCCGACGACACCGTCATCTGCCGCCCGGTCTTCTCGCGGCCGGGCTGGTGGCGCAGGACGAGGCCGGCGATGATGGCGCATTGCCGGAAGGTGCGCTTCAACAGCCAGCTGTCGGCCATCCAGGCTTCGAGATCGTCGCCGAGCATGTCCTCGTCGAAGAGTTCGTCAAGCTTCAGGCGCCCGTCCGCGATCATCGCGCCGAGATCGCCGCGCCCCCAGATCGACAGGGCATAGTCGGTGGCGACGAAGCCGAGCGGCTTGGCGCGCAGGCGCTCCAGCCGGCGTGTCAGCAGCATGCCGAGCGTCTGGTGCGCGAGCCGGCCCTCGAACGGATAGGCCACGAGGAAGAAGCGGTTGCCGTTCGGGAAGGTCTCGATGAGGAGATCGTTCGGGCCGGGAATGACGGATTTGCGGCTCTGGATCTCCAGCCACTCGCCGACCTGCGAGGGCAGCGCCCCCCACTTTTCCCGGTCGCCCAGCATCTCGCGCACCTTCTCCGCGAGAAAGGTCGTCAGCGGAAACTTCTGGCCGCCGTAATAGGGGACCTTGGCCTCCTCGCTTTGCGTCTTCGTCACCAGGCACTCCATCTCGTGGATGCCCTCGAACTTCAGCACCTGACCGGAGAAGAGGAAGGTGTCGCCCACGCTGAGCGTCTCGAGGAAGTTCTCCTCGATCTTGCCGAGCACCGGCCCGCCGCGCGAGATTGCCGACTTCGTCTTGGCGCGCACCAGCCGCACGAGCAGCGATTCCGATTCGATGATCGTGCCCGCGTTCATCCGGTAGTTCTGGATTACGGACGGGTGCGTCACCCGCCACGTGCCGTCCTCGGTCAGCCGGATCTTGGCGTAGCGCTCGTAGACGCGCAGCGAGTAGCCGCCCGTCGCCACGAAATCCACCACCGCGTCGAAAGTCTCGCGGTCGAGGGTCTTGTAGGGCGCCGCCGCCGTCACCTCGGCATAGAGGTCGTCGGCGCGGAAGGGGGCGGCGCAGGCCATGCCGAGAACGTGCTGGGCGAGGACGTCGAGGCAGCCCTCGCGCATCGGCGGCGAATCCTGCGCGCCGAGATAGTTGGCGTCGAGCGCCGCCTGGCACTCCATCACCTCGAAGCGGTTGGCCGGCACGAGGATCGCCTTCGAAGGCTCGTCCATCCGGTGGTTGGATCGCCCGATCCGCTGGGCGAGGCGCGAGGCGCCCTTCGGCGCGCCGACATGCACCACGAGATCGACGTCGCCCCAGTCGATGCCGAGATCGAGCGTCGAGGTCGCCACCACGGCGCGCAGCTCGTTGGCCGCCATTGCCGCCTCGACGCGCCGGCGCTGCGACACGTCGAGCGAGCCGTGATGCAGCGCGATCGGCAGCGTCTCCTCGTTGATCCGCCACAGCGCCTGAAACAGGTTCTCGGCCTGGCTTCGCGTGTTGACGAAGAGCAGCGTCGTCTTGTGCGCCTTAATAGCCTCGTAGACCTCCGGCATCGCATAGCGCGACGTGTGCCCCTGCCAAGGCACGCGCTCGCGCGATTTCAGGATGGTGATCTCCGGCTTGGCGCCGCCCTCCACCACGATGAGATCGGCCATCGGGCTGTGGCCCGGGAAGATCTCGCCCGTGTCGGGATCGATGCGCTCGGGCACCTGCGCCACCAGCCATTCGCGCAGCTCGTCGGGGTCCGAGACGGTGGCGGAGAGGCCGATCGTCTGGATGGCAGGGCGCAGCTTGCGCAGCCGCGCGAGGCCGAGCGCCAGAAGGTGGCCGCGCTTGGAGGTGATCAGCGAGTGCAACTCGTCGAAGATGACGTAGCGAAGGTCCGAGAAGAAGGTCTCGGCATCCGTGCCCGAGATCAGAAGCGCCAACTGCTCGGGCGTCGTCAGCAGAATGTCGGGCGGCGTCAGCTTCTGGCGCTGGCGGCGCGACTGCGACGTGTCGCCGGTGCGGGCCTCCATCGTGATCTTCAGCCCCATCTCTTCGACGGGACCGGCGAGGTTGCGCTGGATGTCGGTCGCCAGCGCCTTCAAAGGCGAGATGTAGAGCGTGTGGATGCCCGGCGGGCGCGTGCCCGGCCGGCGCTTGGGCCGGCGCGTCAGGTCGACGAGCGAGGGCAGGAACCCCGCCAGCGTCTTGCCCGCCCCCGTCGGCGCGATCAGCAGCACCGACGCGCCGTTCTCGGCCCGCGCCAGCAGGTCGAGCTGATGCGGCCGCGGCGCCCAGCCCTTGGCCGCGAACCATCGCAGAAACGGCTCCGGCAGGGCGAAGCCGGGAACATCAGTCGGACGGGGCGGGGCGAGCAGGGTCACCCAGGCAAAGGTATGCCCGATCCGCCAAAGGCCAAGAGGCAGCTCCGGCGTGCCGCGTCGTCGCGGCTTGCGTCTATTGCACCGTTGCGGCTCGGATCCTCTCGGTCCCGTCGAGGGTCCAGTTGGGATAGATGGCACGAAGAGAGGTCCCGATCTCGGCGATATCGGCGTCGGTGAGCGGGCGCTGTCGTTCGAAGACGAAGGCCTCGATCGTCGCTCCCAGGCGATAGGGCCCGAGAATCTGGCGATAGGCTGCGCCGAAACCGGTTCCCGTCGCGATGCTCTCGGCCGGCAGCGTGATCACGTGCTGGAACTCGGGCTGCATGTGAATGGTCGGCGGCGTCGTGACGACGGCATATCGCGCACGCAGCGGGGCGAGGCGGAGGCCTTCGACGAGATCGACCTGCGAGACGATGGCAAAGCGATCGGCGGAAGCGGGATCGAGAACACGCAGCAACGCGTCGGACAGAACCTCGCTCGAGGCGAACACGCCGACCTGATCCTTCGCATCCGTCTGCGTCTGCAGGTCGCTTACCAGCCGTCGATACTCGTCGTAATTCTCGAGCTGCAGGGGAAGAATGGGGTGGGCGGGATAGAGGAAGGTCAGCGACGAAAGGGCGGCCCGCGGCCCCGGCAAGAAGGACGCGAGGAAGGCCGAGGCGAAGAACGTGGCGGCGAGCGCTGCCGAAGGCCACGCGAAACTTCGCGCCATCCCCTGGATTGGCACGACAACGCCGTAAGCGATGGCCGGGAACATCCAGAAGAACAGCGGCAACGTGTGCTGGATCGAGGGCGACTGCGTCCGGATGAAGCCGGCATGGGCGAGGACGCCGGCCAGCGTGCAGAACAGGATCGTGGTGTTGCGCGCCATAGCCGCCAGCAGAAGCCCGATGGCGAAGAGTGCGACCAGCGGCGTGCCGAGACGAACCCAGAGGATCCAGAACTGAGTGGGGAATGCGACTTGATACCCGGCATAGATGTCGGCGTAGGAGGTGCGCAGGATCTCCAGCGCCAGCGGGCGCTGGACGACGGCAAGGCACGCGACGATGACGAGCCCGGCGAGGATGTGCAGGAGTGCGGGACGCACGATCGCGGAGACGCTCCGCTCCGGAGAGCGCAGGACGGAGATCAGGCAGAACAGGGCCGACGCCGACAGCAGCCCAAGGCAGGCGAAGGCATACCACCGTCGCAGCAGGAACGCGCACCAGACGAGAAGGCCGATCTGCAAGGCCTGCACGAGCGAGGCCCGCCGCAGAAAATCGGTGCGAAGCAGGATCAGTGTGGCAAGACCGAGCGGAATCAGCGCGACCGAGTCAGGCATGCCCCGCAGCGCCGACGGCCAGATCGGGAAGAAGGCGAGGCTCATGAACAGGAGCAGGCAGGATTCGAGCCGTCCGAGCTCGACCTTCGCCTCGCGCAGGGCCCTGCGCGCCAACAGCCCCATCAGCAGGCTCGCCGGGATAAGGTAGACGACCACGATCGCTGCGACGAAGGGACTGCGTCCTTCCTCGAAGAGAAGCGCGACCGGCAGGATGGGGACGACCGGGGCGGCGTTGTAATTGTCGTAGGCGACGGACGACTGCAGGGCCGTCCAGAACGCGCCGGCATCGCTCGCCAGAAGCCGGGAGAAGCGCCGATAGATGTCGTAATAGCCACCCCAGTCCCAGATGTAGGCGGGATGCTCGATAGAGACGTAGTGCCGGACGAACAGCAGCGCGAGGCCGACCAGCGCGACGCCGAGAAGGGCCTCGACGGGCCGAACCCTAGTGGTCACGGGAGACATCTGTCAGGCGTTCGACGGTGAAGCGAGGGCGCCGCTTGGTCTCGAGGTAGATCTTGCCGAGATACTCGCCGATGACGCCGACCGACAGGATCTGGATGCCGCCGAGCAGCAGCAATGGCAGCAGTGTCGATGCCCAGCCGGGCACCACCGAACTCGGCAACAGAAAACGCTGCAGCACCACATAGAGGCCGGCCGCGACGGACAGTCCGAAGACGATCAGTCCAAGCACAGAGATGGCGCGAAGCGGCACGACGGAGAAGGACGTAATCCCGTCGATCGCCAGTCGCAGCATCTTGCGCATCGTGTATTTCGTCTCGCCCGCGGTGCGTGCCAGTCTGGCATAGGGGACGAGCGCCACCGGAAACCCGATGAGCGGGATGATCCCGCGCAGGAAGAGATTGGCTTCGTCGTAGGCAAGTAGCGCCTTCAGGGCGCGTCGCGACATCAGCCGGAAATCGGCGTGATCCGGCACGATGCGGACGCCAAGGGCCGACAGGATCCGGTAGTAGAGCCGTGCCGTCTCGCGTTTCGCCCACCGATCGCTCCTGCGATCGGACCGGACGCCAAGCGCCAGATCGTTGCCGGCCTCGTAGGCCCGCAGCATGTCGCGGATGACGGCGATGTCGTCCTGCAAATCGGCGTCGAGCGAGATCACGACGTCGGCGTCCGCATGAGCGAGCCCCGCGAGCAGCGCACCCTGATGGCCGAAATTGCGTGAAAGCTTCACGCCTTCCGCTTCGGTGTTCTCTGCGGCGAGAGCAGCGATGATCGGCCAGGTCCGGTCGCGGCTTCCATCGTCAACGAATAGGATCCTGAAGCCGGTAAGGCCGTTCGTCGGATCCTCGACGCATCCGCGCATGTAGGCGAGGATCACAGGCGCCGTCTCGGGAAGCGCATCCTCCTCGTGAAAGCAGGGAATCACGAGGTCTGCGCGATACTCAGTTCGCATGGGTCTCCACCTTGAACACCCGGAACTTCATCCATGCGAAGAACGAGAGATTGTAGACGATCATTCCCGCCAACTGGGTTGCCGCAGGATGCAGCACGCCGTCCAGCGCCATGACGATCGAGAGATTTAGCGCGTAGCACAGCGCGAAGCCGACCAGAAAACTGAGTTTCGTCCGCGTCGAACTCGCGCCAGCCCTGAACGTCAGACGGCGGTTTAGCAGGAAACTGTTGAGAAGGCCGGCGGCGAAGCCAAGCGCGTTCGCCAGCAGTAGGTCGAAGCCCAAAAAGGTCAGTGCGAGAATGACGGCCGCGGTGATCGCAGTATTGAGAACGCCGACGAAGCCATAACGGATAAGCTGCGTCATTGTGCGCACGCTGGAAACTCCTGCTTTCTGCGAGCGAAATCATTTGCCGGGCGCAGTGTCAACAAACGCAAGGGCCGATTCACACGCGAAGGTTGAGTTCAGACCGCCAGATAGCGGTCGGTGCGGTGGTTGATGGCGAGGAAGAGGTTGAGGACGACGGCGCCGATCACGGAATAGAGCACGGCCAGCGGTGAGACGGCGGCAAAGGCGGAGACGAGGACGAGGAGATCAACGCTCATCTGTGTGAGGCCGGCGCGCCAGCCGAAGCGGTCCTGCAGGTAGACGGCGAGGATGCCGACGCCGCCGGCCGACGCGCGGTGGCGGAAGAGGGCGAGCAGGCCGAAGCCGATCATCAGCCCGCCGAGGCAGGTGCCGAGCAGCGGCTGGACGTCGGCAAAGCGCAGAACGTCGCCGGAAAACGCGGTCATGACCGAGAGAAGCGCCACCGCGAAGGCGGTCTTGATCGTGAAGGAGCGGCCCATGCGGCCGATGGCCAAGACGTAGAACGGCAGGTTGAGGACGAAGAAGACCGCGCCGAAATTCCATCCGGTGAGATAATGGACGACGAAGGCGAGGCCCGCCATGCCGCCGGTGAGAAAGCCGAGATGGCCGAGAATGGCGATGCCGACGGCCGTCAGCGTCACGCCCGCGAGGACGCCGAGCGCGTCTTCCCAAGGCGAATGGCGCGTCGCGGTGGCTGCCCAGTTGCCGAAGCGATGGGCCCGGCGCAGCGCCTGGCTTTCGCGCAGCGTCTCGCTTGGCAAAGGAGCCGCCGCTTGGTCGCCCGCTTCGATCCCGGCGCTCGGCATGGCTTTGTTCCTTCTCTCTCGCATCTGCGAAACAATGAGCCGAGCTGCGGACAAGCGCAATCGGCTGGTGCGCAGGGGAGCTATGCCAGGTGAGACAGGCGGCGCGCGACGATGATCGCGCCCAGCACCGGCTCGCCCCGGTCGCGGCGCAGCTCGGCCCGCTGCTCGAGCAGCGGCTCGAAGCCGGCGAGCATCAGCAGGCGGGCGAGTTCGGCAGGCGCGTGGGCGTAGCGCAGCGAGGGGCGCAACGTGAAACCGGCCGCCTCGTCGTCGGCTTCGACCGAGAAGGCGAAGAGCCCGCCGGGGGCGAGCAGGGTCGCGACATGGGCAAAGACCGGCGCGAGGTCGCCGAGATAGGTAAGGACGTCGGCGGCGGCGACGCAGTCGTAGCTGCCCTCGTGCCCCTTGCCGGCGGCGAGCACGTCGCATTCGGTCAGCGTGTCGTAGAGGCGCTTGGAGCGGGCCTTTTCGAGCATGCCGACCGAGAGGTCGATGCCCTCCAGCCGGTCGCATACGGGGCGCAGGCGTTCGCCCATCAGGCCGGTGCCGCAGCCCAGATCCAGCGCGCGGACAAAATGCAAGGGCTCGTCCGCGACTTCGGCGAGTGTCGCGAAGAGGAGATCGGGCACGCGGTAGCCGAGGCGCTCGACGAGCTGCGTCTCGAAGCCGTTGGCATACTGGTCGAACAGGCCGGCGACGAAGGCCGGCGGCGGCGCGGCGGGTGCCTGCGCGAGGCCGAGCGCGGCAAGCTTCAGACCGGCGCCGTAGGGATCGTCCGCATTGCCGGCGGCGACCTGCGCATAGACCGTTCCGGCCTCCTCGCGTGCGCCGGCCTCCTCGAGGAAGCTCGCGAGCCGCATGCGCCCGAGCGTCCAGCCGGGCGCGAGCGCCAGCGCCTGGCGCATCAGGTCGGCGGCTGCGGCGAAGTCGCGCGCCTTTGCATAGGCTTCCGCATAGTCGGCGCGGCGGTCGGCGAGCGGGTCGCCGGAGCGGTGGGGGTCGAGCGGCACGGGGGATCGGTTCCGGAAGGGCGAGAGGCTTATGGCGGCGCGCGAGCGCCGGGCGCAAGCGGTTTCTCCCGGACGGTGCCGGGCCCAAGGGTCGTCGCTGACTGCGCCCGGTTCTTCCAGCCATCGCATGGCGGCCTATCTGCGACGCCATGGCCCGTTTCGAAGATCTCCTGCGACCGACCCCGAAGGGCCTCTACTGCCCGCCCGGCGATTTCTACATCGATCCGGTGAAGCCGGTGGCGCGCGCGCTCGTCACCCACGGCCATGCCGACCACGCGCGCCCCGGCAACGAGGCGGTGATGGCGACGCGCCGGACGCTTGCGATCATGGCCCTGCGCTACGGCGAGGATTTCGCGGTGACGCGCCAGACCGCCGAATGGGGCGAGCGCACCGTGATCAACGGCGTCACCGTCTCCTTCCACCCAGCCGGCCACGTTCTGGGCTCGGCGCAGATCCTCGTCGAATGGGGCGGCATGCGGATCGTCGCGTCCGGCGACTACAAGCGGCGCGAGGACCCGACGGCCGAGCCCTTCGAGCCGGTGCCCTGCGATGTCTTCATCACCGAGGCGACCTTCGCGCTGCCGGTCTTCCGCCACCCGGAATCGCGCGCCGAAATGCGCAAGCTGATCCAGTCCACCCGCCAATTTCCCGAGCGGGCCCATCTCGTGGGCGCCTATGCGCTCGGCAAGGCGCAGCGGGTCATCCGCATGCTGCGCGAGGAGGGCTATGACAGCCCGATCTACATCCACGGCGCGCTGAAGAAGCTCTGCGACTTCTACGAGAGCGAGGGCATCGCGCTCGGCGATCTCAGGCCCGCCACGATCGCGGCCTCGAAGACGGAGGACGGGGCGAAGAAGGCGGATTTTGCCGGCGCCATCGTCGTCGGCCCACCCTCCGCCTTTGCCGACAAATGGGCGCGGCGCTTTCCCGATCCCGTCTCGTGCTTCGCGTCGGGCTGGATGCGCGTACGCCAACGCGCCCGCCAGCGCGGCGTCGAGCTGCCGCTGATCCTCTCCGATCACTGCGACTGGGACGAACTCGTCGAGACCATCGCCGAGATCGCCCCGCAGGAGGTGTGGGTGACGCATGGGCGCGAGGAGGCGCTGGTGCGCTGGTGCGCGCTCAAGGGTGTGCGCGCCCGCCCGCTGCATCTCGTGGGCTACGAGGACGAGGGGGACTGAGCCGATGAAATAGCCCTCCGATCAAGCCGGTTGGTTCGATAGCCAGCCACTGACGTGTTACGTCGATATACAATCGCAACCATTGCGTGCCACGTTCGAATTCCGTCGCGAACGGACAGGTTTGCCGATGACCCATCCTGATAGCAAAACAAGCGCATCTCGCGCGCTCTCGCACGATCGCCGAGTTCTCGAACTGGCCTTCCGGGCCGCCCGCATGGGCGTGTGGGAATGCTCGCTTCCGGGCGAGCGGCTGCTCTGGACCGAGGGCGTGTACCGCCTGTTCGACCTGCCGCGCGACAGGGTGCCCGACCGCCGCCGCATCCTCGAATGCTATTCGGCGGCCAGCCGCGCGGAGTTGGACACGCTGCGCGACGAGGCCATCCGCACTCTCGGCGAATTCGAGCTGGATGCCGAAATCACCACCTTGCTCGGTCGGCGACGCTGGATCCGCATCACCGCCACCGTGGAGGGGCGCGACGGCACGGCGCATCGCATCTTCGGGGTCAAGCGGGACATCACCGACGAACGGGTGCTTCTGGAGCGCCTGCGCTATGTGGCCGAACACGAGCCGCTGACCGGGCTGGCCAACCGCATGTCGTTCCAGGCCCGGCTCGACGGGCTGACGGCACCAGTCGCCGATCAGGGCGGGTTCTCGCTGCTGCTGGTCGATCTCGACGGGTTCAAGGCCGTCAACGACACCCATGGCCATGCGCAGGGAGACCGCGTGCTGAAGGCGGCGGCGGGGCGCATCGCATCGGTCTGCCAGGGGGCTCTTCTCGTGGCGCGGATCGGCGGCGACGAGTTCGCCGTGATCCTCGAAGGCGAGGCGGGTCTGGCCGAGACGCTGGCTGCGGCGACGGTCGCAGCGCTGCGTCAGCCCATCGTCGAAGGTACGGTGATCTGCCGGATCGGGGCGTCCATCGGCGTCGCGCATCATCGGGGCGACGACACGGAGCGGCTGGTCGCGCGAGCCGATGCCGCCCTCTACGCCGCCAAGCTCGCCGGTCGCAACACGTTCCGCGTCGGCGAGGATCAGGAGCCCGCTTCGCCGCTTGGCTTCGCACCGGCGTCGCGCCCGGTCGCGGCCCTGATGAGCGACGAGTTGGTGCCGGCCGCGCCGAGCACATAGCCCGCCAGATGCCCCGCCGCGTAGGCGGCGCCGTCCGCCGAGGCGTGGAAGCCGTCGCGGGCAAAACCCGCCTGCTCGACACGGGGCAATGTCGTGGCGGGCAGGATGCCGCGCTCCAGGCACAAGCGTCGGCCGAGGCGGGCCAGCACCCGATCGCGGTGATGCAGCACCTTCGCCAGACCCGGCGACAGCGCGGGCACGCGCAGCATGTCCACCGGCGGCGACCAGACGATGCGCGCGTCCGGCCAACGGGCGCGCAGGGTATAGAGCAGGCCGCCGAACTCGCGCTTGAAGCGGCGCGCGCCGTGGAAGTTCTTCACGTCGTTTGTGCCCGTGGTCAGCAGGATGTGCGTGTAGGGCTCGCGGACGAGGTTCGGAACGACATGATCGCGCAGGTCCGCCGAGACGGCGGAGTTGAAGCCTGCCGCGCGCCAGAAGACGGGGCGGCCGGTGAGGACATGCAGCCGCTCGGCGAGGCGACAGGCAAGGCCCTCCTCGATCCGCTCGACCCCGACGCCCGCGGCCGAACTGTCGCCGAGGACGAGAAGGCGGATCGCGCCGCCGTCACCCAGGTCGTCGCCGTCGGGCGACCCATGCGTGGCCGTCACGTCCCTTTGCCCGGCACAATGGCCAAAGGCGCCGTGAGCGGGGCCGGCCGGCGGGATCATCCGCTCGATGCGGCGTCGAAGGCCGATCCCCTGCCAGACGTAGACCGGCAGGAGAAGCCAGGAGAGGGCGGCGTCGCGCATCGGTCTTGGCTGTGTCGCGTCAGGCCTTGAGGGCGTCGACGCCCGGCAGCGGCTTGCCTTCCATCCATTCGAGGAAGGCGCCGCCCGCCGTCGAGACATAGGTGAAGTCGCCGGCCACCCCGGCCGCGTTGAGCGCCGCCACCGTGTCGCCGCCGCCGGCGACCGACACGAGATGGCCCGCCTTCGTGCGCGCGGCGGCGTGCTTTGCGGCCGCCATCGTCGCGCGGTCGAACGGCTGGATCTCGAAGGCGCCGAGCGGGCCGTTCCAGACGAGCGTCTTGGCCTTGTCGATCCAGGCGGTGATCGCCGCGACGCTTTCGGTGCCGACGTCGAGGATCATCGCATCGGCCGGCACGGCGTCCACCGGCACCGTCTTGCTCGCGGCGTTGGCCTTGAACTCGCGGGCGATCACCGCGTCGGTCGGCAGGAGGATGGTGCAGCCGGCCTCTTCGGCGTTCGCGAGGATGGTGCGCGCGAGATCGGCGAGATCGTGCTCGCAAAGCGACTTTCCGACATCCTTGCCTTGCGCGGCGAGGAACGTGTTGGCCATGCCGCCGCCGATGACGAGGCAGTCCACCTGCTTCACCAGGTTCTGCAGGAGATCGATCTTCGTCGAGACCTTGGCGCCGCCGACGATGGCGATCACCGGCTTCTCGGGCTTGCCGAGACCCTTTTCCAGCGCCTCCAGTTCGGCCTGCATGGTGAGGCCGGCATAGGAAGGCAGATGGTGGGCGAGCCCCTCCGTCGAGGCGTGGGCGCGGTGTGCCGCCGAGAAGGCGTCGTTGACGTAGACGTCGCCGAGCGAAGCGAGGGCGGCGACGAAGGTCTCGTCATTGGCCTCTTCGCCCGCGTGGAAGCGCGTGTTCTCCAGGAGCAGAACGTCGCCGGCCGCCATGTTGGCGACGATGCCCTCGGCCACCGGGCCGACGCAGTCGGCCGAGAAACCCACGGGACGCCCGAGCTTCTCCGTCAGCACCGCGGCGATCGGCTCCAGCGACTGCGCGGGGTCCACCTTGCCCTTCGGCCGGCCGAAATGGGCGAGCAGGATCGCCTTGCCACCCTGTTCGGTCACGGCCCGGATCGTCGGCAGGATGCGCTCGATGCGCGTCGCGTCGGTGACCGCGCCATCCCTCATCGGCACGTTGAGATCGACGCGCACGAGGACGCGCTTGCCCGAGAGGTCGGCCATGTCGAGCGTCTTGAAGAGGGTCATCGGGGTCTCCATCGGTGCGGCCCGGCCTGTTCGCGGGCTAGAGGCGGCGGAAGAGGGTGGGGTAGTCGAGAACGAGGCCGTCCTCGTCGAGCGGCAGGTCGGCGTCGAACGCGCCGTCCACCGCCTCGTAGCGATAGAGCCGGCCGGGCTCGATGGCACGGTAACGTTGCTGATCGGCGAAGGGCTCGAACGTGTCGAACGGCACGTAGGCCATGCGAAGCTCGGTGGCCGTGCCGAGCGCGGGCCCGAGACGGCGGATCGGCAGCGTGTTGGTGAAGGGCGTGCCGGCGAGATCGATGTCGATGCAGCCGGCGAGATCGGCGCGCTCGGTGCCGTCGGCGGCGAGCCACCGGCCGGGTTCAGGGCTCGTGAGCGCCAGCCGGTCGCCATGCGCGGCTTCGAGGTGAAGCTGCGTGACGCGCCACTCGGCGTCGCAGCGGATGTCGTAGGAGACGCCGTAGGACACCCCGCCGCGCTCGCCGATCACGACGGAGCGCGCCGCGATCCCATCCGGCGTCGCCGTCAGATGCAGGTGCTCCAGCCCCTCGCCGTCGAGCGGCGCCCAGCGGACGTTGCGCGCGGCGAGGGGCCGGAAGAGCATGGCGCTCAGCCGACCTTGTGGAGGGCGATCGCGGTGTCCGACATGCGGTTCGAGAAGCCCCATTCGTTGTCGTACCAGGAGAGGATGCGCACGAACGTGCCGTCGAGCACCTTCGTCTGATCCATGGCGAAGACCGACGAATGCGGGTCGTGATTGAAGTCGTGGGAGACGTTCGGCGCGTCGGTGTAGCCGAGGATGGTCTTCATCGGGCCGTCGGCCGCGGCGCGGATCAGGCCCTGGATCTCCTCGACGCTCGTCGAGCGCTTGGCGACGAACTTGAAGTCCACCACCGAGACGTTCGGGGTCGGCACGCGGATCGAGGATCCGTCGAGCTTGCCCTTCAGTTCCGGCAGCACGAGGCCGATCGCCTTGGCGGCGCCCGTCGAGGTCGGGATCATCGACAGGGCGGCGGCACGAGCCCGGTAGAGGTCCTTGTGCATCGTGTCGAGCGTCGGCTGGTCGCCGGTGTAGGAGTGGATCGTCGTCATGAAGCCGGTGTCGATGCCGATGGCTTCATGCAGGATCTTGGCGACCGGGGCGAGGCAGTTGGTGGTGCAGGAGGCGTTCGAGATGATCGTGTCGCCGGCGGCCAGCGTGTCGTGGTTGACGCCGAAGACGATCGTCTTCTCGCCGTTCGGCGAGGAGGAGAGCGGGCCGGAAATCACGACCTTCTTGGCGCCGGCTTCCAGATGCGCCGAGGCCTTCGCGGGGTCGGTGAAGATGCCCGTGCACTCGAGCGCGACGTCGACGCCGAGCTTGGCCCAGGGCAGGTTCTTCGGATCGCGCTCGGCCGAGACGTGGATCGGGCCGCGGCCGACGTCGATCGTGTCGCCGGACACGACGACGGTTCCCGGGAAGCGGCCGTGGACCGAATCGAAGCGGATGAGGTGGGCGTTGGTCTCGACGGGGCCGAGGTCGTTGATGCCGACGACTTCGATGTCGGTGCGGCCGGACTCGATGATGGCGCGGAGCACGTTCCGGCCGATGCGGCCGAATCCGTTGATGGCGACGCGAACTGCCATGGTCTTCTTCTCCTGGAGGGACGGGTCCGGGATGGGCCGTCCGGAGCCGCGACGGCGGACGGCCGGGCGCGGCAGACTTGCGGGGACGTCCGACCCACGGGGCCCGGCATCCAAGTTCATCCGCTTCATAAAGCGTTCGAGCGCCGGGGAAAGGGGCAAGGCCGGCTTTTCGCGCGCGCGAGCCCTTCGAGCGCGCCGTTATTTGCCGTCGCAGACATCACGGGCTGCCGGCTCCTGTCAATTGCCGGGCGCAGCCGCACGGGGCCAATCGGGACGCGGCGCTTTTCACGCCGCCGCGATGCGGCTAAAGCGGGAGACGAGGTGTCGGCCGCGCCGCGGCGGCGGGCATCGGCCGGGACGAATGGAACGAGAAAGGGCGCTCATGGGAGCCGGGACCCCGCTGCAAGACGCGACCCTTCGCCTGCAGCAGGCGATGGAGCGTCTCGAAGGCGCGGTGGATGCGCGCCTCTCGCGCGACCACATCGTCGTCTCCGCCGAGGAGGAGGTGCAGCGCATGACCGCCGACCGTTCGCGCCTCGCCTCCGAACTCGACACGGCGCTGACGCGAGCCCAGCGCCTCGAGGCGGCCAACCGCGAGGTCTCGCGCCGTCTCGTCACGGCGATGGAAACCATCCGCGACGTTCTCGCCCGCCGCGCCTGACCCTTCGGCCGCGCTCGAACCCGAGCGCCACGCCCGGCGCCCCGTACAGGATTGTTCCCATGCCCCAGATCGTCGTCAGCATCGATGGCAAGACCTATCGCATGGCCTGCGCCGAGGGCGAGGAGGCCCATCTGCAGGGGCTGGCCGCCGAAGTCGACGCGCGGATGACCGAACTGCGCGGCTCCTTCGGCGAGATCGGGGATCTCCGGCTGACGGTGATGGCCGCGATCATGGCGACCGACGAACTCGACGAGCAGCGCCGGCGCGTCGCGGCTCTCGAAGCCGAAATCGCCCAGTTGCAGGACCGGCAGGGCGATGCCTCGCATTTCGCCGCGCAGAGCGACCAGCGCCTGACCGACCATCTCCTCGGCGTCTCCGACGTCATCGAGCGCATCACGCTGAAGCTCGAACGGGGTTGAGCGCCGCTCGCGCCGGGCCACTCTTCGATGATGCGTTCCGCGAGAACCTTGGCGATCTCCTGCGCTGGCGCCGCGACGTGCGTCGCTTTCGCCCCGACCCCCTGCCGCCGGGAACACTCGAACGTCTCGTGGCCACCGCCTCGCTCGCGCCCTCCGTCGGCCTCTGCGAACCCTGGCGCTTCGTCGAGGTGGCGGACGCCAAGCGGCGGGTGGCGGTGCGCGCCTCGTTCGAGCGGGAGAACAGGGCGGCGCTCGGGCAACAGGCGGGCGAGCGCGCCGCGCTCTACGCCGGGTTGAAACTTGCGGGTTTCGACGCCGCGCCCGTGCAGTTCGCCGTGTTCGCCGAGCCGGACCCGGAGCAGGGGCACGGTCTCGGCCGCCGCACGATGGTGGAGACCGCCGCCTATTCGGCGGTCATGGCGGTGCACACGCTGTGGCTCGCGGCGCGTGCGGATGGGATCGGCCTCGGGTGGGTCTCGATCCTCGATCCCGCCGAGATCGGGCAGGCGCTCGACGTGCCCAAGCATTGGACCTTTATCGGCTATTTCTGCCTCGGCTATCCCGTCGCGTCCGCCGACACACCCGAACTGGAGCGCGCCGGCTGGGAGCATCGCCGCCCGGCCGCCGAGCGGTTGATCCGGCGCTGACGGCTCCGGCCCCGCTGCGAGCGTCGGCGCGAAAAGAGCGCGGACGAAGGGCGGATCGTCACTGGCACTCCGGCGCGGCACGGCCTATATCTGGCCTCGACGGGCTGCACGGTGCGACAGGGATAACACATTCCCCGGGGCCTTACGCATCCCCTAGGGAGCTGTCCCTGCTTCGGCCCGTGGGCTGGGGCACACGGCGCCCACCTACTCTGTAGGTTCCCGGGATCAACTTTCTCATCGGCCGAGGTGGCTCGTCACTCCTCCCCATGCGTTCAATATGACAGGGCACCAAAGTCCGTTGCCGCGTCGACGTGCAGCGGCCGGCATGCGCCGTCACGGCACAGACGCGACCATGATCCGCCTTGAGGGTTCCCGAAAGCTGTATTCCGAATTCCTTTTGTATGGGATCCCTCAGGTCGGTCACGAACGCTCTTCGGCGATCGCGGGATCAGGAGGGCTTCGGACATGACGACGGACGGGATCGGCGAACGCAAGGCGGCCTTGCGGCGCGAGGCGAAGGCGCGGCGCGACGCACTCCCCACCGCGCGGCGGATCGAGGCCTCGTTCGCCATGGCCGAACATGCGCTGGCGGTGCTCGCCTTCGACGCCGGCACGGTGATCTCGGCCTATCTGCCGATCGGCTCGGAGGTCGATCCCCGCCCGCTGATGGCTGCGCTGGCCGATCGCCGGGCGCGGCTCGCGGTGCCCGCCATTGTCGCGGGCGACCTTGAGTTTCGCGAGTTGCTGCGCGACGGCGTCCTGGAGCCGCAGGGCTTCGGAACCCATGCGCCGGGCGAGGGGGCAGCAAAGCTCGACCCCGCCATCATGCTCGTGCCGATGCTCGCCTTCGACCGGAAGCGCGCGCGCATCGGCTATGGCAAGGGCTTTTACGACCGCGCCATCGCGCGCCTGTCGCTCATCCATCCCCGGCTTGTGACGGTGGGCCTCGCCTTCGCTGCGCAGGAGGCACCGGCCGTGCCGACCGACGCGCAGGACCGCCGCCTCGATCTCGTGATCACGGAAAGCGAAGTTCTGGCCCCCAGCGCATCGGCTTCTGAGCCGGAGCGGCGCTGACGCGGCGCGAGGGCGAGGCGAAGATCTGCGTCCAGTAGGGCGCGCCGCCCGCCTTCAGCCGCTCGCCGGCAAAACCGATCTCGGTGACGCGGGGGTCAAGGAGGTTGCGCCGGTGCCCCGGCGAGTGGATCCACGCCACCATGGCGGCGTCGTAATCCTTGTAGGATTTGGCGATGTTCTCGGCCACCGTGCCCCAAGCGTAGCCGAACTGGGCGACGCGGCCCGGCAGGGCGCCGGCGACCTCGTGGTCCATCCGGTCGCGCGTCGCCATGGCCGAGGACTGCCACGCCGCCGCCTGCATCAGCTTCTCGTTGACGGTGAGCGGCTTCAACCCGTTCTCGGCGCGAAAGGCGTTGACGGCGGCGAGCGCCGGGCCGCGATCGATCGCCAGCGGAGCAACGAGCGAGGTGTCCACCGGCTTGGAGGCGCAGGCCGAAAGGAGCAGCGCTGCGACGAGAGCGCCGGGCAGGATCTTCGTGGTCACGGGATATTCCTCTGCGCCCATCGGATCGGGCGTCGTCTTTATCGGCCCGGCGCGCTACTTCGCGAGGCAGGGATCATCGTCATCGGAGTCGCATCGTGATCGAGCTCACCACCTGGACCACCCCGAACGGCGAGAAGCCGGTCATCATGCTGGAGGAGTGCGGGCTGGACTACGACTTGCGCCTTCTGGATATCTCCACCGGCAAACAGAAGGAATCCGACTTTCTTGCGATCAACCCGAACGGGCGGATCCCCGCGATCCTCGACCGCGAGGGCGACGAGGAGACGCGGGTCTTCGAGTCCGGTGCCATCCTCGTCCATCTCGCCGAGAAGAGCGGCCGGTTCCTCGCTCGCTCCGGCGCGGCGCGGGCCGAGACCTTCGCCTGGATGTTCTTCCAGGCCGGCGGCACCGGGCCGATGATCGGGCAGATCCACTATTTCAAGAACGCCTCCGAGCGCAGCGACTTCGCCATCCAGCGGTTCGAGAAGGAATCGGCCCGCCTCCTCGGCGTCCTCGACACCCGCCTCAAGGACACCGACTATCTGGCCGGCGACTATTCGATCGCCGACATGATGAACTATTCCTGGGCCGTGTCCGGCCTCAAGGATCTCGACGCCCGCGCGCGCTTTCCCGCGCTGTCGGACTGGGTGGACCGCGTGGGCGAGCGAGAGGCCGTGGTGCGGGCGCTCGCCAAGCTGAAGGCGGCCAAGGCCGCACTCGCGGCATGAGGTTCCTGTTTCTGGGCGACATGGTCGGGCGCACCGGGCGCACCGCGGTGTTCGAGCGCCTGCCGGGCCTCGTCGAAGACTGGCGGCTCGACTTCGTGGTGGTCAACGGCGAGAACGCGGCCGGCGGCTTCGGCATCACCGAAGACATCTTCGAGACGACGGTCGCGGCCGGCGCCGATGTCGTGACCACCGGCAACCACGTCTTCGACCAGCGCGAGGCGCTGACCTTCGCCTCGCGCCACGACCGGTTCCTGCGCCCCGCCAACTACCCGCCGGGCACGCCCGGCCGCGGCTCCGGCCTGTTCGAAGCGAAGAACGGCGCGCGGGTGCTCGTTGCCAACGTCATGGGCCGCGCCTTCATGCATCCCGAACTCGACGACCCCTTCCGCGCCATCGGCGACATCGTCTCGGCCTGCCCGCTCGGCGAGCAGGCCGACGCGGTGATCGTCGACTTCCATGCCGAGGCGACGAGCGAGAAGCAGTGCGTCGGGCACTTCCTCGACGGGCGGGCCTCCGTGGTCGTCGGCACGCACACCCACGTGCCGACGGCCGACCACCAGATCCTGCCCGGCGGCACGGCCTACCAGTCGGATGCCGGCATGTGCGGCGACTACGACAGCTCGCTCGGCATGGAAAAGGAGGAGCCGCTCAACCGCTTCCTCACCCGCGTGCCGCGCGGCCGCTTCGAGGCGGCGCAGGGGCCGGCGACGATCTGCGGTCTGGCGGTCGAGATCTCCGACCGCACCGGGCTGGCCGAAAAGGTCTCGGCCGTTCGCATCGGGCCCCGGCTGGAGCCGGTGGTGCCAAGCTTCTGGTAGGCGCCGGCGGGGCGGCGGAAAGCCGCCCCATTCCCGTGCTCTCCTGTCGCAGCCCACAGGTCGGGCAGAGCCGCGGGCCGGCGAGGGAGGGCAGATGGCGAAGATCCGGTTGCACCTCTTCGCGATCGGCGTCGCGTTTGCTTCCTTTCTCACCTCGGCGCCCCCGATCTATCGGGGCCTCGGCCCGCATCCGGCCTTGCGCACCTCCTCGCTGTTCCAGCTCGACGACGACGAGGAGCGCGAGATCCTCGTCGCGATCGTTGAGGGAGACGACGGCGACGACGACGATCCCTCGGACGACGAGGAGGGCTCGATCGCCTGAACGGCGCTCAAACCCCGTCGAGGAGAATCACGGTCGGGTTGCGCGGCAAGGTGCGCATCGACAGGGTGATCGAGGCCGAGGGGCGGCGCTCGACCGCAAATTCGGGGATCTGCTGCAGAAAGCGCTCGATCGGCGTGCGGAAGCGATGCATCGGCAGCACCACCGACGAGTGCAGGCGCTCGGCGATCTCGCCCATGCCGGACTGGCTCATCGTCCACGACCCGTCCACCGGCACCATCAACACGTCGAGCCGGCCGATCGCTGCGTAGTCCTCTTCGGTCAGCTGGTGGTGCAGGTGGCCGAGATGGCCGATGCAAAGCCCCGCGACCTCGAAGACGAAGATCGAATTGCCGTCGGCCTCGAACGTGCCGAAGCGGTTGATGTCGGTTGGAACGTTGCGCACGAAGACGTCGTCGACCTCCAGCGCATGGCGCGCCGGGCCGCCGGACGGGTTCCAGCCGTGCAGCACATGCGGGATCGCCGGGTCGGGAAAGTCGGTGTAGTGGGTCGAGTGGGCATGGTTCATCGTCACGATGTCCGGCGGGTCGCCCGGCCCGGACAGGCCGGAAAAGTCGGTCGCGATGCGAACGCCGCCGGCGCTCTCGATCAGGTAGGTCGAGTGATGGATATAGGTGATCTCCACCTCGTCGCGGGTCAACGCCGCGTTCCAGACCGGCGGCCGACTGCGATCGGTGAAGGCGGCGAAGCGCGCCTTCGGCAGCGTCTCGGCGATGGCGAGGCAGGTGGAGGGCACCGCCCGTCGGTCCTGCGCCACCGCTGATGTGGTGCCGGACCCGAAGGCCACGAGAACAGCCAAACTTCCCAGACCCAGGGTTCGTCCGAGCATCCGCGTTCCCCTCGCCGTTGCCATGGAAGGCAGACTATCGGGCGGGAACGGGCGGCCAACTCATATTCGCGTCATCGCTTCGCCCGCAGCGCGTCATGGCGCTTGCTGGACGCGCAGGCCCGAAGATTTTATAGGACGGCCATCCCGATTGACGACGAGAAGGTGACGGATGGCCGGTCATAGCCAATTCAAGAACATCATGCATCGCAAGGGCCGGCAGGACGCGGTGCGCTCGAAGATGTTCTCCAAGCTCGCCCGCGAGATCCTGGTGGCGGCCAAGGCCGGCCTGCCCGATCCCGCGATGAACTCGCGCCTGCGCCTCGCCATCGCCAATGCCAAGGCGCAGTCGATGCCCAAGGACAACATCGACCGCGCCATCAAGAAGGCGTCGGGCGCCGACGCCGAGAACTACGACGAGGTCCGCTACGAGGGCTACGGTCCCGGCGGCGTCGCGGTCATCGTCGAGGCGCTGACCGACAACCGCAACCGCACGGCCTCGAACGTGCGCTCCTACTTCACCAAGGCCGGCGGGGCGATGGGCGAGACCGGGTCGGTGTCGTTCATGTTCGACCATGTCGGCGAGATCACCTATCCCGCCAAAGTCGGCGACGCCGACAAGGTGATGGAAGCGGCGATCGAGGCGGGCGCCGACGACGTCCAGTCCGACGAGGACGGTCATCGCATCATCACCGCCTTCGAGGATCTCGGCGAGGTCGCGGCGGCGCTGGAAACGAGCCTCGGCGAGGCCGAGAGCGTCAAGACGATCTGGCGCCCGCAGACGGGCACGCCGGTGGACGAGGACAAGGCGCAGAGCGTGCTGCGCCTCATCGGCAATCTCGACGACGACGACGACGTGCAGAACGTCTATGCCAACTTCGAGGTCGACGAAGAGACGATGGCCAAGCTCTCGGCCGCCTGATCAACCCTTGAACGATCGAAACGATGAAGGCCGCGCCGGATCCTCGGTGCGGCCTTCCTTGCGTCAGCTCTTGGGCGGCGCGGGCGGCGGGGCGGTGCGCTGCGCCTCGGCCGCCGGCACGATCGTCTCGGCGACGAGCCGGTGCAGCTCCTGCACATAGCCGCTGCGGCCCGAGGGCTGGTTCTCGTCCGAAGTGATGGCGACGGTGAGCGCGAGGTCCGGGATGACGTAGATCATCTGGCCGCCATAGCCCCAGCCGTAGACCCCGTCATGGCCGGCGAAGCGGTCGATGAACCAGCCGTAGCCGTAGCGCCCGTCGTGGAAGCGCGAGGTGGTGCGCGGGGTCCAGGAGCGATCGATCCAGTCCTTCGAAAGGATGCGGGTGCCCTCGGTGGACGTGCCGCCGCGCCGGTAAAGCTCGCCGAAGGCGAGCAGCGAGCGCGGCGTCATCGCCATCTGGTTGCCGCCGAGATAGACCCCTTGCGGGTCGCGCTCCCAGTCCGTTATCTCCACCCCCGCCGGGCGCAGCCAGTCGCGTGCCAGCGCCAGCGTCGAGCGCCCGCTTGCCTTCGTCAGGATCGCCGAGAGGAGATGCGTCGAGCCGGTGGAGTAGAGCATTGGCCCGCCGGGATCGCTGGCGAAGGGGCGGGCGAGCGCATCGCGCACCCAGTTGCGCGACGAGATCCAGCCGCCGTAATTGGCGCCCGACGTGCGCTCCAGCCCGGCCTGCATCGACAGGAGGTTGCCGACCGTCACCTGCGCCAGACGCGGGTCTGGGTTGGCGGGGAAGTCCGCTTGCAGGAAGTCGGCGATGGGCTGGTCTGTCCCCTCGATCAGGCCCTTGTCGATGGCGATGCCGACCAGCGCCGAGATCACCGATTTCGAGGCGGACTTGATGTTGGTCGCCGTGCTCGTCCGGTTGCCCCGGAAGCCCTCGTCGATCCGCGTCTCGCCCTCGGTGGCGATCAGCAGCGTTTCCAGCGCGGGAAGCGATCGGGCCCGCTCGACCGACGCCGCGAAGCTTGGAGATACCTGTGGCGAACCTTCGCGCAGCTCGGCCGGCACCGGCGCGGCGGGCGGATCCTGTGCCATGGCTGCGACCGGAAGAAGGAGGAAGCCGGCGGCCAGCGCGGCGAAGAGGCGGGAGAGCGGTCGGTTCATGCAGGCGAAATGGGCCGGCAAACACGGCGGTTCGAGGTCCGTCACCACTTGTTGAAGGCCAGGGTACTTTCGCCCAATCCGTCTTCGTTTCCGCTCCGTTCATGATTTGTCTTTATCGCTGCCTCCCATCAGGGTAAGCGATGGGTGAAGACCAACATGTTGCAGGGGCGGACCATTCGCATCATCGGTATCGATCCGGGCCTGCGCCGCACCGGCTGGGGCGTGGTGGAGACGCTCGGCAACTCGCTGCGCTTCGTCGCGAGCGGCACGGTGACGTCCGACAACACGCTCGACCTCGCCTCGCGCCTGCGCCAGCTCCACGACGGGCTGCAGACGGTGTTCCACAATTTCCAGCCGGAAGAGGCGGCGGTGGAGCAGACCTTCGTCAATAAGGACGCGGTGGCGACGCTGAAGCTCGGCCAGGCCCGCGGCATCGCCATGCTGGTGCCCGCGCTCGCCGGCCTGCCGGTTGCCGAATATGCGCCGAACGCGGTGAAGAAGGCCGTGATCGGCGTCGGCCACGGCGAGAAGAAGCAGATCCACATGATGGTGAAGGTGCTGATGCCGAAGGCGACCTTCGACACGGACGACGCCGCCGACGCGCTGGCCATCGCGATCTGTCATACCCATCACCGGCAGTCGGCGCAGGCTCGCGCCGCCTTCGCCGGCCTCTAGATGTTCTTGACCTGTTCTCTTATCCGTGACAGGTAATACCGAGGAGGTATTACCGATGCGCGTCACCGAGAAGGGCCAGGTCACCATCCCCAAGCCGATCCGCGACAAGCTCGGGATCGGGCCGGGGAGCGAGGTGGAGTTCGTGGAACGCGGCGAGGCGGTGGAGGTCGTGGCCAAGCGGCTGGACGAGACGCCGCAACAGCGCCGCGAGCGGCTTCAACGTCATCTCGACCAGATGCGCGGAACGATCGATCTCGGGGGGATGACGACCGATGAATTCATGGACTCCCTGAGAGGCCCGCGTGACGATCTCGACCCTCGTTGACTCCAACATCATCCTCGATCTCGTCGGCGTCGATGCCGTGCCGGACCAGCGGCTTTGGTCGTCCCGTATGCTGCTGGACGCCGAAGAAGCCGGTCGGATCTGCGTCAACGCGATCGTCTGGGCCGAAGTGACGCAGCGTTTTGCGAACGGCCGGCTCCTCAGGGCGATGCTGCAGCCGTTCGAATGCGTCGAGGAGGACTTTCCCTTCGCGGCCGCCTATCCCGCCGGGCAGGCTCATCGCCTCTACCGCGAGCGCGGCGGAGCACGTGAGCGGACCTTGCCGGACTTTCTCATCGGCGCCCATGCGCTGGTTGCCGGCCATCGCCTGTTGACCCGCGATGCCGGGCGTTACCGCACCTATTTCCCCGACCTCGATATCCTCTCGCCGGAGACGCATCCTTGATCGGCAAGTTGAAGGGCACCGTCGACGAGATCGGCGAGGACCATGTGGTGATCGACGTCCATGGCGTCGGCTACGTCGCCTTCTGCGGCGCGCGCACGCTGGCGGGCCTCGGCAGTGTCGGCGAAGCGGCCGTGCTGCTGATCGAGACCTATGTTCGCGAGGACATGATCCGCCTCTACGGCTTCGCGTCGGCGGCCGAGCGCGACTGGTTCCGCCTCTTGCAGAACGTTCAGGGCGTCGGTGCCAAGGTGGCGCTCGCCGTGGTCGGCATCCTGTCGCCGGGCGACCTCGCCAACGCCGTCGCCCTGCAGGACAAGGCGATGGTGGCGCGCGCGCCGGGCGTCGGGCCGAAGGTCGCCGCCCGTATCGTGGCCGAACTGAAGGACAAGGCGCCGGCCTTTTCGGGCGCCGGATCCGAGGAGAGCTTCGGCCTGAAGCGCGAGATCGGGGAGGGCACGGCGCCCGCGCCGATCGCCGACGCGGTCTCGGCGCTCGTCAATCTCGGCTATTCGCGCGAGCAGGCGGCCGGTGCTGTCGCGACGGCCGTGCGCGAAGGCGGCGAGGACGCGGCCTCGACCACGCTCATCCGGCTGGGCCTGAAGGCGCTCAGCCGATCCTGAACAGCGGCCGCCTCGACACGGGGCGGCCCGAACTGGTAGCGCCCGTGCCATGAGCCAGCCCACCCGCCTTCTGACCCCCGAAAAGCGCGGCGAGGACGTCGATTCGACGCTGCGCCCGCAGCGGCTCGACGATTTCGTCGGCCAGGCGGCGGCGCGCGCCAACCTCAAGATCTTCATCGAGGCGGCCAAGACGCGCGGCGAGGCTCTCGATCACGTGCTCTTCGTCGGCCCGCCCGGCCTTGGCAAGACGACGCTGGCGCAGATCATGGCCAAGGAACTCGGCGTCAACTTCCGCTCGACCTCGGGCCCGGTGATCGCCAAGGCCGGCGACCTCGCGGCGCTGCTGACCAATCTGGAGGAGCGCGACGTCCTCTTCATCGACGAGATCCACCGCCTTTCGCCCGCCGTGGAGGAGATCCTCTATCCCGCGATGGAGGATTTCCAACTCGACCTGATTATCGGTGAGGGGCCGGCGGCGCGCTCGGTGAAGATCGACCTGTCGAAGTTCACGCTGGTGGCGGCGACGACGCGCATCGGCCTTTTGACGACGCCGCTGCGCGACCGCTTCGGCATTCCCGTCAGGCTGAACTTCTACACCGTGCCCGAGCTCGAACACATCGTGAAGCGCGGGGCGCGGCTGATGAGCCTGCCGATGGGCGAGGACGGCGCCCGCGAGATCGCACGCCGGGCGCGCGGCACCCCGCGCATCGCGGGCCGGCTGCTGCGCCGGGTGCGCGACTTCGCCACGATGGCGGATGTCGAGATCGTCGACCGGCGCATCGCCGACGAGGCGTTGACGCGGCTCGAGGTCGACACGCTCGGGCTCGACCAGCTCGACCGGCGCTATCTCGATCTCATCGCGATCAATTTCGGCGGCGGTCCCGTCGGCATCGAGACCATCGCCGCCGCGCTCTCCGAGCCGCGCGACGCGATCGAGGACATCGTCGAGCCCTACCTCCTGCAGCAGGGCTTCATCCAGCGCACCCCGCGCGGCCGCATGCTGACCCAGCACGCCTTCCGCCACATCGGCCTCGCCGTGCCGCCGAGCTATCAGGGCACGCAGGCCAGCCTGTTCACGGCGGAGGACGAGGACGGCTGACGACGCGATGCGCCTATCGGCGAGCCACGAGCCACGAGCCACGAGGCCCACGACGCCGGGGTCAAGCGCTCCCACGCCGCGCGCCCGGTGCCTGCCGATCTTGGACCGACGCCGGCGATGCTGTAGGAGGGCGCCGATGACATCCGACCTTTCAGGCCAACTCACCGATTTCGGCCATGCGCTCCATGTGCGCGTCTATTTCGAGGACACGGACTTTTCCGGCGTCGTCTATCACGCCCGTTACCTGCATTTCCTCGAACGGGGCCGCACGGACTACCTGCGCCTCCACGGCATCGGCCATCGCGAGCTGATGGCGGGCGCGTTCGGCGAGCCGATGGCGTTCGCGGTGCGGCGCATGGAGATCGAGTTCCTGCGACCGGCTGGGATCGACGACGTGCTCGTGGTGGAGACCCGCACGGCGCTGCTGGGCGGCGCGCGCGTCGTGCTCGATCAGCGCATTCTGCGCGACGGCGTCGTGCTCGTCGAAGCCAAGGTGAAGGTCGCGGTGATCTCGCCGGAGGGCAAGCCCCGGCGCATGCCGCAGGCGGTGGCCGACCGGTTGGGGGAGGGGGCATCCGCGCCGAGAGCGAGCGAGCCGCAGCCGATCGCGCCCGAACGGGCGGACTGATCTCGCGCCAAGCTTCGAGGCGGCGATGCCGCACTGCAAAAAAATCGTGTCGCCCGGCTGGCTCTGCCATGCTGGCAACGAATTGTTAACCCTAACGATGCTTGATGAGCGGTGCGGCGGAAGTCCTTGCCGCGCCATTCTTTCACCGGATTGTCCGGCGAAAGGGTGGGACGCCCATAAGTCGGCACGAGGCCGGATCGATGCATCGCCACGTCGGCTCACCAGCCGCGCAGCGGGGTCGGGCCGTGGCTGCACGGCTCGCGAACGGGCCACCAGGATGATCGAGGGACCCGAGGAATGAACGATGTCGCCCAGACTGCGCTTGCCGCCCATGGCAGCGACATGTCGATTCTCGGATTGTTCTGGCAGGCCGGCTTCGTCGTCAAGTTCGTGATGATCGGACTGCTCGCCGCCTCCGTCTGGACCTGGGCGATCATCTTCGACAAGGCGGCGCGCTACGCCCGCTTCCGTCGCCAGCTCAACAATTTCGAGACCAACTTCTGGAGCGGCCAGTCGCTCGAGGAGCTTTACCACACGCTGTCGGATCGCAAGACGTCAGGCATGGGCGCGCTCTTCGTGGCGGCGATGCGCGAGTGGAAGAAGTCCTTCGAGAAGGGCGCCCGCTCGCCGATCGGCCTGCAGACCCGCATCGAGAAGGCCATGGACGTTACCATGGCGCGCGAGATGGACGATCTCGAATCGCGTCTCGGCTTCCTCGCCACGGTCGGTTCGGCCGCCCCCTTCATCGGCCTGTTCGGCACGGTGGTCGGCATCATGACCTCGTTCCAGTCGATCGCCGCGTCGGAGCAGACGAGCCTTGCGGTCGTCGCGCCCGGCATCGCCGAGGCGCTGCTGGCCACCGCCGTCGGCCTCGTCGCCGCCATTCCGGCCGTCATCGCCTACAACAAGCTCTCGGCCGATGCCGGCAAGCTCGGCATGCGGCTCGAAGCCTTCGCCGACGAGTTTTCCTCCATCCTGTCGCGCCAGATCGACGAGAAGTCCGCCGCGCGCTGAAAGCGCGGCTAATTCCGAAACGACGAACACCAAGCGGCCGGACCGGCCATCTGAGGGACTTTCACCATGGGCATGTCGACGGGCGCCGCATCATCCGGCGGTGGATCGCGCCGCCGGCGCGGCAAGCGCCGGGCGCCGATGAGCGAGATCAACATGACGCCGATGGTCGACGTCATGCTGGTGCTGCTCATCATCTTCATGGTGGCCGCTCCGATGATGACCGTGGGCGTGCCGCTCGAACTGCCCAAGACCGCCGCCAAGTCGCTCAGCGCCAAGACCCAGCCGATCACCATCTCGGTCCAGGCCGGCGGCGAGATCTTCCTGCAGGACACGCCCGTGGCCGAGGACGCGATCGTCGCACAGCTGCAGGCGATCGCCGAGGCCGGCTACGAGGAGCGCATCTTCGTGCGCGCCGACGGCAATGCCGGCTACGGCACGGTGATGAAGGTCATGGCCCGCATCTCGGCGGCGGGCTTCCGCAACATCGGCCTTGTCACGGCCCAGGACACTGCGGGAAGCTGACGCGCGCGCCATGAAATCCGTCGGCATCTCCACCGCTCTCCACGCCGCCGTCCTCACCTGGGGACTGTGGTCGCTCGGCTCGCCCGAGCCGCTCGAAATGGGCGGCGAGGCGCTTCCGGTCACCCTGATCTCCGACCTCAGCGAAGCGACGCAGGGCGACGAGAAGGCGCCCGAGGCCCCGATTTCGGCGCCCAAGCCCACCCAGCGGCCGGAAACCGTGCCGACCGACGCCCAGAACGTCGGCGACAACAAGGTCGATCTGCCGACGCCGCCGACGCCCAAGCAGGCGCCGCAGGAGAGCATCAAGACCGCTGCCGCCGAAGCGCCGCCGCCGCCCCCGCCGGCTGCGACCCCGACGCCGCCCGAGCCGACGCCGGCCCCCGTTCCCGAGCCGACGCCTGCGCCCCCCGAGGTCGCGGAAGCCAAGCCCGAGGAACCGACGCCGCCCGAGCCGCCGACCGAAATCGACGAACTGGCCGAGCTTCTCGCCGAGAAGCCGCCGGAAGTTCCCGCGCCGCCGCGCAACGTTCCCACGCCCCAGGCCAAGCCCAAGCCGCCCGAGCCGGTGAAGGTCGCCGAGAAGCCGCCCGAGCCCAAGCCCGAGCCGGTGAAGGAAGCCGTCAAGACGCCCGAGAAGACCAAGACCCCCGACAAGGCGAAATCGACGGAGAAGACGAAGGAAACCAAGACCGCCGACTCGCAGAAGTCCGACGAGAAGACCTTCGAGGACACCGTCGCCGCGCTGCTGAACAAGCAGGACTCGGCCGGCGGCGGTGCCAAGCGCTCGACGCAGACGGCGTCGCTCGGCGCGCAGAAGGCCACCGGCGGTTCGCTCTCGCAGAACGAGATGGATGCACTGCGCGGACAGGTCGAGAAGTGCTGGAACCCGCCGGCCGGCAATGCCGACGCCGGAAACTTCGTGGTCAAGATCTCGATGCAGCTCAGCCCCTCCGGCGAGATCGAGGGCATGCCGCAGATCCTCGACGGCGGGTCCGGCTCCACGGCGCAGCGTGCGGCGGGCGAGGCGGCCGTGCGCGCGGTGCGCCGATGCGCGCCCTACAATCTGCCGGCCGAGAAGTACGACACCTGGTCGAAGGTCACGTTCAACTTCGACCCCAGCCAGATGTTCTGATCCGGCCCGGGCGCCATCGACGCGCCATTCTTTGACCAAGCGGAACGTCCATGGCGTTTCGCTTGGGGAGTCCGCCCCTCGGAGCCCCGTGCCGGCCTTGGTCGCTTGGGGGCTCCGTAGGGTTCCGCCGACCCTTTCGGTCGGTCCGCCCTGATCGCAATGACTGAACGGGTGCCCGGCCGATCCAAAGGCGGGGCGACAAGCCCGACCGACGAACGGGAAGGTCCCGCCATGAAGCGCCATATCCGAACACTCGCCTTCGCACTCGCAGCCACGACGGCAGTGTTTGCCGTCTGCGCCCCGGCCCGCGCCGAGGTCGAGGTCGACGTGACGAAGGGCACCGTCGCGCCGCTGCCGATCGCGCTGCCGTCCTTCCAGTCGCGCGATGCGCTCGGCCAGAAGGTCATCGAGGTGGTGACCGCCGACCTCAAGCGCTCCGGCCTCTTCGCGCCCGTCAACCCGGCCGCCTTCATCCAGAAGGACATCGGCCCCGACGCGACGCCGCGCTTCCAGGACTGGACCGTGATCAACGCACAGGCCCTCGTCACCGGCCGCGTGACCCCCGAGGCGGACGGGCGGCTTCGCGTCGAGTTCCGGCTCTGGGATACCTATGCCGGCCAGCAGCTCGACGGGCAACAGTTCTATGCCAGCCCCGACAACTGGCGCCGCGTCGCCCACATCATCGCCGATGCGATCTACGAGCGGCTGACGGGCGAGAAGGGCTATTTCGATACCCGCATCGTCTATGTCGACGAGACCGGCACGAAGGACAAGCGTCGCAAGCGCCTCGCCATCATGGACCAGGACGGTGCCAACGTGCGCTACCTGACCGAGGGCGGCGACCTCGTGCTGACGCCGCGCTTCTCGCCGAACCGGCAGGAGGTCACCTACATGTCCTTCGGCCAGGGCGAGCCGCGCGTCTACCTCCTGCAACTCGAGACCGGGCAGCGCGAGACCGTCGGCAACTTCCCCGGCATGACCTTCGCGCCGCGCTTCTCGCCGGATGGGCAGAAGGTGGTGATGAGCCTTCAGCAGGAGGGCAACGCCAACATCTACGCGATGGACCTGCGTTCCCGCGCCACCACGCGCCTGACGTCAACCTCGGCGATCGACACCTCGCCCTCCTTCTCGCCGGACGGTTCGAAGATCGTCTTCGAAAGCGATCGCGGCGGGCGCCCGCAGATCTACGTGATGGGTGCCGATGGCTCGGGTCAGCAGCGCATCTCCTTCGGCAACGCGTCCTATTCGACGCCGGTCTGGTCGCCGCGCGGCGATCTCATCGCCTTCACCAAGCAGTCGGGCGGCCAGTTCCAGATCGGCGTGATGAAGCCGGACGGCTCGGGCGAGCGCATCCTGACTTCGGGCTTTCACAACGAGGGACCGACCTGGGCGCCGAACGGGCGCGTCCTGATGTTCTTCCGCGACGCGCAGGGCAGCGGCGGGCCGCAACTCTACTCGATCGACCTTACCGGCCGCAACGAGCAGCGCGTCGCCACCCCGAACTACGGCTCGGATCCCGCCTGGTCGCCCGCCCTCGAGTAGGGCAGGGGGTCGGGAAAGCCGGAACGCCGAGCCCCCGCATTGACCGCTCGTTAACCTTGAACATGGTAAACCGCAGCGGACGAAACATTCACAGTATCGAAGGAGACGGCCATGCGCCGCATCGCAACAGGGGCCCATAGCCGGATCGCACTCGCGCTTATCGCAGCGCTCGCCGTCTCGGGTTGCGCCAAGAAGAACAACGGCTTGCCGGACAACGCGGCGGGCCTCGGCCTTGGCGGTGCCGGCGGCCTCGGCGGAGCCGGTGGCCTCGGCGGCGGCGGTGCCGGCGGTTCGGCCGCGCCGGGCACGACCCAGGACTTCACGGTCAATGTCGGCGACCGCATCTTCTTCGACACGGACTCGACCTCGATCCGCGCCGACGCTCAAGCGACCCTGGCCAAGCAGGCCCAGTGGCTGAACCAGTATTCGCGCTACCAGATCGTCGTGGAAGGCCATGCCGACGAGCGCGGAACGCGCGAGTACAACCTCGCCCTCGGCGCCCGCCGCGCCGCGGCGACGCGCGACTTCCTGGCCTCGCAGGGCGTTCCGGCGAACCGGATGCGCACCATCTCCTACGGCAAGGAGCGGCCGGTGGCCGTTTGCGACGACATCTCCTGCTGGTCGCAGAATCGCCGCGCCGTCACGGTGCTCTCGGGCGCCGGTTCCTGATACATTCCGGCAACAGTTGGAACGACGAAACGGCCCTTCGGGGCCGTTTTGCGTTGCGGCGCACCGGCTTGTGCTAGGGGCGACAAACTTTGGACGCCTTCGGCCTCTTGATGCCGGTGAACGTCGACAGGTCTTCGGAGCCGCCTCTCGTGACGCCCGCGAGGGATGGTGCCCGACCGATCCCCAAGGGATGTTCCGTATGGCCCGAATGCTTCTCCCCCGCCTTGCCGCGCTCTCGCTGGCGACGCTCGTCGCGGCCGGACCTGCCGCAGCCCTTAATCTGCCCTTCGGTCTCGGCGACGAAGCGCCGCGCGCGCGCATCGCCGCCCAGCCCGCCGCGCCCGCACCGGTGCTGATGGCGCAGGCCTCCGATGGGGGCGTGCGCCTGACGCAGATGGAAGAGGAAATGCGGCGGCTGACCGGCAAGGTGGAGGAACTGTCCTTCCTCGTGCTGCAGCTGCAGGAGCAGCTGCGCAAGACGCAGGAAGACAACGAGTTCCGCTTCCAGGATCTGGAAAAGGCGGGCGGCGGATCCTCGTCGGCGACCCCGCAGCGCCGCACCGAAGTGGCCCCGCCGAGCGACGCGCCGGCCGCCGGTGCGGCCCGGGTGGCCTCGGCCGAGCCGCCAGTGGCCACCGACGCGACGCAGACCGGTTCGCTGTCGCTGCCGGCGGCCTCGAAGCCCGCGCCGGCCGCCGCGCCCCCGGCGCAGACCGACGAGATCGCCTCGATCCTCGACACCAGCCTTGCTGAGCAGGCGGGGACGCCGACCGCCGCCGTCCCGGCGCCTGCTGCGGGTTCCGGCAAGGTCGCCTCGATTGCCACGAACGGGCCCGTCGAGATGTACAGCCTGGGCTACAACTACATGCTGGCCGGCGACTACCACCTCGCGGAGACGACCTTCCGCCAGTACACGCAGGCCTATCCGACGTCCGAGGACGCGCCGGACGCGCAGTATTGGCTCGGCGAGAGCCTCTACGCGCAGGCCAAGTATCGTGATGCCGCCGAGGTCTTCCTTAACGCTCAGAAGTCCCATCCCAAGGCCGGCAAGGCGCCCGAGATGATGCTGAAGCTCGGCATGTCGCTCGCCCATCTCGACAATCGCGAGACGGCCTGCGTCACCTATCGCGAAGTCGCCAAGCGGTATCCGCAGATGAGCGCCAACGTGAAGCGCAAACTTCAGGTCGAGGAAAAGTCGGCGAGCTGTTCCTGAGTCGACCGGCCGCTCGCAAGGCCCGCGGCCCCGCCGCCGTCACATGAGCGATCTCGGGTCCCGCGCCGGCGCGCTGCGTCAGGGTTGGCGGACCGGACAGGCGGCGAGGGCGATCGCGCCGGGTCTCCTGCTGGCGGTCTCGGGCGGTCCCGATTCGCTGGCCATGCTGATCGCGGCCGCCGAGTGGCGGACGAGCGATGCGCTAGTGCCGCCGCTGGCGGTCGCGACCGTCGATCATGGCTTGCGACCGGAAAGCTCCGCCGAAGCGCGCTTCGTCGCCGAGATCTGCGGCGAACTCGGCCTGCCGCATCGAACTTTGAACTGGCAGCCCGCGGCCCTTCGGGGCAACCTTGCGGCCGCCGCGCGCGCCGCGCGCTACGGGCTCCTTGCATTGGAAGCCAGGCGCCTTGGCGCCGGCGCGCTCGCAACCGCGCATCACCGCGACGACCAGATCGAAACGCATCTCCTCGCCCGCGAGCGCGGCGCCCTCGGCCCGGCTTCGGCGGGCATGCGCGACTGGCGCGATCTCGAACCCGGCCTCGTTCTGCTGCGCCCGTTTCTCGGCATCGAGCGCGGCGCTCTCGCGAAGGACGTTCGCCGCGCCGGCCTTCGGGCGATCGACGATCCGACCAATCGCGACGTGCGTTACCGGCGGGCCGCCCTTCGGCTGGCGATCGATCGCGGCGAGGTCGATCGGGATGCTGCGCTCGCGGCTCTCGGGTCGGCGGGCCGCGAGCGCGACGCCGCCGATGCCGCTCTCGCGCTTCGTCTGGCGGAGCTTCGGCATGAAGGGCGGCTCGAACTGACCGATGCTGGCGCGATCGTGATCGACCGTTGGCAATCGGCCGACCAGCCCCTGCTGTCTCGCTTCGTGACGGCTGCCGGTGGCGGCGCCGAGGCGCCTGCCACGCAGGCCATCGCCCGCCTCGGGGAGCGGTTGAGTTGCGAGGGCGACGTCTCATCGACTCTGGCAGGTTGCCGGATCGAGCGGCGAGGGGGACGGCTCGAGTGGAACCGCGAGTTCGGCCGCTCGGCGCCGGCCCCCGTGCAACTCGGACTGTTAGCCGTCTGTTTCGACGGCCGTTTCGACATCGACGCCCGGGCGGTTCCCGATCCGGATGTGGGTCCGGTTCTCGCGCTAGGCGCCATCGGCCTTGGAAACTGGCGCGACCGCACCCTGCCGGTTCTCACCGATGATTCGGGACGGGTGCGCGCGGCGCATCGCCACCTTCTCGAACGGTTTCCCGGAGCCGCCGAACTCCCGCTCCGGTGCCGGATCGGCTGGCGGATCGCGGCCAATCTGCCGGTCCGGACACCCTTCGCATTAACCGCGGGGCTCCAAATTGCCGCAAATGGCACGGAGCCTGTTGGCAAGGATTTGGCGGACACCTATCTTCGCTGACAAGTCATGGTCCCTCGTGTCGCAAGACGTGCGGGCGCCGAGGCGCAATCCCAGGACGGATAATGAACCAGAACTTCAGGAATTTCGCCCTCTGGGCGATCATCGCTCTCCTGCTGATTGCGCTGTTCCAGCTGTTTTCGAACGGCTCGCAGACCGCCAATTCGCGCGAAATCCCCTATTCGCAGTTCCTGTCCGACGTCGACGCCGGTCGTGTGCGCTCCGTCACCATCCAGGGCCAGCGGATCTCGGGCAGCTACTCCGACGCATCGAGCCCGTTCCAGACCTACTCGCCCGGCGATCCGCAGATCGTCAGCCGGCTCGAGGGCAAGAACGTCCAGATCAACGCGTCGCCGCCGTCGGACAATTCCAACCCGATCTGGTCGATGCTTCTCTCCTTCGGCCCGATCCTCCTCATCCTCGGCGTCTGGATCTTCCTGATGCGCCAGATGCAGGGCGGCGCGGGCGGCAAGGCGATGGGCTTCGGCAAGTCGAAGGCCAAGCTTCTGACCGAAGCGCACGGCCGCGTTACCTTCGCCGACGTCGCCGGTATCGACGAGGCCAAGCAGGACTTGGAGGAGATCGTCGAGTTCCTGCGCGAGCCGCAGAAGTTCCAGCGTCTCGGCGGCAAGATCCCGCGCGGCGTGCTGCTCATCGGCCCTCCCGGCACCGGTAAGACCCTGACGGCACGCGCCGTCGCGGGTGAGGCCAACGTGCCCTTCTTCACCATCTCGGGCTCAGACTTCGTCGAGATGTTCGTCGGCGTCGGTGCGTCCCGTGTTCGCGACATGTTCGAGCAGGCCAAGAAGAACGCGCCCTGCATCATCTTCATCGACGAAATCGACGCGGTCGGTCGCCATCGCGGCGCCGGCCTCGGCGGTGGCAACGACGAGCGCGAGCAGACGCTGAACCAGCTTCTCGTCGAGATGGACGGGTTCGAGGCGAACGAGGGCATCATCCTCATCGCCGCGACCAACCGGCCCGACGTCCTCGACCCCGCGCTGCTGCGTCCCGGCCGCTTCGACCGTCAGGTCATGGTGCCGAATCCCGATGTCGGAGGCCGCGAGAAGATCCTCAAGGTGCATGTGCGCAACGTGCCGCTGGCGCCCAATGTCGACCTGCGCACCATCGCGCGCGGCACGCCGGGCTTCTCCGGTGCCGATCTCGCCAACCTCGTCAACGAATCCGCGCTGATGGCGGCCCGCCGCTCCAAGCGCCTCGTGACGATGCTGGAATTCGAGGATGCCAAGGACAAGGTCATGATGGGCGCCGAGCGCCGGTCGATGGCAATGACCGAGGACGAGAAGAAGCTGACGGCCTATCACGAGGCCGGTCATGCTCTCGTCGGCATCTACGAGCCCTTCAACGATCCGCTGCACAAGGTGACGATCATCCCGCGCGGCCGCGCGCTCGGCGTCACGATGAACCTGCCGGAGCGCGATCGCTACGGCATGCGCAAGAACGAGATGGAAGCGCGCCTGACGATGATCTTCGGTGGTCGTGCCGCCGAAGAGATCATCTACGGTCTCGACAACGTCACGACCGGCGCCTCCAACGACATTCAGCAGGCCACCAACATGGCCCGCGCGATGGTCATGGAATACGGCATGAGCGACAAGCTTGGTCGCCTGCGCTACCGGCAGAACCAGGAGGAGGTCTTCCTCGGTCATTCCGTGTCGCAGCAGCAGAACATGTCGGAAGAGACCGCGCGTCTGATCGATTCGGAAGTGCGCGGGATCATCGAGGTCGCCGAGAACAAGGCGCGCCGTATCCTCAACGAGCGGATCGACGACCTGCACAAGCTCGCCTACGGCCTGCTCGAGTTCGAGACGCTGTCGGGCGACGAGGTTCGCGATCTCCTTGCCGGCAAGACGCTGGCCCGCGACATGGGCGACGACACGCCGCCCTCGCGTGGCTCCGCCGTGCCGAAGGCCGGTTCAGCCAAGCCGTCCGGCCCTCGCGACGATAAGTCGGAAGGCGGACTGGAGCCTCAGCCGCAGGCGTAAGCCTCTGGCAAAAGCCTATCGATAGAAGGAGGGCGGACCGAAAGGTTCGCCCTTTTCGCGTCAGCGCCCGGCTTCACGCCAGCCAGACGCTGATATTCTTTTTGACTTCCTGTGCGATGCTGCTCCCGGTAGACGCTGGAACATTCGGCCTTCGGGGAACCCGCCATGAGTAAGTCCTATTTCGGCACCGACGGCATTCGTGGCCGGGCCAATCGTCATCCGATGACGCCCGAGATCGCGATGAAGGTCGGGATGGCCGCGGGACTGGCGTTCCGGCGTGGCAACTACCGGCACCGCGTGGTCATCGGCAAGGATACGCGCCTGTCCGGTTACATGATCGAGCCCGCGCTCTGCGCCGGCTTCACCGCTGTCGGCGTCGACGTGCTGATGCTCGGTCCGATGCCGACGCCCGCCGTCGCCATGCTAACGCGCTCGATGCGGGCCGATATCGGCGTGATGATCTCCGCCTCGCACAACCCCTTCGACGACAACGGCATCAAGCTGTTCGGCCCCGACGGCTACAAACTGTCGGACGAGCTGGAGGCCGAGATCAACGGGCTGATCGACGAGGACCTGTCGCGCCGGCTGGCGGACGGCGCCCATCTCGGCCGCGCCCGACGCTACGACGATGGCGGCCGCGACCGCTATGTCGAGTTCGCCAAGCGCACGCTGCCGCGTGAGATGTCTCTGGAGGGCGTGCGCGTCGCCATCGATTGCGCCAACGGCGCGGCCTACAAGGTCGCGCCCGACGTTCTCTGGGAACTGGGGGCCGACGTCGTGGCGATCGGCGTCGATCCCGACGGCACCAACATCAATCTCAGCTGCGGTTCGACGAGCCCGGCGGCTTTGTGCGCCAAGGTTCGCGAAGTGCGCGCTGACATCGGCATCGCCCTCGACGGCGACGCCGATCGCGTGCTGATCGTCGACGAGCACGGCGAGATCGTCGACGGCGACCAGATCATGGCCGTCATCGGCGAGGCCTGGGCCGACGACGGGCGCCTCGCGGCGGGCGGCGTCGTGGCGACCATCATGTCCAATCTCGGCCTCGAACGCTTCCTCAACGAGCGGCAGATCCAGCTCGCGCGCACGAAGGTCGGCGACCGCTACGTCGTCGAGCACATGCGCCAGCATGGCTACAATGTCGGCGGCGAACAGTCCGGCCATATCGTGCTGTCGGACTTCGGCACGACCGGTGACGGACTGGTGTCGGCGCTTCAGGTGCTGGCGGTGGTCCGCAAGGCCGGCGGCACGGTCTCGGAGGTCTGCCGCAAGTTCGAGCCGGTGCCGCAGGTTCTCAAGAACATCCGCTTTGCCGGCGGCGAGCCTCTGGAACTGGCGCGAGTGAAGGAGGCGATCAGCCTCGGGCGCGATCGGCTGGGCGACAGCGGCCGTCTCGTCATCCGGCCCTCCGGCACCGAGCCGCTGATCCGCGTGATGGCCGAGGGCGACGATCCCGTTCTGGTGACGAGCGTGGTCGACGACATCATCGGCGTGCTGCGCCGGGAAGCGGCCTGACCGGGCCCGCTGCCCGCGCCGCAGGTCGGAAGGAGGGTGGAGGTCTTTGTCCACTACCCTTCAGCACATAAACCAAGCGTTAATCATTAATCTTTAGATTTCGACGTGTTGCGGAACTCAAGCCGCTCACCATTACGAATTCTGGAGATCTGACCATGGTTCGGCTTGTCCTCGCCCTGATGGCGTCCGCGACACTCCTGCCGTCCTTCGCGAACGCGGCGGACATTCTCGAGCCCTTGCCGGTGGCCGAGCCCGTTCCCGACGACTACAGCGGCTGGTACATCCGCGCCGACGCGGGCTACGCCTTCTCGTCGGAGACGGACGGCTCGTTCCGCTCGTATGACGCGCATACCAACCAGTACGGCGACGACTTCCGCTATTCCTCGATCAAGCTCGACGACAGCTACAGCGTCGGCGCCGGCGTCGGTTACCGCTTCGCCGAGCATTTCCGCACCGATCTTGCCGTCGACTACTACAATTTCGACGTGAAGGGCTCCAGCGCCTGCGCCTACTCGTATGGTGGCGACTGCCGCTTCAACGATACGTCGGATGCCGACATCTGGACGGCGATGGCCAACGCTTATGTCGACCTGCCCTACTTCGGACCGATCACGCCCTATTTCGGCGCGGGTATCGGCTTCGCCAACGTGTCCTATGGCGACATGAAGAACGAAGTCTGCTCGAACGTCTGCGGCGATCCCAAAAACTACGTCGGCGTGCATCAGGGCGAAGACAGCTGGCGCTTCGCCACCGCGCTTATGGCCGGTGCGAGCATCGACCTGACCCACTCGCTCGCACTCGACGTCGGCTATCGCTACACGCGCATCTACGATGGCGACGCCTTCGAGTTCGATGCGACCGACAAGCTGGCCGGCGCCAGCGGCATCCAGGGCAAGGACAACGGCTTCGATTTGCACACGGTTCGTGCGGGCCTTCGCTACTCCTTCTTCTAAGCCACGACGTTTCATCGTTTTCATGCGAAAGGCCGCCCCTCGGGCGGCCTTTTTCGTTGGGCGAACAGGCAAGTTCGGCCAAGACATCGGACAACCCAAAATGGTGTGAAACTGGTTAACGCAGAGGGTTAAGGAACGTGGTTAACGCTTCGTTAACCACGTGGGCACGAAGGTCTTCGGCAAGAGGTGACGCAACGTCGTGTCGCCCGACCCCTTCCGAAGGCGCTTCCATGTTCGACCGCAATTCCCGCTTCCTGGCTGTTGCCTTCCTTCTCGGCTCCCTCGGTGCAGCCCAGGCTGCCGATATCCTGTCGGCTCCCGAAATCGTCGCCGCGGCGCCGGCATCCCGCTTCTACGTGCGCGGCGACGTCTCCTACGACTTCAGCGCCGATCTCGACGTGACGCAGCGCATCGTCGATCCCACCGGGACGCTCGTATCCGGCTTCTCGCGTCTCGATCTCGACGAGGGCTTCGATGGCGGCGTCGGCATCGGCTATCAGGCGACCGACTGGCTGCGCACCGACGCGACCTTCCACTACTGGAAGGACGAGCTGACCACGACCGCGACGGACTCGCTGATCTGCGCCGGCGATCCCGCCTGCAACGCGCTCGGCGGCGCGGGCGATTTGGAGGCTTACGAGCTGATGGCCAATGTCTATGCCGATCTCGGCACCTTCGCCGGCTTCACCCCCTATGTCGGCGGCGGTCTCGGCGCGGTCCACCTCAGCTACGACGACACCTCGATCTCGCTCGATGCCGGCGGAGGCTGCGACGTCTCCGACCCGTGCGGCGGTCCGGCCGATCCCGTGGGTTCGATCGGGTTCAAGGGCGAGAACTCCTGGCGCTTCGCCTACGCGTTGAACGCGGGCGTCGCCTACAACATGACCCAGTCCCTGGCACTGGATGTCGGCTACCGCTACCTCAACGTCGACGGGGGCGACACCTACTCGTTCGATGGCGCCTCGATCGGCGCGCCCGGCAGCAAGATCCTCGGCGAGGACGACGGCTTCGACCGCCACACGATCCAGCTGGGCCTGCGCTACAAGTTCGGCTGAGCTTTATCTTTGAGGACGATGCCGGAAGGCGGCGGGCGCGAGCCTGCCGCCTTCCGGCATTTCAGGGTCGCTCGTGAACGGAAACCCGGGCAAGGCGTCATCGACATGTCGCTTGACGACAACTCGCAGCGGGCCTAATTGCCGACGCGGGACACGCCTCCCCAACGAGGCGCTGACTATCTGAGAGGATAGATGATGGCGACGACCGAAAAGCCGACCACGCGTCCGGCCAACCCCCGATTCTCGTCCGGCCCCTGCGCCAAGCGCCCGGGCTGGAGCCTCCAGGCGCTCGAAGATGCAGCGCTGGGCCGCTCGCACCGCGCCAAGGTCGGCAAGACCAAGCTCCAGAAGGCGATCGACGACACCGCCTCGATTCTCGGCGTGCCCGCCGACTACCGCGTCGGCATCGTGCCCGCGTCCGACACGGGCGCCGTCGAGATGGCCATGTGGTCGCTCCTCGGTGAGCGGCCGGTCGACATGGTGGCCTGGGAAAGCTTCGGTTCGGGCTGGGTGACGGACGCTGTCAAGCAGCTCAAGCTCCAGGACGCCCGCGTCTTCGAGGCCGGCTACGGCGATATCGTTGATTTCGCCTCGCTCGACTTCGACCACGATGTCGTCTTCACCTGGAACGGCACGACCTCCGGCGTGCGTCTGCCCAATGGCGACGCCATTCCTGCCGATCGCAAGGGCCTGACCATCTGCGACGCGACCTCGGCGGCCTTCGCGCAGGACCTGCCCTGGGACAAGCTCGATGTCGTCACCTTCTCCTGGCAGAAGGTGATGGGCGGCGAGGCTGCGCACGGCATGCTGATCCTCAGCCCGCGCGCCGTCGAGCGCCTCACCACCTATAAGCCGGCCTGGCCGCTGCCGAAGATCTTCCGGCTGACCTCCGGTGGGAAGCTGATCGAGGGCATCTTCAAGGGCGAGACGATCAACACGCCCTCAATGCTCTGCGTCGAGGACTATCTCGATGCGCTCGCCTGGGGCCAGCGGATCGGCGGCCTGCCCGCGCTGAAGAAGCGCGCCGACGACAATCTCGCCGTGATCGAGCGCTTCGTCGAGGCCAATGACTGGATCGGCTTCCTGGCGAAGGACAAGGCGACGCGGTCGAACACGTCGGTCTGCCTGCAGTTCACCGACGCGAGCGTCGTCGCGTTGCCGAAGGACGCGCAGGAGGCCTTCGCCAAGGGCGTTGCCTCGATGCTCGAAAAGGAAGGCGTCGCGCTCGACGTCGGTGCCTATCGCGACGCCCCTCCGGGACTGCGTATCTGGGCCGGCGCCACGGTGGAGGCGTCCGATCTGGAAGCGCTGATGCCGTGGATCGCCTACGCGTTCGCGCAGCAGAAAGCGACGCTGGCGCAAGCCGCGGCCTGACGGCCAAAGGTTCAGTGCAGTCGTCATCCCGGTACGAGGCCGGGATGACGACATTGAACCCCCGGCGCTTTTCCTTTTCCTTCTCTACCGCGTGCCGAGCGTCTGCCGCCGCGGTCTTTCGACAGGATCACTTCCATGGCACCCCGCGTTCTCGTTTCCGACAAGCTCTCCCCGACCGCCGTCCAGATCTTCAAGGATCGCGGCGTCGAGGTCGACTACCTGCCCGATCTCGGCAAGGACAAGGACAAGCTCCTCGAGGTCATCGGCCAGTATGACGGCCTCGCGATCCGCTCCGCCTCGAAGGTCACGGAAAAGATCATCGACGCCGCGACCAAGCTGAAGGTCATCGGCCGCGCCGGCATCGGCGTCGACAACGTCGACATCCCGGCGGCGAGCCGGAAGGGCATCATCGTGATGAACACGCCCTTCGGAAACTCGATCACCACGGCCGAGCATGCCATCGCGATGATGTTCGCCGTGGCCCGCCAGCTTCCCGCCGCCGACGCCTCGACGCAGGCCGGCAAGTGGGAGAAGAATCGCTTCATGGGCGTGGAGATCACCGGCAAGGTGCTCGGCGTCATCGGCTGCGGCAATATCGGCTCGATCGTCGCCTCGCGCGGCGTCGGCCTCAAGATGAAGGTGATCGGCTTCGACCCGTTCCTCTCGGCCGAGCGCGCCGCGCAGCTCGGCATCGAGAAGGTCGAGCTCGACGAACTCTTCCGCCGCGCCGACTTCATCACCCTGCACACGCCGATGACCGACAAGACGCGCGGCATCATCGACGCCAAGGCGATCGCCACGATGAAGAAGGGCGTGCGCATCATCAACTGCGCGCGCGGCGGCCTGATCGTGGAGAAGGATCTCGCCGAGGCCATCAAGTCCGGTCAGGTGGCGGGTGCCGGCATCGACGTGTTCGAGACCGAGCCGGCGACCGACTCGCCGCTCTTCCACCTCGAGAACGTCGTCTGCACGCCGCATCTGGGCGCCTCCACGACGGAAGCGCAGGAGAACGTGGCGCTGCAGGTGGCCGAGCAGATGGCCGACTATCTCGTCAACGGCGCGGTGTCGAACGCGCTCAACATGCCCTCGATCACGGCCGAGGAGGCGCCGCTGCTGACGCCCTACGTCAAGCTTGCGGAGATCCTCGGTTCCTTCGCCGGCCAGCTGACGGAAGACCCGATCGACGCGGTGGAGATCCTCTTCGACGGCGCGCCGGCCCAGATGAACACGCGCGCGCTCGTCTCGGCGGCGCTGGCCGGGCTGATGAAGGCGCAGGTCCAGACCGTCAACATGGTCTCGGCGCCGCTCATGGCCAAGGAGCGTGGCATCGCCGTCTCCGAGGTGCGGCGCGACAAGTCGGGCGTCTTCGACGGCTACCTCAAGGTGACGGTGACCACCAAGAAGCAGACGCGCTCGGTGGCGGGCACCTGCTTCTCGGACGGCAAGCCGCGCTTCATCCAGATCAAGGGCATCAACATGGAGGCCGATGTCGGCCGCTACATGCTCTACACCGCCAACAAGGACGTGCCCGGCGTCATCGGCGAACTCGGCATGACCTTCGGCAAGGCCGGCATCAACATCGCCAACTTCCATCTCGGCCGCGACGAGCAGGGCGGCAGCGCCATCGCGCTGCTCTATCTCGACGAGCCGTTGAGCGACGCCTTCATCGCGCAGGTCGAGGCGCTGAACGGCATCGGGCAGGCGAAGCTGCTGACGTTCGAGGTCTGAGACTGCATAAGCATTGAAGAGGAGGGGCGGTCCGCAAGGGCCGCCTTTTTTCGTATGGAGGGATGGTTCGGGGAGGACATCGAGTCGCTCGCTGTTCAGGGGTAGGCCTGACCACAAGCCGAAGCTCAGCGTGACAACGACCTTTCCTCCATCGTCATCCCGGCCCCAGAGCCGGGATCCATGCCGCGGCGCTCGTCGCTCGTCCTTGGTGTCAAAGGTCAAACGCGGCGGCATGGATCCCGGGTCAAGCCCGGATGACGACCCGTTTGGTGTGTGAGGGGGAGGAGCCGGGCGGACGCAACCCCCTGTGACCTCCGCGACGGGGTCCCCCCGTCCCCTCACCCTCGCGTCTCCACCTCCACCGGCGTCGCCGGCTGATCGGCCACCCGCGCCCGCTGCTTGCCGCGTTCCGCGATGGTGATACCCCCGAGGACGAGCGCGAGCGCCACGACGTGATAGGTAAAGAGCGGCTCGCCGAGGATGGCCACCGCGAGGATCGTGCCGAAGATCGGGACGAGGTTGACGAAGAGGTTGGCGCGGTTGGCGCCGATCATCTCGATGCCCTTGATGTAGAGACTCTGCGACAGGATCGAGGGCAGGAGCACGCTGAACGCGACCACCCCCCAGCCCTGCGCATCCGGCCAGCGCTGGGCGCCGATCACCCACTCGCCGATGGCGACGGGAAGCGACGTGAGCGTGGCCGTCAGCGAGATCAGGAAGATTGAACTCAGCCAGTGGATCGCCGGCTTGCGCGACAGCATGATCGTGTAGGCGCCGAAGAAGAGGACGGCGACCAGCATCAGCGCGTCGCCGTGGTTGAGATCGAGGGCGGCGAGCGTCGTCAGGTCGCCGTGCCCAGCGGTGAGCAGGACGCCGAGGAGCGTCAGCGAGAACCCGGCGACCTGCAATCCCGTCACCTTCGCCCGGAACACCAGGAACATGCCGACGAAGACCACGAGCGGCATCGAGGATTGCACGATCGTCGAGTGGATCGCGCTCGTGTAATTCATCGCCACGTAGAAGAGCGAGTTGAAGCCGGTGAAGCCAAGAAGCCCGAGCATCACAAAATAGCCGAGGCGGGGCCGAACGAGCGGCCAGTCGCGCCGGAGGACGGGCAGGGCGAAGGGGGCGAGGAGAGCGCTGGCGATCGCCCAGCGCAGCACGGTCAGCATCATCGGCGAGACGTGGCCGACCGCCAGCTTGCCCGCCACCGAGTTGGCGCCCCAGATGAAGGCCGTCAGGCCGAGAAGGACGTAAGGGTGGCGGAGTGTCTGCAGCATGCGGGCTGCATAGGCCGGATCGGCGCGCCCGCGCAATGTGAGCCGCCAGCCCGCGCACCGGCACCCTGTGAATCGGGCCCTCCCTCCCTCGCATCCCGGACGGGCTTTCACTATAGTCCGGCCGATTTGGACCGGGAGTCGGCGCCAGCCGAGGCATTGGCATGCCCGAAACACCCGAACAGCGAGGGCCGAGGGCCCTTCCGAGGAGACAGAATGGCTAACGTCGTCGTCGTCGGTTCCCAGTGGGGTGACGAGGGGAAGGGCAAGATCGTCGATTGGCTCTCGGAGCGAGCCGACGTCGTGGTGCGTTTCCAGGGCGGGCACAATGCCGGCCACACGCTGGTGGTCGATGGCGTGTCCTACAAGCTGTCGCTGCTGCCTTCGGGCGTGGTGCGCCAGGGCAAGCTCTCGGTGATCGGCAATGGCGTCGTCTTCGACCCGCACGCCTTCGTCTCCGAGAAGAAGCGGCTGGAAGCGCAGGGCGTCCAGATCGGCCCCGAGACGCTGCGCATCGCCGACAACGCCTCGCTCATCCTGTCGCTGCATCGCGAACTCGACGCGATCCGCGAGAACGCCGCCGAGGGCACCAAGATCGGCACGACGCGCCGCGGCATCGGCCCGGCCTACGAGGACAAGGTCGGCCGGCGTGCCATCCGCGTCATGGATCTCGTCGAGACCGATCTCCTGCCCGAGCGCATCGAGCGCCTGCTGGCGCACCACAATCCGCTGCGGCGCGGCCTCGGCCAGCCCGAAGTGGACGCGGCCGCGATTCTCGAGGAGTTGACCTCCGTCGCCTCCGAGATCGCACCCTATATCGATCGCGTCTGGCGCCTGCTCGACGAGCGCCGCAAGGCCGGCGCTCGCATCCTGTTCGAAGGCGCGCAGGGAACGCTGCTCGACATCGACCACGGCACCTATCCCTTCGTCACCTCGTCCAACACCGTGGCGGGGCAGGCGGCGGCGGGCTCGGGCCTCGGCCCATCGAGCCTCGGCTTCGTGCTCGGCATCACCAAGGCCTACACGACGCGCGTCGGCGAGGGGCCGTTCCCGACCGAACAGGACAACGAGGTCGGCGAGTTCCTGGGCACGCAGGGTCACGAATTCGGCACGGTGACCGGCCGCAAGCGTCGCTGCGGCTGGTTCGACGCGGTGCTGGTGCGCCAGGCCGTCGCGATCAACGGCATTCACGGACTGGCGCTGACCAAGCTCGACGTGCTCGACGGCATGGACGAGATCAAGATCGCGGTCGCCTACGAACTCGACGGTGAGCGGATCGACTACTTCCCGGCGAGCCTGGGCGCACAGCAGCGTGTGGTGCCGATCTACGAGAGCTTCGAGGGCTGGAAGGGCACCACGAAGGGCGCGCGCTCCTGGGCCGACCTTCCGGCGCAGGCGGTCAAATACGTGCGCCAGATCGAGGAACTGGTCGGCGCGCCGGTGACGCTCCTCTCCACCTCTCCGGAGCGTGACGACACGATCCTTGTCCGCGATCCGTTTCAGGATTAAGGAAAACTTGATATAAGGTGCTCTGAGCGGTTGGAATGTCGAAGGACGCGCCGGACCGCCCTTCGCCTTCCCGATGCGCTTCTGCGCCGACGACTGCTTTCGCAGGCCGTGGGTGCAGGGCGGCGGCTGCCCTTCCGGGTGGTCGTCGGCATGTCGGGGACGAAGGGCGTCTGCGCAGGTGATGCCGGGGCCGGCGGCATCGTCGCGAGACATCGAACGCAGCGTGTCCCAGTCCTTCGAGTGAGTGCAGCAATTCATGGCGAATCTGACCGCCGTTCTCCGCAAGACGATCGACGGCTTGCCCAGCGCGACACCGCAACTGCGGGCCAAGGTCTACGAGAAGGCGCGCTCGGCGATCAATCGCCAGATCCAGGCGGCCAATCCTCCGCTCGAGGATCACATCGTCGAGGCGCGCCTGCGTGTCCTCGAAGACGCGATCCGCGAGACCGAAGCCCACTACGACCCGGCCTCCGTCGATCCCGCGCAGGAGCCGGCGGATGCGGCGACCGTCGCCTCGGCGCCGTTCGTCGGCGAGCGGCGTGAGCCGGAGGCCGAGCCGGTTCGCCCGGTGCAGCCCGTTGTGGAGCGTCCCGCGCCGCCCCCGGTTGCAGCGGAACGTCCTGCGCCGCCGCCCTTTCCCCGCACCACGCCCACCACGAAGCCTCCCGCCAATCCGGCGCGGCCCGTCGTGCGCGGCGACGAGAACCGTTCGGAACCCGCGTCGATCGCCTCGCAGGCCTCGCTTCGGCCCCAACGCGTCGATGCCGATCCCGAGGCCCGCGTCGGCGAGATCGGTCCGCACGAGGTGGATATGCCGGTTGCCGACACGCCGGCGTCGCGTCGCGCCATGGCGCTGCGGCCGGCTTCGCCGCCCTTCTCGTCGCTCGACGATCGCGTCTCGCAACGGCCGGAAGCACAGGGCCAGGACCGCCCGGCCATCCCGACCGCCGATGTCTCGGCGCCGCGCTACCCCGTACGGCGCGAGCGCAAGAGCCGGACGCCTCTCGCCGCGGGGCTGACGCTGCTGCTCGTGGCCGGCCTCGGCACTGCCGGCTGGTTCTACGGCGACGAGATCCGCACGGCGCTGTCCGGCGGCAGCGACGTCGCGTCGCTCCCCGCCACCACCACGCCGCCCACCACCGATGCCGGCGAGACGGCGGATCCCGCGGCCACCGACGCGCCCGCCGCCACCGCGACGCCGCCGAGCGGCACCGCCACGGACCAGGCGGTTCCCGCGACGGCGCCGGCCGCGGGCGGTGTCCAGCCCCGCCGCTTCACCCAGCGCCTGCTGCCGGACGGGACCGAGGTCGATGCCGGTCCGGGTGCGGGCGCGGCCAATGCCTTCGAGGAGGGCACCGACGTCGCCACCGCCTCGGTCTCGCCGCCGCCGGTCGAGACCGCGCCCATCGTGGCGCCGGAAACGGTGACCGTCGTGCCGCCCGTCGTCGCCTCGACGCCGCCGGCCGCAACGCCGGGCACCGTGCCGGTCGGGCAAAGGGCCGTGTTCTACGAGGAGCGCTCGGCGACGCGCGAGGGCTCGCAGGAGGTCGGCAACGTCGTCTGGAGCGTGATCAGCGAGCCGCCGGCCGAAGGTCAGCCCGCGGAGCCGGCGATCCGCGCCGTCGCCGACGTGCCGAACGACAATCTGAAGATGACGCTGACGATCCGTCGCAACGCCGACACGACGCTGCCGGCCAGCCACGTCATCGAGATCATGTTCGACACGCCCGCCGATTTCGCCGGCGGCCAGATCGAGAACGTGCAGCGGCTGGCCCTGAAGCCGACCGAGCAGGCGCGCGGCGAACCATTGATCGGCGTCGCCGGCAAGATCTCGGACGGCTTCTTCATCATCGCCCTCAACGACCTCAAGCAGGCCGTCGACAGCAATCTCGGCCTGCTCGGGCGCGAGGAATGGATCGACATCCCCATCGCCTATTCGACGGGACAGCGGGCGTTGATGTCGATCGAGAAGGGCATTCCCGGCGATCGCGTCTTCAAGCAGGCGCTCGACGCCTGGGCCGCGAAGACCTGAGGCGATGCGAGTGCGGGCGGACGGCGCCGAGCCGCCCGCCCGGTGCTTGAGGGACACCAGATTCGGTGCGGTGGCTGCGTCGCGGTGCGATCACTGACGGGCGGATCGATGCGCGATCGTTCGATCGTGCCTTTGCATGACTGTAGCGCAGCGCCAGAACTGAACGGTCAGCGGTATCCGAGATCGCGTCTCTTCGTCAGATGAACAAGGCGGTCGCGATCAAGGGCGGTCGATGGCGCGGAGTTTAGAAGGGCGGCGACCTGCCGCCTGTCAGGACGGCGCGAAGATCGCGGCGATGTCGGCTTCGGTCAGCCGGCGGATCGCGCCCGGCTCGAGATCGGCCGGCAGGGCGAGGCCGCCGACGGACTCGCGGTGCAGGGTCTCGACGTGATTGCCGGTGGCGGCGAACATCCGGCGGACCTGATGGTAGCGCCCCTCATGCACCTGCAGCAGCGCCTCCTGGGGGCCGATCATCTCCAGTTCTGCCGGGGCGAGGGGCTTGTCCTCGCCCTCCAGCATCAACGTACCCGCAGCGAACAGCTCGGCCTCGCGACCGCTCATCGGCCGGGCGAGGTGGGCGCGGTAGCGCTTGGCGACGTGGCGGCTCGGCGAGATGATGCGGTGGAGGAGCGCGCCGTCGTCGGTCATCAGCAGGAGGCCGGACGTCTCCTTGTCCAGCCGCCCCACCGTCGAAATGGCGGGGTCGCGCCGGCGCCACCGCGAGGGCAGGAGATCGTAGACCAGCGGTCCCGCCTCCTTGTGCGAACAGGTGACGCCGAGCGGCTTGTTCAGCATCAGGATGAAGCCCGGCAGCGGATCGAGCGCCTCGCCGTCGACCACGAGGCGCGTTTCGAGATCGGGCGTCAGCGCGATGCGGTCGTCGGCACGGGGCACGGGCGCGCCGTCCAGCCGGATGCGGCCGTTCTTGGCGAGGAGCTGGATCTCGCGCCGCGAGGCGTACCCCATGTTGGCGAGCAGCTTGTCGAGGCGCGACGTCGGGGTCTTCGTCATTTGCGGGCTTCGAAGATCTTGTAGCCGGCCTCTTCCACACGCGTCTCGACGCTGCGGAAGGCCGTGCGCAGCGCTGCCTCGTAGGGCATGTGCCGGTTGGCGACGAGAAGCAGCGTGCCGGAGCGGCGCAGCATCCGGGCAGCGCTGGCGATGAAAGCCTGGCCGAGGCCGCGATCCTCGATCCCTTCGGCGTGGAAGGGCGGGTTCGTCACCACGAAATCGAGTTCGGTCAGCTTCGTCTCGCGCGCGTCGGCCCAGTTGAAGCGCGCGCGCGGGTCGGTGACGTTCAGCTTCGCCGCGTCCACCGCGCGGCGGTCGATCTCGATGAGCGTCAACGCCTCGACCTTCGGGGAGGCGAGCACGGCGCGTGAGAGGATGCCGAGCCCCGCGCCGAGATCCGCCCCATGGCCGGCAAAGGCCGGAAGATGACGCACGAGCAGCGCCGAGCCGGGGTCGATCCGGTTCCACGAGAAGATGCCGGGCTGCGACTGCAGGCCGATCTTCTCGACCAGGACGGGCGATCCCTCGGCGATGGCCTCGTCGAGACCCTGTGGTGTCGGCGGCCGGGTGACGGTGCAGAGGCGCTGGCGGGCCTTGAAGCGCTCCGCCACCTCGCAGCCGAACCCTTCCAGCTCGCCGCGAAGGCGCCCGCCACCCTTGTCCTTGGCACCCAGCACCGTGAGCGTGCCGCCGGGCCTCAGCGCGCGCAGCGCATGCGCCAGCACGAAGCGGCGTTCGATCGAGCCGGGGGGGGCGGCAACGACGAGGTCGTCGAGCGCGCCATCGGGCAGCGCCTCGATCGCCTGCGACCCCGGCCGTAGTGGCGAGAGCTGCGCGGCGTCGGGCGGCACGTCCACGAGGTCGAGGGGCGGGGCGCCGTAGACGGCGGTGCGGGGCGGTTCTGGGAGATCGTTGTTCGTCACGGGCCGAGCCATAGCAGCTTTGCCGCGCCGATAAAGTCTTCGAACGCAAGGTCGGGTGATCGCGCCGCGCTTCCCGTCAAACGGTCTGTCCAGCGACAGGGCAGCGAACCACAGGCAGGTCTACACGCCGCTCTCAACTAAACGCGAGACGTGTTGAGCGCGCGCGAGCGGCATCCACTTGAACTGTCATGAATGGCGCGCAAGGCGCCACGCACCAACCGACGAGGCCCTCGCATGCGACGCTCTTCCTCTACCCTCGCGATCCTTCTCGCCACGACGCTGATCGGCGCCGGCGGCGCGATGGCGCAGGCCACCGGCAACGAAGCCGACCGACTCAGCCATGTCGACGGCAACCTGCCGGACGCTGGCGGCGGCGCGGGCCAGCCCGCCGAGACGGCGGCGCCCAACGCGCCGGACCAGCGCCCGGCCTTCGCCGGTCAGACACGCGCTCCGCAGCCGGCCGAACTGACGAAGGTCGCCGTCGAGACGGTCGCCAGCGGCCTGCCGCACCTCTGGGCGATGGAGTTTCTCCCGGACGGGCGCATGCTCGTCACGGCGAAGGGCGGCCAGATGATGATCGTCTCGCCGGACGGCGAGCAGCGCGTCGAAGTATCTGAGGTGCCGAAGGTGGTCTCCGGCGGACAGGGCGGACTGCTCGACGTGGCGCTCGGCCCGAACTTCGCGAGCGACGGGCTGATCTACTTCACCTTCTCCGAGCCGCGCGAGGGCGGCGTCAACGGCACGTCGGTCGCCAGCGCGAAGCTCGCTGCGACCGGCGACACCGCCGCGCTCGAAGACCTGAAGGTCATCTTCCAGCAGACGCCCGGCTATGACGGCGACAAGCATTTCGGTTCGCGGCTGGTCTTCGCGCCCGACGGCAAGCTCTTCGTCACGGTCGGCGAGCGGTCTGACACCCCGATCCGCGATCAGGCGCAAGATCTCGACAGCGGACTCGGAAAGATCTTCCGCATCAACGCTGACGGCACAATTCCGGCCGACAATCCCTATGTCGGGCAGTCGGGTGCGCAGGATGCCATCTGGTCCTACGGCCATCGCAATTTGCAGTCGGCCACGCTCGATGGGGATGGACGCCTTTGGACGGTGGAGCACGGTGCCCGCGGTGGCGACGAGTTGAACCGTCCCGAGCCCGGTAAGAACTATGGGTGGCCCGTGATCACCTACGGCATCGCCTATGGGGGCACGCCGATCGGAGAGGGCATCACGGCCAAGGACGGAATGGAGCAGCCGGCCTATTACTGGGATCCGGTGATCGGCCCCTCCGGCATGGCCGTCTACCAAGGCGCGGAATTTCCGGGCTGGGCCGGCAACGTGCTGGTCGGCGGGCTGGTGACACAGGGGCTGGTGGTCCTGAAGATGGACGGCGACAAGGTCGTCAATGAGGAGCGTATCCCGCTCGAGGCTCGCATCCGCGACGTGAAGGTCGGACCCGATGGCGCCGTCTTTGCCGTGACCGAGCAGCGCGGCGGCGGCGACTCGACGATCCTGCGGATTCGCAAGGGCGCATGAGCGCCTTCGCGAACGGATGGTGAAGAGTCGATCCTGAAGCCCTTCGCGGGCTTCAGGGCCGGCGGTTGCGCCGGGTTTCCGTCGGCGTGCAGCCGAACCGCTCGCGGTAGCGGCGGGAAAAGTCGCTCATGTGAAGGAAGCCAGCGCCGTAGGCGATCTGCGAAACCGCGCGCGCATCCCCCGCCAGATGAAGCTGGGCGTGGGCGAGATCCAACCGCTCTGCGAGGATGAAGGACAACGGCGACTGGTCGAGCTCCCGGCGAAACGCCATCTGGAGCGCTCGGACGCTGACACCGGCGGCCGCAGCGACGTCGGCCACCGTGATCGGCGTCGTCAGGTTCGCCGCGATGAATTCGCGCGCGCGCCCCAGCGTCCCTGCGGAGGATGCGTCGGCGGTGACCACGTCGTCCCCGACGCGCGGCCAGTGCGTCAGCAGTTGCTGGATGAGAAGTTCCTGCAGGAGCGGGAAATCCAGCCCATGCTGCTGCGGCCGCATCATGATCGCCTCGTGCAGGATGCGGACGCTGCGCACGAACGCTTTCAGGGGCCGCGACGTCAGTTCGATCACCGGAACGAACTTGATCCGGCCGTTCGGGCTCTCGCCGGTCAGCGCCTCGTATTGGCGATCGAGAAGCTCGCGCTCGATGAAGAGCCCCCACGTCTTGAACTGGGGCGACACGTCGATCCATTCGAGATCGGGAAGATGATAGATCGAGCCGGTGCCCGGCGAACTCGTTGCCTCGACGGAAGCGCCGCATCGGACGGCGGTCCCGGAGGTGGTGAAGGAGAGACCGTAGACATCGAGGCTTCCCGTCGGCTCGGCCCGAAATCCGGTCTGCGTGCTCATCGTCAGCGCCGTCATCTGGCCGATCTTGCGCAGGCTGTCGACGAATGTCACCCGTCCCTCGTCGATCGATCGCAAGGCGAGGGGAAAGGCCGTCCGGTCGTTGAGGGCCGGCAAGGCTCGGTGCGTCTCGACGATCGAGAGAGGCAAAACGGAGGAAGCCGGCTCAAAGGCCGGTATGCGTGCCGGGTTGGGTGCGAACTGAGGCATGATCAGCCAAACTTCTCATCTCCTGCACCGGCTTGTCAGACCGGTTGATCTTCGGGAGCCGGGCCCCCCAATGCCCCCGGGTCACAAGCGAGAGTCGTCCGTCCAGAAACGTCGATCATCATCGCAGCCTTGCTGCTCGACGGCAATCGGACCATCGATCGTGCCGGGATCCTACTTTCGGACAATCCTGACGCGCACCAATCCGTAACCGACACGAACGATCCGTTCAATCTCACAATTCTGACTTTTTTATCTGGTGTGATGAAAAAGTTCAGTTTGCGACCGTAATGCGATCAAAGTGCGAAGGCCACCGGCTCGTTCCTCTGGGGGTGCCGCATCGTCGACATGGCGATGCCATAAATGCGTTCGAGCACCGTCGAGGTCACCACCTCATCGACGCTTCCGCGTGCCACAAGCCGCCCGCCCTTGAGCGCGACGATCTCGTCGCAGAAGCGCGCGGCCATGTTGATGTCGTGGAGGACGATGACGACACCGACGCCCTTGCGCCGGCTGACATCGCGCACGAGGGTGAGAACGTCGATCTGGTGGGCGATGTCGAGCGCCGAGATCGGCTCGTCGAGAAGGAGGCAGCCGGCATCCTGCGCCATCAGCATCGCCAGCCAGACGCGCTGCCGCTCGCCCCCTGAGAGCGCTTCCACCGGACGGTCGGCGAACTCGCCCGTGCCGGTAAGCGCCAGGGCCTCCTCGACCTTCGCACGGTCGTCGGCTCCGAAGCGCCCGAAGGGCCCGTGCCAGGGATAGCGCCCGAGATCGACGAGTTCGCGCACTCGCATGCCGGGCGCCGGCGGCGTCGACTGGGGGAGATAGGCGACTGCGCGGGCAAATTCGCGCTCGCTCCAAGCCCCGAGGTCCTGCCCGGCGAAGGAAACCGTTCCGCTCGTCGGACGGGTCTGGCGCGCCAGAAGCTTGAGCAGTGTTGATTTGCCGGATCCGTTGTGGCCGACGAGCGCGACGATGCGGCCGGGCGGCAGATCGATCGTCAGCGGGTGCAGGAGCGTGCGACCCTCGACCGCGAAGCTGACATCCGCCAACCGGAACGCGGCGGCGGCGACGGGGGAAGCAGCGGGGCGGATGATGGTCGTCTGGGTCGGTCGGGGCTGGGCTGGCATGAGGTGGGGCTCGCGAGGACAAGGCGGGGCGGCAGTGTTCGGACAGGGCATCAGCCGGCGCCGCGCCGCGTGGCCAGAAGCAGCATGAGGCAGGGCGCGCCGATGAGCGCGGCGACGAGGCCCGTCGGTAGCTGCCACGGGTAGGCGACGACGCGGGCCAGCCAGTCGGCGGCGATCATCAGGCCGCCCCCGACCAGCGCCGAGCCAATGAGCGCCGACCCCGCACGGTCCAGCCCGATCATTCGCACGGCATGGGGCGCCATCAGTCCGACGAAGGTCAGGGGACCGACGACGGGAGTGGCGGCGGCCGTCAGCGCTGCCGCGAGCACGAAGAGGCAGAACCGGGCGCGCCCGAGGGGCACGCCGAGTGCGACGCTTGCGGGCGCGCCCAGCGGCAGGATCTCCAGCCAGCGCACGACGAGCAGCGCAAGCGCCAGGAACAGCACGGCGCCGCCAAGGGCCGCGAGGGCGGCGGGTGCCGTCAGGCTGCTGGTCGAGCCCGCCATCCAGGCGAACAGCATGAGCGCGCGCGGGTCGCCGGTCGCGCTGAGAAGGCCGACGACGGCGTCGAGCAGGGCGTTGAGTGCGATGCCGGCGAGCAGCACCCGTTCGGGCTGGAACCAGGAGCGCCGGCCGAGCGCCAGCACGGCGCCGATCACCGCAAGGCTGCCGAGCGTCGCGGCGATGCCGATCACCGCCGCGTTCGGCGTCGCGATCACGAAGAGCGAGAGTGCGGCGGCGAAGGCCGCTCCGGCGCTGACGCCGAGGACTTCGGGGCTCGCCATCTCGTTGCCGGTGAGGCGCTGCAGCAGGAACCCGGCGATGCCGAGCATCGCGCCGGCGGCAAAGGCGCCGAGCATGCGCGGCCAGCGCCAGGGCAGCATCTCGGGGAGGCTGGCCGACGACAGAACGGCCCAGTGCCCGTCGAGGGGATCGCGACCGATGACGAGCACCAGCAACGTCAACGCAAGGACGCCGCCCGCCGCCAGAGCCAGCCGGCGGGCCGGGTTGCTGCGGGCGGCTTCCTTGGAGGACACCGGATCGGCGGCCAAGGGCGGGCGTTCGCCGCGCGTCAGCCTCGGCAGGAGAAGAAGGAGGAGCGGCGATCCGAACAGCGCCGTCACCGCCCCGGTCGGCAGGAACTCGTCGCTGACACCGGAGGCGAGTTGCACGGCGACGTCTGTGAGAAGCAGCAGGAGCGCGCCGAGCACCGTGGAGAGCGCCAGCCGATGGCCGAAGCGGCGGGCGCCCGCAAGGCGCGCCAGCACCGGTGCGACGAGGCCGATGAAGCCGACGACGCCGACTGCGCTCGTCACGAAGGCGGCCAGGAGCACGGCGACACCGACGCCGAGCGCCCGCAAGCGTCCGGCGTTCAGCCCGCGTGCGCGCGCTGAGGCTTCGTCGAGATCAAGGACGCCGAGCGGGCGCACGAGCGCCACCACCGGCCCGACGAGAAGCGCCAGCCGCATGAGGAGCGACAGAGCGGGGTCCCAGCTCTGCTGCGACAGCGAGCCGCTACCCCAGATGAAGAGCGAGACGAGATAGCGTTCGTTGAGAAGGGTGAGGAGGGCCGAGAGCGCACCGGCATAGAGCGAGACGACGAGGCCGGCGAGGATGAGCGAGACGGCCGCGAAGTGGCGTCGGCGAACGAGCGCGAAGACGAGAAGCGTCGAGATGGCCGAACCCGCCAGCGTCACGAGATCGCGGCCCCAGCCGAAGAGCGCAGGTGCCAGCAAAGTGGCGAGCGCCAGCGCCAGCCGGCCGCCGGCGTCGATGCCGAGCGTGGTGGGTGAGGCCAGCGGATTGCGCAGGACCTGCTGCAGGATCGCGCCGGACGCCGCCAGCGCTCCGCCGCAAAGGATCGCCATGGCCAGACGCGGCAGGGTGGAATGAAGAAGCCGCATCCGCTCGGCGTCATAGCCGTCCGCCACCCCGCCGGCCGACCAGAGTTCGGCGAGCGGCCTGGCCAGAAGCGGCACGCAGGCGCCGATCGCCAGGAGTGCGAGAAGGACCACGAGGACGGAGGGCGCGCGTGCGATGGACACGGGGCTCATGCGTCAGAGCCGCGCTCGAGATCGGCGGCCAGCAGACGTGCGAAGCGCAGCGCCGAGGGAAGGGCGCCGAACATCAGCGCCGGCGCGATGGTGGAAACGGCTTCCGCGCGAACGAAGGGCAGGGCGGTCCACAAAGGCGAGCGGGCCAGCACCGGCCAGATGTCCGGCGCCACGGGCTCGATGGCGACGAAGCGCGCGTCGGGCATGGCGCCGAGCGCCTCGATGCCGACGGTCGAGAAGCCCCAGTAGTTGACGACCTCGCTCCAGGCATTCCGAAGCCCGAGCCGGGAGAGCACGTTGCCGTAGAGGCCGCTGGTGCCGTAGATCCGCACATGGCGCGGGTCCATGAAGCTCGCCAGCAGCAGGGGCTTGGCGCGATGCGTCGCGAGCCTTGCCGCAAGGGCGTCCATCTCGGTGTCGAAGGCGGCGAGGAAGCGGATCGCTTCGTCCGTGCGGCCGAGGCGGACGCCAAGCGTCATCGTCACGTCGCGGGCCCGCGCCATGGGCTCGACGCCCTCGCTGAAGAGCGTCAGCCGCTCGACCGGGGCGATGCGGGCGAGCGCCGGTTCGACCATCGCGACGTAGTCGGTCGTGAGGATCAGGTCGGGACGCAGGGCCGCGAGGCGCTCGAAATTGGGCTCCTGCGCGGCGCCGAGGTCCTGAACGCTGGGCGGGAGCGGCGGCTCGACCACCCAGGTTCCCCAATCTGCGGCTGCCGCGAGCGCGACCGGCACGGCGCCGATCGCCAGCATCGTCTCGGCCAGACCATAGTCGAGCGAGGCGACGCGGGCCGGAACAGTGGCACGTGCGATCGATGAGGGACCGAGCGCCGCTGCGGCCATTCCGGCGAGGATGGTCCGGCGGGAGATGCGCCGATCGTTCAAGAGCCTGAGCGCAGATAGGTGACAAACATATTCATGTTTTCTCCTACCGTGCAGGGTTGCGACCGGCAAGCTCTGTCATGCGGAGGCACGGGGTCGCTTGGCGTTCGGCGAGTGAGCGGGCAACCGACAGCCGTTACGGACGAGTTGGAGTCAGACTGCACCGTTCGGGTTCGACGGCTGCGGTCTCACTTTGGGGCTTCGACCAAGCGGACCGGCCCCCGCCGCGTGACGTCGAGATCACGCGGCAAGGCTCTGCAGCCTCAGTACCCGGTGCCGGGATCGACCAGGTTCGTCAGCACTTCGCCCCGGCGATGCGCGGCGATCTGGCGGACGATGATCGGGGCGAGGGCGGCCGGGTCGGACGAGGCAGCGGCATGCGGAGTGACGAAGACGCGGGGGTGCCGCCAGAGCGGGCTGTCCGCAGGCAGCGGCTCGCGCTCGAAGACGTCGAGCGAGGCTTCCATCAGGCGGCCGTCGTTGAGTGCGCGCAGGATCGCCGAATCCTTCTGCAGTCCGCCGCGACCGGCCTGGACGAGGATCGGCGTGCCCAGCGGCGTCTCGCGCTTCAGCCGGGTGAGGAAGCCGTCGTCGATCATGCCCGCCGTCTCGGCGGTGAGCGGCAGCAGCACCACGAGAATGTCGCTCGAGGCGAGGATCTCGGTCAGCCCGTCCTCGCCGTGCAGGCAGCGGATGCCGTCCAGCGCCTTCGGCGTGCGGCTCCAGCCGGAGACCGGGAAGCCCATGACGCGCAGCTTCTCGGCGGCGTCGCGCCCGAGTTCGCCGAGGCCGAGAATACCGACGGAAACGTCGGCTGCCGCGGGCTGCAGCCGCTCGTTCCAGATGCGCGCGGTCTGCTGCGCGCGGTAGGTCATGCCGCGACGCAGATGGTCGAGCACCCGCCACACCACGTATTCGCTCATCCGCTTCGTCAGGTCGTCGGCGACGATGCGCACGATCGGCACGTCCGGCAGCGTCCGGTCGGCGAGGATGTGATCGACGCCGGCCCCGAGCGAGAAGATCGCCTGGAGGTTCGGCAGGTTGGCGAGAACGCCCGGCGGCTGCTTCCAGACCACGGCGTAGCGGATGGCCTCGTCGGCCGCGCTGGCCGGGCGCAGGACGATCTGCTCGTTCGGCGACGCCTTCAGCAGCGCCTCGCGCCAGCGCGTCGGGTCGAAGCCTGTCACGGAAAGAAGAATGGTCACGTCGGGGGCCTGCCTTGCCGTCTCAATCGATGGGTCGAATCGAATCCGCCAGCAATCTAGCGCGGGTTCGGCCGTGACGCGCAAACCAATGCGTCGCGCCGACGAGAAATCCGTTGGCGATCTGGCCATCGTCCACCGCTGCGATCAGTGCATCCACCGGCGCGCGGATGGCAAGAATGTCCTCCGCCTCGTCCTCCTTGCCGCCCCGCCCGTCGAGGCTGGAGACGTCGACGAGCGCCAGGAAGACGATGGCCACTTCGTCGGTGAGGCCGGGCGTCGTCAGGATCGTGTAGCAATGGCTGATCGCCAGCGTGTCGAGCCCGGTTTCCTCTTCGAGTTCGCGCGCAGCGCCGGCCATGGCGTCCTCGCCCTCGTCGATGCCGCCGGCCGGCAGTTCGAGCGGCGCGGCATGGGGCGTGGCGAGCGCGGCGCCGATGCGGAACTGGCGGATCACCACGATCTCGTCGCGCACGGGATCGTAGGGAATGACGACGGCGCAGCGCCCGCCGCGCACGATCTCGCGCCGAACATGCGAGGGCAGGTCGCGGCCGAGCGGCGCATGGTCGAGCGTGACGACGTCGAGCGGCCGGAACCCGTCGAAGGCCCGGCGCTCCTCGGCGATCGTGAAGTCGAGCGTCTGGTCCTCGAGCCGGTGGCGGAAGAGATCGATCATGCCGGGGCCTCGCCGGGCGTGTCGATGGGGGAGGCCTCGATGCGGAAGGCCGCCGCCATCAGCGCTTTCGTGTAGTCGGTCTGCGGCCGCTCGAAGATTTCTTCGCTCGAACCGCGCTCGACCACGCGGCCGCCGCGCATCACGATCACCTCGTTGGCGAGCGCGCGCACCACCTTCAGATCGTGGCTGATGAAGAGATAGGCGAGGTCGTGCTTCTTCTGGAGATCGCGCAGGAGATCGACGACCTGCGCCTGCACGCTCATGTCGAGCGCCGAGGTCGGCTCGTCCAGCATCACGAAGCGCGGGTTGAGCACCATGGCGCGGGCGATGGCGATGCGCTGGCGCTGGCCGCCCGAAAATTCGTGCGGGTAGCGAAAGCGCGTGGCGGGATCGAGCCCGACCTCGTTGAGCGCCGTGACGACGCGGGCATCTCGCGCGTCGGCATCGAGCCCCTTCTCGTGCACCCGCAAGCCCTCGGCGATGATCTCGCCGACCGGCATGCGCGGAGACAGGGAGCCGAACGGATCCTGGAACACGATCTGGATGCGCTCGCGCAAGGGGCGCATCGCCTGGAAGGACCGGTCGTCGATGCGCTGGTTCTCGAAGCGGATCTCGCCCTTCGAGGCGATCATCCGGCAAAGCGCGAGACCTAGCGTCGTCTTGCCGGAGCCTGATTCGCCGACAACCCCGACCGTCTGGCCGGCGCGCACGGTGACGTCGATGCCGTCGACGGCCTTCACGTGATCGGTGACGCGGCGCATGAAGCCGGTGCGCACCGGGAACCAGACCTTCACGTCGCGGCCCTCCATCACCGTCGCGGCGTTGGCGTTGGCGGCGGGCGGGCGGCCCTTCGGCTCGGCGGCGAGGAGATGCTTGGTGTAGTCGTGCTGCGGGTTGGCGAAGATATCGGCGGTCGGCCCGGTCTCGACGATCTCGCCGCGATACATCACGCAGACCCTGTCGGCGATGCGCCGGACGATGCCGAGATCATGGGTGATGAACAGCATCCCCATGTGGCGCTCGGTCTGCAGCGCCTTGAGGAGTTCGAGGATCTGCGCCTGGACGGTCACGTCGAGAGCGGTGGTGGGCTCGTCGGCGATGAGGAGATCGGGCTCGTTGGCGAGCGCCATGGCGATCATCACGCGTTGGCGTTGGCCGCCCGAAAGCTGGTGCGGATAGGCCGACAGCCGCTTTTCGGGATCGCGGATGCCGACCTGATGCAGGAGTTCGAGGGTTCGGGCGCGCGTCTCGCGTTCGCGCAGGCCCCGGTGGATCTTCATCACCTCGCCGATCTGCCGCTCGATCGTGTGGAGCGGGTTGAGCGAGGACATCGGCTCCTGGAAGATCATCGAGATCTTGTTGCCGCGCACGCCGCGCAGGCGCTCGTTCGAAACGGCGATCAGATCCTCGCCGCCGAACATCACCGCACCGCCCGGATGGCTGGCTGAAGGGTAGGGCAGGAGCTTGAGGATCGACAGGGCCGAGACCGACTTGCCCGAGCCGGACTCGCCGACCAGCGCCACCGTCTCGCCCTTGTGGATCTCGAAGGAGATGCCCTTCACGGCGAGGCTCGTCTCGCCGTTCTGGTGGAACGCCACCTGAAGGTCGCGCACGGCGAGAAGCGGCGCTTGCGAAGCGGTCGGGCGGCTGGCGGCTTGGCTCACGCGGGGGAGTTCCTTCACGCCGGCCGCGGCAGGGCCGCCGGCTGGTGGGGGTGGCCATGGTCGTGGTCGTGCGCGGCATGGTCGTGGCCATGGCCGGAATGATCGTTCGCGTGCGGGCGATCGCCGGCGACCGAAGGGAAGCAGACATTCGTCGTCTCGTCGGCGCAGGCCCCGGGGGCCTCGACCTCCACGGTCGCATGCTCGATGGCGAAACTGCGGCGCAACTCGGCCTTCACGGCGCGCACGACAGTCGGGCCGTCTGCGGTGTCGGTGACGCAGGCATGCAGCGTCGCGGCGCGGCGCTTGGGCGTCAGCATCCAGACATGGACGTGATGAATGCTGGCGAGGCCGGGAATGGCGGCAAGGCGAGCCTCTATCGCGCCGGCATCGACGTCGGCCGGCGCGCCTTCGAGCAGGATGTGGCCGGACTCGCGGATCAGGCGGTAGGCATTGCCGAGAATGAGCAGGCAGACGAAGACCGAAAGGATCGGGTCGATCGGGGTCCAGCCCGTGCCGAGGATGATCAGCGACGCTGCGATCGCGGCGACCGAACCCAAGAGATCCCCCATCACGTGCAGGAGCGCGCCGCGCATGTTGAGGTCCTGCCTGTCGCCGCCATGGAGCACGAAGAAGGCCGCGACGTTGACCACCAGCCCGCCGACCGCCACCGCCAGCATCGGACCGGCGAGCACGGGCACGGGATCGGCGAGGCGGGCATAGGCCTCGTAGAGAATGACGGCGCTGATGCCGAAGAGCACGAGGCCGTTGGAATAGGCGACGAGGATCTGGAAGCGGTCGTAGCCGAAGGTGCGCCGCGTATCCGCCGGACGGCGGGCCATGCGGATGGCGAACCAGGCCAGCGCCAGTCCGGCGAAGTCGACGAGCATGTGTCCGGCATCGGCGAGCAGCGCCAGCGAGCCCGAGATCAGCCCGCCCGCCACCTCGGCCAGCATGAACAGGCCCGTGAGGCCCGCCGCGATCGCCAGCCGCGTCTCGCCGGCATGTGCGCCGTGATCGTGGCTGTGATCGTGGTCGTGGTCGCCGTGATCGTGGGTGTGGGTCACGTCACGCTCCTAGCGAAAGCTCTTGCGGGGGTCGAAGGCGTCGCGCACGGCTTCGCCGACGAAGACGAGGAGCGAGAGCATCAGCGAGAGGACCACGAAGCCGGAAATGCCGAGCCAGGGGGCCTGCAGGTTGTTGCGTCCCTGCGAGAGGAGTTCGCCGAGCGAAGGGCTGCCGGGCGGCAGGCCGAAGCCGAGGAAGTCGAGCGAGGTCAGCGTGGTGATCGATCCGTTGAGGATGAAGGGCAGGAAGGTCAGCGTCGCGACCATCGCGTTCGGCAGGAGATGCCGGCCCATGATCGTCCAGTCGCCGACGCCGAGCGCCCGCGCGGCATTGACGTATTCGAAGTTGCGCGCTCGCAGGAATTCAGCCCGCACGACGCCGACGAAGGCGACCCACGAGAACAGCAGCATGATGCCCAGCAGGATCCAGAAGCCGGGCGGCAGGATCGCCGAGACGATCAGCAGCAGGTAGAGCACCGGGATCGACGACCAGATCTCGATGAAGCGCTGGAAGACGAGGTCGACCCAGCCGCCGAAATAGCCCTGCACCGCGCCGGCGAAGACGCCGATCACCGCCGAGGCGGCCGTCAGCACCAGCCCGAACAGAACGGAGATGCGGAAGCCGTAGATCAGCCGGGCCAGCACGTCGCGTGCTTGGTCGTCGGTGCCGAGCCAGTTCCAGTTTCCGATCGTGCAGTTGGGATCCTCGACGCCGAGCGGATAGCGCTGGCAGCGCTCCTCCTTCGTGTAGGTCCAGGAGGGGGCCGATGGCGCGGGCGTCGGGATCTCGTTGTTGACGCTCTGGTAGGAGTAGCGGATCACCGGCCAGACCATCCAGCCGTTGGCGGCGATCTCGTCTTGGATGAACGGGTCGCGGTAGTTCGTCACCGGCAGGAAGCCGCCGAAGACCTCTTCCGGATAGTCGACGAGGATCGGGGTGTAGAAGTCGCCCTTGTAGGAGATCAGCACCGGCCGGTCGTTCGCCACGACTTCGGCGACGAGGGTGACGAGGAAGAGCGCGAGGAAGACCCAGAGCGACCACCAGCCGCGCCGGTTGGCCTTGAAATTCTGCCAGCGGCGCTTGTTGAGCGGCGACAGCCGGGCGCGCTTCGTGGCGACGAGCGGGGGCGCCATCTGCGCCACGCCGCTGGCGCCGGCCTGCGCCTCGCGTCGCGTGTCGATCTCGGGCGGACGATCGGCCTCGCGGCGGTCCTTGACGACATCGTCCATCGTCAGACCTCCCGCCGCAGGGGCCGGACGGAAAACCGCTTTGCACTTTTGCTGGCCATCGTCAGACCTCCCGCTTCTCGAAGTCGATGCGCGGATCGATCCAGGTGTAGGTGAGGTCGGAGATGAGCGTCGTCACGAGACCGATGAGCGAGAAGATGTAGAGGGTGGCGAAGACGACCGGATAGTCGCGCTTGTAGATGCTCTCGAAGGAGAGAAGCCCCAGTCCGTCGAGCGAAAAGATCGTCTCGATGAGAAGCGAACCCGCGAAGAAGGCCGAGATAAAGGCGCCGGGAAAGCCGGCGACGATGATCAGCATGGCGTTGCGGAAGACGTGGCCGTAGAGCACACGCCGCTCCGTCAGGCCCTTGGCGCGGGCGGTGGTGACGTACTGCTTGCGGATCTCGTCGAGGAACGAGTTCTTCGTCAGCAGCGTCGTGGTGGCGAAGGCCGACAGCGAGAGCGCGATGAGCGGCAGCGTCAGGTGCCAGAAATAGTCGACGATGCGCTCGGGCCAGGAGAGCTGCGCCCAGTTGTCGGAGGTGAGGCCCCGCAACGGGAACCAGTCGAGGAAGGAGCCGCCCGCAAACAGCACGATGAGCAGCACCGCGAAAAGGAAGCCGGGGATGGCATAGGCGACGATGATCAGCCCGCTCGTCCATGTGTCGAAGCGCGAACCCTCCTTCAGCGCCTTGCGGATGCCGAGCGGGATAGAGATCAGATAGGAGAGGAGCGTGATCCAGAGGCCGAGCGAGATCGAGACGGGGAGCTTCTGGAGCACAAGATCGACCACGGTGGCGTTCGAGAAGAAGCTCGTGCCGAAGTCGAAACGCGCATAGTTCCAGATCATCTCGCCGAAGCGTTCCAGCGGCGGCTTGTCGAAGCCGAACTGTACCTCGAGCCGCTTGATGAACTCGGGGTCGAGCCCCTGCGCGCCGCGATAGCCGGAGGTCTCGCCGCCCTGCGCCGCCATGTCGCCGCCACCGCCGCCCGAAAGCCGGTCCGCGGCGCCGCCGCCCTGACCCTGCAGGCCGGCGATGACCTGCTCCACCGGGCCACCCGGCGCGAACTGGATCACCGCGAAGGACACCGCCATGATGCCGAGCAGCGTCGGGATCATCAGGAGGATGCGTCGGAGGATATAGGCGCCCATTCACCGGTCCCGTCGGAGCCGGACCGACCGGCCCGCACCCGCAATTGTCATGCGCGGCCCGCAGCCTTCGCCTTCGCTTCGTCGTACCACCAGAGCGACTCGACCGGGAACCCGTAATCGGGCTTGGGGCTTCGAAAGCCGAACATGTCCCAGTAGGCGACGGCGTGGCCCTCGGCGTGAATGTTGGGAAGCCAGTCGAGGCGCCAGCGCAGCACCCGGTCGAGGCAGCGCATGGCCAGTGTCAGGTCCTCGCGGGTCTTCGCCGTGCCGATCCGGTCGAGCAGCGCGTCGATGGCGGGGCTCGCCATGCCCGGATAGTTGTACGATCCGTTCCGGTCGCGCGACGCGCTGCCGAAGAACAGCCCGAGGCTCTCGCGGGTCGGGGTGCTATTGAGGACGAAGCGGCAGAGGATCATGTCGAAGTCGAACCGGTTCAGACGGTCCTGGTACTGCGCGGCGTCGACGACGCGCATCGAGGCGTCGATCCCGAGGAGCCGCATCGTCTCGACCATCTTGCCGTAGACGCGGCCCTGCTCGGGATCGTTCAGCATGTATTCGAGACGGAACGGCTCACCCGCCGCGTTGACGAGGCTTGCTCCCCTGCGCGTCCATCCCGCCGCCTTGAACAGCTCGGACGCTTCGCGAAGCCGGACACGGTCGTTGCCCGAACCGTCGGAGACCGGCTGCATCCAGACCTCGCCGAAGACCTCCGGCTGGAGGTCCGCCCGCAGCGGCTCGAGGATCGCCAGCTCTTCGGGCGAGGGCGCACCAGTCGCGACGTAGTCCGACAGCTGGAACGGCGACTGTGAATGCTGGCGCAGCCCGAACAGCAGGTTGGCGTTCGTCCACTCGAAGTCGAAGCAGAGGTTGATCGCCCGGCGCACGCGTGGGTCCGAGAACTGCGCCCGCCTCTGGTTCAGCGCCCAGCACTGGAAGTTCGGCCATTTTTCGCCGTCGAACTGGCGCGTCACCACGCGCTTCTGCTGCACCGCCGGGAAGCTGTACTCGCTCGCCCAGGCGCGCGTCGTGAACTCCTCGCGGAAGGTGACGTCGCCCTTCTTGAAGGCTTCGAGCTGCGCCTGCCGGTCGCGGAAGAACTCGATGCGGATGGTCTGGAAGTGGCCGAGGCCCTTCGAGAAGGCCATGTCGCGGCCCCAGTAGTCGCCGCGCTTCTCGTATTCGATGAAGCGCCCGGCATTGTAGCGGCCGATGGTATAGGCGCCCGAACCCGGGATGGGGTCGAAACCGCCTTGGCCGAAGGGACGGCCCTGGAAGAAGGCGGCGGGCACGATCGGGATCGACAGGGCGGCGAGGGCCGTCGGCACCGTCTGCCGGCCGGTGAAGACGATGCGCACGGTGCGCTCGTCCTCGGCCACCACCTCGGCCACTTCGGCGAGCGTGATGGCAAGGCTTGGATGCCCCTCCGTCTTCATCGCCGTATAGGAGAAGACGACGTCGGCTGCGGTGACGGGCTGCCCGTCCGAGAAGCGCGCCTGCGGCCGCAGCCGGAAGGTGAAGCGGTTGGCGTCGGGCGACATCGCCACGCTTTCGGCCAGAAGCCCGTAGAGCGCGTCGGGCTCGTCGAGCGTCGAAAGCATCAGACCCTCGTAGAGCAATTCGATGCGCGGCGGCGCATTGCCCTGCAGGACGAAGGTGTTGAACGTGTCGAAGGTGTCGGGCGCCTGGTTGAAGAACCAGGACGGCGCGGTGAGAATGATGCGCCCGCCCTCGGGCGCCTCCGGTGAGGCATAGTCGAACTGCGGATAGCCAGCGGGATATTTCAGGTCGCCGAAGGCCGAGAGGCCGTGCAGCGGCGTGTCCGGCGTGTTGGCGGCCAGCGACAACCGGGGCAGGGCGAGCGTGGCCGCGGCGCTCAAGCCCAGCGCACCGAAATGGCGGCGCGTGATGCGTCCGAACGAGGCGGTCATGGCCGGGCCGGCGGGATGACGGGCGGCGCGCTCGGATCCGGCGCATCGGCAGCGGCGGCATCGGCCGGCGTGTTCACCGGCACATCGCCCTTCACCCACCAGGAGAACGGGTCGAGCCCGGCATAGGCGGGGCGCGTGTCCGGCATGCCGAACTTGTCCCAATGCGCCAGCCAGATTTCCGGATTGTGCCACTGCGGCACCACGTAGAAGTTCCACAGGAGCACGCGGTCGAGCGCATGGGTCGCCGCGACGAGGCTGTCGCGATCCATCGCGTAGATGATCTTATCGACGATCGCGTCCACCGCCGGGTTGCGGATGCCCGGCGCGTTGCGGCTGCCGGGCTGCGCGGCCGCCGCGCTCGACCAGAAGTCGCGCTGCTCGTTGCCGGGCGAGAGCGACTGCGCGAAGACGTCGGTGATGACGTCGAACTCGAAATTGTCCGACAGCGCCTGATATTGCGAGGTGTCGACGATGCGGGTGTTGGTCTGGATGCCCAGCCGGTTCAGCTGGTTGGCGAAGGGATCGATCACCCGCGAGGAGGAGGGGTCGGCGGCGAGGAATTCGATCGTGAAGGGTTGGCCCGTCGCGGCGTTGACGAGCTGGGTGCCGCGCCGCTCCCAGCCGGCGGCCTTCAGAAGCTCGAACGCCTCGCGCAGATAGGTTCGCTCGGCATTCGGCTGCGAATAGTCCGGCAGGGTGAAGGGCGTCGTGAAGACCTCGGGCGGGATCTGGTCACGCAGCGGTTCGAGGATCGCGAGTTCGGCGGGCGAGGGTAGGCCGGACGAGGCCAGTTCGGTGCCCTGGAAGTAGCTCGAGGTGCGCTTGTAGAGCCCGTAGAACAGACCGCGATTCATGTCCTCGAAGTTGAAGGCGAGCGTCAGCGCCCGGCGCACGCGCGGATCGGCGAACTTGTCGCGGCGGGTGTTGAGGACGAAGCCCTGCATCGGCTCGCCGGTTTCGGAGGGCAGGGCCTGCTTCTTGACGCGGCCATCGTTGAAGGCGGGAAAGTTGTAACCCTGCGCCCAGCGGCCGGCGCTGTTCTCCGAGCGGTAGTCGGAGAAGCCGCCACGCTTGAAGGCTTCCCAGCCCGAGTTCTGATCGCGGAAATAGGTGTAGCGGATCTCGTCGTAATTGTAGCGCCCGACCCGCGCGCCTTTCTCGGCCGCCCAGTAGTCGGGCACGCGCTCCCAGGTGATCGTCGCGCCCGGCTGGAAGGCCTTGACGCGGTAGGGTCCCGAGCCGACCGGGATTTCAAGCGTTGGATTGTCGATGTCGCGCTTCCGGCCCGAGGCGTCCGTGCCCTCCCAGTAGTGGCGCGGCAGCACGACGAGATCGCCCATGATGTTGGGAAGCTCGCGGTTGCCGGTCTGGTCGAAGCGGAAGGTGACTTCTCGCTCGCCCGTCACCTCGACCGCCGTGACGTTGCGATAATAGTTGGCGTAGAGCGGCGATAGGCGGGTCACGGTCTGAAAGGTCCAGACGACGTCGTCGGGCGTGATCGGCTGACCGTCGTGGAAGCGCGCTTGCGGGTCGAGGCGGAAGCTGACCGACGAATAGTCGGAGGGATAGCGCACCGCCTCGGCGACAAGCGCGTGGCTGACGCCCGGCTCGTCGAGCGCCTGATCCATCAGCGTGTCGTAGGCGATGCCGCCGCCGAAGGCGACGAAGCCGGCGGCCGGCGTGCCGCGCACCGGGAAGGGATTGAAGCTGTCGAACGTGCCGGGCGCCTGCTGGTTCAGCGTCCCGCCCTTCGGCGCGGCGGGGTTCACGTAGTCGTAATGGGGGAAGTCGGCCCCGTATTTCGAGGGCCGGATGAGCGAGGAGGAGGTCATCCATTCGCCCATCACGGCTGCCGTCGGCGTCGCGTTCCCAGCTGCGGCCGGCGCGGGAAGGGCAGGCGTCGCGGCCGGGCCGGGTGTCTCCTGCGCGCCCGCTTGAGGCAGGGCGCCCGCTTGAAGCAGCGTGACGGCGAGGACGGCGGATGCGGCGCGCATGCGGAACGGCAAATCGGTCTCCAGTCTGAGGCGTCGGCGATCCCGGGGGATCGGGAGAAGACGGCCGCATGTTTATGGCCATCCTCGGGCCGCGGCGCCGGATGACGAAAGTGTAATCGCGAGTGGCGGCTTGTCCACCCGCCGACACGAAGCCTTTGCACCGCAACGGAGCATACAGGAGTGCCATGAGCGCCCGACGCCGGACACGAAAAAGCCGGACCCGAAGGCCCGGCTCTGTCATCCGATCCGCGATGACGCGACGGTTTACTGCGCCGGAACCGGCGCCGCGTTCGGTTGAGCCGGGGCGGCGGGCGCAGCCTCGCCGGGGGCGGCCGGCGGGGTCGGCGCGGCAGCGGGTGCGCTGGTCGCGTTGTCGCCCGTGGCTGGCACGGCGCCGGCAGGTGCGGTCGGCGCGGCGCCGGTGGTGGCGTCCGTCGTGCCGCCGCCCTGCGGCTGCGACACCGCATCGCCCGGAACGAGCGAGGGGTCGGTGCTGGTGGCGGGGGCCGTGGCAGGCGCGGCCGTTGCGTCGCCGGCCGGAGCCGCCGCGCCCTCGGCGGAGGCTTCCGTCGCACCGGCATCGGGCGCGGGCAGCGGCGGCGGGTTGTCGGAAAGCGAGCGCAGGTAGGCGAGGAGGTCGGCGCGCTCCTGGTCCTTCGGAAGACCGGCGAAGCCCATCGCCGTGCCCTTGATGTACTGCTTGGGACCGTGGAGGAAGTGGTTCAGGTGATCCCAGTCCCAGAGCACCGTCTTGCCCTGGCTGAACTCGGTCATCGCCGCCGAGTAAGAGAAGCCCTCGTGCGAGGCCATCGGCCGGTTCACGATGTCCCACAGATCGGGGCCGACCTTGTTCGGTCCGCCCTTCTCGCCGGAATGGCAGGCCTGGCAGCGCTTGAAGATGGCCGCGCCCGCCTCGGCGTTGGCGGTTTGCATGATCTGGCCGACCGGCGTGGTGACGGCGGCCGCCGGCGCGGCGGCGCCGCCCGCCGTCGGCTCGGCGGCAACGATCGCGAAGCCGGGCTGCTCGGGCGCTTCGGAGTGGAAGATGCCTTCCGCCAGAAGGCTGCCGCCGAACAGAACGAAGACGGTGCCCAGAAGAGCGCCGAAGACTTTGTTGGCCTCGAAAGAATTCATGGTAAAGGGCGGCTCCCTCTGCCGACGGCGCGAAGAGCCGACGAACGCCTGAAAAATCGGGCGGACGCTAGGTCTTTCGCCAAATCATGGCAACACCTATAAGCCCGCAAATCTGGAAGCGTTCTGACATTCCGGCCGGGATCGATCAAGCGTCCTCCTGCCACAGAATCGCTGAAATCGTAGACAGCCGCATCGAGGCCGCCACCCCATGTCCACACTCGTCCTCATCCCCGCGCGCTTGGCTTCGACGCGCCTGCCGCGCAAGCCGCTGGCCGACATCCACGGCGCCCCGATGATCGTGCGTGTTGCCGAACGCGCCCGGGCCGCGATGATCGGCCGCGTCGTGGTGGCGACCGACAGCATCGAGATCCGCGACGCCGTGGTGGCCGCGGGCTTCGAGGCGGTCATGACGGGCGATCACCACCAGTCCGGGTCGGACCGGATCTTCGAGGCGCTGCAGGCGGTGGATCCCGGCGGCGAGGTGGAGATCGTCGTCAACCTGCAGGGCGACCTGCCGACGATCGAGGCCGAGACGATCCGCGCCGTGCTGCGCCCTCTCGCCGATCCCGCCTGCGACATCGCCACCGTCGCGGTGGAGATCGCCAACGCGGCCGACCGCGACGATCCCAACGTCGTCAAGATCGTCGGCACGCCGGCCGGCGAGGCGCGGCTCAACGCGCTCTACTTCACGCGCGCAAGCGCTCCCACGGGTGAGGGGCCGCTCTATCACCATGTCGGCATCTACGCCTATCGCCGGGCGGTGCTGGAGCGCTTCGTGACGCTGCCGCCTTCGCCGCTGGAGCGCCGCGAGCGGCTGGAGCAGCTGCGCGCGCTGGAGGCGGGCATGCGCATCGACGCCGAGGTGGTGGAGGCCGTGCCGCTCGGCGTCGACACCGCCTACCAGCTGCAGGAGGCGCGCGACCAGTTCGCGCCCGCCGCCCCCACCGGCCGCATCGCCTTCCAGGGCGAGGCCGGCGCCAATTCCGACACGGCCTGCCGGCGCATGTACCCGGCGATGGAGCCGCTGCCCTGCGCGACCTTCGAAGATGCGTTCGCCGCGGTGACGCGGGGCGAGGCGGATCTGGCGATGATCCCGATCGAGAACACGATCGCCGGCCGCGTCGCCGACATCCATCATCTCCTGCCGGTCTCCGGCCTGAAGATCGTCGGCGAGTTCTTCCTGCCGATCCGTTTCCAGCTGATGGCCAAGCCCGGTACGGTGCTGGCCGACATCCGCGAGGTCCACAGCCACATCCACGCGCTCGGCCAGTGCCGCGGCATTCTGCGCGAAAATGGCTGGAAGCCGGTGATCTCCGGCGATACGGCGGGTGCCGCGCGCATCGTCTCGCAGATGCCGGAGCGCCAGGTGGCGGCGCTGGCGCCGCGTCTGGCGGCCGAGCTCTACGGGCTGGACATTCTTGCGGAGGACGTCGAGGACGCCGAGCACAACACGACCCGTTTCGTGGTGCTCTCGCGCCGCAGCGCCGGCGAGCGCGAACTCTGGGCCACCCATGACGGCTCGCGCGTCGTCACCACCTTCATCTTCGAGGTGCGCAACCTGCCGGCCGCGCTCTACAAGGCGCTCGGCGGCTTCGCGACGAACGGCATCAACATGACGAAGCTCGAGAGCTATCAGCTCGAGGGCAAGTTCGTGGCAACGCAGTTCTATTCGGATATCGAGGGTCATCCCGATGATGTCGGCGTTGCCCACGCGCTGGAGGAACTGCGCTTCTTCTCCAAGCGCGTCTCGATCCTCGGCGTCTATCCCGCGGCCGACGACCGGCCGGAGGAGCCGCGCCCCGTGCTCGGCGAGTAACGGCGGCGGGCCGTGGACCCGGCCGACGTCCTTCCACCGTTCCGACAACAAAAAGCCCCGCTCGGCGGGGCTTTTTCGTCTTCGTCGTCAGGCTGGCCCGGAGGCCGTCCGGTTCAGCGGCCGATGCGAACCATACGCTCGATGTCGCCGCGCACGACGCCGATGTCGGAGAGCATGCGGTCGTCCATGCGGGTGAGCTCGAGCACGGTGCGGCGATGCGAGCGGAACGACTGGAGGCGCTTGGTGAAGGAGGTGATCATGACGGTCTGTCCGGGTTTTTGAATTCGTTGTGACCCTCATATACGCCTCTGACCTGCCCGCCAGGAGAGCAGATGCTGCACGTCTGTTGTGCATCCTGCGCATGACGGTGGCAGGACTGCTGTAACACTTCGGCAACCAGTTTGTGCAGATGCTGCCCAGAATGCCTATTCTTCGCGCAGTACGAAGCTACGGATGAGATGATGCGCAATCGCATAGCGAGGTGGAACGGCCAACCCGCTGGGATGTGAGCCATCCAGCATCGAGGCCACCTCGTCCCGGTCGAACCAGCGGCAGTCATCGAGCTCAGCCGAGTCGAAGCGGATCTCGCCGGGTTCGGCCAGCGCCACGCAGCCGATCATCAGCGAGCCCGGAAAAGGCCAGGGCTGCGAGGAGTGATAGCGCACGGCTCCGACGCGGATGCCGGCTTCCTCCATCGTCTCGCGGCGCACCGCATTCTCCAGCGTCTCGCCCGCCTCGATGAAGCCGGCGAGGCACGACCAGAAGTTGACGGGAAAGTGCGGTTGCCGGCCGAGGAGGCAGCGCCCGTGCCCGTCATGCACGAGCATGATCGACACGGGGTCGGTGCGCGGGAAGACGAGGTGATCGCAGGCCGTGCAGCGGCGGCGGAAGCCCGCCGCATCCGAGCGGGTGGGGCTGCCGCAGCGCCCGCAGAAGCGCGTCTGCGCATGCCAGTTGAGGAGATGGGCGGCCTGCGCCAGCTGGCCTTCGAGATCGGGGTCCAGCGCCTCGCGCATGCCGAGCGTGCGCAGGTCGTAGGCGTCGAACCCGGCGATGTGCTGTGGCGCCCCCGGCCAGTCCGGCTGTATCGTCGCCCCCGCGCGCTCGGCCGGCAGCGTGGTAGCAAGGCGCGGCGCGCCGTCTGCGGCGGTATGGCCGAGGAGGATCTCGATCCCACCGTCCCCCGCCAGCGCCCGGGCCTCGTCGACCGTGAACAACGGCTCCGGCGAATCGGCGGTGCCACGACACAGCCACTGACCGCTCGCCTGAACGAGGACCCGCGCGGCCGGGTCGGCGAGCGCCTCACCGAGCGAGGCGTCGGTGCGCAATTCGCCGTCACGGCGCAGGCGGTTGCCGGCATAGCCGAGGCGGACGGGGGCGGGTGCGGTCATCAGAGGCTTTCGCGCAGGGCGCGGACGAACTCGTCCGCGTTGTCGTCGTCGTAGGGGGTCGCCGTCTCGAAGCCCCAGACCGGCCTCGGCCAGTTCGGGTCGTCGGTGGACCTCGCGACGACGTGAAGATGGAACTGCCGCACGGAATTTCCGAGGGTGGCGACGTTGATCTTTTCACAGGAAGTCGCCGCCTTCAGCGCTTCGGCGCAGCGCGAGGCCTCTTCGGTCAGCGCAGCGCGGTCCTCCGATGCCATGTCGAACAGCTCGACGACACCGGTGCGGCGCGGCACGAGGATCAGCCAGGGCCAGCGCGAATCGTTCATCAGGAGAACGCGGCAGAGAGAGAGGTCCGCGACGGGGCGCGTGTCGGCGAGGAGGCGCGGATCGAGATCATCGCTCGGTGGCGTGGTCGAGGCGGCTTGCATTCGGTTCGGTTCTCCACGATATGGAAGATGGGAGGTTGGTGGTGGACGAGCCGCTCGCCAATCGGGTCAGGTCCGGAAGGAAGCAGCCCCAACGAATCCGGCACGGGTCATCGTGCCAGCCTCCCACCCTCTTCTTTGAGCCTCAATCAGTCCACCCGCGGCGCCATCCGGCGCCCGCGGTTTTTCGCGTCGAGGCTGCCTTAGTAGAGGCTGAGGACCGTCGGCATCATCTGCCCGTGCTGCAGCATCTCGACGAACTCGAAGGCCGGCACGGCAAGGAAGAAGACGAGGCCGTCGCCGAGCGTGCGGTAGAGGCGGCTGGTCGAGATATCGAGCTTGGCGCTGTCCAAGAACAGGCGGGGCGAGGGCCAGAAGCGCGGCACACGCGCCTTGTAAGCCTCATAGGCCGCGCCGAACAGCCCGCCGAGATGGCGCTCCTCCCGCCGGATCACCAGCGAGAAGGCCGCGACCGAGGCGGCGAAGCATAGGAGCCCGAGCATCAGGCTGCCGGTCTGCGCGCCGACGCCGCCTGCGGCGATCGACGAGAACAGATAAAGCGGGTTGCGGGTCACCGAATAGGGGCCGCTGTCGATGATGTCCTTCGACTTGTGGCCGCCGATATAGAGCGTGCACCACATGCGCCCGACGATGCCGATCGAGATCAGCGCCATGCCGGCGATCTCGATCGCCTCGTGCCCCTCTTCGCCCCAGGCCGAACGAACCAGCAGGAACGCCGCGAAGACGAGCGTGATGAGCACGGCAAGGGCGAGGCGGCGGAGCGACTGGTAGCGGCTGAGGGTCATCGGTGGTCACTCTGGTCGAGGTCGGGACGCGCTGGCTGGCGATCGGTGCCGGCGAAATGCACGATCGATTGCGCCCGCACCATGGCGCAGCCGGTGCAAACCTGTCGAGCGGCCCTCACGGTCGCGGCCCCTCGGCCCATGCGACAGGCTTGTGTGGACCCCGGCCATCGCAGCCTCTAGGGTCGCCGCAAACCCCATGCGGCCCCCGCCGGGCCCTGCCTTCGTTCGAGGATTCGATCCGCCCGCCATGGCCGACGACGTGCCGACCTCCGCCCCGCCTGCCGCCGCCGCGCCCTACCGGGTCCTGGCGCGAAAGTACCGGCCGCGCTCCTTCGACGACCTGATCGGCCAGGAGCCGATGGTGCGCACGCTGACCAACGCCTTCGATTCGGGCCGCATCGCGCAGGCCTGGATGCTGACCGGCGTGCGCGGCGTCGGCAAGACCACCACGGCCCGCATCCTGGCGCGGGCGCTGAACTACGAGACGGATGCGATCCACCAGCCGCGCATTCACATGATCGAGCCCGGTGTCCACGATCAGGCGATCATGGAAGGACGCCATGTCGATGTGGTCGAGATGGATGCGGCCTCGCACACCGGCATCGACGACATCCGCGAGATCATCGCGCAGGTGCGCTACCGGCCGGTCTCGGCCCGCTACAAGGTCTACATCATCGACGAGGTCCACATGCTGTCGACGCAAGCCTTCAACGGCCTGCTGAAGACGCTGGAGGAGCCGCCCGAGCACGTGAAGTTCGTGTTCGCGACCACCGAGATCCGCAAGGTGCCGATCACCGTCCTGTCGCGCTGCCAGCGCTTCGACCTGCGGCGCGTCGATCCCGCGGTGATGATCCAGCACCTGCGCAAGGTTCTGGCAGCCGAATCGGTCGAAGCCGAGGACGATGCGCTGCGCATCATCGCGCGCGCCTCCGAGGGCTCGGTGCGCGATGCGCTGTCGCTCACCGATCAGGCGATCGCACACGGTGCGGGGACGGTCGGTACGCAGACCGTGCGCGACATGCTGGGTCTGGCCGACCGGGCGCGCGTCGTCGATCTCTTCGAGCTTCTGATGCGCGGCGACGGGGCCGGGGCGCTGCGTGAACTCGGGGCGCAGTATCAGGCCGGCGCCGATCCCGTGGTGGTGCTGACGGATCTCGCCGACTTCACCCATCTCGTGACCTCGCTGCGCTTCGTGCCGGAGACGGCGGGCGATGCCTCTCTCTCGCCCGACGAGGTGGAGCGCGGTCGCGATTTCGCCGAGCGCCTGTCGGTGAAGACGCTGTCGGAAGTCTGGCAGATGCTTCTGAAAGCGATCGAGGAGGCGCGCGCCGCCGCCTCGCCCAAGCAGGCCGCCGAGATGGCGCTGATCCGAATCGCCCACGCCGCCGACATGCCGTCGCCGGACGACCTGTTGACGCTGCTGCGCAGCGGCACGCTGCCGACGCTTCCCGGATCTGGCTCGTCGCCGTCCGGCAACGGCATCGGCAACGGGATGGCGGGCAACAATGGCCATGGCAGCGCGGGCGGCGTTTCGTCCCCGGCCGCGCCGTCGCCTGTCGATGCCGTGAGCGGCGGCGGGGGCTCGGGCGCGCCCGCACATCCCGGCGCGACGATGCAGCTTCGCACCGTCGCCGGAACCGGCGGCGGCCTCTCGCTGGCCGCCCGGATGCAGCAGTCCGCGCCGCAGCCGGCGCCGACCCGCGCGCCCGTTCCGAGCGCCGCCGAACTCGCCGGCCTGCCACGCTCGCTGCGCGACCTCGAAAGTCTGGCGGCGGCGCGGCGCGATTCGAAGATGAAGGCGTGGATCCGCCGCTATCTCCGTCTCTCCAGCATCGAGCCCGGCCGGCTGGAGATGCAGCCCACCGAGGGCGCGCCCGTCACCTTCGCCGGTGACCTCGCCAAGCGTCTGCACGACTGGACGGGCCTTCGCTGGGTGGTGACGGTCGGCGGGGAGGCCGGGCCGACGCTGGAGGAGGCGGAGGCCGCCCGCCGCGCCCAACTCATTGCCGAGGCCGAGGCCGACCCGGAGGTTGCCGCGATCCTCGCGCTGATGCCCGGCGCCGTGGTGAAGGAAGTGCGCCTTCGCGGCGAACCCGAGGCGGAGGCACCGGAACCGGTCGCCATCGAGACGGTTTCCGACGCGGACCTGCCGGAGCAGTACGACATCGACCCGTCCGGCCTTGGCTTGGGCGAGGGGGATGACGACATGGGCGAAGGCGTTCTGTTCGATCCCGACGCCGACAGCGACGACGACTGACGATCAACACGCGAGGACCCGACAGCATGAAAGACATCATGGGCATGATGAAGCAGGCGAAGGCCATGCAGGAAAAGATGCAGAGCCTTCAGGCCGAGATCGCCGAGGCGACCGCCACGGGACAAGCCGGCGGCGGCGTCGTGTCCGTGACGCTGAAGGGCACGGGCGAACTCACCGGCCTGCAGATCGACGCCTCGCTGATGAAGGCCGACGAGAAGGATATTCTCGAGGACCTGATCGTCGCCGCCCATGCCGATGCCAAGCGCAAGCTGGATGCCGAGGTTCAGGAGAAGACGCAGTCGCTGACCGCCGGCCTGCAGCTTCCCCCCGGCATGAAGCTGCCCTTTTAGCACCCGGACGACCTTCGTACCCTCATCCCCAGCGCCGGCTCTCCAAGGGCCGGCGCATCGTTTTTATCAGCAGATCGACACGACATGGCCAAGACCATCGCCGGCCCGGAGATCGAGAGGCTGATCCAGCTTCTCGGCAAGCTTCCGGGCCTTGGACCGCGTTCCGCGCGCCGCGCCGCGCTGCATCTCGTCAAGCGGCGCGAGCAGCTTCTGCGCCCGCTCGGCCACGCCATGTCGGAGGCGGCCGAACACGTGAAGGTCTGCTCGAACTGCGGCAACATCGACACGCGCGACCCTTGCACGATCTGCACCGATCCCAGCCGCGACCGGTCCACCGTCATCGTGGTCGAAGACGTGTCCGACCTCTGGGCGCTCGAGCGGGCCAAGGCGCTGAACGCGGCCTATCACGTCCTCGGCGGCGTGCTCTCGCCGCTCGACGGAGTCGGGCCGGACGACCTCACCATCCGTCGTCTCGTGGAGCGCGTGGCCGAGGGCGGGATCGCCGAGATCATCGTGGCGGTCAACGCCACCGTCGAGGGCCAGACCACAGCCCATTACCTTATCGACCAGCTCGACGGCTTCGATGTGAAGATCACCCGCCTTGCGCACGGCGTGCCGGTCGGCGGCGAACTCGACTATCTCGACGAGGGCACGCTCTCGGCCGCCATGCGCTCGCGCACGAAGATCTGACCGCTCAGTCCGGCCGACGCTGCATGAGTTCGATGCGATTTCCGAACGGATCGGCCGTATAGAGCCGGTCATATCCCGGCAACGGCAAGCCGGGCTCGACCGGGTGTCCGGCGGCGGCGAGCCGGTCCTCGAGGGCTGCCAGATCGTCGACGAGGAAGGCTGGATGGGCTTTCAGCGCCGGCCGGAAATCCTGTTCCACGCCGCAGTGCAGCTGTATGTCGCCCACCGCGAACCAGCAGCCGCCGCGCCCGACGAGACTTTCGGGCTTCGCGATCTCGGCCATGCCGAGACGTTCGCCGTAGAAGCGTCGCGCCTCCGCCTCGCCTGCGGGCAGGATCGCCAGTTGCAGGTGATCGAGCGCGAGAACCACCATCCCACCAATCCTCACGACATCGTGCGACCTCATCATGGGCACTGCCGCCACCCCGGCGCAAGTCCGGTCCATTAGCCTTCCGGCAGGACAGCCGCATGCCGGAGACTTGGACCATGAGACGGATCGCAATCGCCCTTCTGGCGCTGACGGCCCTTGCCAGCGGCGCAGCCACACCGGCGCTGGCGCAGACGAGCGATGTCGACGCCGGCTTCCGGCGTTTTCTCGATCGCGAGATCTGGCCGCAGGCCGAGGCCGAGGGCGTGTCGCGCGCGACCTTCGACGCCGCCCTCGGACGCGTGAAGCCCAACCTCAAGCTGCCTGACCTGCAATTGCCCGGCCAGCCCGCCAAGGTCGAGGAGATCAACCGGCAGGCCGAGTTCCAGAGCCCGTCGGCCTATTTCGACGAGGCCAAGGTCGCGGGCGTTGCGGCCAAGGGGCGGGCGCTGCTCAAGACCTACGGCCCGGTGCTCAAGCGCATCGAGCAGCGCAGCGGCGTGCCGGGCCCGATCGTCCTGGCCATCTGGGGCCGCGAGTCCGGCTACGGCGCGGCGAAGATCCCCTATGATGCCTTCGAGGTTCTGGGCACCAAGGCCTATCTTTCGCGCCGCAAGGACATGTTCCGCACCGAGCTGCTGGCCGCGCTGAAGATCGTCGAGGACGGCGACCTGACCGTGGCGCAGATGAAGTCGTCCTGGGCCGGCGCCCTCGGCCAGCCGCAGTTCATGCCCTCGAAGTTCCGCGAGCTGGCGGTGGACGGCGACGGCGACGGCAAGCGCGACATCTGGAACTCGGTGCCCGACACGCTTGCCTCGATCGCCCATTACCTCCAGCTCTCGGGCTGGGTCGCGGGGCGCGGCTGGGGCTTCGAGGCGACCATTCCGGACGCCGTGTCCTGCACGCTGGAAGGGCCGGACAAGGGCCGACCGATCGCCGACTTCGTGCGCGGTGGCGTCACCCGTGTCTCGGGCAAGCCGTTCCCGGCGTCCGAGACGAAGGCCACCGGCCATCTCCTGATGCCGGCAGGACGCTTCGGCCCTGGCTTCATCGCCACGCCGAACTTCTACGTCATCAAGACCTACAACAATTCAGACCTCTACGCCCTGTTCATCGGCCATGTCGCCGACCGCATCGCCGGGGCCGGGCCGTTTGCCGGGCGCTGGCAACCGGTGAAGGGGCTGACGCGCGGCGACGTCTCGCGCCTGCAGGAGAAGCTGCAGGCGCAGGGCTACGACGTCGGCGGCACCGATGGCCTCGCCGGCTTCAAGACCCGCCGCTCCATCGGCGCCTTCGAGGAGAAAACCGGGCTCCCCGCCGATTGCTGGCCGACACGGGAACTGGCCGATCGCTTCCGCTGAGGGGCCGAGCTTGTCGCGGCGCCGAACCCCGTTACATCGGCGGGCATGACCGATCATGCCGAAGACATCGTCCTCAAGCGCTCCATCGCCATGACCGTCGTGGTCGGCGCCTCCGGCGTCGCCTTCGGCATCCTGTCGGGATCCCTGTCGATCGCCTTCGACGGGGTGTTCTCGGCCGTCGATGCGGCGATGACGGGACTGGCGCTCCTCGTGACGCGGCTGATCGCGCGCGACACGAGCCGGCGGTTCCAGATGGGCTTCTGGCATTTCGAGCCGATTGTGCTCGCCTTCAACGGCGCGCTGCTGACGCTCCTGTCGTTCTACGCCTTCATCAACGCTGTCGGCACGATCCTGGCCGGCGGGCGCGAACTGGTGTTCGACTGGGCCATCGGCTACGCCGTCCTCGTGGTCGCCATCTGCATCGGCATGGTGATCTATGGCCGCCGCGCCAACCGCTCGATCGGCTCGCAGTTCCTGGCACTCGATATCAAGGGCTGGACCATGTCCGGCGCGATCACCGCCGCGCTGCTCCTCGCCTTCACCATCGCTTCGCTGCTGGAGGGCACGGACTACGCCTGGCTGACGCCCTATGTCGATCCCGCCGTCCTCGCCGTCCTGACGCTCTGCCTCATTCCGGTGCCGCTGCGCACCGTCGTCTCGGCGCTGAAGGACGTGTTCCTCGTGGCGCCCGCCAAGCTCGATCTGGAGGTGCGCGCTGCGGCCGAAGCCGCGGTCGCTCGCCACGGCTTTCTCGATGCCCGTACCTATGTCGCCAAGGCCGGGCGCTCGAAGCTTGTCGAGGTGCATTTCATCGTGCCGGCCGGGTTCGCGATCGGTTCGGTCGGCGTCCTCGACGCCATTCGCGAAGAGGTGGGTGAGGCGATCGGCGGCGCGGGTCGCGACCGCTGGCTGACCATTGCCTTCACCGGCGACCCGAAATGGGCCGACTGACAACATGGATGCGGCGCACGGGGGAGGATCCGGGCGCCGCATCGCTCAAGTCAGGGGCGTTCGTCGCGTCAGGCGATCTTGCCGCCGCCCTGCTTGGTGATCGCGACCACGGACGGGCGCACCGGCATGTCCGGCTTGAAGTCGGGCCAGCGGGTCGAGAGATCCTCGTAGTAGGAGAGGCGGCCGAAACCGTCCCAGTCCTCGCCCCCGTCGCCGGGATGCTGCACGGCGACGAAGGCCGTCTGCATGTCCGGCAGAAGCAGGGGACCGCACATCTCGGCGCCGACCGGCACGCGGAAGAACAGCTTCGAGGTGCCGCGGGCCGGGCCGTCCGTGTCGACCGCGAAGAGGCCGTCGGTGCGCCCGGTGGCCTTCGGCGAGTTGCCGTCGGTCGAGACCCAGAGCCGGCCGTCGGTGTCGACGGCGCAGTTGTCGGGCATCCCGAACCAGCCGTTCTTCGTAGTCTCCGTCGAGAAGGTGGCGCCGACCGCGGCCACCGAGGGGTCGCCGCACTTCAGCAGGATCTCCCACTTGCCCTTCAAGGCCGCAAAGTCGCCCTCGTCCTCGGCGATCTCGATGATGTGGCCGAAGGCGTTGTTGGCCCGCGGGTTGGCCGCATCGACCTTGTCGTCCTTGCGCTTGGAATTGTTCGTCAGCATCACATAGACGCGGCCGTTCTCGGCGTTCGGGCCGATATCCTCCGGACGGTCCATCGGCGTCGCGCCGAGAAGGTCGGCGGCGCGGCGGGTCTCGATCAGGACGTCGGCCTGGCTGGCGAAGCCGTTCTCTGCCGTCAGCTTGCCTTGCCCGAAGGTCAGCGGCATCCACTCCATCGTGCCGTCCTCCTCGAACTTCGCGACATGGAGCGTGCCCTCGTCGAGAAGGTCCATGTTGGCGGCGCGGTCGGCGGGATCGAACTTGCCGGCTGTCACGAACTTGTAGACGTAGTCGAAGCGCTCGTCGTCGCCGAGATAGAAGACGACGCGGCCGTCCTTGGCGACGATGTTGTCGGCGCCCTCATGCTTGAACCGGCCGAGGGCGGTGCGCTTCTTCGGCACCGAGTTCGGGTCCATCGCATCGACTTCGACCACCCAGCCGAAGCGGTTGGCCTCGTTCGGGTCCTTGGCGAGATCGAACCGGTCGTGGAACTGGCCCCAGGCATAGGTGCCCTCGGGAATGCCGAGACGCTTGTAGTTGGCGGCCTCGCGATGATCGGCGGGCAGTTCTCCGCTGAAATAGCCGTGGATGTTCTCCTCGGCCATGATGTAGGTGCCCCAAGGCGTGACGCCGCCGGCGCAGTTGTTGATCGTGCCGAAGACCTTGCGGCCGGACGTGTCGGCCACCGTCTGGAGGCGCACGTCGCCGGCGGCGGGGCCGGTCAGCATCATTTCGGTGTTGGAGGTGATGCGGCGGTTCATCGCGCCGTCGCGCACGACCTGCCACTTGCCGTCCGTCTTGCGGATCTCGACGATCGTGCCGCCATGAGCGGCCATCTCGATGTCGACGCGCTTCCGGTCGGCGGGGGAGATCACGAGCTTCTCACCCTCGACCTTGACGATGCCGGGGAACATCAGGTGTTCGTTGGTGTATTCGTGGTTGACCACGAGGAGCCCATGTTCGGACGAGCCGTCCAGCGGGATGAAGCCGACATAGTCGTTGTTGTAGCCGAACTGGCGGGCCTGCGCCTCCGGCGTCTGGTTCACGGGGTCGAAGGCCGGGCTGTCGGGGAAGAGCGCGTCGCCCCAGCGCAGGAGCACGTCGGCGTCGTAGCCCTCGGCGACGTGATGTGTCTCGTCGATGCCGGCCTCGACTTCGGTGAAGGAGAAGCGCGAGGCGCCGGCCTCGGCTTTCGCCTCGTCGGCCGACAGGAGCGCGAGCGGGCTCACCGTGGCGGCGATGGCTGTGGCGGCCAGCGAGCCGCGCAGGAAGTCGCGGCGCGAGAACCGTGCGGCGACGATCTCGCCCATCGTGCGGTTGTTCGTCGGGTTCAGGCCCTCGCCCTCGGCATCCTCGAGCCGGCTGGTCGGGAAGAAGTTCTGCGCGCTCATGGCATCGGTCATCGTGGGGCGTCCTGTGCGACGATCTGGAACGGTTCCAGTCCCGCCTATCGCCCGAACGTCACAACCGGATGACGGTCGAAAGCGTGTTCCGCTGTGCCGGATCGTCGCGGTCGAGGGGATCGCGGAACCATGAAAGTTTCACGAAGGGGGAACGCGGGCTTTTCGTTCGGCGTCATCGATCGAACACCGGCGGTCTTCGCCGCCCGATCGAAAAGGACGTTTTCATGGCCAGAAAGTCTTCGATGACCAATGCAGTTCGTACGGCGGCACTTCTGTTCGCCCTGACCGGAGCAGCCTTGGCCCAGACGCCCGACCAGCCTCCGGTTCCGGCGGTGACCGAGGCCGGCGAGGCCATCGATTCCGGCGTCGGCGATCTCGATGCCCGCAGCTGGATCGGCAAGACGGTTGTGAGTTCGGATGCCCGGGACATCGGGCCTCTGCGCGACGTTAAGATGGCCAGCGACACCTCGGACGGTGGTCTGCTGGTGGTCGAGCACGCCGGCCGCCTTCTCGAACTGCCGCTCTCGGGTGCCAGCGCCGACGGCGACCGCGTGACGGTGACGCCGACGTTCGAGCGCGCCGTGGCGAATTGATGCCCTAAACGTAAAGGAGGCCGGGCCATGATGCCCGGCCTCCTCCATGTCGCTGCGCCTGAGGATGCGACGTCGGTCAGTTTCCGCCTAGGCAGAGCACCGGGTAAATCGATTCCTGCACCTTTGCGGTCGCGTCCGGCACGCTTTCCAAAGCCAGCGAGGCATCGGCCGTTTCAAAGGCGATGCCGTGATCCCGGAGGAACTTCGCGGCGGCGTCGGGGCGGATGGCGAAGTTGATGGACTGCGGGATGTCGCCCGTCAGATCGGCGACGGCAACGGCATTCAGCTTGGCCGTGACGACGCCGACGACGCGGCCGGCGAGGTCGACAAGCGGGCCGCCCGAATTGCCAGGCTGAACGGCCGCCGAGATCTGCAGGTAGTTGGCGTCGTTCATCAGGCCCATCAGAGACGAGACGTTTCCGCGCGTGACATTCAGGCTGTCGGCCAGGATCGAACGCAGCGGGAAGCCGAGCGCCAGCACGTCCTCGCCAAGACGCGGCTTGCCGGCGACGATCGGCAGCGGCTTGCCGAGTTTGGCGTCGACCTTGATCAGCGCGAGGTCGTGGTCCTCGTCGACGACGACCTTCGACGCCGCACCGAGATCGCCGACGAGCACGGTCTTGCAGGCCTTGGCGACATGCGCGTTGGTCAGCAGCCATCCATCCTTCGACACCACGAAGCTTGTGCCGGACGAGTCGAAGCCCGGCTTCGACAGCGTCCCGGCGTCGCCGTGCGGTTCGGTCGAAAGCGCTGGTTCGCCGAAGGCCACGCCCTCGGCGCGGCCGCTCTCCAGCAAACGAGCGACGGGGCCGACATCGCGGCTCTCCGGCTCGCCCGCAAACGGCTGGAAGCTGTTCAGCGCAACTGAAATGTAGGGCCGAACGGAAGCGTCGGCACTATTGCGCCAGGCGACCGAGAAGCCACGCAGATCGTTATCGCGACCGGAGAAGCGGATTACGTAATCGCGGCCATCATCGACACCACGAACCGTAAAGCCGTCGTCGTGGAATTCGGCATCGGTCACGGTCTTCGTGCCACTCTCTGCGGACAGGACGTCGTAGACGCCGCGCAGCGAATAGCTCTCGTCGTGAAACCGGACAGTCTCGATCTCGAGGTCGCTACCCTTCGAGCGCCACATGCGGCCGACCTCGGTCTCGCCGGCGGCGGAGACCAGCGCAAGCGGCAGCCCGAGGCGCGCGCCGGTGGTCGGGTCGTCGGTCAGCTTGTAGCCGGCGATGTCTCGAACCTTATCGCTCTCGGCGATCACCCGCTTGAGGAACGTCTCGTCCATGACGCCATCGGCCGCGAAGCCATGGCGTGCCTGGAAGTCGCGAATGGCGCGCAGCGTCTGCGCTCCAATGCGACCGTCGAACGGACCGACATAGTCGCCAGTCCAGGCCAGCCGCGTCTGCAGGCCGATCCGGAAGGAAGCGTCGGTGTTCTTGTTGTAAGCGGAGGCGAGATCGGCGCTGGGGCTCGCTGCCGCCGGCAGCGCCATCGGCGAGGCGCAAAGCACGAAACCCGCCAGTACTGCCGTGACCACGCTGCGCATGGAAACCCCCGAGATTGATCAGTCATGGGGACAATGCGGCAGCGCCGTTTTCGATCCCGGTGTCTTAATGATTTGTCAAGCTTTAGCGCTTGCGTTTTTCCGCATGGTTTCATCGCCATGTGGAAAACCCGAACAATGCAACATGAACGGACGGTTCTGTTTCATCGGAGCGTCACGGAGCCGTCGGCGCGCCGCTCATCGGGCGCCTCGTCCTCGATCTCGACCCGAGCGATCCGCTCTCCGCGACGGATCAGCTTCTCCGTCGAGACGAGGATCTGGTCCACGTCCCGGCCAGTCTGGGCGAAATGGGTCTTGAGCGAGGCAACCCTCGCGTCGAGTCTCTGCAGATCCTCGGCGAGAAGCAACACCTCCTTCTGGATACGCCCGGCCTCCTGTCGCATGCGCTGGTCCTTCAGAAGGGCCTTCACCACCTCGATCGACAGCATCAGGAGCGTCGGCGAGACGATCACCACCCGGGCGCGATGGGCACGTCGGATGACGTCCTCGAAATGCTCGTTCAGTTCGGCGAAGATCGATTCGGAGGGCACGAAGAGAAAGGCGGTGTCCTGCGTCTCGCCCGGCAGGAGATACTTTTCCGAGACCGCCCGGATATGCACGTCCATGTCGCGGCGCATGCGCTGGGCCGCGAAGACACGTGCGTCCTCGCCATCGGCCTCGCGAAAAGCCGTCCAGGCCTCGAGTGGAAACTTGGCGTCGATCGCCAGCGCCGGGGCACCGTTCGGCATCGGGATGAGACAGTCCGGCCGCTTGCCGTTGGAGAGCGTCGCCTGGAACGAGTAGGCACCGCGCGGCAAGGCGTCCATGATGATCGCCTCCATCCGCGCCTGCCCGAAGGCGCCGCGTGCCTGCTTGTTCGACAGGATGTCCTGCAGGCGCACGACCTCGCCGGCGAGATCGCGGATCTGCCCCTGCGCACGGTCGATCACCGCCAGCCGCTCGGCGAGGCGCGTCAGCGTCTCGCCCGTCTGGACCTGCGTCTCCTGGATCGAGCGGCCGACACGCACGCCCATCCCGTCGAGCCGTTCGCCGACCGTTCGCGCCAGCTCCGCCTGCCGGGCGCCGAGCATCTCGCCCATGCTCTGCATGCGCCCCGCGAGCTCGGCTTGCGCGCGCAGAATTGCCTCGCCCCGGCTCTCGTCCTCCTCTTCGAAGCCGTCCCCGCCGGCGCCCCGCCAGCGTCGCAGCAGCCAGACGACGATCGCCAGCCCGATCGCGACCGTCACCACTTCGCCGAGCGTCACGGCGTGGCCGGCGAGGACGAAGAGCGGCTGATCGAGGAGGGAGGCGAGGGCGGCGAATTCCATGGCGCGACGCTAGCGGATTCGCTAGGGTTCGGCCAGATCAAACCAAGAACATTTGCGACCCAGTTGACCGTTTCGGCGCTTGGTCTTACCTGACGATCATGACCGTCAAGCCTCTCGTCATCCTTCCCGATCCCATCCTGCGCCGCGCCTCGGAGCCGGTCCTGCGCGTCGATGCCGACGTCCGGCGTCTCGCCGACGACATGCTGGAGACCATGTACGACGCGCCGGGCATCGGCCTTGCCGCGATCCAGATCGGCGAGCCGCTCCGCATGCTGGTCATCGACCTGTCGAAGGAGGACGCCGAGGAAAAGGCGCCGCAGGTCTTCCTTAATCCGGAGGTCGTGCGTGCGTCGGACGAGCGCTCGGTCTACGAGGAAGGCTGTCTCTCGATCCCCGATTATTATGCCGAGGTCGAGCGCCCAGCCACGGTGACGCTGCGCTATCTCGGCCTCGACGGCTCGACCCACGAGATCGAGGCCGACGGACTGCTCGCGACCTGCCTGCAGCACGAGATCGACCATCTCGACGGGGTGCTCTTCATCGACCACATCTCGAAGCTCAAGCGCGACATGGTGATCCGCAAGTTCACCAAGTCGGCGAAGAAGGTGGCGGTCTGACCGGGTTCTCGCCATGGCTTTGACCCTCGTCTTCATGGGCACGCCGGAGTTTTCGGTGCCGACGCTGCGCGCGCTGGCCGAGGCCGGGCATCGCATCGCCGCCGTCTATTCGCAGCCGCCCCGGCCCGCCGGACGCCGCGGCCTGAGCCCGACGCCCTCGCCGGTGGCCCGCGAAGCCGAGCGGCTCGGCCTCGTCGTGCGCACGCCGGTCTCGCTGAAGGGCGAAGAGGAGCAGGCGGCCTTCGCCGCGCTCGGTGCCGATGTCGCTGTGGTCGTCGCCTACGGCTTGCTGCTGCCGCCGGCCGTTCTGGCCGCGCCGCGCTCCGGCGCGCTCAACGGCCACGGCTCGCTCCTGCCGCGCTGGCGCGGCGCCGCGCCGATCCAGCGCGCGATCGAGGCGGGCGATGCGGCCACCGGCATGATGGTGATGGGCATGGAGGCGGGGCTCGACACCGGGCCCGTGGCGCTGACGCGCGAACTGGGGATCGGCGCGAGCGAGACCGCCGGCGAGCTTCACGACCGCTTGTCGCAGGCCTCGGCCGAGCTGATGGTGGAGGCCTTGGCGCAATTGGAGACGGGAACGCTCGCTTTCGAGACGCAGGACGCCATCGCGCAACGCACCGGTCGCGCGCCGGCCTATGCCCGCAAGATCGAAAAGGGCGAGGCGCTCGTCGACTGGAGCCGGCCCGCGAGCGAGATCGTTCGCCGCATCAACGCCTTCTCGCCGTTTCCCGGCGCCTGGACGATGCTGGACGGCGAACGCCTGAAGCTCCTGCGCGCCGTCGCGGAGCCGGGCGAAGGCCCTGCCGGCACGGTGCTGGGCGACGGGCTGCTGGTGGCGGCGGGCGAGGGCGCTGTCCGGCTTCTCGAGGTGCAGAAGGCGGGCGGGCGCGTGTCTTCGGCAGCCGATTTCCTGCGGGGAACGCCGGTGCCCGCCGGCGCCCGCCTCGGCGCTCCCTAAGATGCCGCGCTACAAGCTCACCATCGAATATGACGGCGCCCCCTATGTCGGCTGGCAGCGCCAGAAGAACGGATTGTCGGTGCAGGAAACCGTCGAGATCGCGCTGAAGGCGTTCTGCGGCGAGGACGTGACGCTGTTCGGCGCGGGCCGCACCGATGCCGGGGTCCACGCGACGGGGCAGGTCGCCCATGTCGATATTCCGAAACTCTGGCCGATCGACACGGTGCGCGATGCGCTGAATGCGTATCTGCGGGAGGAGGGCGGCGTCGCCATCCTCGCCGCCGAAATCGTGCCCGAGACGTTCGACGCCCGGTTCTCGGCCCGCAAGCGGCACTACCTCTACCGCATCCTCAATCGGCGGCCGCCGCCGACCGTGCTCAAGGGCCATGTCTGGTGGGTCTGGAAGAGCCTGGACGTCGAGGCGATGAACGCGGCGGCGCAGCGGCTGCTCGGGACGCATGATTTCCACACGTTCCGCTCGGTGAACTGTCAGGCGAAAAGCCCGATCCGCACGCTCGACCGGCTCGACGTCGTAACGGGGCCCGGCGGCGAGGTGCATATCCACGCCTCCGCGCAGTCCTTCCTCCACAACCAGATCCGATCGCTCGCCGGCTCGCTGAAGCTCGTCGGCGACCATCGCTGGAGCGACGGGGATCTCGTCGCCGCCCTCGAAGCGCGGGACCGCAAGCGCTGCGGCCCGGTGGCGCCACCTGACGGGCTCTACCTCACGCAGGTCGACTACGCATCTTAAGCCGGCTCGCGCCGGCGGCTCAGACGAGCGGCACCTGCAGGAGGTCGGAGACGGCGCCGTAGGAAAGAAGCGACGAGATGACCATCATCGTCACGATGGCGATCGAGAAGGGCACGTCGCTGCCGGTGGCCTGGACGATCAGGCGCACCGTCAGGACGATCGACGCCGCCGAAATCAGGATGCCGAGAAGTTGCATCGCGGCATTCGGCCCGGTGAACATCAGGAGCAGGAAGAAGGGCGAGAAGGCCCAGGTCAGGAGCGCGCCGCCCCAGTTGGTCGCGATGACGAAGGGCACGATCTTGCGCGTGAAGCCGAGATGCCGCGCCGCCACCATCATGACGAGGATCGGCAGCAGCCACGCCGTAAGGTCGGCCAGCGCATGGGCGGCGTAGGCCGTGGTCTCGTGCCCACCGGCGGCGAGGCCGGCACGCTCCACCCGCTCGAACTCCAGCCAGGAGAGGATGGTGGGCGGCAGCGCCACGAGGATGGCGGCGAAGGATCGCCAGAAGCCGTCGGCCGAGAGGTCGAGACGGTCGAGCCCGTCGCGATGGCCCGCCATCAACCGCGCCGCGCCGGTGAAGTAGCGGGCGATTTCCGGCAGGCTCGGAAGGAAATCAGGACTGGGCGGCGAACCAGCGGGCAACGAAGGTTTCATAGATGGCCGTCAGCGTTTCGAGGTCGGAAAGGGCGACCCGCTCATTGGTCATATGCATGGTCTTGCCGACAAGCCCGAATTCGACGACGGGGCAATGGTTCTTGATGAAGCGGGCGTCCGACGTGCCGCCCGAGGTGGAGAGTTCGGGCCGGCGACCGGTCACCGCCTCGATCGCGCCAGCCAGTTCGGCCGTCAGCGGGCCCGGTTCGGTGCGAAACACGTCCGACGGCGGCTCGCGCCACGCCACGGCATAGGTCCCAGGCCCGTCCACCACGCCAAGCACCGCTTCGATCCGTCGCACCACCTCGGCCCGCAGCGTCTCGGCCGTCCAGCGGTCGTTGAAGCGGATGTTGAAGGCGATCGTGATCCCTGCCGGAATGACGTTGGTGGCGCCGTTGCCGGTGTCCACCGAAGTGATTTCGAGGTTGGAGGGCTGGAACGCCTGCGTCCCCTCGTCGAGCGGCGTGTCGAGAAGCGCCGCGAGCGTGGGCGCCAGCCGGCGGGCGGGGTTGTCGGCGAGATGGGGATAGGCGACATGGCCTTGCGTGCCCTTCAGCGTCACGGTTCCCGACAGCGAGCCGCGCCGGCCGATCTTCATCATGTCGCCGAGCCGGTCGGGATTGGTGGGCTCGCCGACGAGGCAGGCGTCGTATCGCTCGCCGCGCCCCTCGGCGAAGGCCAGCAGCTTCACCGTGCCGTTGATCGCCGGGCCCTCTTCGTCGCCGGTGACGAGAAAGGAGATCCGCCCCGGCGGTAGGGCGCCGCGTTCCTCCAGGCGCGCCAGCGCCGCCACGAAGCAGGCGATGCCGCCTTTCATGTCCACGGCGCCGCGACCGTAGAGTTCGCCCTCGGCGATCTCGCCGGCGAAGGGTCCGAGGTGCCATTGCGACTCGTCGCCGGGCGGAACCACGTCGGTATGGCCGGCGAAGCACAGGTGCGGACCCTTGGTCCCGCGCCGCGCCAGCAGGTTTTCCACATCTGCTGTGCCCTCGTCCGAGAAGGTCGGACGCAGCGTCTCGAAGCCGAGCGGCGCGAGCATCGATTCGAGGGCACCGAGCGCGCCGGCGTCCTGCGGCGTCACGGATCGGCAGCGCAGAAGGGCGACGAGGTTGGCGGCGGGATCGACGGGAAGGGCGCTCATAAGCTGCTCCTTAGACGAGCCTATCGCGGGCGTCACGGGGTTCCAAGCTGGTGCCGACCCGTCTTTCCTTTCGTCGGGGGGTGGTGTCTTTCGGCAACATTGCGGTAACCTTCGTGAACGGATCGTAACTTTCGCCCAAGGCCTGCCATGTTTCGGCCGGGTTCGGCGCCAAGTTCGCTCTGCATGGGAAACGGCCTTGGGGATTCTGCATGACGATACGGCGGGCTGAAGGAGTTCGGGTTCCCTCGTGGCGATCCGGCCGTCTGGTTTCGGTGGCGACCCTCGCCCTCCTCGCACCGCTGACATTGTCGGCTTGCGTCTCCGACGGAGACAAGCTCACCGGCACCGCCAATCTCGCGCCGAAGGCCGGCGAGGGCACCGACGTCGCTTCCTCGACGTCCACCGCTCCTCGCGCCATCATCGAGATCGCCGGCGCCGACAAGGGTCCCACCCGCGTCACGCTGCCGTCCTCGCGTCCGATCGAGGCCGAGCGCGGTGCCCGGGTCGTCGCCGCCAAGGCTGTTGCGCCCGTTGCTGCCGCCCCTGCGGCTGCCGCGTCCGCCGCTGCAGTCGTGGTTCAGGCCGAGCCGAAGGGTCTGACGACCCGCGCGGTGGAAACCGCGATCGCCGCCAAGGATGCGGCCAAGGATGGCGTCGTCGCCGCTAAGGACACCGTGGTCGCGGGCGCCAGCCGCGTCGGCGCCGGTGCCTCGGCCGTCGCCAACGTCTCCGTCGCCACCATGAAAAACGTCGCGCAGGCCGTCGGCGACACGATCTCGGGCGATCCGAAGATCGACCGTCTCATCGCCGAAGCCGCCGACGAAAACGATATTCCGCGCGAGCTCGCCTATGCGGTCGTGCGCGTCGAGAGCCACTACAATCCGCGTGCCCGCGGCTCCGGCGTCTACGGCCTGTCGCAGATCAAGCCCGCCACCGCGCGCGGTCTCGGCTTCTCCGGTCCGGCCGAGGGCCTTCTCGATCCCGAGACGAACCTCCGCTACGGCATGCGCTACCTCAAGGGCGCCTGGGAGCAGGGCGGCGGCGACGTCTGCCAGGCGGCGATGAAGTACAAGGGCGGGCATCGCACCACCGTCATGTCGAAGTCGGCGAGCGTCTACTGCTCGAACGTGAAGCGCCACATCGCGGCGTTCCGTGCCCGCAAGACCCCCGCCATGTCCCCGGATGCGACGCTGGTCGCCGCCGTGGAGCCGACCGTGAGGCCCGGCCTGATCGCGCGCACCGTCGCCGCGTCTCCCGCCCGCCAGCCAGCCAAGATCGTCATCGCGAAGTCCGAGACGTTGCCCGGCGTGCCGGCTTCCGCCGCGGCCATCGTCGCGTCGCCGCAGGGGACGAGCGGTGCCGCGGCCGCTACGGCGTCCGTCGCGATGCCCAAGGCTGCGCCCCGTGTCGCTGAGCGGGACGTGACGGTCGCCGACAACCGTCCCGTTGCTAATGCCAACGGGGCCATCCCGCTCGGCGGCATGGTCGGTGGGCGCGTCGTGCGCCAGGCGCCGAAGCCGCTGCCCGATGCCGACCGGTTCGGTGGCAGCTTCGACGCCTCCTCGCCTTCGGGCGGCGCTCCGGCCGGTGGCCTCGGCTTCAACTGATTTCAGCCGGAGACGGCTAGAATGAAAAAAGGCCGGGTGCGCAAGCGCCCGGCCTTTTCTTCGGGTGCGTCGGCGGGGCAGCTCAGCTGCGCAGAAGCTCGTTGACGCTGGTCTTCGAACGCGTGCGCTCGTCCACACGCTTGACGATCACGGCGCAGTAAAGCGCCGGACCGGGCTCGCCATTGCCCATCGCACGGCCCGGCAGGGAGCCGGCCACCACGACGGAATAGGGCGGCACTTCGCCATAGGTGATCGAGCCGGTCTCACGATCGACGATCTTCGTCGACTGGCCGATGAAGACGCCCATGCCGAGCACCGCGCCCTCGCGCACGATGCAGCCCTCGACCACTTCGGATCGGGCGCCGATGAAGCAATTGTCCTCGATGATGGTGGGGCCGGCCTGCAGGGGCTCCAGCACGCCGCCGATGCCGACGCCGCCCGAGAGGTGGACGTTGCGGCCGATCTGCGCGCAGGAGCCGACGGTGGCCCAGGTGTCGACCATCGTGCCCTCGCCGACGGAGGCACCGAGATTGACGAAGGACGGCATCAGGATGGCGTTGCGGCCGATATGGGCGGAGCGGCGCACGATGGCGCCCGGCACGGCGCGAAAGCCCGCCTCGCGGAAGCGGTTCTCGCCCCAGCCCTCGAACTTCGAGGGCACCTTGTCCCACCAGGTGGCGCCGCCGGGGCCGCCCTCGACGACGCTCATGTCGTTGAGGCGGAAGGACAGGAGCACCGCCTTCTTCAGCCACTGGTGGACGGTCCACGTGCCGTCCTCACCACGCGTGGCGACCTTCGCCTCGCCGCGGTCGAGAAGGTCGAGCGCCGTGTCGACGGCGTCGCGGACCTCGCCCGTCGTCGCGGCGTCGATGCCGTCGCGGGCGTCGAAGGCGGCCTCGACGATGCGTTCGAGATCGGCGTGGGAGCCAGCGGTCATCTTCGGAGATCTCCGGGAGGGGTTTCGAGCGGGTCCGTTCTCCTAGTAGAAGGACCCCCAACAATCAATCGAAGCGGGCCGATGCCAATGACCGAGGATGGGCGCAACCAATTGCCGGCGACCGGGCGCGAGACCGAGGATGGCGGCTTCTCGCCGTTCCCCGATTCCGTCACCGACCGCCAGCAGCAGGCGGGCAAGCCGCGCACGCCGCAGACGCTGTCGCCGACCTATCGGCTGGCCTATGACGACCCGGACTTCCTGGGATCGGAGGCGATGCGCGGGGTGCGCCTGCAGCTCGAACTGATGAAGGCGGAGATGGGCCTGCGCGAAGCCGGCATCCTCTCCACCGTCGTCCTCTTCGGCGGGGCGCGGATCCCCGAGCCCGGCAAACCGGCCTGGGCGGCCCGCAACGCCGGGCAGGCGGCGCGGCTGGAGGCCAACAGCCACTATTACGACGAGGCGCGGCGCTTTGCCCAACTGGCCTCGCAGCATTCGGCCAACAGCTCCGGCGGCAAGGAGTTCGTGATCGTCACCGGCGGGGGGCCGGGCGTGATGGAGGCGGGCAACCGGGGCGCGGCGGATGTCGGCGGCGTGTCGATCGCGTTGAACATCACGCTGCCGCACGAGCAGGCGCCGAACCCCTACGCCACGCCCGAGCTGTGCTTCAACTTCCACTACTTCGCCGTGCGCAAGATGCATTTTCTGCTGCGGGCCAAGGCGATGGTGGCCTTTCCCGGCGGCTTCGGCACGCTGGACGAATTGTTCGAGGCGTTGACGCTGATGCAGACCGGCCGCATGGCGCGCATGCCGGTGATCCTCTTCGGCGAGGCTTTCTGGCGCCGGCTGATCGACTTCGACTTCCTGGCCGAGGAGGGCACGATCGCGCCCGGCGACGTCGAGCTCTTCCGATTCGCCGACACGGCCGAGGACGGATGGCGGATGATCCGGGACTTCTACGAGTTCTGACACCGGCCGGGCTTCGGGAACCGCCGGCTCGCGGCTGCCGTTCGAAAGGGGAGACGGCGCGCCGTGGGCCGCCACCAGACAGGGGCGATCCATGGGCGACCTCGACACCGATCCGAAGATGATGCGCGCGCAGCAGGACAAGGACGCCGCCGAGACGATGGCGCCCGACGAGACGCGCGAGGCGCCGAAGGCCGGCGATACCGACGATGTCAGCGGCGCTGCGCGAAAAGCCGCGATCGAGGGGCGCGTCGAGGACGGGCGCGATCCGCTGGATGTGGTCCTCGAGGCCAATCGTGCCGCGATCGAGCCGGGCGGCAAGACGACGGAGCGCAGCCCACAGGAGCGGGCGGCCGCCGAAAAGGCCTCGCTGGCGCAGCCGGGACGATCGCGCCTCGGCTCCTGACGAGCCGTCCCGTCAGTCCGGCCGAACGCGCTGAAGGAAGCGGGTGAGATCGTCGGTGACGAAATCGATATGCTCGCCCTCGCGCCCCTCGTGCTCCCAGACGTCGCCGAGCGTCGTCTCGAAGTTTTCGGGCACGATGAGGACGGTGCGCATACCCAGCGCCTTCGGCACGGTCAGGTTGCGTGCGAGATCCTCGAACATGGCGGCGTGCGCCGTGTCGATGCGGTGCAGGCCCATGAACTTATCGTAGGCTTCGGCGGCAGGCTTGGGCACCAGGCCGGCGGCGACGATGTCGAAGATATCCTCGAAATGCTCGAAGATGCCGAGTTGGCGCGCGGTGCGCTCGGCATGGCCGCGGTCGCCGTTGGTGAAGATGAACTTGCGGCCGGGCAGGGCAGCGATCTCGGCGCCGAGCGCGGGATCGGGCGTCAGCCAGGAATAATCGATGTCGTGGACATAGGAGAGGAAGGCGTCCGGGTCGATCTTGTGGACGCTCATCAGGCCGCGCAGCGTCGTGCCGTATTCGCGGTAGAAGGCCTTCTGCACCCCGCGCGCCTCCTCGGGCGGCACCTGCAGCAGCTCGGCGACGAACGCGGTCATCCGGGCATCGATCTGTGAAAACAGGTCCGTCCGGCGCGGATAGAGCGTGTTGTCGAGATCGAAGACCCAGGTGTGGACATGGGCGAAGTCGCCCTTCGTGGCCTCGGCCGTACGGCGGATCGTGGTGTTTTCGCTCATGCGCCTTTTCGCCATGGCAGGGCGGTCCGCGTCAACCGGCGAATGGGCGCGGCGCGAATCAATAGATGATCGCCGCGCGCAGGAGGGTCGCGTTCACCCGGTCGCCCTCATTCGGCCCGTCGTTCACCTGCGTATAGGTGTGGCTGGCGGTGAAGCGCAGGATGTCGGTCGGGTACCAGTTCAGGATCGCCGTGCCCGCCAGTTCCGAGCCGCCGTCATCGGCGTCCGTCAGGTCGAGCGCGTCGAAGCGGGCGCCGATCTCGAAGGCGCCGATGCCGCCCTTCGTGACCGCATGCGCGGGCTTCACCTGCTCGAACTGGCCTGAGGACGCCTCGTATTTGCGATGGTCGTCGGTGAGGAAGAGGAGAGCGGAGGCGTAGCCGCCGTGAACGGTGGCCGAGCCGTCGTCGAGCGCATCGACGCGGCTCAGCGTGTACTCGCTTTGCAGGGTCAGGCGACCGAGCGTCGCGGCGAATTCCACGTTCAGCGACAGGAGTTCCGCCGATCCGTCGAAGTCGCCGGTGGAGACAGGCGAGGCCGAGACGAGATTGGTGCCGACGCCTCCCGAAAAGGACAAAGGCTCCTGCCGGTCGAAGCCGCCGGCAAGGCCGAGGCCGAAATGCACGGCATCCGCACCCTCGAGATAGGGTGCATAGCTGCCGCGCGCGGCCAGCGTCACGCCGTCGTCGAAGGGCTGATCGTTGATGTCGCCGCCGAAGACGCCGCCCGAAAGGCTCCAGCGCTCGCCGCCGGCCAGCGCCGCGATGCCGGTGCCGTCCGAGAGTTGCAGTCCGGCGTTCAGGCCGTTCTCGGCAAAGGTCGCCGAGCGGCTGCCCATCATCTGCTGCATGGAGAACGGTACCGTCTGGTAGCCGCCCTGCAGCGTCAGCGTCTCGTTCAGCTTGTAGTTCAGATAGGCGTAGGTGACGGGCGAGGTCTCGAGGTTGGCGAAGTCCACCGTGAGACGCCCGCCGAGATCGTCATAGCCGAAATCGACATAGAGCCGGCCGCGCCGCACCTCGCCGTTGCGCCGGTCGGCTTCGCCCACGAGATCGCGCGGCGATGAGGACGCCCAGCCACCGTCGAACTGGACGAAGGGCGAGAACTGGATGTAGCGCTCGTCGTCGCCGATGCGCGGCGCGCGCTCCACGGTCTCGACGATCGATCGGTCCGACGCCTCCTGCGCCCATGCCGAAGCCGGCGTCAGGGCGAGAAGGATCAAGGCGAGCGGGAACAGGTGGCGGGACATGGGGCTCCTCTGCCGTCGGCGGCGGCACAAGCCTCCCGTCCCATCCGAGCCCATCTTATTCCAGTGCGGTGCGGCAACAGGTCATTCCGGAACCCGCTTCGGACATTTCGGTCAGGTGAGATCGCGCGCCGGCCCGGCGACCGCGTCAGGCATGTGTCGCCGTCTGATCCTGGGGCGCCGGCGAGAACAGAAGCGCGATCGCGGTGATCACGGCGGCGGCGGTGAGATAATAGCCGACTGCCGCGAGCCCGTGGTCGGTGGCGAGACGCGTCGCCACGTAGGGTGCGAGCGAGGCGCCGACGATGCCACCGAGGTTGAAGGTCAGCGAAGCGCCGGTGTAGCGCACGGCCGTCGGGAAGAGCTCGGACAGCGCCGTGCCGAGCGGGCCGTAGGTGAGGCCCATCAGCGCGAAGCCGACGACCTGGAAGGCGATGACGCTGGCCGTCGTGCCCGCGCCGAACAGCGGCTGGAACAGGAAGCCGAAGAGGCCGATGCCGAGCGTCGCCGCCAGCAGCATCGCCTTCGAGCCGAACCGGTCGGCCAGCAGCGCCGAGACCGGGATCGCCAGACCGAAGAACACGACGCCGACCATCTGGATCGGCAGGAAGGTTGAGCGGTCGAAGCCGAGGGGGCCGGTGCCCCAGGAGAGGACGAAGGTCGTCATCAGATAGAAGAGGACGAAGGTGGCGGCAGCACCGAACGTGCCGGCGAGAAGCCGCGCCTTGTGGCGGGCGAAGACCTCGACGATCGGCACGGCGACGCGCTCGTGCCGGTCGATGGCGTTCTGAAAGGCGGGCGTCTCGTGGATCTTCAGACGGACATAGAGGCCGACGAAGACGAGAAGCGCCGAGGCGATGAAGGGCAGCCGCCAGCCGAAGGCGAAGAACTGCTCGTCGCTCATCAGGTCGCTGAGGAGAAGGAAGGAGCCGGTGGCGCAGATGAAGCCGATGGGGGCGCCGAGCTGCGGGAACATGCCGTACCACGCGCGCTTGCCCGGCGGGGCGTTCTCCGTGGCCAGCAGCACCGCGCCGCCCCACTCACCGCCCAACCCGAGACCCTGGCCGAGGCGGCAGAGCGCCAGAAGCAGCGGCGCGGCGACGCCGGCCTGCGCAAAGGTCGGCAGCAGGCCGATGGCGACGGTGGAGAGGCCCATCGTCATCAGCGCGGCGACGAGCGTCGCCTTGCGCCCGATCCGATCGCCGAAATGGCCGAAGATCGCCGCGCCGATCGGCCGTGCGAAAAAGGCGATGGCGAAGGTCGCGAAGGACTGCAGCATCGCGGTCGTCGGCTCGGCGTTCGGAAAAAACAGGTGCGGGAACACCAGCACCGCGGCCGTCGCGTAGATGTAGAAGTCGAAGAACTCGATCGTCGTGCCGATGAGGCTGGCGAAGAGCACGCGGCCCTTGGAGTTTCCGGGCGCGGCGGCGAGGGCGGCAGGTTGGGTGAGGGACACGGGCGCTTGCTGACCTTGGGCATGGGGGAAGGGCGTACCCGAAGGTACGCGCCGCCGCAGTACCAAAGGGTACGCCCTCATGCAAGCCGTTCGTATGTATTCCTTATGGATGGATCGCCCGGCAAAGCCAGACGATCCCCGTCGATCAGGGAACGATGAGGGTTCCCGCGCCGTGCTCGGTCAGGAGTTCGAGCAGCACGGCATGCAGCACCTTGCCGTTGAGGATGACGACGCCGGCGACGCCCCGGTCGATGGCCTCGATGCAGGTTTCGACCTTCGGGATCATGCCGCCCGAGATCGTGCCGTCGGCGATGAGGGCGCGGGCCTGCGCCACCGACAGCTCCTTGATGAGCTGGCCGTCGCGATCGAGGACGCCCGGCACGTCGGTGAGGAAGAGGAGGCGCGCGGCCTGCACCGCGCCGGCGATGGCGCCGGCGAACGTGTCGGCGTTGATGTTGTAGGTCGCGCCGTCGCGGCCCGGCGCCACCGGCGCGATGACCGGGATCATCTCGGAGCGGGCGAGAAGGTCGAGGAGCGTACGATCGACCTCCACGGGCTCGCCGACGAAGCCGAGATCGAGCACCCGCTCGATGTTCGAATCGGGATCGGTGACGACCTTCTTCGCCTTCTCGGCGAAGACCATGTTGCCGTCCTTGCCGCAGAGACCAATCGCCCACTCGCCCTCGGCATTGATGAGCGCGACGATCTCCTTGTTGATGGAGCCGGCCAGGACCATCTCGACGATCTCGACGGTGCGCTCGTCGGTGACGCGCAGCCCGTGCTCGAACCGGCTTTCGATGCCCATCTTCTCGAGCATCCGGCCGATCTGCGGGCCGCCGCCATGCACCACGATCGGGTTGATGCCGGACTGCTTCAGAAGCGCGATGTCGCGCGCGAAGGCCTTGCCGAGCGCCGGATTGCCCATGGCGTGGCCGCCATATTTCACGACCACCGTCTTGTGCTCGTAGGCCTGCATGAAGGGCAGGGCTTCGGCGAGAAGACTCGCCTGCATTTCCGCTTGGTCGTTCATCGTTCACCCGGGCAACGCAAAGGATGCGCGGGGTGTAGCGCGCCAGCGCCGCGGAATGAAGCGTTCCCTTCGTGAAAGATCCGCGACGGTGCCAGGCACAATCCAAAGGACAAACGTTATCGTGCGATTTACGTCATGCGTGTAATGTCGCCGCCGGGTTGGAACCGGGAGCGGCAGGCGATGCGGCAGGGCAGGTGGGACAGTCGCGGCAGCAGGGCGTGGCTTGCTGCCGCAATTGCGGGGATGGGCTGCCTCGGCGCTTCCGCCCCGGCGCGGGCCGGCGCGTGGACGCTGGAGAAGGGGCGGGCGCTGGTGATCGTCGGTGCGCAAGGATCGCGCGCCTCAAACGGCTACGACGCCGATCGCCGCTCGGGGGCGATCCCGGCCTTCCGCAAGGCCGAGATCCAGGCTCTGGCCGAATACGGCGTATCCGACCGGTTCACGCTGCGCGGACGCAGCGAGTTCCGCGACGTACGGCAGGAGGGCGGCGAGCCCGAGCGGCGCACGGGCCTCGGCTTCTCCGAAATCGGCGGGCGCTACCGGCTCGTCCAGCGGGGCGGCTTCGTCGGCTCCGTGGAGGCGAACCTTCGCATCGCCAAGGCCGAGGATATCGTCGATCCCGAGCAGGCGGGGCTGCTGGAGGGCGAGTATGAGGGGCGCCTGCTGGCCGGCTATGGCTTCACCCTGCGCGGCAAGGCCACCTTCGTCGACGGGCAGGCGGCCTACCGGGTGAGGGCGGCGGATCGCCCCGACGAAATCAAGCTCGATGCGACGTTCGGGATCCGGCCGACGCCGCGTGTTCTGGCGCTCGCGCAGGTCCTCTCGACCCTGTCGGTCGGCAGCGCGCCGGGTGTCGATGGCTATGACTACCACAAGCTCCAGCTGAGCGCGGTGTACGACGCCAGCGAGCGCATCTCGTTGCAACTCGGTGGGTTCACCACGCTCGCCGGGCGCAACGCGCTTGCCGAGGACGGGATCGTGACCGCGATCTGGCTACGATTCTAGCATCCGGTCGGCCGCACGCGACGCGCTTTCGCTTGACGGTGCCGGGTGCAGGACAGATCGGATTGCCGCGTCCAGCTCGTCCATCCCGTAGGGCTTGGGCAGCAGCGCCAGATGCGCCGCGCCGGCCGTGTCGAACCCGTCGACATGGCGGTCGCCCGTGGCGAAGACGACGCCGACGCCGGGCTTGAGCGCCAATGCCTGGCGCGCCAGCTCGGGCCCGGACATTCCCGGCAGGTTCACGTCGGTGACGAGGACGTCGAAGGGCACGGTCTGCATCGCCGTCAACGCATCCTCCGCCCGGCCAGCCTCGACCACGACATGGCCGAGATCCTTCAGCATGTCGGAGGTGTTCATGCGGATGAGGCCGTCGTCCTCGACGAGGAGGATCGTGGCATTGGTGGGCGCGGGCCTCGTCGGGGCAGGAGTGCCGCTGGGCGTGCGCACGCCCTCGGGATCGGCCGGCACGAGCGAGGGGCTCTGCTGGTTGCGGGCACGGTTGGCCTGCGCCTGATTGCCGAGGACGTGGCGGAACTTCCGGGCGAGTGCCTCGCGCGTGTAGGGCTTCGACAGCAGCTGCACGCCGGCGTCGAGCCGCCCACCATGGACGATGGAATTCTCGGTGTAGCCGGAGGTGAAGAGCACCGCGATGTTCGGCAGGCGCTCGCGCGCCTTGCGGGCGAGCTCCGGGCTCTTCAGCGTGCCCGGCATCACCACGTCGGTGAACAGCATGTCGATGGGAATGCCGCTCTCGACGACGTTGAGCGCCGACTGGGCATCCACCGCCTTCAGCACCCGGTAGCCGAGATCGCCGAGCATCTCGACGACGGTGGCGCGCACCGCGTCGTCGTCCTCGACCACGAGCACCGTTTCGGTGCCGCCGGCGATGGGGCCTGCCTCGACGGAGACCTCGATGTCCTCGGCCTGCGCGGCGCGGGGCAGGTAGAGCTTGATCGTCGTGCCATGTCCGACCTCGGAGTAGATCTTCACGTGGCCGCCGGACTGCTTGACGAAGCCGTAGACCATCGAGAGCCCGAGGCCCGATCCCTTGCCCTCGGCCTTCGTCGAGAAGAACGGCTCGAACACCTTGCCGATGATCTCCGGGGTCATGCCCGAGCCTGTGTCGCTGACCGCCAGCATGACGTACTGGCCGGGCGTCACCTCGGCATGGGTGCGCGCGTACTCGTCGTCGAGGCTGGCATTGCCGAGCTCGATCGTCAGGCGGCCTTGGCCCTCCATCGCGTCGCGCCCGTTGATGGCGAGGTTGAGGAGCGCGTTTTCGATCTGCGTCGGGTCGATGAACGTGTTCCAGAGCCCGCCGCCGACCACGGTCTCGATCTCGATGCCTTCGCCGATCGCACGGCGCAGCATGTCGTCCATGCCGCGCACGAAGCGCGTGACGTTGACCACCTTGGGCTCCAGCGCCTGCCGCCGGCCGAAGGCGAGAAGCTGCGCGGCGAGCTTGGAGCCGCGCGCGACACCGGCCAGCGCGTTCTGCACCCGCTGCTCGGCCCGCTCGTTGCCCACGATGTCCTTGGCGAGAAGCTGGAGATTGCCCGAAACGACCTGGAGCAGGTTGTTGAAGTCGTGCGCGACGCCGCCCGTCAGCTTGCCCACCGTCTCCAGCTTCTGCGACTGGGCGAGCGCCAGTTCGGCCTTTCGCCGCTCGTCGACGGCGGTGACGATGCGCGTTTCCAGCGTCTCGTTCATCTGGCGTAGCTGGTCTTCGGCGCGCTCGCGGTGGCGCACCTGACGCTCCAGCATCTCGGCATGCTCGACGAGGCGCTCCTCGTGCAGCCGCTCGGCCGTGATGTCGGTGTGGACGCCCACCCATTCGCGTAAGGTTCCGGCCTCGTCGAAGGTCGGAACGGCGCGCACCGAGAACCAACCCCAGCTGCCGTCGGCCCGCCGGATCCGGTGCTCGTGCTGAAAGACGGACCTCGTGGCAACGGCGGCGTTCCAGGCCTCGATCGTGCCGGTGGCATCGTCGGCGTGGACCGCGTCGGCCCAGCCGAAATCGCGGCATTCGGCTTCGCTCTGGCCTGTCAGGCGCTGCCAGCCCGGCTGCTCGCCGATCATCCGGCCATCGGCGCTGTTGGTCCAGATCGTGGCATGAACGGCATCGACGGCGGCGCGGAACCGCTCGTTGGCGCGGTGGACGGCGCGCTCGGCCAGCACGCGTTCGGTGTTCTCGATGACGGTGCAGAGGACGGCGCGATAGCGCCCTGTCTCGTCGCGGATCGGCGTATAGAAGAGGTCGAGAAAGAGCGCTTCGGGCACGCCGTTGCGCAGCAGCGTCATCTCCTGGTTCAGAAAGCTCTGGACGCCGCCGGCAAACCCTACCTCCATCACCGACCGGTTCCAGTCCCAGATCTCGGGCCAGATCGTACGCACCAGCCCACCGAAGGCAGCGGGATGCCTGGCCCCGGCAATGGCGACGTAGCCGTCATTGTAGATCATGACGGGGTCGTCGCCCCACATCAGAACCTGGGGAACCGGCGAGGCGATGAGCGTGTCGACGATGGCTGCAAAGGCCGGGGACCAGTCCTGGCGCGCGCCAAGCGCCGTCGTCTCCCAGGAGAAGGATTCGAGGAGGGCGCGGGTGGTGCCGCCGGTATGGGAAGCGTGCGATCCAACCGACGTCGACATGATCCTGGTTCCTGTTCAAGGACTTGCTGATTTCAGGCAGGCATGCCCGGAAATCGCGGCCTTCGCAAGGCCGCCTTGTTACCGCCGTCGAGCCGGTCCGAGGCCGGCGGTTTCCATGCGCCGGAGACGGCCGATGCACTTGATAGGATGGGATCGCACGATAATTGATAGGATAAGTTGCATCCCGCACGCGTTGGTTTGCGTAGCTTACGTTTTACGGGACATGGCAGGACACTCAGATATGTCGGATGAAGACCTTCTCGCCCTGATCGAACGCCTTCACATCGTGGCCGCCAACCATCTGGAAGAACGCTGGGCCGGCGGTACCGAGCTGGAAGACGGCGGGCATCTGGATGCGAGCCTCGCCAACGACGCCGCGATGGCGGTCAACGAACTCTTGGCACTTCGCCAGATTCTTCGGGTCTCCACGCGCTTATATGAGCGGGGAGCCGAGCCTCTGCACTAGGTCCCGTCAGGACAACGGTCAGAGCGTGATTGTCGAGCCTTTCCATGGCATGGCGTTCCCGGCCGGGAGATAATCCCCGCGCAATCGCGTCGCCTTCCGTGTCAGCTGTGCGACTCCGACATGCGTCTCCAGCGCACACGCGTTTGGCCACCGCATGGAACACCCCGTCGGCGATGACCAGTTGTGCGCAGCCATCGGCATCGTGCGCCGCTTTGCCTCCCCGTACCGACGCCTCGATCTCGCCCCACCCGATCGCCTGCATCGCCGCCTCGATTGAAACGCCGCTTTCGCTGGAGCGGCGCAGTGCAAGTCGACGCTCTCGATCTCCTGCGTGGTCTTCCGTGCCCCTGCCGGCGGTAAGTCCGGCACATTGATCGCCAATCCCACCAGCGCCGCACACGCGACCAGCGTCTCCTCGTCATCGGTCGGCGTCACCGGGTTGGCCATCTGCAAAGCCGCCCGCCGCCGGTGCGGATTGCAGCGGCATGACAGTGCGGCGTCGCGATGCGATAAGGCGGCTTCCATCGGGAACGGCTTGCCTGGTCGGGATCGAGACGGGATCGAGACCGTTCCAGACAGACGGCACAGGAGATCGGGTTTGGACGAGTCGAAAGCGAGCGAAGCGAGCGGAGCGGGCGACACGGGACTGGCGGACCTGCCGGCGCGGCCCCTGCGCGCCGATGCGCGGCGCAACCGCGACCGTCTCGTCGCCGCAGCGGCTTCGGCTTTCGGCACGGAAGGCGTCGACACCTCGCTGGAGGCGATCGCCAGAAGCGCCGGCGTCGGCATCGGCACGCTCTACCGGCACTTCCCGACCCGCGAGGCGCTGATCGAAGTCGTCTATTGCCGCGAGGTGGAAGCGCTCGTCGCCGCGGCCGAGGATCTCTCGTGCACGCAGCCGGCGGACGAGGCGCTGGCGCAGTGGATGCAGCGCTTCGTCGACTACATCGCCGCCAAGCGGGGCATGGGCGAGAGCCTGAAGATCCTCTTCGTCTCCAAGTCGCCGCTCTTTGCCGAAAAGTCCGGGCTGATCCCGCTGGCGCTGAAGGGCCTCGTGGACCGCGCCGTCGCGGCCGGGGCGATCCGGGCCGACGCCGACAGCGGCGATGTCCTGCATGCGCTGTCGAGCGTCTATGCGGCGGCCTCCGGGCCGGACTGGCGGGAGCGCTCCCGCCGTCTCGTGCGCCTGCTCATGGACGGGCTGCGCTACGGCGCGCCCGCCCGGCCTTGAGCCTCAGAGCGCCTTCAGGAGGTCGCGCTTGGCCAGATTGCGCATCAGCGCGGCGATGCCGAAGGTCCAGGGCTCGGCCTTGTCGGTATGGGTGACGACGTTTTCCAGCCGGCCGAGGCGGGGCGAGGCGATGGCGACGACGTCGCCGGTCTTGTGGGTGAAGCCCTTGCCCGGCGCATCGCGATCCTCGACCGGGGCGAACAGCGTGCCGAGAAAGAGCACGAACCCGTCGGGATACTGATGGCTGCGGTTGGCGGCCTGGCGCACCAGTTCGGCCGGGTCGCGGCTGATCTGGCTCATCGAGGAATGGCCCTCAAGACGGTAGCCGTCCGTGCCCTCGACCGTCAGCGTCAGTTCGGCGGAACGCACGTCGTCGAGCGTGAAGCCCTCGTCGAAGAGGCGGATGAACGGGCCGATGGCGGAGGAGGCGTTGTTGTCCTTGGCCTTGCCGAGAAGCAGCGCCGAGCGCCCCTCGACATCCCTCAGGTTCACGTCGTTGCCGAGCGTCGCGCCGACGATCTCGCCGCGTGAATTGACCGCAAGCACCACTTCGGGCTCCGGATTGTTCCATTCCGAGGAGGGCAGGATGCCGACCTGCGAGCCGTGGCCGACGCTCGCCAGAACCGGCGCCTTGGTGAAGACCTCGGCGTCCGGCCCGATGCCGACCTCGAGATATTGCGACCAGTAGCCCTTGTCCTGCAGGATGCGCTTGACCTCCGCGGCCTTCGACGACCCCGCCACCACGTCGGTGAGGGCCCCGCCGATGACCTGTCCGATCTCGTCGCGGATCTCGGCGGCCTTGGCGAGGTCGCCCTTGGCGCGCTCCTCGATCACCCGCTCGATCATCGAGCGCGCGAAGGTGACGCCGCAGGCCTTCACCGCCTGAAGATCGCAGGGCGCGAGCAGCACCGGCTTCGTCTCGCGGGCAGCGCCCGTCGCGGCCCCGTTCGCCAGGACCTCGGAAAGCGACCAGCTCTGGCCCTTCGTCGCGCCGCGCAGCGTCGCCACGGGGTCGGCCGATTCCAGCAGCGTCGAGACGGTCGCGGCCGTCGCGGTGACGCAGACGAGGCGGTCGCCCCGGACGTGGACCACGACGGGGCCGCCGACCGCGGGGTCGAACAGGCGCCCGACCAGCGTGGCGGTGGCGACATCCTGGGGCAGGGGCGAGCGATCGGTCATGCGGGCATCCGTTCGGGTCGAGACGTGGCAGGGCGGCGATTCCCGTCGCGAGATCGCCGAATGGTTCTGTCTCGCAAGGCAAACCGTGGAATGGCGCCGACTGCAAGCCTCCGCCATGCTGCGCTGCAGCGTCGGCGGTGCCGAGAGATCGCGAGCGACCGGCTTGCGGCCCGCACCCTGAGCAAGGCATATCGGCTTTCGCCGGCCTGCCGCGCGACAAAGGGGACGGCCGAGATGAACGAGCGAGACGAGCCCGACGCCTTCAGGCCGAACCCGTGATGCTGATGCAGGCTGCCGCCCGGCGCGCACCGCCGCGTCAGGGCGTGATGCGCCACGACGATCACCGCCCACCCGGCGGTTCGCGCGAGACGCCGGTGCTCCTCCTCCATGGCGCCGTGCAGACCCGCGCGATCTGGCAGGCGCAGGTGGAGGCTCTCGAGGGGACGCGGCGGGTGGTGGTGCCGGACCTGCGCGGCCATGGCGCGACGCCGCTCGGATCCGCGCCGTTCGATATCGGCGCGATGGCTGGGGATTGCGTGGCGCTGCTCGATGCGCTGGCGATCCGCCGGGTGATCGTGGTCGGCGTCTCGCTCGGCGGCATGATCGCGCTCGAACTGGCCTGCCGCCGGCCGGACCGGGTCGAGGCGATCGTCATCGCCAACACGCCCCGCGCGCTCGTCGTCACCCGCTGGATGCGTCGCATCCTCGCCGCGCTGGGGCCGCAGCGTCTGCTCTATCCGACCTTTCGCCTGCTCGGGCAGGCGCGCTCGGCCCGCATCGGCCTCTGGCTGGCCGGGCTGCTCGTCGGCCGGCACTGGGTGGGCAAGACGGCGCGGCGCCATTTCATCGCCGGCTTCTCCACCATGCAGCCGCAGGCGATCGTGGCGACCTACCGCGCGATCGTCGAATGCGAGCCGGTCGACCCTCGCGACATCCGCTGCCCGTGCCTCGTGGTGGAGGGCGCCGACGATGCCGGCACGATCCGCGAGCAGTCCGAGACGATCGACCGACTGGCGCCGCGGGCCCGGCGGGTCGAGATGCCCGCCGGGCATGTCGCCAATCTCGACGACCCCCGGCGCTTCAATGCGATCCTGACACGCTTTCTCGGCTCGCTGTTGCGGCGCTGACGCCGGCCTCGATCTCGGCCAGCATCGCGCGGTGCGTGCCGGGCGCGACGAGGCCGAGGCGCTCGCAGGCTTCCGCCGCGCCCTCCAGCGTCGGGCTCGTCGTCACCGTCACGCCGGCCCCGCGGATCGCGTCGAGGGCGCTCGCGACCGCGGACTTCAGCCCCTTCGGCGAGACATCGCGCAGATGCACCGAGACGATGCGTCCGGGATGGCGGCGCACCGTTTCGGCGTAGATCTCGGCGTCGCTCTGCCCGGTGTCGCCGATGAGGACGAAGCCGAGCCGCGGATAGGCGGCGAGCAGCGCCTCGATGGCGCCGAGCTTGTGGCCGCGATGCCCGCCGGTCAGCCACTGCGTCGGCGTGATCCCGAAATCCTTGAGCATCATCGGGCCGGCGGGAATGCCCTGCCGGTCGAGAAACTCGGTGAAGAGCTCATGGAGGTTCCATGGGCTGGAGGAGACGTAGAAGACCGGGTTGGTCTCGCCGCCGACGCGGCCCGCCGCGAGCGCCCGGTAGAAGGTGGCGATGCCGGGGAAGGCGACGCGCCCTTCCGCCGAGTTGAGCGCCACCGTCCGCAGATGCCGGAAGAAATGTTGAGCGCTCGTCTCGACGATCGTGTCGTCGATGTCCGAGATCACCGCGATCCCGGCCTTGGGCGAGACGCATCGCACGAGCGCGTGTCCGTCGATCGGGGCGAAGCGGTAGCCGGGCGCCCCTTCGAGCCGCAGCGCGATCTCAGCCCAGGGCGCGTCGCCGGGCGCGTGCGCGGCCGGGATGTCGCCGCGGGGGATCTCTACGGAGAAGAAGCCCTCGCGCGTCGTCAGGGTGCGGCCGGACAGGCCGAAGCCTCGCCACGAGACCGCGGCCTTGCGGATCTCGTCGGTCTCGTAGCGCCGGAACGAACGCCAGAGATTGCGCCAGGGCGAGCGCGTCGGCCTAGCGTGGACGACCTTCTCGTCCTCGATCACCCGTCCGCTGAAGCGCACGAGATCGTCGGTCGCGAGCCCGCGATAGGGCAGGAGGATCGGCGCCGAGGTTAGCCCGAGCGCGATCTTGGCGCGGGTGCGCAGGGTTCCCCAATGCTGGACGAGGGTGCCCACGACGTGGAGGGGCAGGCGGTCACGGCTCATGGCAGGCGGTTTCTTCGCTCGGGGGACGGTTCTGCGATCCCATGAACGCCGAACCGCTTCTCCGGTTCACACCCGGCGGAACAGGCTGGCGATGCGATCGGGCCAGCCGAGCGGGCGCTCGGGATCGGCGACGTCGGATTCGGCCAGCATCTCCTCGTCCACCGTCAGGTCGCGCGTCGGCATCGCTTCGAGCCTGGTCGGCATCCGGCCGTTCAGCGCCTCGATCGTGCGGATGAGCGCACCGTCCTGGCGCGCCATCTCGGCCGCAACCGTCTCGGCGTCGGTGCCCAGATGCTCGCCGAGCAGCCCGTCGCGCTTGCGGCGGATCTTGTCCGCCATCGCCTCGTCGCCGGACTCGCGCTCGATCACAAGGTCGCATTCGGTGTCGAAGCCCATCGAGCGGTTGTTGAGGTTGGCGGATCCGAGCTTCAGCACGCGATCGTCGGCGATCATGATCTTGGCGTGAACGTAGATCGGCGAGCCCGCCTCGTTGACGGGGTAGAGGATGCGGAACCGGTCGTGCCGGTCGGCGCCCTTCACGAGATGCATCATGCGGATGCGGGCCGAATCCATCGCCTTGGCTTCCAGCCAGCCGTCCGCCGTGTCGGGATTGATCACGACGATCTCGGGACCGTCCTCTTCGCCGAGACGCCGGGCGATCGCCTGCGCGACGCGGCGAGAGGCGAAATACTGGCTTTCGATGTAGAGCGTGCGCCGGGCCGTGCCGATGATCGCGAGCGTCGCCGCCTCGATCTCGCTGATCTGGCGCCGGTCGTCATAGGCGGGCGCGGTGCGGGCGATGCCGACGTCGATCGCCTCGAAATCGACGTCGAGGCCCTCCGGCCAGATGTCGGCCGCGCCCGCGATCGGGTCGAGCGCCTTCCCCGTCGCGCGCTCCCAGCGATGACGCGCCAGATCCGACAGCGCCTTGACCACGGGACCGGAGACGCAACTCGTGGCATCGTGCCACGGACCGAGAGGCGCGCCGCGCGGAGTATGACGTCCCTTGCGGTTTTCCTCGTGCTCGCGCGTGTCCCAGCGCCCCACCGTCATGTCGATGCCGCCGCAGAAGGCGAGCGTCTCGTCGATGACGAGGAGTTTCATGTGATGGGCCGAAAGCGGCGGATGGGCGCCGTCGAGCTTCAGCTTCACCCGCCCGCCGAACATCCAGTTCAGCATGTAGACCGGCGTCTCGCCGCGGCCGAGCGAGTTCAGGAGGCCGATGTCCCACTTGAGGATGCGCACTTCGAGGTCCGGCCGGCGCTTGGCCAGCCAGTTGAGGAGCGATCCGATCTCGTTCGGGCCTTCCAGCGTCTGGCCTTCCGGCTCCATCTCGATGCGCGCGTCGAAATCCCAACCGACGAGGAGAATCGAGTGCCGGGCTTCGAGCATCGCCTGCTTGGCGGCATGGAAGAAGTCGGCGGCATCGACGATGATCGAGAACCGGTCGGCGCGGTGGACCTGCCAGCACGTGTCGTTCTCTCGCAGGATCGTCGGCGCGTCGTCGGCCATTCTCGGCTCCTCGTTGGCTCATGGATCGGCGTGGCGGTTGCCGGCCGGAGGCGGGAAGATGGGCCGGCCGGCGGGTTCGCCAAGCCGCCGCCCATCCCCCAGGTCGGGCAAGCGCTGTCAGTGCAGTGGCGCCTTGCCGTCCACGATGGCACCGCGGGCGGTTTCGTGGCGCGCATGCAGCTCGCGGAAGCGGTCGAGCTCCGTGCCGGTCAGCTCGCCCTTCTGGTCGCGCCGCGACAGCGCGAGGTAGATCGGGCTTTCCTCGGCGGTCAGGCCGACGAAGATCTCGTGCCCGCCCGCATCGATCGTGATCGCGCGCATGCCTTCCAGAAACTCGCGTTCGCCATCGGTCAGATCCATGGTCGTCCTCCACATCGTTGCGTTCGGTGTTCAACTAGGGCCGCCGGGATCGCGCGCCTCCCGTCTTTCGATTTTTCCCGTTTCGGCGCATGAGTGCGTCGCGGGATCCGGCGGTTCGCCGGGGCCGCTCGCGCCAGGGTTCGAAGGATCGCTTTGATGACCGCAGACGAGACGAACCGGACGAACCGGGCCGCCACGTTTTTCGCGCTTCACTCGCACGGGTTCCTGCGCGCCGGCGCCGCCACGCCGACCGTGGTGGTCGCCGACCCCCGCGCCAACAGCCGGGCGATCCTCGCCGAGGTCCGGCGCGCGTCCGAAGCCGGCTGCGATCTCGTGGTGCTGCCGGAACTCGCGGTCTCGGCCTATGCGATCGACGATCTCCTGCTGCAGGACGCGCTGCTGGATGCCGTCGAGACGGCGCTCGGCGAGCTTGCTGCTGCGACTGGCGATCTGACGCCGCTCGTGCTCGTCGGCGCGCCGCTGCGCCGCAACGGCCGGATCTACAATTGCGCCGTCGCGCTGTCGCGCGGGCGCATTCTCGGTGCCGTGCCGAAGGTGTTCCTGCCGAACTACCGCGAGTTCTACGAGAAGCGCTGGTTCGCCTCGGGGGCCGGCATCGTCGGCGCATGCGTCGTGATCGCCGGCGAGACCGTGCCCTTCGGCACCGATCTTCTCTTCGAGGCCGAGGATCTGCCGGACTTCGTCGTCCATGCCGAGATCTGCGAGGACGTTTGGTCCCCCGCACCGCCCTCGATCCGCGGCGCGCTGGCCGGCGCCACCGTGCTCTGCAACCTCTCGGCTTCCAACATCGTGGTCGGCAAGTCCGCCGACCGGCATCTCCTCTGCGCCTCGCAGGCGATGCGCTGCATGGCCGCCTATGTCTACTCCGCCGCCGGGGCGGGCGAGAGCACCAACGATCTCGCGTGGGACGGGCAGGGAATGATCTACGAGCTCGGCGACCTCCTCGCCGAGTCCGAGCGCTTCCGCCGCGAGCCGCAACTGACCGTCGCCGACATCGACCTCCAGCGCCTGCGCATGGAGCGGATGCGCATGCCTTCCTTCAACGACGCCGCGATGAATGAGGGCAACCCGGAGACAGCCTTCCGGCGCGTGCGCTTCCGGCACCGGCCGTCCTTCGCCGATCTTGGGCTCGCGCGCCCGATGCGGCGCTTTCCCTATGTGCCGAACCGCGCCTCGCGGCTGGACGAGGACTGCTTCGAAGCCTTCAACATCCAGGTCCATGCCCTGGTGAAGCGCTTCGAATCGACGCCGGGCGACCGCATGATGATCGGCGTTTCCGGCGGCCTCGATTCGACCCATGCGCTCATCGTCGCGGCGAAGGCCTGCGACCTGATGGGCCTGCCGCGCAGCACCATCCTCGGCTTCACCCTGCCGGGATTCGCCACCGGCGACGAGACGAAAGCCAATGCCTGGGCGCTGATGCGCGCCCTCGGGATCGAGGCGGACGAGATCGACATTCGCCCGGCCGCGCGCCAGATGCTGGCCGACATGGGCCACCCGTTCAGCGAGGGAGAGCCGGTCTACGACATCACCTTCGAGAACGTGCAGGCGGGCCTTCGCACCGACTATCTCTTCCGCATCGCCAACCAGCGCGGCGGCTTCGTCATCGGCACCGGCGATCTCTCGGAACTCGCGCTGGGTTGGTGTACCTACGGCGTCGGCGACCAGATGAGCCATTACGGCGTCAATTCCGGGGTGCCGAAAACGCTCATCCAGTATCTCATCCGCTGGACGGTCGGCACCGGCCAGTTCGACGAGGCGACGGGGCAGGTGCTCTCGGCGATCCTCGACACCGAGATCTCGCCCGAGCTCGTGCCGGCCGATGCCAGCGGCGCGATCCAGAGCACCGAGGCCAAGATCGGCCCCTACGAGCTCAACGACTTCTTCCTCTTCCACACGATGCGCTATGGCCTGCCGCCGCGAAAGGTCGCCTTTCTCGCCTGGCATGCCTGGCGCGACACGGCAGAGGGCCGCTGGCCCGCTGGCTTCCCGGACCCCAAGAAGAACGCCTACGATCTCGCCGTGATCCGGCATTGGCTGGAGCGCTTCCTGATGCGCTTCTTCCAGACCAGCCAGTTCAAGCGCACTGCGATGCCGAACGGCCCGAAGGTCTCGGCCGGCGGCAGTCTTTCTCCGCGCGGCGACTGGCGCGCGCCTTCCGACGCCGTTGCCGCGCTCTGGCTGCGCGACCTCGAGGGCGTGCCACAGGAGGCTCCTTCCCACCTGACACCCGCATTGGAGACCTAGCGCCGACGTGTCGATCCGTGAGGCATACGAGGGGCGAGCGGGAGGCGAGACGCGATGGCGGATGAGGGACGGGACGGACCGATCGTCGCCGACGGCATGGCCGGGCGCGAAGGCTTCGAGCTCTGGCGACGGATGGTGGATCCGCTCTTCGACGTGCACCTGTCTCGCGAGTCGGCGCCGGCTGCGTTTCAAGCCAGCAGCCGAACCTCGGCGCTCGGCGCCGGCTTCCTCGCACGCGCCTCCGCCGGCGCGCAGCACTTCTCGCGCACGCCCGCCTTCGTGCGCCAAAGCGGCTGGGACCATGTGCTCGTGCAACTCTACACCGAGGGCGGCTACCATGGCGTCGCGGGCGAGCGTCCGGTGCGGGTCGATCCCGGCGAGATCAGCCTGCTCGACCTCGGCCGGACGCTGCAGACGACGGCGACAGGCTTCTCGAACGTCTCGCTGCTCGTGCCGCGCGAGAAGGCCGGCGGGCTCGGCGATTTCCACGGGCGGGTCTTCCGCGCCGGGCGGGCGCACACCGCGCTCGTGCGTACCCACATCCAGTTCCTGTCGCGCCATGCCGACGCGATGACCGGCACGGAGGGCGAGGTGGGTGTCGATGCCCTGCTTCATCTCGTATCGGGCGAGCCGATCCGCTCGGCCGATCCGGCGGTGAAGGCCACCGTGGCGTCGACCCTTCGCGCACTCGTCGCCGATCATGTCGACCGCCATCTGGCACAGCCCGATCTCTCGCCGACATCGATCGCGATCGCTCTCAGCCTTTCGCGGGCGACGCTCTACCGGGTCCTCGCGCTCGACGGCGGCGTCGCCGACTTCATCCGGCTTCGCCGGCTCACGCGCGCCTTCGAACTACTCTCGGACCCGAACCCGACCATCCGGACCGCCCGGGGCGTCGCGGCCGCGGTGGGATTTTCCAGCGAGTCGCAGTTCTCGCATGCCTTCCGCCGCTGCTTCGACATGACGCCCGGCGAGTTGCGCGCCTTGGCGCGGCACGGCGACGGACCGGCAGTCTCGCTCGACCGTCACGTTCGCGGCTGGCTGGCGGGACTGCGCGAGATGAGCACGGGTGCGGCCAGTGTCGCGCTGGCCTGATGCAGTCGGGAAATCAGCGGGCGGTCTGCGATCGGACGGACCGCTGCACAGGGTCGAACGCCTCGCGTTCGGTCGGCTGATACGGTGGTGCGGGCGGTCGGGGTCGAACCGACACTCCTTGCGGAACCGGATTTTGAGTCCGGCGCGTCTACCAATTCCACCACGCCCGCGTGCCCGCCGCTTTCGGCTGGACGGTGCGTTTCATGCCATGAAAGCGTGGGCCCGTCCAGCCGCCGTGGGGGTCATGCACGCACGCCGCGATCGTGGTAAGTCGCACCGGAATGGGGCGGCGACCGAGCGGCGCAACCCCGGCTCTTGTAACGGATCGACGATCAGATGCCCGATACGTCCCTGTCCCTCCGCAAGGCGGCCGGCTTCCGGCAGACGCTGGCCGCGGTGTTTCTCACTGTAGGCATGAGCGCGACGGTCGGCGGGGCGCTCCTGTTCCAGCAGGTCGGGGGCTACATTCCCTGCGCCCTCTGCCTCGAACAGCGCACGCCCTATTACGTCGCGATCCCGCTCGCCGTCCTGGCCGTCGTCGCCAGACTGGCGCGACTGAAGCCCGCGGTGACGCGCGGTCTGTTGCTCGCGGTGGGCCTGCTCATGCTCTGGGGCTTCGCGCTCGCGGTCTACCATGCCGGTGTCGAGTGGCGCTTCTGGGCGGGACCGGCCGATTGCACGATGGCCGCGCCCGTCGATCTCGGCGGCGATCTCCTCTCGACACTCGATTCGGTGCATCCGCCATCCTGCGCCGATGCGGCGCTGCGCATTCTCGGCCTGTCGCTGGCGGGTTGGAACGCGATTCTCGCGGCCGTCTTCGCCGCCGTGGCGCTGCGCAGCGCGCTGGCGCGGGGCGACCGCTTTGCGTGATGCCAGCGGCGGTGTTGGCGAACCGCGGTCGCGCTATTCCGGATCCAGCTCCGAATCCCAGTAGAGATAGTCGAGCCAGCTCTCGTGCAGGAAGTTCGGCGGGAACAGTCGGCCGTTGTTGTGGAGGTCGTGCACCGTCGGCTGGTAGGCCGGCTGGTGCGGGTGCATGCCGGCATCCTTCGGCATCAGCCCGCCCTTCCTGAGATTGCAGGGCGAGCAGGCGGTGATGACGTTTTCCCACGTGGTCAGTCCGCCGCGCGAGCGGGGGATGACGTGGTCGAAGGTCAGATCGTGCGGCGAGCCGCAATACTGGCACTGGAAGCGGTCGCGCAGGAAGACGTTGAAGCGGGTGAAGGCGGGATGGCGGGCCGGCTTGACGTAGGACTTGAGGCAGACGACGGACGGCAGCCGCATCGAGAAGGTCGGGCTATGGACGGCACGGTCGTATTCGGCGAGAATCGTCACACGGTCGAGAAACACGGCCTTGATCGCATCCTGCCAGGACCACAGCGACAGCGGGTAATAGGACAGCGGCCGGAAGTCCGCGTTCAGGACGAGCGCCGGAGACAAGGTGGACTGCACTGCGATCGTCAAGGATACTCTCCTTCACGCAAGGCAGCGGTTCGCAAGAGAGAGCCGGTCTTGCAAACCGTATGCTCATGCTCGTTTTGAATGCGTCTGCACTATCGTGTCCTATCGTGTCGCCTTTGTGAAGCCTTCAGAACAGCTTAGCGCCCGCGGTGCACAGTCGCGCGGCATCGGGTCCGGTTCAGCGGGGCGGGAGGCGGGTCGTGACCTCGTTTCCCGCATCGGCGGACGGCCCGACCGGGGCGCCGTCGCGGCGCGTCAGGCTGCGGTAGTAGGCCCAGAACAGCCGGGCTGCGACCGAGCGCGCCGGGCTCCACAACTCGGCCATGGCGGCGAGCGGCTTCTCCTTCACCCGCTCCGGCAGTGCGAACGCGTGCGCGACCGCGACCTGCAGAGCGAGGTCGCCGGCGGGAAAGATGTCGGGATGACCGGCCGCGAAGAGGAGATGGCATTCCGCCGTCCAGCGACCGATCCCATGAACGGCAACGAGCGCCGAGACGGCCTCGTGCGATTCGGCCTCCTCGATACCAGCCAGATCCAGCCGGCCTTCCATCATCGCCTGCGCGATCGCCAGTGCGGTGCGGTGCTTGGCGCGCGACAGGCCGGCGCGGCGGAACGCCTCGTCGGGGGCGGTGAGAAGCGCCTCGGGGTCGGTCAGGTCGATCTCGGCCTCCAGCCGGGCGAAGATGGCGTCGGCGCTGGCCGTCGAGACCTGCTGGCCCATGATGGTGCGAAGCAAACCCGGCAGGCCGGGCGCGAGGCGGCGCAGCGGCAGGGTGCCGGCCATCAGGATCACCGGTTCGAGACGCGGGTCGGCGCGCCGCAACGCCTCCAGCGCCTCCGCGATATCGGCTTCGGTGCGAAGTGTCATGACGGTTCCGTTCCTCGTCTCAGCGTCGTCGCCGGAAGGACCGACCTATGAGCGAACGTCCCGCCGACCACGGCTCGACCGAGGTTCCCGCCCGCCGGGTCTTTCGCTTCGCGCCCAGCCCGAACGGTCTTCTACATCTCGGCCACGCCTTTTCCGCCCTCCTCAACCACGATCTCGCGCATCTGGCCGGCGGGCGCCTGTTGCTGCGGCTGGAGGATATCGACCGCGCGCGATCGACGCCCGAGTTCGAGCGCCGGATCATCGAAGATCTCGGCTGGCTCGGCCTCGCCTTCGACGAGGTGCCCCGGCGCCAGCACGAGCACCATGCCGACTACGAGGCGGCCCTCGATGCGTTGCGCGGAGAGGGGCTGCTCTACCCCGCCTTCATGACGCGGGGCGAAACGCGCGCCTTCGCCGCCGCCTTCGAGGAGCGGGAGGGCCGCATCTGGCCGCGCGATCCCGATGGCGCGCCGGTCTATCCCGCACTCGACCGCGACCTCTGCGAATCCGAGCGAAACGATCGTATCGCCGCCGGCGAGCCGTTTGCCTGGCGGCTCGACATGGCTCGCGCGCTGGCGCTGGTCGACGGGCCGCTCGGCTTCGAGGACACCGGCGGCGAAACGCCCGCCGAGGTCGCCGCCGAGCCGGCCCTCTGGGGCGACGTGGTGCTGGCGCGCTTCGACACGCCGACGAGCTACCATCTCGCGGTCACGGTGGACGACGCCCTCCAGGGCGTCACCGACGTCGTGCGCGGACGCGACCTCCTGCCCTCGACTTCGGTTCATCGCCTGCTGCAGGCGTTGCTCGGACTTCCCGTTCCCCGCTACCACCATCACGACCTCATTCTCGGCGGCGACGGGCGCAAGCTCTCCAAGAGCCGGGGCGATGTGAGCCTTCGCGCACTCGGCGAGGCCGGGCTGACGCCGGCCGACATCCGCCGCATGGTCGGGCTGGGGCCGGCTCCCGCGTGAAGCCCGCTGTCAGTGGACAACGGCCAGCCAGCCCGTCAGCGTCACGGCCGAGACGATCGTGGTCACGAGGATCACCGCTGCCGCAAGGCTTTCGCCTGTCTTGAAATAGGTCGCGAAGAGATAGGCGTTGACGCCGACCGGGCAGGCGGCAGCCGTCACCGCGACGGCCAGCCAGAGCGGCGGCAGCAGCGTCCAGCCGACCAGAAAGACGACGAGCGGCTGTACGATAAGGGCCAGCCCGGCGATCAGCCCCGGCACGAACAGCGCCCCGCGGATGCGGTAGCGCGGTAGCGACAGGCCAAGCGCGACCAGCGCCAGCGGGCCGGCGGTGGCCGCCAGCAGCCGCACCACCTCGCCATGCGGCCCCTCGAGCGGCAGGCCGCTCAGGCGCCAGACGAAGCCGAGCGCGAGACCGATCACCAGCGCATTGCGCGACAGGTTGCGCCCGACCTGTCCGAGCGTCCGGCGGATCGAGGGCGTGGGGCCGGCGGTATTGCCGCTCTCGCGCGCGTCCCGGGCGGCCGCGCGCTCCAGAAGCAGCGTCGAGACGGTCATCATCGTCGGCAGGTGGATGGCGATGATGAGCGCCAGCGCGTCGAGCCCCTCGCGCCCGAAGGCGCGCTCGACCACGGGAATGCCGACGAAGATGAGGTTGGAGAAGCTCGCCGAGACGCCGGCGATGACGGCGCCGCGCCGGTCGGTTCCCGCGATCTTGCGGGCGAGGATCATGCCGCCGGCATAGACCGGCACGACCCCGGCGAAATAGGCGATCCAGAGATAGACCGGATTGGCCTCGCCGAAATCGGCGGTCGCCACCGTGCGGAACATCAGCGCCGGCACGGCGAGCAGGAAGACGAAACCGCTCAGCGCGTCGCCGGTCGGAGCCGGCAGCAGCTTCAGCTTGGCGACCGTGGTGCCGAGCGCGATGAGGATGAAGATCGGCGCGATCACCGACAGGACGAAGGTCATGGTGGCCGGCGGGTCCTCGGGCTAGGTCTCACGAAGGACTTAAGGCGAGTCGTTCGATGCGCGAAGCGCTTTTCGTGCCGGCGTGGTGCCGAGGGCATGGGGGCGTCCGCCCGGAGCACCCGTCGGCCCTTTCGCCATCGGCCCGCGGCTGGTATCGCCGATCGGCCGGCGGGCCGTCCCGCGCGTCGGTCCGACCCGCCTGGAA
>NZ_BBWH01000009.1 GCF_001463705.1 Aureimonas sp. AU12 | reverse complement strand
GCGTCGGTCCGACCCGCCTGGAAGGCCCGCCATGTCCCGGCTCCTGCCGTTCTTTCCCGCGCTCTTCGTGCTGCTCTGGTCCACTGGCTTCATCGGCGCGCGCTATGCGATGCCCCATGCCGAGCCGTTCACCTTCCTGTCGCTGCGCTACGCGCTGGCGCTGGCGATCCTCCTGCCGGTGGCCCTCTTTGCCGCCCGCACCCATCGCACCACATTGCCAGCGCTTGCCCATGCCGCCTTTGCCGGCAGCCTGATCCACGGCGCCTATCTCGGCGGCGTCTTCTTCGCCGTGCGCCACGGCCTGCCGGCCGGGATCGCCGCGCTCGTCGCCGGCCTGCAGCCGCTGCTGACGGCCCTCATCGCCCACGGCCTGCTCGGCGAGCGCCTCCAGCGCCGCCACTGGATCGGCCTCGGCATCGGGCTCTGCGGCGTGGCGCTCGTGGTGGCGCCCAAGCTCGGCACCGGCGCGGCCTTCGGCCCGGCAACGCTGATCCCGGCCGTCTTCGCCGTGATGGCGATCTCGCTCGGCACGGTCTGGCAGAAGCGGTTCGTGGGCGTCGTGGATCTGCGCATCGGCACCGCCGCACAATATGCCGGCGCTCTCCTGCCGACGCTGATGGCGGCCGTCTTCTTCGAGACGGGCCATGTCGAATGGACCGGCGAGTTCGTCTTCGCGCTCCTTTGGTTGACCCTCGCGCTCTCGATCGGCGCGGTGTTCCTGCTGCTCGTGCTCATCCGGCGCGGCGCGGTCTCGCGCGTCGCCTCGCTGATGTATCTCGTGCCGGCGGTGACGGCGCTGATGGGCTTCGCGCTCTTCGGCGAGACGCTGGCGCCGGTGCAGCTGCTCGGCATGGCGCTGGCGGCCGGCGGCGTCGCTGCGGCCACCGGCGCGCTGGGGCGCCTGCCGCTTCGCCGCGGGACGTGAGGTCGCAGCCGCCCGCCTCGCGCGGGAGTGCGAACACGCCTATATCGGGCGGGGCGCTCGTGCTCGCCCACCGCCAACCGGAAGATCCCGCCGATGTCCACGCTGTTCACGATCCTCGCCATCGCCTTCATGATCGCCGTCGCGATCGTGCTGATCATGGGTCTTCGCAACATGATGGTGGGCGGGCCCGGCAACACCTCGCAGAAGCTGATGCGCGCACGCGTCATGCTGCAGGCGATCGCCGTCGCGGTGATCGTCGGCGCCATTTACTTCTCGCGCTGACCGCCATGCCTTTCGGCCGGCGCGCCCTAGCTCGGCCATTGGGAGCAAAAAACGGGGACGACGCATGGTTCGGCTGACGAAGATCTACACGCGCACGGGTGATGCCGGCACGACCGCGCTCGGCAGCGGCGAGAGACGGCTCAAGTCCGACCTGCGGATCGACAGCTACGGCACGGTGGACGAACTGAACTCGGCGATCGGCATCGCGCGCCTCCATGCGGACGGCGATCTCGACGCCGTTCTGGCGCGGGTGCAGAACGACCTCTTCGATCTCGGCGCCGATCTCGCCACGCCCGAGACAGACAAGCCGCTGCCCTATGAGCGTCTCGCCATCGTCCAGTCGCAGGTGGATGCGCTCGAGCGCGAGATCGACCGGCTGAACGCCGATCTCGAGCCGCTGAACTCCTTCGTGCTGCCGGCGGGGACGCCGCTCTCGGCCCATCTCCATCTCGCCCGCACGATCGCCCGCCGGGCCGAGCGGCTGATGGTGGATCTCGTGCAGCGCGAGGGCGAGCGGGTGTCGGACGCCGCGCTGAAATACGTCAACCGCCTGTCGGACCTTCTCTTCGTCATGGCCCGCCATGCCAATGACGGCGGCCGGGCCGACGTTCTCTGGGTGCCGGGCAAGAACCGCTGATCGACGGCATCGGGCGGGGCCTGCGTTTGACGCTTACGTCAAAGAGAATTAGATCCGTGCCGATGCAGGATCGCGTCGCGGACTGCGACGGGATCTCGGTCGTCGCGGGGGCTTGCTTCGAGCCGCCAAGTCCGCTCCCTAGGACGACAGGCCGCACGCGTTGCGAATCTCGGCGTTTCGCCGAACCGATGAATCCCCGCTTCGGGAGGAGTGTCCGATGAAGATCCTGGTCTGCGTGAAGCGGGTTGTGGACTACAACGTGAAGATCCGCGTCAAGGCGGACGGGACGGGGGTCGATCTTGCCAACGTCAAGATGAGCATGAACCCGTTCGACGAGATCGCCGTGGAAGAGGCGATCCGGCTGAAGGAGAAGGGCGCCGCCACCGAGATCGTCGCGGTCTCGATCGGCCCGGCGCAGGCCGCCGAGACGATCCGCACGGCGCTCGCGATGGGTGCCGATCGCGGCATCCTCGTGAAGGCCGACGGCATCGTCGAGCCGCTGGCGGTCGCCAAGATTCTCAAGGGCGTGGTCGAGGCCGAGAGCCCCGATCTCGTGATCCTCGGCAAGCAGGCGATCGACGACGACGCCAACCAGACCGGCCAGATGCTGGCGGGCCTGCTCGGCTGGGCGCAGGGCACCTTCGCCTCGAAGGTCGAGCTGTCGGAGGGCCGCGCCAGCGTGACGCGCGAAGTCGACGGCGGCCTTCAGACGGTGGATCTCAAGCTTCCCGCCATCGTCACCACCGACCTTCGCCTCAACGAGCCGCGCTACGCCTCGCTGCCCAACATCATGAAGGCCAAGAAGAAGCCGCTCGAGGAGAAGACGGCGGCCGACTACGGCGTCGACACCAGCCCGCGCCTCGAAGTGCTGAAGACCGCCGAGCCCAAGGGCCGCGAGGCCGGCATCCGCGTCGGCTCGGTGGACGAACTCGTGTCCGCCCTCAAGGGCGCCGGCCTCGTCTGAGGCCCTTCCCGTCGCAGACGGCGCGCCGGCGCGCGCCGCATTTCGAAATTCCTCCGCGAGGACGACCGGCATGACGACGCTTCTGATCGCAGACCACGACAACACTCTCCTGTCCGGCGAAACCGCCAAGGCGCTGACCGCCGCCGCCGCGCTCAGTGGCGAGGTCCACATCCTCGTCGCGGGCGAGAATGCCGGCGCCGTCGCCGACGAGGCGGCCAAGCTGTCCGGTGTTGCCAAGGTGCTTCTCGCCGAAGCTCCGGCGCTGGCCCATCGCCTCGCCGAGCCGACCGCGGCGCTGATCGTGTCGCTCGCCGGCAGCTACGAGGCCATCGTCGGCCCGGCCAGCGCCATGGTCAAGAACCTCCTGCCGCGTGTTGCCGCGCTGCTCGACGTCATGCAGGTCTCCGACGTCACCGCCGTCGTGGCGCCCGACACGTTCGAGCGCCCGATCTATGCGGGCAACGCGATGCAGACCGTGCGCTCGTCCGACAAGGTGAAGGTGCTGACGATCCGCACGTCCGCCTTCGCCGCCACTGAAGGCGGCGGTTCGGCTGCGGTCGAGCGGATCGAGGCGGGGGCGGGCGATCCCGGTGTGTCCACCTTCGCGGGTGAAGAGGTGGCGCATTCCGAGCGTCCCGACCTGTCGGGCGCCAAGATCGTCGTGTCCGGGGGCCGCGCGCTCGGCTCCAAGGAGAAGTTCAACGAGATGATGCTGCCGCTCGCCGACAAGCTCGGCGCGGCGGTCGGCGCCAGCCGCGCGGCGGTGGACGCGGGCTATGCGCCGAACGACTGGCAGGTCGGCCAGACCGGCAAGGTCGTGGCGCCCGACCTCTATGTCGCCGTCGGCATTTCCGGCGCCATCCAGCATCTGGCCGGCATGAAGGATTCGAAGGTCATCGTCGCCATCAACAAGGACGCCGACGCGCCGATCCTGCAGGTGGCCGACTACTCGCTCGTCGGCGACCTCTTCACGATCCTGCCGGACCTCACGAACAAGCTCTAGTCTCTGAAAGGCCCCCACGGGTACATCTTTTAGGGGCGCGAACCGGCGGAGAACCAGCATGGCGGAGATCAGGACCGTGGGCGTCGTCGGCGCCGGGCAGATGGGGTCGGGCATCGCGCATGTCTCGGCGCTCGCCGGCTTCGATGTGGCGCTCTACGACGTCAGCCTCGAACAGGCCAAACAGGGCATCGCCAAGATCGCCGCCAATCTCGATCGGCAGGTCGCCGGCGAGAAGATCACCGCAGCGGACCGCGACGCCGCGCTTGCGCGCCTGACCGCGGCCGACGGCGTCGGCGCGCTGGCGGATGTCGATCTCCTCATCGAGGCGGCGACCGAGAAGGAGGAGATCAAGCGGCGGATCTTCCAGCAGGTCTGCCCGATCCTGAAGCCCGAGGCGATTCTCGCCACCAACACCTCGTCGATCTCGATCACCCGGCTCGCCAGCAGCACCGGCCGCGCCGAGCGCTTCCTCGGCATTCACTTCATGAACCCGGTGCCGGTGATGAAGCTCGTCGAGCTGGTGCGCGGCATCGCCACGGACGACGGCGTCTTCGAGACCTCGAAGGCCTTCGTCACCAAGCTCGGCAAGACGATGACGATCTCGGAGGACTTTCCGGGCTTCATCGTCAACCGCATCCTCATGCCGATGATCAACGAGGCGATCTACACGCTGCACGAGGGCGTCGGCTCGGTGGAGAGCATCGACACCTCGATGAAGCTCGGCGCCAACCACCCGATGGGACCGCTGACGCTGGCCGACTTCATCGGGCTCGATACGTGCCTGTCGATCATGCAGGTGTTGCACGACGGTCTGGCGGACTCGAAGTACCGCCCCTGTCCGCTGCTGGTGAAGTATGTCGAAGCCGGCTGGCTCGGCCGCAAGACCGGCCGCGGGTTTTACGACTATTGCGGCGAGATGCCGGTGCCGACGCGCTGAGGGCGGGGATGGGCGGTGACGGGCTGTTGACATTTTTGCCCGGCGCCTTGGCCCGTGCCTCTCCAACTGACCCAACCTTAGAGCCCTCGTCATCCCGGACTTGATCCGGGATCCATGCCGCAACGGTGTCGAACGACGCTGTCGGTCTGCACGAGCGGCCTCGGCATGGATCCCGGGTCAAGCCCGGGAAGACGATGGCGGTGGGGAATGATGATGATGGCGCGGGAAATGGGTGCCGAGGAGCGGCACCCAGGGAGCGGGCTGCAAGGTGACGGCGAGGACTCCTGCGATAGGACGGTCGCCTCACGGCAGAGACAGCGCCTCCGCCTCCCATGCGCCCAAGTAGGCGCAGACCACCTCCACCTTCCCACCATGCCCCCGACCTCTCGTGCTATGGGCGTCCACACCCTCCCACCGAAGGACACCCGATGGACGACACGCGCGATTCGAACGGCACGATCCTCACGGACGGCGACAACGTCACCGTGATCAAGGATCTGAAGGTTAAGGGCACGTCGGTCACGCTGAAGCGCGGCACGCTGATCAAGGGGATCCGCCTCACCGGCGATCCCGACCTGATCGAGTGCAAGGCCGAGAAGGTGAAAGACCTCGTCCTGCGCACCGAGTTCCTGAAGAAGGCCTGAGACGAGGCCTCAGGCGCCGTCGCGCTTAAGCACGTCGATCAGCGCCATCGCGTCGGGGCTCGCCCATTCGGCCGAGCCGTTCATCGCGGCGCGGGCGCAGCCGTCCTTGTCGATCAGCATCGTCACCGGCAGGCCGAAGGCGACGCCTTGGCCTTTCAGGTCGTTGAAGACACCCATCGTCTCGTCGCGGTAGAAGGGCAGGGTGGCGAGCCCGGTCTCGGCGTAGAAGCCGCGCGGCTTGGCCTCGTCGCCCATGTCGACATTGATCGGCACCACCGCGAAGCTCTCGTCCCCGGCCTCGCGCTCCAGCGCATCGAGCGCCGGCATCTCGGCGCGGCAGGGCGCGCACCACGTCGCCCAGAGGTTGACGAGCAATGCCTGGCCCTTCATCGCGCCGAGGCTGGTCGGCTGGCCGTTGCCGTCCTTGAAGGCGATGGCCGAGACGTCGAAGGGCGTCTCCAGCGGCAGCATCGCGGCGACCTCGCCGGCCGCCGCCTTGTCAAGCGCGGCGGTGAGCGCGGCCTTGGCCGGGCAGGTCGCGCTCGCGGTCTCGTTGCCAGAGCGCGTTTCCATCACGTATACGCCGAGCGCGCCCGCCACGAGACCGCAGCCCAGCGCGAGGCCGACGATGCGCATCGTCGATCCCCGTCGGGCAGGCGTCTTGGCAGTGGGTTCCAGGTCGGACATAGCGGGAAAGGGCCTTTTCGTGAGCGGCAAGACGAGCAACGAGATGTGGGGCGGACGCTTCGCCTCCGGCCCCAGCGCGATCATGGAGGCGATCAACGCCTCGATCGACTTCGACAAGCGCCTGTACCGCGAAGACATCGCGGGGTCGATCGCCCATTCCCGCATGCTGGCGGATCGCGGCATCATCTCGCAGGACGACGCGGCGGAAATCGGGCGGTGCCTCGAGGCGATCCGGGCCGAGATCGAGGCGGGCACCTTCGTCTTCTCGCGCGAGCGCGAGGACATTCACATGAACATCGAGGCGCGCCTCGCCGAGATGATCGGCGCCGCCGCCGGGCGCCTCCACACCGCACGCTCGCGCAACGATCAGGTCGCCGTCGACTTCCGGCTCTACGTCAAGGCCGCCTGCCGCGATCTCGACGCCGCGCTGAAGGGGCTGATCGAGGCGCTGCTCGATCGCGCCGACGAACATGCCGCGACCGTGATGCCGGGCTTCACCCATCTCCAGGCCGCGCAGCCCGTGACCTTCGGCCATCACTGCCTCGCCTATGTCGAGATGGCGGCGCGCGATCGGGGCCGGGCGCAGGACGCCATGCGCCGCATGGACGAGTCGCCGCTCGGCGCCGCCGCGCTCGCCGGCACCGGCTTTCCGATCGACCGGCACGCGACGGCCGAGGCGCTGGGCTTTCGCGAGCCGACCCGCAACTCGCTGGATTCGGTCTCGGACCGCGACTATGCGCTCGAATTCCTCGCCGCCGCCTCGATCACCGCCACCCATCTGTCGCGCCTCGCCGAGGAGATCGTGATCTGGTCGACGCCGCAGTTCGACTTCGTGCGCCTGTCCGACGCCTTCTCTACCGGATCCTCGATCATGCCGCAGAAGAAGAACCCGGACGCGGCCGAGCTGGTGCGCGCCAAGACCGGGCGCATCAACGGGTCGCTCATTGCGCTGCTGACGATCATGAAGGGCCTGCCGCTCTCCTATTCGAAGGACATGCAGGAGGACAAGGAACAGGTCTTCGACGCGATCGACAGCCTGGCGCTGGCGCTGGCGGCGATGACCGGCATGGTCCGCGATCTCCAGGTGAACGCCGCCAAGATGCGCGCGGCCGCAGGCGCCGGCTTCTCCACCGCCACCGATCTCGCCGACTGGCTGGTGCGCGAGCTCGGCCTGCCCTTTCGCGAGGCCCATCACGTGACGGGGCGGGCCGTGGCGATGGCCGAGGCGCGCAAGCTGCCGCTGGAGGACCTGCCGCTGGAGGATCTCAAGAGCCTCGAACCGCGCATCGGCGAGGAGATCTATTCGGTGCTCTCCGTCGATGCCTCGGTGGCCAGCCGCACTTCGTTCGGCGGCACCGCGCCCGGTAACGTGGCGCGTCAGGTGCGCTACTGGCGCGAGCGGCTCGCTGCGGAGGGATGATTTCCCCGCGCGAAGCGGCTAAGAGGGTCGGGATGGGTGTCAGGTTCCCCGCGCGACCGCGCTGGGGCCTTCAGAGTTTGAGGCGGACGGCATGAACAGACGAGGGATCACCGTGGCGCTCGGCCTCGTTTGCCTCACCGCGCTGACCGGCTGCGGGCGCAAGTCCGTGCCGGTTTATCCGCGCGCCGAAGGGCAGCCGCCGGCCTCCGTCGTGCCGGACCCGCAGGGCACCGCGCGCCTGCCGAAGGCAACGCCGCTGGCCTCGACCCTCTCGGTGGTGCCGACCGAGGTGACGCGCAATCCCAACGGTCCGAAGAAACCCTTCTTCCTCGACGGTCTCCTCAACTGATCTCCGGCCGCGCCGGCTTCTTCGTCTGCGGAAGCGCTTTTCCATGAACCATTTCGAGTATCGCGACGGCATCCTCCACGCCGAGGATGTCGACCTGCGAACGATCGCGGCTGCTGTCGGCACGCCCTTCTACTGCTATTCGACGGCGACGCTGGAGCGCCACTACCGCGTCTTTACGCAAGCCTTTGCCGATATCGATGCGCTCGTCTGCTACGCGATGAAGGCCAATTCCAATCAGGCGGTGCTGAAGACGCTCGCCGCTCTCGGCGCGGGCGCCGACGTCGTGTCGGGCGGCGAACTGGCGCGGGCGCTGGCGGCCGGCATCGCGCCGGAGAAGATCATGTTCTCGGGCGTCGGCAAGAGCGCGGGCGAGATCGACGCGGGTCTATCGGCCGGCATCTTCTGCTTCAACGTCGAGTCGGAGCCGGAGCTGCACCTTCTCTCGGCGCGCGCCGTCGCCATGGGCCGCACCGCGCATGTCTCGTTTCGCATCAACCCGGACGTCGACGCCAAGACGCATGCCAAGATCTCCACCGGCAAGAAGTCCGACAAGTTCGGCATCGCCTTCGAGCGGGCGGAGGCGATCTACGATCTCGCGGCCACCCTGCCGGGCATCGCGGTATCGGGTATCGACATGCATATCGGCTCGCAGATCACCGAACTGGAGCCCTTCGACCTCGCCTTCGCCAAGCTCGCCGAACTCGTCGGCCGCCTGCGCGCGCGCGGCCACGCCATCACGCATATCGACCTCGGCGGCGGGCTCGGCGTGCCCTACCGTGCCTCGAACGAGCCGCCTCCGGGGCCGCCGGCCTATGCCGAGACGGTGAAGCGGCACGTGCGCTCGCTCGGCGCCAAGGTGATCTTCGAGCCGGGCCGACTGATCGCGGCCAATGCCGGCATTCTCGTCACCTCCGTCCTCTACGTGAAGGAGGAGGCGGGCCGGCGCTTCGTGATCGCCGATGCGGCGATGAACGATCTCATCCGCCCGACGCTCTACGAGGCCTGGCACGAGATCCACCCGATCGCCGAGCCCGATGCGCATGCCGACTATGTCGTCGCCGACCTCGTCGGGCCGGTCTGCGAAAGCGGCGACTTCCTCGCCAAGGAGCGCTCGATGCCGGCGGTGGTGGCCGGCGATCTGCTCGCCGTCGCCTCGGCCGGCGCCTACGGCGCGGTGCAGGCGGGCACCTACAACACACGGGCGCTCGTGCCCGAAGTGATGGTGAAGGGCGATCGCTTCGCCGTGGTGCGCCCGCGCCTGGAGGTCGCCGACCTGATCGCGCTCGACCGGCTGCCGCCCTGGCTGGGATGATGCGGCTCGGCGACCCTGCGGCATGATGGGGCTGTCACGCCTTCGTCAACGCCTCGCCTTCGCCATGAAAGCTGTTACTCTCGCCCGATGAGAGGCAGGCCTGAGGGCTCGGCGCATCGCGCCGCCGGCCAGGGGCTCCCGACATCCGCCCGACCCTTCGCCCGATCCGCGGCCGGGGCCCGGCCTGAACGGAACATCGGCAGCATGGCCCCAGACAGCCCGCGTCTCGACGATCTTCCGGCAGGGCGGCCGGCGCCTGCCGGACCGCGTCGGGTGCGCGTCTTCGCTTATGCCGCGATCCTCGTCGAGCGCGTCTGGCCGACGCTGCTGGGGCTCGCGCTCGTCGGCGCGCTGTTTCTCATCCTCTCCTGGTTCGGCGCCTTCGCAGCCCTGCCGCCGCTGGCGCGGCTCGGGCTTCTGGCGCTTCTTGTCGTCGGCCTCTGTGCTGTGCTGTGGCGCGCCCGTCGGCTTCACCTGCCGCGCCCGGCCGAGGTGGTGGAGCGCATCGAGCGTGCCAGCCAGTTGCAGCACCAGCCCCTGCAGGCGCAGGCCGACCGGCCCGCCGGCGGCGACGCGTTCGCTCAGGCGCTCTGGCGCGAGCACCAGCGCCGCATGGCCGAGCGACTGCGCCATCTCACCGGCGGCGCGCCGCGCACCCGCACCTATGCGGTGGACCCATGGGGCCTGCGGGCGCTCGTCGCCGTCCTCCTGGTCACCGGCTTCGCCTTTTCCTTCGGCCCCCGTGGCGGGCGCGTCACCGACGCTTTGACGCAGGTTGCGGACGCCCTGCCGGTGGGCGTCCGCGTCGATGCCTGGGCGACCCCGCCCGGCTATACCGGCCGTGCGCCGATCTTTCTCACCGAGGCGCAGGGCGGACCGGTGCCCGGCGGGCGTTTGGATGTGCCGGAGGGCACGATCCTGTCGCTGCGCATCTCCGACCGGCGCGGCGCGGCGGTGCGCTACACGCCCGAGGGCGGTACCGCGACCGAGATCGCACCGGTGGCTTCGGAGGCCGTGGAGGGCGCACCGCCTGTTTCGACGACCACGGAGGCCGCAGCGCCCGAAGGCCCGTTGCCCGGCGAGTACGAGCTGCCGCTGACGGCGTCGGGTTCCGTCGCCGTCGATATCGGCCTGCGCAGCCCTGATGCCTGGACCTTCGCGGTGACGCCCGACGAGGCGCCGCGCATCGCCTTCGACGGTACGCCGAAGCTTGGCCGCAACGGCGCGCTAGATATCGCGTATCTCGCCAGCGACGACTATGGCGTGGCGGCAGGCGAGGCGAAGATCGCCGTGCGCGACGCACAGGCTCCGGGCGCACGGGCGCTCATCGCCCCGCCGCAGATCAACCTCGCGCTGCCGCGACGCACGAAGGGCGAGGCGAAGGGGCGCACGAGCGTCGATATCGCCGAGAGCCCCTATGCCGGCGCCAAGGTGGCGATGACGCTCGAGGTGCGCGACGATGCCGACCAGATCGGCACCTCCACGCCGCTCGAGCTGATATTGCCCGAGCGCCGCTTCGCCGATCCGCTGGCGCGGGCCGTGGTGGAGCAGCGCCGCATCCTGGCGCTCGACGCCAACGCCGCCGGCCGCGTCGTCGACATGCTCGACGCCGTGACGCTGCGCGGCGACGAGTTCATCGCCAACCCTTCCGATTATCTAGCGCTGCGGGCCGTGCGCGAGCGCATCGCGGGGACGCGCGACGACGAGACGCTGATCTCGGCCGTCGACTTCCTCTGGCAGATCGCCCTCGGGATCGAGGACGGCGACCTGTCGGTGTCGGAGAAGCGGCTGCGCGACGCGCAGGAGAACCTGTCGGAGGCTTTGAAGAACGGGGCCTCGGACGAGGAGATCGCCAAGCTCACGCAGGAACTGCGCGAGGCCATGCAGGAGTTCATGCAGGCGATGGCCGAGGCCATGCGCAACATGCCACCGCAGTCGCAGGCCGAGATGGGCGACATGCAGGAGATCCGGCCGCAGGATCTCGAGCGGATGCTCGACAAGATCGAGGATCTCGCGCGCTCGGGCTCGAAGGATGCGGCCCAGCAGCTCCTCTCCGAACTGAAGGACATGATGAGCAGCCTGCAGGCCATGCGCCCCGGCCAACAGCAGCAACAGCAGCAGGGCCAGCAGAGCCCGATGCAGCAGCAGATGAATCAGCTCGGCGAGATGCTCCAGCGCCAGCAGAGCCTGATGGACCAGACCTTCGAGATGGGCCGCCAGCAGATGCGCCGCCAGATGGAGGCCGAGCGCGAGATGGACGGCACCGAGGGCGGTGAGCCCCGGCCAGGCGAGGAGCCTGGCCAGCAAGGCCAGCAGCAGGGCCAGCCCGGGCAGCAGCCGCCGATGACGGCCGAACAGCTGCAGGCGCTGAAGGAACGGCTGCAGGCCGAGCAAAGCCAGCTGCAGAAGGATCTGCAGGCGCTTCAGGAAGCGATGCAGGGGCAGGGCATGAAGCCGAGCGAGGATCTCGGACAGGCCGGCCAGTCGATGGGCCGGGCCGAGGGCGCCATCGGCGAGGGCAACGACGGCGAGGCCGTTGGCCAGCAGGGCGAGGCGATGGATGCGCTGCGCCGCGGCGCGCGCGACGCCATGCAGCAGATGCAGGCGATGCAGGGCCAGGGCCAGCAGCCCGGACAGGGGCAGGGGCAGCAGGGGCAGCAGCCGGGGCAGGGCCAGCTCGGCGAGGGCTACGGTCCCGGTCAGCAGCGCTCCGGGCGCGATCCGCTCGGCCGCGAGCGCCAGACGCAGGGGCCCGATTTCGGTAGGGATGTCGGCGTGCCCGACGAGATCGACATCCAGCGCGCACGCCGGATCCTCGACCAGATCCGCGACAAGCTCGGCCACCAGCTTTCGCCCCAGCAGGAGCGCGACTATCTGGAGCGCCTGCTCAAGACGCCCTGATTCCGGCGCGGATTGCGAGCCGCGCGGGCCAGGCGTAAAAGCCGGCCATCCGCGCCGGACGGCGCGCAACCTGCCGGGGACGAGACACGATGGCCGACTGGAATCCCGCGCTCTACACCCGATTCGAGGAGGAGCGCACCCGACCGGCGCGCGATCTCCTGCGCCGCTGCGAGTTTCCGCTGGATCGCCCGTTCGAGATGTTGCGCATCGCCGATCTCGGCTGCGGCCCCGGCAATTCGACGGCGCTCCTCGCCGAGCGTTTCCCGGGCGCTGCGATCACCGGTTTCGACACGTCGGAGGCGATGCTGGAGGCGGCGCGCGCCCGCCTGCCGCAATGCCGGTTCGCGCTCGGTGACATCGCCGCTTTCGAGCCGGACGACCCGTTCGACCTCGTCTTCTCCAACGCCGCCTTGCAATGGGTGCTCGGCCACCGGACGCTGATCCCGGCGCTGATGCGGCAGGTCGCGCCGGGCGGCGTCTTCGCCGCGCAGATCCCCGACAATCTCGCCGATCCCTCGCAGGTGGCCATGCGCGAGATCGCGCTCGAACCGGACTTCGCCCCATTGCTGGCCGGCGATGTCGAGCGGCGCGAGGCGATTGGGACGCGGGAGGACTATTACGACTGGCTGTCGGCGGCGGGCAGGCGCGAGGTGGACGTCTGGACGACGATCTACAACCATCCGATGGCGGACGCGCAGGCGATCACCGACTGGTTTTCCTCGACGGGGCTGAAGCCCTTCATAGACCCGCTACCCGACGATCTCAGCGAACGCTTCAAGGCGCGCTACACGCAAGAGATGGACCGGCGTTATCCCGTTCGCGCGGATGGGCGGCGACTGCTTGCGTTTCCGCGCTTGTTCATGGTGGCGCGAAAGGGCTGACGGGTCAGCCGTAGCGCCGCATCAGGAGAACGTCGTCGTCGCATTGCGGTGCGCGCAGCGCCTCGGCGACCCGCGAGCGGATCTCGGCGACGGTGAAAGGCTTGTCGACGACGCCGATGATGATGGCGGCGAGGTCGTCGGCGGCCTCGCGCTGCTCGGCATAGCCGGTCATCAGCAGGATCGGCAGGTCGGGGAAGGCGGCGTGGCTGGCATGGGCCAACTCGATGCCGGTCATCGCGGGCATGCGGATGTCGGAGAGCACGAGGTCGAAGGCGCCGTTGCGCTCGGCAAGGATGTCGATCGCCATCTCGCCGTCCTCGGCCATGGTGACGTCATGTCCTTCCATCCGCAGAGCCCGCGTCACGAGCAGCCGGATCCCGGCATCGTCTTCGGCGATCAGAATTCTCGCCATGGCGTTCAACTCCCGGCACGCGTCGGGCATCATGCCCGAAGGAACCGGGTACATTCCGGTCCGTCGGCACGGATTATGCGGACCTATCCTTGTGCGAACCCTTACGAAACAGGCCTAACGGGGGATGAACGCGATTTTCCGTCAGACGACGCGGCCGACGAAGGGAAGCTCGCGGAAGGCGTGGGCCACATCCATGCCGTAGCCGACCACGAAATGGTCCGGGCAGTCGAAGCCGACATAATCCGCCTCGATCTCGGCGACGCGGCGCATGCGCTTGTCGAGGAGCACGGCGATCTCGGCGCCCGTGGCCCCGCGCGACAGCATGAGATCGCGCGCGAAGCGCAGCGTGCGGCCGGATTCGAGGATGTCGTCGACGATGAGCACCTTGCGGCCGGCAATGTCGCCCTCGACGTCACGCACGATGCGAACGTCGCCGCCGACGGTCCCCGACCCGTAGGAGGAGAGCGAGATGAACTCGACCTCCGGTGCCAGCCCGGCGCGGTGCATGGCGCGGATGAGATCGGCGGTGAAGACGAACGAGCCCTTCAGGACGCCCACCACGAGAATGTTCTCGGGCTTGCGGGCGGCGATCTCGTTCGCGAGGCGCTCGATCTCGCGGGCGATGTCGGCCTCGGTGAAGAGTGGTTCGATCGTCTTGCCGCGCACCCGGATCATCGGGCGACGCCGGAGACGGCGATGGCGGCGGGACGGGCGAGGGTCGTCGTGTCGGTCGTATGCATACCAGACGGAAACACCACGAGCGTCAGAACCGCAAGGGCCCCGCAGGCGGCGGCGGTCTGCAGGCCGAGGCTCGTCCACAGCCAGACATGTGCGGGGCGAAGCGACCGGGGCACCGGGCGCTGGTTGGAGTTGGCCGCATGCAGCGCGGCGCCCCAGCGCGGTTCGCCCGCGGCCGACGGGGCGGCCGGGTGAAGGACAGGGGTGCCATCGAGCCGGCGGGCGTGGATTCGCTCGGCCGTGCCGTCGATGACGAGGGCGAGATCGGCGCGCCAGTCGGCGCTGCGACGATGGGCGCTGGCGGCCTTGAAACCTTGGGTCATGCTTCCGCCTCCGGCGTATGATGAGGGTCCGAAGTCAGGAAGGGTTAAGGTCTTATGGTTAACCAAAGCTGACCCATCGGTTGCGCCTCGGTGGCTGAAGGCAACCCTCATGCGGGGCCGGATGGTGCAGGATGCACACGAGGCAGGGCGTCCGAACGCGGCGCTGCGGAAAGGAACGGCTGGATTGATCCGGTTCGAGAATGTGGGTCTTCGCTACGACATGGGGCCGGAGGTCCTGCGCGATCTCACCTTCGAGATCCGCTCCCGCTCGTTCCAGTTTTTGACCGGGCCTTCGGGCGCCGGCAAGACGAGCCTGCTGCGCATGCTCTTCCTGGCGCTGCGGCCGACCCGCGGTCTCATCACCGTGCTCGGGCAGGATGCCTCGACCCTGAAGCGGACCGACCTTCCCGCCATCCGCCGGCGCATCGGCGTGGTGTTCCAGGATTTTCGCCTGCTCGACCATCTCACCACCTATGAAAACGTCGCCCTGCCGCTGCGGGTTCGCGGCAAGGAGGAGGCGAGCTACCGGCAGGACGTGATCGACCTCATCAAGTGGGTCGGGCTGGGCGACCGCATGGACGCTTCGCCCGTGGTCCTTTCCGGCGGCGAGAAGCAGCGCGCCGCGATCGCCCGCGCGCTCATCGACCAGCCCGACATTCTCCTTGCCGACGAGCCCACCGGCAATGTCGATCCGCCGCTGGCGCGCCGCCTGCTGCGCCTGTTCATGGAACTGAACCGCACCGGCACCGCCGTGGTGATCGCCACGCATGATCTCTCGCTGATGGACCAGGTCGAGGCCCGCCGCCTGATCCTCGCCAACGGGCGGCTCGATATCTATGACTGACTTGCGAGCCCGTCTCTCGCGCCTGTCGCGATGGCGCCGGGCGCCGCGTCCGACCTCGATCGTGCCGCCGGGCAACGTCGCGGGGCGCGCCCTCCTCACCGTCATCGCGATCATGACCTTCCTCGCCAGCCTGACGGTCGGGGCGGTGACGCTAGTCTCCGACACGGCGGCGACCTGGCAGTCGCAGATCTCGCGCGAGATCACGGTGCAGGTCCGCCCCGACGACGGGCTCGACATGGCCGCGGCGCTCGGCTCGGTGCAGATGATCGCGCTGGCGACGCCGGGCATCATCTCGGCCGAGGTGCTGGACGATGCCGCCACCGGGCGTCTCCTCGAACCCTGGCTCGGCGAGGGGCTCGATCTCGACGAGCTTCCGGTGCCGCGTCTCGTGATCGTCGCCATCGACGAGGACGCGCCGCCCGACTTCACCGCGCTCGGCAACGCGGTGCGCGCCGCGGTGCCGCAGGCGAGCCTCGACGATCACCGCGCCTGGGTCTCGCGGCTCGTCTCGATGGCCCGCGCCACCGTCCTCATCGGTGTCGCCATCCTCACGCTGGTGATGGTTGCGACGACCCTCACCGTCGTCTTCGCGACACGCGGCGCGATGACCGGCAACCGCCACATCATCGAAGTGCTGCATTTCGTCGGCGCGCGCGGCTCCTTCATCGCCGCTGAATTCCAACGCCATTTCCTCAAGCTCGGGCTCGTCGGCGCGGTCGCCGGCGGCTCGGCGGCGCTCTTGGTCTTCATTCTTATCGGCGAGTGGACGCGGGCCAATCAGGCGACTCCGGAAGCCGACCAGATCAACGCGCTGTTCGGCTCCTTCGCCATCGGCTGGACCGGCTATGGCGGGGTCGTGGTGCTCGTCGGCGCGGTGGGGCTCTTGACCGCCGTCACCTCGCGCCTCACCGTGACCCGGCAACTGGCGGCGATCGACATGCTGTCGCCGGTGGAAGGATGAACGAAACCCTCATGCCGATCGTTCAGGGATGATGCGATACGAGAACGGTTTCGACCCGCAGGCCGAACGCTCCGGACCGAAGACGGCCCCCGTCGACGCTCGGCCGAAGGCCGGCCGCGCCCGGAGCAGCCGCCGCCGCCTGTTTCTCGTCGCGATCTTCCTGATGATGGCAGGCGGCGCCTATCTCGCGGGCGGTTTCGTGCGCTTCGCGCGCGACGTCGCGGCGCTCTCCGCACCGCCCGCCATCGGCTCGGCCGACGGGATCGTGGTGCTGACCGGCGGCGAGCAGCGGCTGCAGCGCGGCATCGAGCTTCTGCGCGAGGGGCGGGGGAAGCGACTTCTCGTCTCCGGCGTCAATCGCGGCACGAGCGCCAAGGCGCTGGCGCGCACCACCGGCACGGATGCCGACATCTTCGATTGCTGCGTCGATCTCGACTACGAGGCGATGAACACGATCGGCAATGCCGAGATGACGGCGCGATGGGCCGCCGAACACGGGTTCTCGCGCCTCGTCCTCGTCACCTCCGACTATCATATTCCGCGCTCGCTGCTCGAGATCGCCGACGTGCCGGGTGCGCCCGAGATCGTTCCCTATCCCGTTTCGCCCGATAAGCTCTGGCGGCGCGATGGCTGGCCGAGCCGGCTCGGCCTGCGGCTGCTGGCGACCGAATATGCCAAGGTTCTGGCGGTGAAGGCGCGACTGGCGCTGCATCTCGACTTGACCGGCATGAGCGAGCATCGCGTCGCCGGCCGGGCGCCCTGAAAGGAGCGATCCGGCGGCGTTCTTCAAATCCCGGCCATTTGCGCCTAAGAGAAGCCAAGCCGCCTCGCGCGGAGCAGACATGACCACGGGCCGGATGACGCTTTTTCGATCGATCGCCTTCCAGATCCTCTTCTATGCCAATTTCGCCGGGCAACTCGTTCTCTATCTGCCGTTCTTCTTCGTTCTGCCCGAACCCCAGCGCTGGCGGTTGGTGAAGTTCTGGTCGCGCTCCAGCCTCTGGCTGCTGGACAAGGTCGCGGGCACCCGCTCGCATCTGACGGGCCAGGAGCGCATTCCCGTGGGGCCCGCCATCGTCGCGGCGAAGCACCAGTCCTTCTGGGAGGTGATCTCGCTGCTGCCCTATCTCGACAAGCCGACCTTCATCCTCAAGAAGGAGCTGATGCGCATTCCCGTCTTCGGCTGGTATGCCCGCTCGCTCGGCATGATCCCGGTCGATCGACAGCGGCGCGGAGCCGTGCTGCCGGCGTTGCTGGAGGCGACGAAGGCCGCGGCCGCCAAGGGTCGCCAGATCGTGATCTTTCCCGAGGGCACGCGCTCGGCGCCTGGCACCGCGCCGAACTACCGGCCGGGCATCCACTTCCTCTATGCCGCGCTCGGTCTGCCCGTGGTGCCGGTGGCGCTCAATTCCGGCCTGTTCTGGCCGCGGCAGGCGGTGCGGCGCGAGCCCGGCACGATCCATGCCGAGTTTCTCGAGCCGATCGGGCCGGGCCTCGGCCGACAGGCCTTCCTCGACCTCTTGCGCGAGCGCATCGAGGTGCGCTCCTTCGATCTTTTGAGGCAAGCCTTCGTCGAAAGCCCGGACCTGCCGATGAGCCCGCTCGTCGCCGAGCGGCTGCGCGAGGAGAGCGATCCGATCAGTAGGCTCCGCCCGGCCTGATCAGAGCCGGGCGACGACGCTGGAGAGCCACTGGTCCTTGAGGCCGAGGGCCTCGATCTCGGTGAGCGCGGAGCGCACGTAGTCGACATTGGGGCCGGACTGGCCGTGCGAGCGCGCCACCATCATTGCGGCCTCCTCGACGCCGATGCGCCCCGCATATTGCGGATGGCCGCGATCCACCACGTAGGCGAGCGCCCGCACGAGGCGGCCGTCGCCGAGCCGAACGGGAAGCGTCGTCTCGCGATAGACGTTGGTGACGAGCTCGCGCTCGCGCAGATAGGCCACGGTCTGATCACGCCTGCCTTCCGTCACCCGGAAGGCCATGCCGACGCAGGAGCCGCCGCGATCGAGGCCGAAGACGAGGCCGGGCCGCTCGGGCGTGCCGCGATGGACGTGCGAGCGCACGCACAGCGCGCGGTGGAACCCGGCGAGCCGAGCCTTCGCCCGCTCCTCGAAGTCGAAGCCCGGCCGCCAGATCAGCGAACCGTAACCGAACACCCACAAATCGCCCATGATGCTTGCCATTCCCGTGCGCGGCGCGCCATGAGGTTCGCGCTGGATCGGCTCTGCAGGAAGGACGGGATGATGGCAAGCTCAAGGAGCGGGACGCCGCGGCGCAAAAGCGCAGCCTCGCGTGTCTTCGCGGCGGTCTTCGGCCTCGTCGTCGTGCTGGCGGTGGTGCTGACGGCCGGCTGGTTCTATCTCGCGCACGAACTCGACCGCCGCGTCGCGTCCCTCCTCGACGCGGCGGCCGGCGGCGGCACCACGATCGAGTGCGGCAATCGCGAGGTCTTCGGCTATCCGTTCCGGCTCGGGGTCTCGTGCGACGCGCTCGCCGTCGAGGCGCCGGCCAACGGCATCAAGGTCACCGGCGGCGCGCTGCACACGGCATCGCAGATCTACCAGCCCTCGCGCATCGTCGCCGAACTGGCCTCTCCGGTCGCGGTGGATGCGCCCGACCTCCCGCCGATCGAGCTGCGCTGGACCCTGGCGCAGGCCTCCACCAGCCTCTGGACCCAAGGGCTGGAGCGCGTCTCGGTGGCGATCGACCAGCCGCAGGTGATCCTGCGCGGCGGCGACGGCGCGCCCTTCGCCCGTTCCGACCGGCTCGAGTTCCACGCCCGGCAGAACGGCGCCGGGCTTGACCTCGTACTGACCGACGCGGGCGTCACGGCGACGCTCCCCGGCATTCCCCCGCTGCCGCCCTTCGACGTCGCGGTGGACATGACCGTGGACGGTGCGGCCGACTGGCTGCGTTCGGGGCTTCCGGGCGGTCAGTTCGGTCCGGCGCTGCGCGGCGAGGCCGGCACGGTGAGGGCGCTGCGGCTGTCGCTACCGGGCGGCGGGCTCGCGGAGCTCTCAGGCCCGTTCCGGGTGGCGGAGGGCGGTGAGATCTCCGGCGACTTCCGCCTGTCGGTCGAAAACCCACAGGCCATCGCCGGCCTGATCGGCGTCCTCGTGCCGGGCACCGGGGGCCTTGCCCAGACGGTGGCGGGGGCGATCGGCTTCACCGGGCGCCAGGAGAACGGGCGCACCGTGATCGATTTTCAGGTGCGAGACGGCGAGGCCCGTCTTGGCTTCATCCCGCTCGGGCGCCTGCCGCGCATCTGATCGGAGGGAAAGACCGGCGGACCGCTGGCTCGCCGGCAGGGGGACTATTCCGCCGCCGGCGGCGTCTCGTTCCAGGTGTCCTTGCGGTGCGGCAGGCGGCCGAAATTGGCCTCTTCCGTATCCTGTCCCGCCTGCACGATGGAGCGGCGGATGGTGCGGGTGCGCGAGAAGAGGTCGAACAGCGCATCGCCGTCGCCCCAGCGGATCGCCCGCTGCAGCGAGGCGAGATCCTCCGAGAAGCGCGCCAGCATCTCCAGAACCGCGTCGCGGTTGTTCAAGAAGATGTCGCGCCACATCGTGGGGTCGGAGGCCGCGATGCGGGTGAAGTCGCGAAAGCCCGAAGCCGAGAACTTGATCACCTCGGACTGCGTCACCGTCTCCAGATCGGCGGCGGTGCCGACGATGTTGTAGGCGATGAGATGCGGCACGTGGCTGACGATGGCGAGCACGAGGTCGTGGTGCTCGGGCGACATGATCTCCACCATCGCGCCGGTGTCCTCCCAGAAGGCGCGCAGCTTCGCGGTCGCCGCCTCGTCGGTCTCGGGCAGGGGGGTGAGGATCGTCCAGCGGTTCTCGAAGAGTTCGAGGAAGCCGGCGTCGGGGCCGGACTGTTCGGTGCCGGCGATCGGGTGGCCCGGCACGAAATGGACGTGCGCCGGCAGATGTGGCCGCACTTGTTCCACCACCGAGGCCTTCACCGACCCGACATCGGAGACGATGGCGCCGGGCTTGAGGCTCGCCGCCATGGCCGAGGCCGCCGCGCCGCAGGAGCCGACGGGCAGGCAGAGGATCACCAGATCGGCGCCATCGACGGCATCGGCGGTGTCGAGATGGTAGGACGTGCCGAGCCGCAGCTCTTCCGCGCGCTTCAGCGTCTCGGGACGCCGTGTGGCGATCGCGACCTCGCGCGCCAGCCCGCGGTCGCGGATGTTGATCGCGATCGAGGAGCCGATGAGGCCGATGCCGATCAGCGCGACCTTGCCGAAATGCGGATCGCTCATCGCGCCAGAAACTCCCGGAGCGCCGATAGCACGCCCTCGTTGGCCTCGGCCGAGCCGACGGTCATGCGCAGCGCGTTGGGGAAGCCGTAGGCGGTGACGCGGCGCAGGATGAAGCCGCGCTGCGTGAGGTAAGCGTCCGCATCGGCGGCGGTGCGCCCCGTCTCGTCGGGGAAGTGGACGAGCAGGAAGTTGCCGACGGAGGGCGTGACGCGCAGGCCGAGCGAGCCGAGTTCGCGCGTCAGCCGCTCGACCCAGGTCAGGTTGTGCTCGACGGAGCGTGCGACATGGGCCCGGTCGCGAATGGCGGCCGCACCGGCGACGATCGCCATGGCGTTGATGTTGAACGGCCCGCGGAACCGGTCGAGCGCGTCGATCACCGCTTCCGGACCGTACATCCAGCCGACCCGCAGCGATGCCAGGCCGTGCACCTTCGAGAAGGTGCGGGTCATCACCACGTTCTCGACCTCCGAGGCCAGTTCCAGCCCCGCCGAATAGTCGTTGCGCCGCACATATTCGGCATAGGCGGCATCGAGGACGAGGAGGACGTGCGGCGGAAGGCCCTGCTGCAGGCGACGCACCTCGTCGAAGGGCAGATAGGTGCCGGTCGGGTTGTTCGGGTTGGCGATGAACACGACCTTGGTTCGCCCTGTAACGGCTGCCAGCACGGCATCGACGTCGGTGCGCTCGTCCCGCTCGGGCGCCACGACGGGCGTCGCCCCGGCGGCGCGGATGTAGTTGGCGTAGACGAGGAAGCCGTGCTCGGAGTGAATGGCCTCGTCGCCCGGTGCCAGGAAGGCCTGCGCGATCAGGCCGAGCAGCTCGTCCGAGCCGTTGCCGCAGAGGATGTTGCGCGTGTTGAGGCCGTGGACCTCGGCGATCGCCGCCTTGAGGGCCGTCGCCTGCCCGTCGGGGTAGATCTCCAGCCGGTCGGCGACCGCCGCGATGGCCTCGCGGGCGCGCGGCGAGGCGCCGAAAGGCGTCTCGTTGGCCGAAAGCTTGTGGAGCTTCACCCCTTCGGGCGCCGAGTCCTTGCCGGGAACGTAGGCGTGGATGTCGAGGATGCCGGGCTTGGGAACGGGACGCGCGCGTGTTTCAGACATGACGACCAAATCCTGAACATCTCTGGGATGGATGCCGCATAGCGCCCGCACGCGCCGATGTCGAGCGCGGGCCCCGCGCGCGTTGATCTTCGTGGCGGCAGGCGATAGCAGAAGAGCCATGTCCATCATCGCCGATCCCGTCACCGAAGAGACCCTCGGCGCCCGCGAGGCGCGCCAGCCCTCGTCGAAGGTCGCCTATTTCGGCGCGGACGAGCCGCTGCGGCTCGACGCGGGCCGCACGCTCTCGCCCTTCCACATCGCCTACGAGACCTATGGCGAACTGAACGCCGCGAAATCCAACGCGATCTACGTCTGCCACGCGCTGACCGGCGACCAGTATGCCGCCAGCCGCAACCCGGTGACGGGCAAGGCCGGCTGGTGGTCGACGCTGATCGGGCCGGGCAAGCCGATCGACACGAACCGCTTCTTCGTCGTCTGCTCGAATGTCATCGGCTCCTGCATGGGCTCGACGGGGCCGGCCTCGATCGACCTGGAGACCGGGCTGCCCTACGCGCTCGACCTGCCGGTGCTGACGATCCCCGACATGGTGCGGGCGCAGGCGATGCTGATCGACCGCCTCGGCATCGACACGCTCTTCGCCGTGATCGGCGGCTCGATGGGCGGCATGCAGTGCCTGCAATGGACGGTGGCCTATCCCGAGCGCGTCTTCGCGGCGCTGCCGATCGCCACCGGCGCGCGCCACTCCTCGCAGAACATCGCCTTCCACGAGGTCGGGCGACAGGCCGTCATGGCCGATCCCGACTGGCGCGGCGGCCATTACATCCAGGCGGGCACCCGGCCCCACAAGGGGCTGGCGGTGGCTCGCATGGCCGCGCACGTGACCTATCTCTCTGAGGCCGCGCTCCAGCGCAAGTTCGGGCGCAACCTGCAGGATCGCGACAAGCTGGGCTTCGGCTTCGACGCCGATTTCCAGATCGAAAGCTACCTGCGCCACCAGGGCATGAGCTTCGTCGACCGGTTCGACGCCAACGCCTATCTCTACCTGACGCGGGCGATGGACTATTTCGACATCGCCGGGGAGCATGGCGGGCGGCTGGCCGAAGCATTCCGCCAGACGAAGACGCGGTTCTGCCTCGTCTCCTTCTCGTCCGACTGGCTGTTTCCGACCGAGGAGAGCCGCGCCGTGGTGCATGCGTTGAACGCCAATGCCGCGTCGGTCTCGTTCGTGGAGATCGCCACCGACAAGGGCCACGACGCGTTCCTGCTCGACGAACCGGAGTTCATCGGCGCGGTCGCGGGATTCGTCTCTTCGGCGGCCAAGGCGCGGGGGCTGAGGCTTTGAGCGTCGTCGAGGCCCCGGTGCCCACCAGTCTCATCGCATCGGGCGATGCGGGACGGCGCGTCGATCTCGAACTCATCGCCGATCTCGTGGCGCGCGAAAGCCGGGTGCTGGATGTCGGTTGCGGCGACGGCTCGCTGATGGAACTGCTGCAGTCGCGACGCGGCGTCGATGCGCGCGGCATGGAACTGTCGCAGCCCGGCGTCAACGAGTGCGTGCGGCGCGGCCTGTCGGTGGTGCAGGGGGATGCCGATCTCGACCTCGTCCACTATCCCGACGGCGCCTTCGACTATGCGGTGCTGTCGCAGACCATCCAGGCGACCGGCAATCCGAAGCTGGTGCTCTCCGAGCTCCTGCGCATCGGCCGCCACGCCATCGTCTCGTTCCCGAATTTCGGCCATTGGTCGGTGCGCTCGTCGCTGATGCTCAAGGGCCGGATGCCGGTGACGAAGAACCTCGCCTATGCCTGGTACGACACGCCGAACATCCATTTTTGCACGATCCGCGACTTCGTCGACCTGACGCACGAGGTCGGCGCCGTGGTGGAGGCGTCGGTGGCGCTCAATGCGTCCGGCCAGAAGCTCAACATGAACATGCCCTGGTGGTTCTGGAACCTCTTTGGCCAGCAGGCGGTGTTCGTGCTGCGCCGGCCTTGATCCATCACCGACAAAAGGAGTTCGCTCGTGGATGACGCCCGTTTCGCCGGCCGCCTGCTCGAGGTCATCGAGAGCGAGATCGTGCCGAAGACTGCGGCAGGCGTGGCGCGCGGCAACAAGATCTTCGGCGCCGCGATCCTGCGCAAATCCGACCTGTCGGTGGTGATCGCCGAAACCAACAACGAGACCGCGAACCCGCTCTGGCACGGCGAGATCCACGCCATCAAACGCTTCTACGAGCTGCCCGAGGCGGAGCGGCCCACGCCGAAGGACTGCCTTTTCCTGGCGACGCACGAGCCCTGTTCGCTCTGTCTGTCCGGCATCACCTGGGCCGGCTTCGACAATTTCCACTACCTGTTCAGCCACGAGGACAGCCGCGACGCCTTCGCGATCCCCTACGACATCCAGATCCTGAAAGCGGTCTATGCGGTGCCCGATCGCGCAAGCGGCGAGGTCGCGGCCGATCGCCCGCTCTACAATCGCACCAACGCCTACTGGACGAGCCGCGACCTGAAGCAGACGATCGCGGGCGTCACCGAACCCGAGCGCGCCGCGCTCTTCGCGCGCGTCGAAGCGATCGTCCGGCGCTACGGCGAACTTTCGGACGCTTACCAGCAGGACAAGGGCGGCCGAAGCATTCCGCTGGCGTGACGGGCGGCGGCCCGATGACCGCCGCCTCTGACGTTCTAGAGGTTGAGCGCCTTCATGCCGGCTTCCGGATAGCGCGTGCCGGCGACGGCATCGGTGCCGAACGCCTCGTCCAGCTCGCCGAGATCGTCGGCCGACAGCTCGACATCGACGCCGTCGGCATTCTCCTCGAGATAGCGCACGCGCTTGGTGCCGGGGATCGGCACGACGTCGGAGCCCTGCGCCAGCACCCAGGCCAGCGCCAGCTGCGAGGCCGTGGCGCCCTTGCGCTTGGCCAGCGCCTCGACGATCTCGACGAGCTTCAGGTTCTTGGCGAAGTTCTCGCCCGAGAAGCGCGGCGACCCCTTGCGGAAATCACCGTCGGGCAGGTCGTCCGGCGTCTTGAACCGGCCGGTGAGGAAGCCGCGGCCGAGAGGCGAATAGGGCACGAAGCCGATACCCAGCTCGCGCAGCGTCGGCAGGATCTCCTCTTCCGGGTCGCGGCTCCAGAGCGAGTATTCGGTCTGCAGGGCGGCGATCGGATGGGTGGCGTGCGCCTTGCGGATGGTAGCGGGCGCAGCCTCCGAAAGGCCGAGATAGCGGACCTTGCCGGCCTCGACGAGGCGGCTCATGGCGCCCACCGTGTCCTCGATCGGCACGTTGGGATCGACGCGGTGCTGGTAGTAGAGGTCGATGATCTCGACGCCGAGCCGCTTCAGGCTGTCCTCGCAGGCCTTCTTCACATAGTCCGGCCGGCCGTTGATGCCGAGGCGCTCGCCGTTGGGGCCGCGCACGTTGCCGAACTTGGTGGCGATGACGACGCCGTCGCGCTTGGCCTTCAGCGCCTTGCCGACGAGCTCCTCGTTGCGGCCGACGCCGTACATGTCGGCGGTATCGAAGAAGGTGACGCCGAGGTCGATGGCGCGGTGGATGACGTTCATGGATTCGGCGTCGTCGCCGTCGCCGTAGAATTCCGACATGCCCATGCAGCCGAGGCCGATGGCCGAGACGGTGAGGTCGGGTCCGAGCTTGCGCTGTTGCATCGGATGTCCTTTTCGCGAGGGGCCGCGGCGAGGGCGCCGGGAGCGCGCCTTGTGAGGCTCCGCAGCCGGGGTTGCCGCCTCCTCATATAAGCAGGACGCCGTGCGCGTCCATAAGCGGAGGCTTAGTCCGTTTCGAGATTCAGCGCCGGTGCACCCGCGCCTTGCGGCACGAGGACGGGGCGGCGGACGCGGCGGCGCGCATCGGCGCGCGTCGCGACGGGAATGCCGCGATAGACGAGCTTCGTCGCCTCCACGATGATGACGCCGGAGAAGATCGGCCAGTTGCGCCGGCCTACCCGCTCGAAGGCGCCGGCGAGCTTGAGGAAGGCGGGGCGGCGGAACGGCGGAAAATGCAGCGCGTCCGAAAAGCCGGACGGTGTGAACATCGTCTCGCGCAGGAGGCGCGTCGCCTGTCCGCGCGACCAGGGACGGCCCGATCCGAACGGTGTGTGCTCGAAGCGCGACCACAGCCCGCGCCGGTTCGGCAGCACCAGCACGAGCCGCCCGCCGGGCGCCAGCACCCGCCAGGCCTCGTTCAGCATCTCCGTCGGGTTGTCGGCGAATTCCAGTGCGTGGACCATGAGGATCCGATCGACCGAGGCATCGCCGAGCGGCAGGTCCTGGGGATGGACGAGGGCGGCGAGCGAGGGGCGCCCGAACGGCCAGTTCACCGCGCCCTGCGCCGCCGGCATGAAGGCCAGCGTGTTGTCGGCATCTCCGGTCAGCCGGTCGAGATAGGGCGTGACGTAGCCAAGACCCACGAGGCGCTCGCGGTCGATCGGCTTCCACACCGGCGCCAGCGAATAGGCAAGCGAGCGCACGGCCGCTTCGCCGAGGCGCGAGGCATAGAAATCGCGGAGATCGACGATGTCGGCGTTCACGTGGGGGTTCGTTCCCGTGCTCGAAGGATTCGGCGGTCTCGATCCCGGCGGAGCCTAGTCGCTTCGCCCGGGCGGCGGAACCCTTACCCGCGTCGCCCGGCCTCACACGGGCAAGATGGGCGCGCGCAGCCGGGCGCCCTATGTCCGATCCGTCAAGCGAAGGACCCGCCCATGCCCGCGATCGAGATCCGCCAGTTCACCTGCCGCACCGACAATCTCGGCGTTCTCATCCACGATCCCGAATCGGGTCGCACGATCTCGATCGACGCGCCGGAAGAGGGGCCGATCCTCGAGGCGCTGACGGCAGCCGAATGGCAGCTGTCCCATATACTGACCACCCACCACCACAACGACCACGTCGCCGCCAATCTGGTGCTGCAGGCGCGGTTCGACGTCGAGATCATCGGTCCGGCCGGCGAGAAGGAGAAGATCCCCGGCATCGACCGCGTGGTGGCCGGCGGCGACGCCTTCCGCATCGGCGGCATCGCGGTGGAGGTGATCGACACGCCCGGCCACACGGCGGGCGAGGTGTCCTATTTTCTGCCCGGCGCCAAGGCGCTGTTTGCTGCCGACGCGTTGTTCTCGCTCGGCTGCGGACGTCTGTTCGAGGGCGATGCCGCCACGATGTGGACGAGCCTCCAGCGGTTGCGGGCGCTGCCCGACGACACGATGCTCTATTGCGGCCACGAGTACACCGCGACGAACGCCCGCTTCGCGCTCGACGTCGATCCCGGCAATCTCCTCCTGCAGGAGCGGGTGAAGGAGGTGGAGCGGCTGCGCGTCGAGCACCGGTCGACGCTGCCGGTGGAACTCGGTCGCGAGAAGCGCACCAACCCGTTCCTGAGGGCCGACGACCCCGACCTCGCCAGCGCCTTCGGCATGGCGAGCGCCGATCCGGTTGCGGTCTTCGCGGCGCTGCGCGAGAAGAGGAACGGCTATTGAACGCCCGCGAGATCATCGCCCGCCTGAAGCTGTCGCCCCATCCCGAGGGCGGCTGGTATCGACAGACCTTCGAGGACGAGGCGCGAGACGAGGCGGGCCGGTCGCGCTCCACCGCGATCTACTACCTGCTCGATCTCGGCGAGACCTCCGAATGGCACCGCGTCACCGACGCCGCCGAGACCTGGCACTGGTATGCCGGCGCCCCCCTCGTGCTCACCGTCTCGCCGAACGGCCACGACGCGAGCGCGCACCGCATCGGGCCGAACGTCCTCTCGGGCGAGGAGCCGCAGTTCACGGTGCCCGCGAACTGGTGGCAGACCGCGACCAGCATGGGCGAATGGACGCTCGTCGGCTGCACGGTGGCGCCGGGCTTCCGGTTCGAGAGCTTCGAGATGGCGGCCAGTGACTGGCGCCCGCTGCCGCGCGGCGCGAAGGGCTGACGTCTCAGGCGCGCCGGGTCGCGAGCTTGCGGAACAGCGGCAGCGCCGCGAGGACGGCGCCGGCGGTGATGAGCAGCGCCGCCGCCACGATCGGCCCCGAGAGCGCCGCCTCGCCAGCCACGATGAGAATCAACGTCGACAGCAGCGGCGCGGCGTAGCTGGCCGCGCCCAGAAGCTGGATGTCGCCGCGCTTCATGCCGATGTCCCAGACATAGAAGGCCGCGCCGACCGGCAGCAGGCCGAGCGCCACCACCGCCAGCCATTGCGAGCCGTCGGCGGGCCAGACGGTGGTCTCGAAGGCGAGATGCGCTAGGAGCGAGAGGAGGGCGGTCGCGGCGCAGAAGCCGGTGACGATGTCGCTCGGCACCGCGCTCGCGCGGCGCGACAGCAGCGAATAGCTCGACCAGAAGACGGCGCAGAGCGCGGCGAGGCCGTATCCGGTGACATGCTGGGGCGAGAACGCCATCGCGCCCCGCGAGGCGATGATGAGGCCCGCGCCGGAGAGGCCGAGCAGCGCGCCGACCAGATGATACCAGCGCAGGCGCTCGCCCGGCAGCATCGCCGAGCCCAGCACGATGAGCAGCGGCCAGAGATAGGCGATGAGGCTGGCCTCGGCCGCCGGGGCGTTGCGCAGCGCCGCGAAGTAGAGCGCGTGATAGCCGAACAGGCCGACGATGCCGAGGGCCCAGACGGACGCCGGCTGGCGGAACACGCGCCAGCTGACGCCGCGCACGCCGAGTGCCACGACGCCGACGAGCGTGCCGAGCGCGAAGGTCATCGCGTTCATCTGGAACGGCGGGATGACGCCCGAGCGCGCGGTGAGAAGCGCCAGCAGCGACCACATGAGAACCGCCGAGAATCCCAATGCCGTCGCCATGTCGTCCCGCTCGCCCAAGTTCGGAGATCCGCGCCTAGCCGAGGCCGCCGGCCGGGTCAAATCGCGGGAGCTGACTTTGCCGACCGCACACCGACGTCGGCATGTCATGTTGGCACCGTTAGTTTCCGGCTCTCAGCGAGGAAGTGATTCGCATGAAACGACGGTTCATTCAGTGCGACGTGTTCACGTCCGTGGCGACGCGCGGCAACGGCCTCGCCGTGGTTCTCGACGGGGAGGGCCTGTCGGACGAGGCGATGCAGCGCTTCGCGGCCTGGACCAACCTTGCCGAGACGACCTTCCTTCTGCCGCCGACCGACGCAAGCGCTGCCGACTACCGTGTGCGCATCTTCACCACGACCCGCGAACTGCCCTTTGCCGGCCACCCGACGCTCGGAAGCTGCGCCGCCTGGCTGCATGCCGGCGGCACCCCCGCCGAGGCCGGCTTCGTGCGGCAGGAATGCGCGGTGGGGATCATCGAGATTCACGGCGACGGCCCGGTTCCGGCGTTCGTCGCGCCCAAGACCCACATCGAGCCGCTCGGCGAGGAGCGTGTGCGCGAACTCACCGTCGTGATGCGGCTCGATCCCGCCGACGTCGTGGGTTCGGCCTATCTCGTCAACGGCCCGGAATGGGAGGTGCTGGAACTGCGCAGCGCGAGCGCCGTCTTGCGGGCCGACGCCGCCGGCGCGCATTTCCCGACCGAGCGCTGCATCGGCCTGATTGGGCCGCACGAGGCCGGCGCCGAAGCGGATTTCGAGGTGCGGATGATCGACATCTGGCATGGCGTGAAGGAGGACCCGATCACCGGTTCCCTCAACGCCGCGATCGCCTGCTGGCGGCAGGCGACCGGTCGCCTCGACGCGCCCTACAGCGTGTCGCAGGGCACCGCGCTCGGGCGCCTCGGCCGCGTCCACATCCGGCCCGCCGACGACGGCCGGGTCCTCGTCGGCGGCGAAACGCGGATCCTCATCGAGGGTGCCTTGGACCTTTGAGCTGTCAGGGCTTGGCGAAGGTCGTGGCCGTCAGCGACAGCGGCCCGACCTCGGTGGGAATGCGCACGTAGACAGGCGCATAGATCCCGCTGCCGCGCACCGGCGCGAACCAGATCTGCAGCACCCGGTTGCTCAGATACTTGATGCCGTTCGATGAGGTCCGGTAGCCGCTGACGGCCTGGACGCGGACGTTGCAGACGATCGCCTTGCCCTCGAATCCGTCAGCCGAAAAATCGCGCAGGCCATTGGGCGAGAGCGCGAGATCGAGCCGCGACCAGCCGTCGTAGAAGGGCACCTTGCGCGCGCAGAGCGAGGCGGGATCGGCCTTGGCGGGCTTCAGCATCAGGCCGCTCAGCGGATCCACCACCGAGGCGAGCTGCGCGGGCAGCACCGGCAGGAAGTCGGCATGGGGCGGATTGCGCGGCGGCGGCGCGACGCTGGCCGACACGGCGCGGCCCCCGCGAAAGCGCACGTCCGAGGACCACGACTTGGCGTCGCTCGTATAAGCGAGGCGGTAGCGCTCGGCGAAGAGGCGATCGCCCGCGATGCGCCCGGAGACCGAGCTCGTGCCCTTCGTCGACGAGACGAGTTCGGCCAGCCCTGCCGAGGACAGCGTTCCCTCCACCTTGTAGCGCGGCCCATCGAGCGTCGTGGCGAAGCTCGCACGCCCCACGGGCAGGCCGATCAGAGAGATCGCGTAAGTCGTCGTCAGCACTTCGGGTGCGGCCCCGGCGCTCGACGTGAGACCGGCGAGGACGAGCGCGCTGGCGGCGAGGCGGCGAAGCATGGACGGTTCCTGAGTCTGGCGCGAGGGGGCATTCGGGGTGGAGACGACAGCGGAATCATGGCATGGATGCGTTGCTCACGGGGATATGAGTCGGGCCGTCGCGTCTTTCGCGAAGCCCGCTAACCCCACGTAGCGGCCGATCCCGTCGCTTCCAGACGGCGGGGCCGGGTTGACGCAATGGCCGGTGGCGACTATAGGGACGATCGATTTTCCGATCATGCCATGGGGTCGATGATCGCGCTGCCGTTTCGGTGGCGGCGCGCCCCGGAAGGCCGTATCGAACGTTTGAAAGGTGATCCCATGTCACGCGCTTGCGAACTGACCGGCAAGGCCGTCCAGTCCGGTAACAATGTCAGCCACGCGAACAACAAGACGCGTCGCCGGTTCCTGCCCAACCTGTGCCAGGTCACGCTGATCTCCGACTCGCTCGGCCAGCGTTTCCGCCTGCGTGTCAGCGCCCATGCGCTGCGGTCGGTCGAGCACCGCGGCGGCCTCGACGCCTTCCTGACCAAGGCTCCCGAGACCGATCTGTCGCAGCGCGCCAAGCTGCTGAAGCGCCAGATCGCCAAGAAGACCGCAGCGACCGCCGAAGCCGCCTGATTTCCAGGTATGCTCTTGTCGGTTTCGATCGGATCGGTTCAGAGAAACGCTGCTCTTGGGGCAGCGTTTCTTTTTTTGTCAGGGTGCGCGTCACTTCCCAGCGAGTTCATTCGTGCCGACAGGCCGGGCGATAGCTGGGAGCCGGACTACGCCTCATGCCGCGACAACGTCGAGAGCGGGGCCTACCAGCGACCTTTGCTCAACCCTTCCGGCACCGTGTCGGGTGCCGCGGCAGCCGGTGTTGCCAAAGGCATTTCCAAATCGATCGAGAAGTATCAGCTGACGGCGCAGTGCATGCGTGACCGCGGCTACCTCGCCACACGCGTCTCCGCAGAGGAGCGCAAGATCCTCCGCGGGTCTGCCAGTCCCGAGCGCGACCGCTTGGTGGTCGAGGTGCAAGCCCGAAACACCGCAGCGAAGTAACTGCGGTCCCATCTAACTCTCGCTGGTGCCATACCCCAGCTTAAAAAAATGGATCGACCCGCCATGACCCGACCCGGCCTGCTCGTGCTGCCCGTCGCCGCGATGACGCTCATCGTCCTCGCCTCCAACGTCCTCGTCCAGTTTCCGGTGCAGGGCCATCTCGGCAGCCTCGCACTCGGCGACGTGTTGACCTGGGGCGCCTTCACCTATCCCTTCGCCTTCCTCGTCACCGACCTGAACAACCGCCTGTTCGGTCCACGGATCGCGCGCCGCGTCGTCTATCTCGGCTTCGCGCTGGCGATCGCCTCATCGATCATCGTGCCGCCGCTGCTCTTCCATTTTGGGCTGCTGGAATTCGCCACCGCGGGCGACCGGCTGGCGCGGATCGCCATGGCCTCAGGCTGCGCTTTCCTGGCCGCCCAGCTCCTCGACATCGCCGTGTTCAACCGCCTGCGCCAGCGCTCGTGGTGGAAGGCGCCCGCTGCCTCCTCGGTCGCCGGATCGGTGCTCGACACCACCGTCTTCTTCTCGGTCGCCTTCGCGCCGGCCTTCGTCATCCTGGGCGCCAACGACGAGTTCGCGCTGCAGGCCGCCCCGCTCTTCGGTGTCCTCGCCACGGAAGCGCCCCGCTGGATCTCGTGGGCGCTCGGCGATTTCACGGTGAAGCTGCTGATCGCGGTGTTCGGGCTGGTGCCCTACCGGCTGATCGTCAACGCGGTGCTACCCTTCCGCGACGCGCCGCGCATCGCGCTTTGAATTGGGTCGCCAGCAGCGGTGGCTGCTGGAGGCTTCAGTTCGAGGGCGCGGGAGCGCCCTCGTTGCCTGGGACCAGGCGGAACTCCAGATAGAGATTGCGCTGGAAGAAGGATCCGTTGTCGTCGGAAACGATCGACAGGATCGTGTCGCCGGCGGCATCCTGCCAGAGATCGAGCCCTTCCATATTGTCGATCTCGTCGCCGAGATCGGCGTTGATCAGCACGGGGCCGTCCACCACCGCCCCCTGGCGAATGTCGGCGGCAGCGATCTTGCGGATGCGCATGCCGATTCGCCCGAACCCTTCGTAGCGCCGCTCCAGCAGCATCAGATGCGCGCCGTCGGCCGTGAAGGCGCCATCGGTGATCGCCCAGGGGGCCTCCCGACGGACCGAGAACAGGCCCCTGGTCCCGCGACCGAGGACGGCGCCGTAGAAGTTGCCCTTAGCGTCGATCGATCGCTCCGCGACGATCACCGTCTCGCCTGCGAGCGCTCCACGACCCGGCGCCACGGCGATCGTCTCGATGCCGCCGTTGGAGCGCAGCTCGCGCCGGCTCAGAGGCATCGGCACGGGCTCTGGCCGCGAGCCGAAGGGGAGGGCATCCGGCCCGTCGAGCGCGTAGGAGGCGATGCGGTGCTTGCCTTCGAACGACACGAGCGCGTGGTCGCCGCCAAGGGCGAGCCCTTCGGCATCCACATCGCTCTTGCGCTCGTAGGTTCGCCCCAGCGGGTCGAGGATCGGCGCCAGCCGCGCCTCTTCGATGCCGATCGGGCGGCCCGCCGCATCGCGCCGGATCTCGCCCGCGAACCACAGTCCGGTATCGGCCACGGCCAGAAAGCGGCGCCCGCCGTCGCGCATGCGGATCGAGGAGATGCTGGCGAGGTCGCGGTTCGAACTGCGATAGGAGAAACCGCCGCGAAACTCGAGATCGCCGAAGCGTCGGCGATCCGAGCCGATCTCGAACCGGGGAATTTCGCGCGACTCGACGGTGAGGCGGTCGGTCGCCGCGACGAGCGGCATGCCGTTGCCGAGCGTCGCGACGCAGGCGAGCAGCCCCACCGCCAGAAGCCTGCGGCGCGTGCGACCGAGAAGCCGCATCAGCGGGCGCCGCCCGCCCTTCGCCGGCGTACGGGCACCGCGCCCTCGTCCTCGAAGAGTGCGGCGAGCTGTTCGGTCATCGCGCCCGCCAGCTCCTCGGCGTCGGTGATCGTCACGGCGCGGCGGTAGTAGCGAGTCACGTCGTGCCCGATGCCGATGGCGAGGAGCTCCACCGGCGAGCGGGTCTCGATCTCCTCGATCACGGCGCGCAGATGCCGCTCCAGATAGTTGCCGGGGTTCACCGACAGCGTCGAATCATCGACCGGCGCGCCGTCCGAGATCATCATCAGGATGCGCCGCTGCTCGGAGCGCGCCAGCAGCCGATTGTGCGCCCAGATCAGCGCCTCGCCGTCGATGTTCTCCTTCAGGAGGCCCTCGCGCATCATCAGGCCGAGATTGCGCCGCGCCCGGCGCCAGGGCGCGTCGGCCGACTTGTAGATGATGTGGCGGATGTCGTTGAGGCGGCCGGGCTTTTGCGGCTTGCCGGCCTTCAGCCACGCCTCGCGCGACTGCCCGCCCTTCCAGGCGCGCGTCGTGAAGCCGAGCACCTCGACCTTGACGCCGCAGCGCTCCAGCGTGCGGGCGAGAATGTCGGCGCAGGTTGCGGCGACCGTGATCGGGCGCCCGCGCATCGAGCCGGAATTGTCGATGAGCAGCGTGACGATCGTGTCGCGGAAGTCGGTGTCGCGCTCCATCTTGAAGGAGAGCGGCTGCATGGGGTCGGTGACGAGCCGTGTCAGTCGCGCCGTGTCGAGATAGCCCTCTTCGAGATCGAAGTCCCAAGAGCGGTTCTGCTGCGCCATGAGGCGGCGCTGCAGGCGGTTGGCGAGGCGCCCGACCGCGCCCTGCAGCGAGACGAGCTGCTTGTCGAGGAAGGAGCGCAGACGCTCCAGCTCGGCTTCGTCGCAGAGTTCCTCGGCGGGGATCGTCTCGTCGAAGGTCTCGGCGAAGACGCGGTAGTCGGTGTCGCCGAGATCGCGCGGCATCGCCTGGTTGGGACGGCGCGATTCGCCGGGGGTTTCCGAATCGGGCTCCTCGTCGTAGACGGGATCCTCGGCGGTGACTTCGGACGTCTCGGCCTCGGCGGCGTCCTCGCTCTCGGATTCGCCCTCGGATTCCTGCGGCTCGGCCTCGTCCTCGCCCGCGTCCTTCTCGGCGCCGCCGTCCTCGGAGTCGCGGCTCTGGTTGTCGCCGGCCTCTTCCTCGCTCTCGTCATCCTGGTTCTCGGTGTCGTCGGCGAATTCCTCCGCCATCTCCATCGAGACGAGCATGTCGCGGATCGCCTTGGCGAACGAGCGCTGGTCCTCGACGGTCTCGCCGAGCCGCTCGAACTTCCCGCCGGCCTTCTCCTCGATCCAGTCGCGCCAGACGTCGACCACGGCCTGTCCGCTCGCCGGGATCGGGCGCCCCGTCAGCTTCTCGCGCACCATCAGCGCCACGGCGTCCTCGATCGGCGCCTCGGCGCGGTCGGTGACGTCGGCGAGATTGGAGCGGAGGTACTTGTCCTCGAGCATCGCGCCCAGATTGGCGGCGACGCCGGGCATGGCGTTGGCGCCGATCGATTCGCAGCGCGCCTGCTCCACCGCGTCGAACACGGCACGTGCGCCGCGCCCTTCGGGCGAGAGCGTCGCATGAATGCGGGCGTCGTGGCGGGCCTTGCGCAGTGCCATCGCGTCGCCGAGGCCGCGGGTGATGGCGACGTCGCCCGCCATCGCGCGCTTGGGCAGTTCGGGCAGGCGGGCGCGCTCGCCCGTCAGCCCCGGCCGCTCGTTGCCGTAGACGATCTCCAGCTCGCCGTCGCCGGCGATGGCGCGCATGCAACCGGCCACGGCGCGCCGGAACGGCTCGCGATCCTGCGTCTTGGCGCGAGCGCCCTTTGCGGAATTATCGCCGATGCGCGACATGGCTTTGGTGCCTTCTAGTCCAGAACCATGTTCGCCGCCGACTCCGGCAGTTCCTCGCCGAAGGCGCGCTGGTAGAACTCGGCGACCAACGGACGCTCGAGGTCGTCGCACTTGTTGAGGAAAGTCAGGCGGAAGGCGAAGCCGATGTTGCCGAAGATCTCGGCGTTTTCGGCCCAGGTGATGACCGTGCGCGGGCTCATCACCGTCGAGAGGTCGCCATTGACGAAGGCGGCGCGCGTCAGGTCGGCGACGCGCACCATCTTCGAGACCTTGGCGCGGCCGTCCTTCGTGGCGAAGTGGCGGGCCTTGGCGACGACGATGCCGACCTCGTTGTCGTGCGGCAGGTAGTTCAGGACGGTGACGATGGACCAGCGATCCATCTGCGCCTGATTGATCTGCTGGGTGCCGTGATAAAGGCCCGTCGTATCGCCGAGGCCCACCGTGTTGGCGGTGGCGAAGAGTCGGAAGGCGGGGTGCGGGCGGATGACGCGCGCCTGATCGAGCAGCGTCAGGCGGCCCGACGATTCGAGCACGCGCTGGATCACGAACATCACGTCGGGACGGCCGGCATCGTACTCGTCGAACACGAGCGCGACGTTGTTCTGGTAGGCCCACGGCAGGATGCCGTCGCGGAACTCCGTGACCTGCATGCCGTCCTTGACCGTGATCGCGTCCTTGCCGACGAGATCGATGCGCGAGACATGGCTGTCGAGATTGACGCGCACGCAGGGCCAGTTGAGGCGCGCGGCGACCTGCTCGATATGCGTGGACTTGCCGGTGCCATGATAGCCCGACACCATGACGCGGCGGTTCTTGGCGAAGCCCGCCAGGATCGCAAGGGTCGTGGGCTTGTCGAACAGGTAGTCCGGATCGATCTCGGGCACATGCGGGTCGCTGGCCGTGAAGGCGGGAACCTTCAGATCGCTTTCGAAACCGAAGGTTTCGCGGACGGAGACCATGGCGTCGGGGAGGTTCGCCACTTCCAGTTCCGCTGCACTCATCATACCTCCAGGGGCGCCACCTCGGGGCGGGCGCCTTGTATCCATGTCGTCGGACGTCCACCGGACGGGCGGAACCGGATCCATCGCGAAACCGGCATTCCAGCGCTTAACAGAAGCCCGACTGCTTCAAAAGCTTGTAGGCCTGAATGACCTCGCGCAGCCGGTCCTCGGACCCGCGGTCGCCGCCGTTGGCGTCGGGGTGATACTGCTTCACGAGAGCCTTGTAGCGCAGGCGGATCGCCTCGGCCGGAGCGTTGTCGCCCAGATCCATCGTCTGCAGCGCCTTGACCTCCAGCGTTCGGGCCTTTCGTCGCGGGGCCGCTGCTTCGCCGTCCGCGAAGAGGTTGAAGGCGCCGCGCGAGCGACCGTTGGCGCGCTTGGGGCGACCGGTCGGCTTCTCGGCGGGCATGGCGCCCGACGAGTTCGATCCCATCGTCCAGGTCGGGCGATTGCCGGTCAGCGAGTCCTTCAGGTACTTCTGGATGTCCTCGTCGCCGAGGCCCGAGAAGTAGTTGTAGGACTTGTTGTAGAGCCGGACATGATCGACGCAGAACTGCAGGTACTGGCCTTCGTGGTCGCGACCGCGCGGCGCCTTGTAGAGGCCCGGCTCCTCGCACTTGTCCCAGCAGCAGACCGGCGCGGCCGTCTTCTTCGGCGCGTCCCGATCGGGCCGGACGCGGATCTTGTCGAAGTATTTGGAATCGAGTTTCATCACGACCGGATTATGGGGCTCCCACCGGGAGCGAACAAGAATTGACAGATTCGAAAACCCGTCCACAACGAACCGCGGACCACAGGCGGTTCCGAGGGCGGCACCATGCCGGCCTGCCGCTGTCCCGGATATTCGAGGCGCGAGCATGACCATACAGGCCGAGATCGAAGCGAAGCTGACCGAAGCCTTGCGACCGGAAAGTCTGGTCGTCGTCAACGAAAGTCATCTTCACGCCGGCCACCACCACGGCGGCAGCGACCACCATGGCGGGTTCGACGGCAGCGGCGAAACGCATTTTCGCGTGCGCGTCGTCTCCGCCGCCTTCGCGGAGCGCTCGCGCGTCGAGCGCCACCGGCTGGTCAACACGATCCTGAAGGCCGAGCTCGACGGGAGCGTCCACGCCTTGGCGATCGAGGCCTCGGCACCCGGCGAACCGACGCGCCGCTAGCGTCATGCGCCAAAAGGTGCGGCGGCGCTACCGCCTTCGTCTCGCCGTCGGTCTCGTCTTTGCGGCATCGCTCTCGTTCACGGCGGGCCTGACCGACGTCGTCGGCTTTCTCATCGCCGGCGACTTCGTCTCCTTCATGAGCGGCAATACGACGCGACTGGCGATCGCCGTCACGGACGGGGAGGGCGACCGGGTGGCGCATCTGGCCGCGGTGGTCGCGGCCTTCGTGCTCGGCAATGCCGCGGGCGTCCTTATCATGCGCTGGACCCGCGGCAGCCATCCCGCGCTGCTCCTGGGCATTGCCCTCCTCATCGGCGGCACCGCAGCGGCGGGCGGGCAGACGCTCACCGTCCTGTCGCTCGTCTTCGCCATGGGCGCGCTCAACATCGCGCTCGAGGAGGTCGCCGGCCATTCCGTCGGGGTCACCTATGTCACCGGCGCGCTGTCGCGCTTCGGCCGCGGGCTGGGACGCACCCTCCTCGGCCAGTCTTCGAAGGGCTGGTGGATCCAGATCGTGCCGTGGGTCGGCATGGCCGCCGGTGCGCTGACCGGGGCATTCCTCTGGAAGGGCGTTGGCGCCGACGCGGTCTACGCCTCTGCCACGAGCGCGGCGTTCCTGGGTCTGGCATCGCTCGCCATCCCGCGCCGCTGGCGCCTCGGCTATCTCATCCGCCGGCCCTACCGGAAGACGCCGGCCGCAGTGAGACCTGCGCCGGATGCCGCGACGCCGGCCTGAGGCGTCAGGCCGCGAGTTCGGCCGTCAGGAAGCGCCGGACCGCTTCCGCGTCGACGTCGGCGGCCACGAAGGCCCGGCCGATGCCGTGGGTAAGGATGAAGGTCAGCTTTGAGCGCACGACCTTCTTGTCCTGCGCGATCTTGCCCATCAGCTCGTCCACCGTGAAGGCCGGGCCGGGGATGGCGTGGATCGCGGTCGGCAGTCCCGCCGCTGTCAGATGCGCCGACACGGCCTCGGCGTCGGCGACGGGGCAGAGCCCGACGCTGGCCGAGAAGCGGTGCGCCAGCGCCATGCCGATCGCCACGGCCTCGCCGTGCACGAGCCGCGCGGGGTCGTAGCGGGCGCAGGACTCCAGCGCATGGCCGAACGTGTGGCCGAGGTTGAGAAGCGCCCGGTTGCCGTCCTCGCGCTCGTCGCCCGCCACCACCTCGGCCTTGGCCCGGCAACTCGCGGCGATGGCCTCGACCCGTTCGTCGCAACCCGTGAAGATCGCCTCGCGGTGGGTGCCGAGCCAGGCGAAGAAGTCGGGACGGTCGATCAGCCCGTATTTCACCACCTCGGCATAGCCGGCCGCGAACTCGCGTGGGCTCAACGTGTCGAGGATGGCGGTGTCGGCGAGAACGAGCGCGGGCTGATGGAAGACGCCGACGAGGTTCTTGCCGCGGGGCGAGTTGATGCCGGTCTTGCCGCCGACGGACGAATCGACCTGCGCCAGCAGCGAGGTCGGCACCTGCACCAGCTTCATGCCGCGCCGGGCGATGCCGGCGGCAAAGCCCGCGAGGTCGCCGACGACGCCGCCGCCGAGCGCCACCACCGCATCTCCGCGCTCCAGCCGCTCCTCGAGAATCCGGTCGACCACCTGCATGAGATGCTCGAAGGACTTGGTGGTCTCGCCCGGCGGCAGCAGGAGCATCGAGGACGGAATGCCGGCCGCATCGAGCGACAGGCGCAGGCGTTCGCCGTGAAGGCCCGCCACGCGCTCGTCGGCCACCACCAGCGCTCTGATGCCGGGCAGGCGGCCGGCGATCTCTGCGCCGGCCTCGTCGATGAGGCCGGGACCGATGAGGATGTCGTAGGACCGGTCACCGAGCGCGACCCGCACGCTCTCGCGGCGCGCGGCCGAAGCGCCGCCTTCGGAACGGGCGAGGGGGCTCATGGGCTGACCTTCGGGCTGGTGTGGCGTTCGAGCGAGCGAACGATCTCGCGGGCGATGACCTCGCGCTTCACGTTACGCGAATGGACGTGGATGTCGGCCTTGGCATAGACGGGGTAGCGCAGGTCGATCAGACGACGCATCGTGGCGCGCGGGTCGGCTGTCTTGAGCAACGGGCGGGTCGGGCGCTTGATGACGCGCTCCATCAGGATGTCGAGTTCGGCGCGGAGCCAGACGGTGACGGCACGCTCCTTCAGGAGGCTGCGCGTACCCTCGTTCATGTAGGCGCCGCCGCCGGTGGCGATCACCTGCGGCGCGCCTTCCGTCAGCCGCGCCACGACGCGCGCCTCCAGCGCCCGGAACTCCGGTTCGCCATAGGAGGCAAAGAGCTCGGCGACGCTCATGCGCGAGGCGTCCTCGATTTCCTGGTCGGTGTCGACGAAGGGCATGTCGAGAAGCTGGGCGAGCTTGCGCCCGACCGTGGTCTTGCCGGCGCCCATCAGCCCCACGAGAACGACCGAACGCCCCGCCAGCCCGGCGGTCACCACGTTTTTTCGCTCGGAAGGGCACTGGGACTCGGGCATCGAATGCGTCTCGAACGCGCGTGGGGACGGTCGGTCCTAGGACCAGAAAAGCCTTTTGGCGTCAAGCGATGCGCCCGCGCCGCGGCGCGCCGGAGCGGACCATGACCCCTGCAAAGCGACGGCGCGCCCTTGGCTCCGGCAGCGCGGACCTTTAAAATCGACCGCGGGACGACCGGATGCCTGCCGATGGCAGCGCCCGAGAAACGAAAGTCGCGCCGCCGCATGCCCACCCTCGTACGTCTCCTCTCAGCGCTCGTGCTCGTCGTCGGCGCGATCGTCGCGGTGATGTTGGCCCTCGTCACCTTCGTCGAACCGCGGCAGGGCCCGATCACCGTCGAGGTGCCGGTGCCCGCGCTGGAAACGCCCAGCGTTCCGCCGGCTGTACCCGGCGCCGCCGCGCCTGCCGCCGCCGGCGAGCCCGTGCCTTCGACGACGGGAGGTATCGCGCCGTGACCGGGGCACCCCGCGCCGGGAACGCCGACTTCGCCCGCGTCGAGAGCTTTCTCGAGATGATGGCGGTGGAGCGCGGAGCCGCCGACAACACGCTGAGCGCCTACCGCCGCGATCTCGACGACGCCCGTGGTTTCCTGGCGGGCGAGGGCGGGCTCGCCGGCGCCTCGACCGACGCGATCCGCCGCTACATGGAGGGGCTCGACGCCGCGGGCTTCGCCGCCTCCAGCCGGCAGCGACGGATGTCGTCGCTTCGCCAGTTCTTCAAGTTCCTCTATGCCGAGGGCTTGCGGGGCGACGACCCGACCTCGCCGATCGAGGGCGCCCGCAAGGCGCGGCCGCTGCCGAAGATCCTGTCGGAGGCCGAGGTCGACCGTCTCATCGACGCCGCCGAGGACGCCGCCGAGGATCCGGCGCTCGAAGGGCCGGCGCTGGCGAGGGCGCGCCGCATGCACGCGCTCGTTGAGATCCTCTACGCCACGGGCCTGCGCGTCTCCGAACTCGTGTCGCTGCCGCGCTCGGTGCTGCGCTCGAAGAACCGGGTGATCGTGGTGCGCGGCAAGGGCGACAAGGAGCGGATGGTGCCGATCGGCGAGCGCGCGCGCGATGCGCTGGCGGCCTTCGGCGACAGCGTCTCCCAGTTGGGAACGCGCCCGCGCAACACCGCGCCGGTGGGCGAGCGGCCCTGGCTCTTCCCCGCCTTTTCCGAAAGCGGGCACATGACCCGCCAGGCCTTCGCGCGGGACCTCAAGGCTCTCGCGGCACGCGCCGGTCTCGCGCCGGCCCGTGTCTCGCCGCATGTGCTGCGGCACGCCTTTGCCAGCCATCTCCTCCAGAACGGCGCTGATCTGCGCGCCGTGCAGGAGCTTCTCGGGCATGCCGATATCGGCACGACGCAGATCTACACCCATGTCCTCGAGGAGCGCCTGATGCGGCTCGTCACCGATCACCACCCGCTGTCCGCCCTCGCGGAGGACTGACGCGCTCTGTCTTTGGTCTGCGTGCAAACGCGCTCGAAGGGCCCGGCTTCCTTGACAATCGGATGACGGGTCGCCAGTTTGCGCGCCGACGCGAACACCCTCACCGGGAACGGCGGCGCCATCCGGCAGACCGCCAGGGCTTCCGCAAGAACCGAAGCCGGCGAGCCATGATCGGCTCCCCGAAAAGGACGGCCATCGGCCGCTGCTGGATGCACAATTATCTCGATTTCGAAAAACCCGTCGCCGACCTCGACAGCCAAATCCTCGAACTGAAGAAGATCGGATCGGGCGAGAACAGCCTCGACGTCTCCGACGATATTCAGCGTCTGGAAAAGCGCTCGGCCGATGCGCTGGTCGATCTCTACAAGAAGCTGACGCCCTGGCAGAAGACGCAGGTCGCCCGCCACGCCGACCGGCCGCACTGCACCGACTATCTTGCCCGCCTCGTGACCGATTTCACGCCGCTCGCGGGCGACCGCCTGTTCGCCGAGGATCACGCGATCATCGCCGGCTTCGGGCGCTTTCGCGGCCGCTCGGTCGCGGTGATCGGGCAGGAGAAGGGCGCGGACACGCAGACCCGGCTCAAGCACAATTTCGGCATGGCGCGACCCGAGGGCTACCGCAAGGCGGTGCGCGTCATGGAACTCGCGGAGCGCTTCGGCATCCCGGTGATGACGCTCGTCGACACCGCCGGCGCCTATCCCGGCATCGGCGCGGAGGAGCGCGGACAGGCCGAGGCCATCGCCCGTTCCACCGAGACGTGCCTTGGCCTGCGCGTGCCGCTGGTCTCGCTCATCATCGGCGAGGGCGGCTCGGGCGGAGCGATCGCGATCGCCGCGGCCAACCGGGTCCTGATGATGGAACACGCGATCTACAGCGTCATCTCGCCGGAAGCCGGCGCTTCCATCCTCTGGCGCGACGCATCGCGCGCCAAGGACGTGGCGCAGGCGATGAAGATCACCGCGCAGGATCTCAAGGGCTTCGGCGTCATCGACGAGATCGTGCCCGAACCGCTCGGCGGGGCTCACCGCAACGAGGAGATGGCGATCGACACGGCGGGCGACCGGATCGACGCGGCCCTGCGCGAGCTCGAATCGCTCGACGGCGACGCGCTGCGCGCCCAGCGCCGCGAGAAGTTCCTCGCCATCGGCCGCGACCTCAAGGTCTGAGCGGATCCCCGAACGGGGGGCTGCTCGCGTCTGGTCCGTTCGCGCGCGATCCTGTAGGAAGGCTCGTGGCGACTGCCTGTTCCGGCAGGCGTCGGACGGACCATAATACGGCCATGCCGGACGTGTTGGTTTCGGTGGTCTTCGCAGTGCATTCGATTTGTCGGCGTCGCGTTAACGGTTTGGCAACCGTGCGGGGCCGAAAAGGGGGCAGGGTTCCGCCTGGCGGTCGGCAGTGATGTCGATCCGGGAACCCCGGCGGGCGATGGTGCCCGGCCGGACGGAACTTTGGGATCCGCGGGCATTCAGTGCCCCGATGCGGATCGAGGGGATCGAGAGCGAATGTCCGCCAGACGCCTTGCCACCGCTGCTTTGCTTGCCGCCAGCCTTGCCGTGCTGGCAGGCTGTCAGCCGGGTGACGGCCTCGGCGACCTGATGGGTGCGCAGGCGCCGCTCTCGCCCGGAATTGTCAAACTCATTCGCGCCAGCAACATGGGCGAGAACTCCCCGATCCTGATCCGGCTCTACAAGGAAGAGTCCGAGCTCGAGGTGTGGAAGCAGAAGACCGACGGCAGCTTCGCGCTGCTCAAGACGTATCCGATCTGCGCATGGTCCGGGAAGCTCGGCCCGAAGCAGAAGGAGGGCGACCGGCAGGCGCCCGAGGGCTTTTACAATATCGGTCCCGGCCAGCTCAATCCGACCTCGAACTACCATCTTGCGCTCGATATCGGCTATCCCAACGTCTACGACAAGGCGAACGGCTTCACCGGCGAGCACCTGATGGTGCACGGCTCCTGCAACTCGTCCGGCTGCTACGCCATGGACAATTGGCAGGTCGAGGAGCTTTACGCGCTCGCCCGCAAGGCGTTCGAGGGCGGCCAACGCAACTTCCAGTTTCAGGCGATGCCTTTCCGCATGACGCCGAAGAACATGGCGCGCCATCGCAACTCCGAGCACTACGCCTTCTGGAAGATGCTGAAGGACGGCGCCGACCGCTTCGAGATGACGAAGAAGCCGGTGGCCGTCGGCGTCTGCGAGAAGCGCTACGTCTTCGACGAGACGCTGGCCGACGGGCGCAAGCTGACGCCCGAGGGCGAGTGCCCGGCGCTGCAGGACCCCGCCGAGATCGTCGCCAAGCGGATGGCCGACGAGGAGCTCGAGAAGCAGATCGCGGCGACCATGGCGCCGACCGACTTCGCCGTTCCCGTCAGCACGAGCTACAAGACGGGTTCGCCGATCACGGCCGAGGCCTATGCGGCCGAGCAGCATCGCCGCGAGGGCTACGACCGCGACGGCAAGCCGACCACGGCGAAGACCTCGATGTTCAAGAACCTCCTTCAGAAGAAGACGCCGGCCGAGAAGGACGACTGACGCCTCCTCTCGTGTCCTCGCTTCAGGCGAAGGGCAGGGGGCCCCGGAAAATGCCGATCGGCATGTGATGCGTGGTCATCACGCCGGCCCTGCTCCAGTGGTGCAGCAGGAAGGCCGGCGGCTCGACGTGCGAGGCCGGCTCCGCCTCGGGCTCGAACCGTAGCGCTATGGCCGTCGTGGTGCTCGGCGCCGTGCAGAGCAGCGTGCCGCCGAAGCGCACCGCCATGAAGCGGTGGACATGGCCGCAGAGCACGCGCTCGACCTGAGCGTGGCGTGAGACGATCTCCGCCAGTCGCTCGGCCCCGAAGCATCGGTAGGGATCGAGATAGGGCACGCCGCACTCGATCGGCGGCTGGTGCATGAGGAGCACCGTCGGGCGCTCCGGCGCCTGCTCAAGCGTCCGGTCCAGCCAGTCTGCGGCCGCTTCGTCCACCAGCCCGTGGTGATCGCCGGGCACCGTCACGTCGAGCCCGACGATCCTCACCGCGCCATCGACCGCGAAATGCAGCGGGCCCTCGGCCGGCAGGTAGGCGTGGTCGCGGAATGCATGGCGGAAGGCTTCGCGCTCGTCGTGATTGCCGGGCATGACGAGGACGGGTGCGTCCAGCCCGTCCAGCAGCCGGCGGGCGTCCGCGTACTCTTCGGCCGTCCCCTCGTCGACGAGATCGCCGGTGAAGACCACCAGATCCGGCTGAGGTTCGAGCGCGTTGACCACCGCCACCGCCGCCTCGAACATCGTGTTGGAATTGATCAGCCCGGCATAGAGGACGCCGCGGGGCCGGAGGTGGGAATCGGAGAGGTGGGCGATCAGCATCGCCGACCTTCGCAGACGGTCGGATCTTCGTCGATCACCGCGGCGACGATCCGCGATCCGCACCGTTCACGGCGGGACGCTGCCCACGAAAAAGGCCGCCCTCGTTCCGGAGAGCGGCCTTTCGTCTTTTCACTCGGACCGCCCACGCTTGGTAGGGCGGCGCTTCGATCAGGCGGTCTGCGCGTAGGCGCCGTGGCAGTGCTTGAACTTCTTGCCGGAACCGCAGGGGCAGGCCTCGTTGCGTCCGATCAGGCCCCAGGTCTCCGGGTTGTTCGGATCGCGCTGCAGGCGGTCCTCGCCCGGCGGGTTGAAGTCGGCCGTCAGGCGCTCGCCGCCATTGCCGAACTCGTCCTCGCCGGTGGTGGCGTCGATGTGATGCGCCTGCATGAAGGGGAGCGCGGGCTCCTCCGTCTCCGGCCGCACCAGTTCGACGCGCGAGAGCTGCTGGGCGGTGCGCTCGCGCAGATTGTCGAGCAGCGCCTGGAAGAGCTCGAACGCCTCCGACTTGTACTCGTTCAGCGGATCGCGCTGCGCGTAGCCGCGGAAGCCGACGGCCGAGCGCAGGTGGTCGAGATTGACGAGATGCTCGCGCCACAGCGCGTCGATCGTCTGCAGCACCACGGAGCGCTCGACATAGCGCATCACCTCGGGACCGAAGCGCGCTTCCTTATCGAGTGCCGCCTTGTCGGAAGCGTCGAGGATGCGCTTCTTGACGTCGGCGTCGTCGATACCCTCCTCCATCGCCCAGTCCGCCACCGGCAGGTCGAGGTTGAGGATGTCGCGGATCTCCTGCGTCAGCTCGGCCGTCTCCCACTGCTCGGGATAGGCCTTCTCCGGCATGCGCTTGGCGACGAGCTGGTCGATCGTCTCGTGGCGCATGTCGGTGATCGTCTCGACCAGCGACTCGGCGTCCATGAGTTCGATGCGCTGTTCGAAGATGACCTTGCGCTGGTCATTCATCACGTCGTCGTATTTGAGCAGGTTCTTGCGGATGTCGAAGTTGCGCGCCTCGACCTTCATCTGCGCCTTTTCGAGCGCCTTGTTGATCCAGGGATGGACGATCGCCTCGTCTTCCTTAAGACCGAGCCGGGTCAGCATCGTGTCCATGCGCTCGGATCCGAAGATCCGCATAAGGTCGTCCTGCAGCGACAGGTAGAACTTCGAGCGGCCGGGATCGCCCTGACGACCCGAACGACCGCGAAGCTGGTTGTCGATGCGGCGCGATTCGTGGCGCTCGGTGGCGAGCACGTAGAGCCCGCCCGACGCCAGCGCCTCGTCCTTGAGCCGCCTGATGTCGGCCTTCAGCGCTTCGATCGCGGCCTCGCGCTCGGGGCCTTCCGGCACCTCGGCGAGCTCACGCTCGATGCGCATGTCGAGGTTGCCGCCGAGCTGGATGTCGGTACCGCGGCCCGCCATGTTGGTGGCGATGGTGACGGCGCCGGGTACGCCGGCCTGCGCGACGATGTAGGCTTCCTGCTCGTGATAGCGGGCGTTCAGCACCTGGAAGTCCTTGAGGCCCTCCTGGCGCAGGCGCTCGGCGAGCATTTCGGACTTCTCGATCGAGGTCGTGCCGACGAGGATCGGCTGGCGCCGCTCGGCCGCCGCCTTGATCTCTAGCGCGATCGCCTTGAACTTCTCTTCCGCCGTCCGATAGACCTCGTCATGGTCGTCGATGCGCAGGACGGGCAGGTTCGTCGGGATCTCGATCACGTCGAGATTGTAGATGTCGCCGAACTCGGAGGCTTCCGTCGAAGCCGTGCCGGTCATGCCGGCGAGGCGCTTGTACATGCGGAAGTAGTTCTGAAAGGTGATCGAGGCCAGCGTCTGGTTCTCGGGCTGGACTGTGACCTTCTCCTTGGCCTCCAGCGCCTGATGCAGGCCTTCCGAGAAGCGGCGGCCCGGCATCATGCGGCCGGTGAACTCGTCGATGATGACGATCTCGTCGTTGCGGACGATGTAGTCCTTGTCGCGGTTGAACAGCCGGTGGGCCTTGAGCGCGTTGTTTACGTGATGGACAATCGTCACGTTCTCGATGTCGTAGAGCGAGTCGCCGTGAAGATGGCCGGCGGCCTCCAGCAGACGCTCCAGCTTCTCGGTGCCGTCTTCCGTGAAGGAGACCTGCCGCTGCTTCTCGTCGACCTCGTAGTCCTCGGCCGAAAGCTGCGGCATGAAGCTGTCGATCGTCCGGTAGAGGTCGGAGCGGTCGTCGAGCGGGCCAGAGATGATGAGCGGCGTGCGGGCCTCGTCGATGAGGATCGAATCGACCTCGTCGATGATCGCGAAGTGATGGCCGCGCTGGACCATCTGCCCGCGCTCGTACTTCATGTTGTCGCGAAGGTAGTCGAAGCCGAGTTCGTTGTTCGTGGCGTAGGTGATGTCGCAGGCATAGGCTTCGCGCCGCTGCTCGTCGGAGAGGCCGTGCGTGATGACGCCGACGCTCAGGCCGAGGAACTTGTAGACGCGGCCCATCCAGGAGCTGTCGCGGATGGCGAGGTAGTCGTTCACCGTGACGACGTGGACGCCGTTGCCCTCGAGCGCGGCGAGATAGACCGGCAGCGTGCCGACGAGCGTCTTGCCCTCGCCGGTGCGCATCTCGGCGATCGAGCCGCCCGCGAGCACCATGCCGCCGATCATCTGCACGTCGAAATGGCGCATGCCGAGCGCGCGCTTGGCGCCCTCCCGCACCACCGCGAAAGCGGGCACGAGCAGGTCGTCGATCGTCTTGCCGCCGCGGATCTCCTCGCGGAACTGCTCCGTGCGGGCGCGCAGTTCGTCGTCGGAGAGCTTGGACAACTCCTCTTCCAGCGCGTTGATCTCGCGCGTGGTGGGCTCGAACTTGCGGACCCGGCGGGAGTTGGAGGACCCCAGCAACTTGCGGGCAAGACCGCCGAAACTCACCATTCGAAACGTCCTTCCAGGAAACTCGATATGCGGGCCGATTGAGGGCTCGCCGTCCGCCGCAGGGATCGGGATCGATCCGCGCACCACCCAGGGGATGCGGCTGGACTTTCAGAACGTGCGAGAGATAAGAGGGCACCCTGGCGATGTCAACGTGGCGTCCCGGCGTCGCGCGGCCCTCAAAACACCGCAAAGCAGGCTCTTTGCGAGCCTTTCACAGCCCTCGGGCCGATCGGCGCCCGATCCCCGATTCCCCTATGGAAGGCTCAACGCCCGATGACATCCACGCTTCGACTGCGCCTCGCTGCGTCCGGCCTCGTTCTCCTCTCGCTCGCCGCGCCCGTCCTGGCGCAGGATGCTGCGACGCCGCCGGCTCCCGCGGCCGCGGCGCCGGCTCCCGCGGCCGCCCCGACGCCGCCCGCGCCGGTGCCGCCGGAGACGGTGATCGCCTCGGTCGGCACGGCCGAGATCACCGAGGGCGACCTCGACGCGGCGGCCGCCGACCTCGGCAGCCAGTTCGGCCAGCTGCCGCCCGAGCAGCGCCGCCTCGCCGTGCTCGCCGCTCTCATCGACATCAAGGCATTGGCGCAGGAAGCCGACGCCGCCAAGCTCGGCGACGAGGCCGACGTCGCGCGCCGAATCGCTTTCCTGCGCGAGCGGGCGCTCCACAACTCCTATTTCGAGAAGAACGGCGTCTCCGCGATCACCGATGCCGAGCTGAAGGCCCGCTACGACGCCGAGGTCGCGGCAATGAAGCCGGTCGAGGAACTCCACGCCAAGCACATTCTGGTGCCGACGAAGGAAGAGGCCGAGGCGGCGATCAAGGAACTCGACGCCGGCAAGGATTTCGACGCGGTGGCCGCCGAGAAGTCCACCGGTCCGTCCGGTCCGCAGGGCGGCGATCTCGGCTTCTTCGGACCGGGACAGATGGTGCCGGCCTTCGAGACGGCCGCCTATGGCCTCGAGGTCGGGGCCTACACCAAGGAGCCGATCCAGACCCAGTTCGGCTGGCATGTGATCAAGGTGCTGGAGAAGCGCACCCAGCAGCCGCCGGCCTTCGAGGAGGTCAAGGACCAGGTGCGCCAGCTCGTCATGCGCGAGAAGTACATCGCGATGGTGCAGAAGGCGCGCGACGACCTGAAGGTCGCCTATGTCGATCCCGCCCTGAAGGCGCAGGTCGACGCGATGGAGAAGGCGATGTCGGCCGGCGGCCCGCAGGACCCGGAAGCCGCGGCCGACGACGCCGCGAGCGAGGCCGACGCGGCGGCCCCAGCGCCCGCTCCCGCCAACTGACGCTGCGGCCGACCGGCCGCATGATGTTCACGCCGGCGTCCCTTCGGGGGCGCCGGCGTTTTCGTGCGCAGCGAGCGCCGCCGGCCCACGGCCCTTGCGAAGGGCAGGGGCATCGGGCAAACCGGGCGCGCCGCCACCAGATGCCAGGATCCCGGATGTCCGTCGCCGTCTCCCCGCTCGCCCCGAAATCCACCCCCGACATGCCGGAGATCGCGGGCGTCTCGATCGCCACGGCCGAGGCCGGCATCAAGTACCGCAACCGAACCGACGTCCTCCTCATGCGCTTTGCGGAAGGGACGAGTGTCGCCGGGGTGTTCACGACGTCGAAATGCCCGTCGGCGCCGGTGGATCATTGCCGCCGGGCGCTGACGAGCGGCAGCGCGCGAGCGTTGGTGGTCAATTCCGGCAATGCCAATGCTTTCACGGGCAAGAAGGGCGTCGCCTCGACGGACGCGACCGCGAAGGCTGCGGCCGAGGCCGTCGGTTGCACCGAGGCCGAGGTTTTCCTGGCCTCGACCGGCGTCATTGGCGAGCCGCTGGATGCCGGGAAGATCCTGCCGCACCTGCCCTCGCTCGCCGAGCGCGCGACCGGCGGCCTGTGGCGCGAGGCGGCGGACGCCATCATGACCACCGACACCTATCCCAAGGTCGCCACCCGGACCGCATCGATCGGTGGCACTTCCGTGACGCTGAACGGCATCGCCAAGGGCGCCGGCATGATCGCGCCGGACATGGCGACGATGCTCTCCTTCCTCGCGACCGACGCGGCCATCGCGCCAGCCGCGCTGCAGGCGCTTCTGGCCGAGGCGGTCGCGCCATCTTTCAATTCCGTCACCGTCGACAGCGACACCTCAACCTCCGACACCCTGCTCCTCTTCGCCACCGGGCAGGCGGGCAATGCCCGCGTCGAGACGGCCGACGATCCCGCGCTGGCCGAGTTCCGCGCGGCGCTGGACGATCTCCTCCTCGATCTCGCGCGACAGGTGGCCCGCGATGGCGAGGGCGCCCGCAAGGAGATCATCGTGACCGTCGAGGGCGCGATGGACGACCGCTCGGCCAAGCGCATCGCGCTGTCGATCGCCAATTCGCCGTTGGTGAAGACTGCCGTCGCCGGCGAGGACGCCAACTGGGGCCGCGTCGTGATGGCCGTCGGCAAGGCCGGCGAGCCCGCGGAGCGTGATCGTCTGGCCATCTCGTTCGGCGCGGTGCGCGTCGCCGTCGACGGCGAGCGCGACCCCGCCTACCAGGAGGCCGCGGCCTCGGCCGAGATGAAGAAGGACGAGATCCCGATCCTCGTCGATCTCGGCCTCGGCACCGGGCGCTGGACCGTCTACACCTGCGATCTCACGAAGGAGTATGTCGCGATCAATGGCGACTACCGGAGCTGACGCCGCGCCGCGCCTCACCGTCGTCCGTCGCCTCGAGGCGGCGGGCTTTCGGGCCTGGCCGGCCACCACCACCTTCTTCGACGGCACCTGGGCCGTGCGAGTCACCACGAGCTTTCCGGCCAAGCGGCTGAACTCGGTGAACCCGCTCGACCGCTCCGACGACACCGACATGGCCGCGCGGCTGGAGCGGGCCGGCGAGCGTTTCGCGCAATCCGGCCGCCCGCTGATCGTGCGCCAGTCGCCGCTTTGCCCACCGACGCTCGTCGATCATCTCGACGAAGCAGGCTGGTCTCGCTTCGGGGAATCGATCGTCTACACCGCCGACCTCGCGTCGCTCGATCTCTCGGACGGGCTCGACCGGATCCCGATCCACGATGGCTGGCGCTATCTCGACGCCTCGCTCGTCGTTCATCAGCGGCCCGCCGCGCTGCGCGATGGACTGGCCGAGGTGCTGAACGCGATCCGGCCGCCGGCGGCCTTCTTCGTGCGCGAGAACGAGGCGGGTTCGCCCGTCGCGGTGGCGCTGGCGATCACCGACAACGACCTGTCGGGCATCCTCGACGTCGCCGTCCTGCCGAGCGAGCGCCGGCGCGGCGTCGGGCGCGATCTCGTGGTCAACGCGCTGCGCCACACGCTGCATCGGGGGGCGCGAACCGGCTGGTTGCAGGTCGAGGCCGACAATGCGGCAGGGCGGGCGCTCTATGCCGGTCTCGGCTTCTCGGAAGCCTATCGCTACTGCTACCGCGCGCCGCCGGGCATCATCGTCTGACCGCACGACCGACGTTCCCGCCTGCCGGAAAGCTGCACCCATGCCCGTCTCCCGTCTCCTCCTCGTCGCGGCCTGTGCGCTGCTCGACGCCGACAACCGCATCCTGATGGCCGAGCGGCCGGCCGGCAAGTCGCTGGCCGGGCTCTGGGAGTTTCCCGGCGGCAAGGTGGAGGCCCGGGAGACCCCGGAGGAGACGCTGATCCGCGAGTTGCGCGAGGAGCTCGGCATCGCGGTGAAGGCCGACTGCCTCGCGCCGCTGACCTTTGCCACCCACACCTACGACGACTTCCACCTGCTGATGCCGCTTTACATCTGCCGGCGCTACGAGGGCATCCCGCAGGGGATGGAGGGGCAGCGGCTCAAATGGGTGCGGGCGCGTGATCTGCGCGATTTGCCCATGCCGCCGGCCGACCTTCCGCTCATTCCGTTCCTCGTCGATCTCCTCTGAACGTGATTTCGGCCGCCCGTTAAGGATACGGCTTAAAGCGGCCTTTACGTCCCGGCAGTGATGATCGGTGAAATGAAGCCGAGGCGGGGCCGATATGAGACAGCATGGACGAAAGACCCGCTCGCGGGGCAGATCCGGCGCGGGCGCCGCCCTCCTGCGCGCGATGCTGCTCGTCGGACCGCTGGCTCTGGCGCTCGTCTTCGGCGTGGCGCCGCGCGGCGACCGGTTGGTGACGGCCAGCGGCGGCGAAGGGCTCGACACGATGACCACCGGTTCGGTCTCGTCGTCGCGTTTCAGCTTCGCGGTCGGCAGTCCGCGCGCCGCCGGATCGCTTGGGCCTTGCCTGCGATTCTCCGATGGAACCGACCGGGGCGCCTGTTGAGCGCCGCTTCCGCCCACGGTCTGCTCGTGCGAGCCCGCTCGGTGATGGCGTGCGCTCGCGGCAGCACGGCGATCGAATATGCGCTCATCGCCTCGCTCATCGGGCTGGCGATCGTCGGCGGTCTGGGCGCGACCGGCAACTCGGTCGGCGGCTCCGTCAATCTGGTGATGGAGCGGGTGTCCGCGGCCATCAGCGGCAACTGACGGGCGCTCGAGCCTCAGTCGCCGGCGGGCGGTTTCAACGCGTCGGCGAGGCGCATCTTCGCGCTGCCGGGCTTCAGCGGCTTCTGCTGACTGTCGTGCGGTCGCCATCCCGAGAGATAGATCACGTCGAACGTCGCCCGCAGCCGCCCGTCGGGATCGGCGAAGCGCTCCGCGTAGATTTCTGCGGCGCGCAGGAAGAGGGTGCGCGACGACGGGCGACGCGAGCGGGCGGTGAGAGCGTTGGTCATGCCCATGGAACGCAGGTCCCGCATGAGGTCGAAGAGCGAGTCGTAGCGCACCGTCAGCCGGTCCTGGTCGATCACCGGCAGGGCGAAGCCCGTGCGCTGGAGCAGGGCGCCCGCCTCCTTCAGCGCCACGAAGGGCGCGACGCGCGGGCTCGCGCCGCCGCTGATCTCGGCCTCGGCTGAGAGGAGCGACGAGCGCAACTCTGTCAGCGTGTCGCCGCCGAGCATTGCGGCGAGGAACAGCCCGTCCGGCTTCAGTGCTCGCCGGATCTGGACGAAGGCGCCGGGCGTGTCGTTCGTCAGGTGAAGCGAGAGCACGGAGACCGCGAGATCGATGCTGGCATCGGCCAGCGGCAGCAGTTCGTCGTCGCCCACCACCGTCTCCACATGACCCGTCACGCCGGCGAGACCCGCCACGCGCTCCAGCCGCAGCACGCGGTCCACCTGCCCGCCCGCCGCCATCGCTTCGGCCACCTGCAGGCCGTGACCGGACAGGTCCGCCGCCACGTCGAAGCGGCGCTGCACGAGCGACAGCCGTTCGCTGAGTTCCGCCGCGACGGCCCGCAGCAGGAAGTCGGCGCCACCCGTGTTTGCGCGGACGGCGCGCAGGCGGCGCCGGGCGAGAAGGGCGCGGTCGAAGGGGGCGGAGGCGGTCATCGGCAGGTTCCGGCGAAGGGTGGCGCACCGTCGCTTCCACTCGCGCCCGAAAGATGGCGCGGCGGGCGGCGGCGGCGATTTGCCCCTTGTAGCTGAACCCGGGCCGAGTATCGTCAAGGATCGACGGCGAAGCGAAGCGGGTGAACCGGCCGCCGGGGGAGGGATACCCATGGGCTTGATGATGCGGGGGCTGGCGTCGATCGCCCGGCCGATCGGCCGGTTTCTCTATCCGCCGGTCTGTGCCGGCTGCGGCGGCGCGGTGAGCGAGGCGGCAGCCCTCTGCCCCGCTTGCTGGCGGACGATGCGCTTCATCGAGCGGCCCTATTGCGAGGTGCTCGGGTTGCCCTTCTCGTTCGATCTCGGCCGCGGCTTTCTCAGCGCCGAGGCCATCGCGGAGCCCCCGGCCTTCGCGCGCCTGCGCGCCGCCGTGATCTATCGGGACCTTGCCTCGCGCCTCGTCGCCTCGCTCAAATATTCCGACCGGACCGACCTCGTGCCGCTGATGGCGGGCTGGATGGCGCGGGCCGGAGCCGAACTCCTCGACGATGCCGAGGTGGTGGTGCCGGTGCCGCTGCATTCCGGCCGCCTGTTTCGCCGCCGGTTCAACCAGTCGGCGGAGCTGGCCCGCGCCATCGCGCGACGGCGGCGGCTCGACTTCGCGCCGACGAGCCTCGTGCGGGTGCGCTCGACGCGCTCGCAGGTCGGCCTTGGCCCCGAAGAGCGGCGGACCAACGTGCGCGGCGCCTTCCAGGTCCGGCCGGAGCGCGACGATGCGGTGCGCGGCCGGCGTGTGCTGCTCGTCGACGACGTGTTCACCACCGGCGCCACGGTTTCGGCCGCGACGCGCGCCCTGAAGCGGGCCGGCGCAAGGGAGGTCGATGTTCTCGTCTTCGCAAGGGTTGCGAGCGGCGGCGGTTGATCGCATATCCGGGTCATCGTCTTTTCGCAGGACCCCGAAGCCCGATGCCGAACGTCACGATCTACACCCGTCAGCTCTGCGGCTACTGCTCGCGGGCCAAGCAACTGCTCGCCGCCAAGGGCGTCGCCTTCGACGAGCGCGATGCGACGGTCGATCCGGCGTTCCGCCAGGAGATGATGCAGCGTGCGCCGGGGCGCTCGACCTTCCCGCAGATCTTCATCGGCGAGACACATGTCGGCGGCTGCGATGATCTCGTGGCGCTCGATCGCGCCGGCAAGCTCGATCCGCTCCTCGCCGTCGCCTGATCTCTCCAGAACCCCGGACCCTTCCCCCATGACCGTCTTCCAAGCCGCCGTCGTCCAGATGCGTTCGGGTGTCGATCCCGCCCGCAATGCCGAGGCCCTCGAGCGGCTGGTCGGCGAGGCCGTCGCCAAGGGTGCGCAATACGTCCAGACCCCGGAGATGACGGGCATGCTGTGCCGGGATCGCGCGGTCTTGCAGGCGGCGCTTCGTTCGGAAGCGGACGACCCGATCGTCGCCGCAGCCCGGTCTCTGGCGCGCCGCCATGCGATCACGCTGCATATCGGCTCGACCGCGATTGCCGCGCCGGACGGCATGGCCGCCAACCGCGCCTTCCTGTTCGGGGCGGACGGCGAAGTCGTCGAGACCTACGACAAGATTCACATGTTCGACGTCGATCTCGACAATGGCGAGAGCTGGCGCGAATCGGCGACCTACGTGCCCGGCACCCGGTCCGGTCTCGCGGATCTGACGATCGCCGGCGGTCCCGTGCGGCTCGGCTTCGCCGTCTGCTACGACATGCGCTTTCCCGACCTGTTCCGGGCGCAGGCGCTGGCTGGCGCAGAGGTGCTGACGGCGCCCGCCGCCTTCACCCGCCAGACCGGCGAAGCGCACTGGCACGTGCTGCTGCGCGCCCGCGCGATCGAGAACAACGCCTTCATGATCGCGGCCGCGCAGGGCGGCCGGCACGAAGACGGCCGCGAGACTTTCGGCCATTCGCTTCTCGTCGATCCCTGGGGCCGCGTCATGGCCGAGGTGAAGGGTGACGAGCCGGGCATCGCCATGGCGCGGATCGACACCGATCTCGTCGCCTCCACGCGCTCGAAGATCCCGAACCTCAAGAATCGTCGCCCGTTCGAGGCGCCCGAGATCCGCGAGCGCGCGCCCGCATGATCCACTATGCGCTGAGGTGCGAGCCCGCGGGCCACGGCTTCGACGGCTGGTTCCGAAGCGGCGAGGACTTCGACCGGCAGTCCGCGCTCGGCCTGCTCGAATGTCCGTCCTGTGGCACGGCGAGCGTGGCGAAGGCGCTGATGCGCCCGGCTGTCGCGGCCGCCCGCGACGGGGCGCCTGGTGCCTCCCGCCCCGCAGAGACGGCTGCCGTGGCTCCGCCGCCGCCCGAGATGCTGGCGATGATCCAGCGCATGCAGGAGATGGCGCGCGAGGTTCGCGCCAAGGCCGACTATGTCGGGCCGAACTTCGCCGAGGAGGCGCGTCGCATCCATTACGGGGAAACCGAGGAGCGTCGCATCTACGGCGAGGCTTCGGCTCCCGAGGTGAGGGGGCTGCTCGAAGAGGGCATCGCCGCCCTGCCGCTTCCCGCCCTTCCCGAAGACAAGAATTGAAGGCGGCGGCCGCAAGCCGCCGAACACGATCCCGATGGCTAAGACCTGGGCGAACGCGCCGTCCCCCTGTATCGACGTCTGCAAGTTCCGCGATGGCGGGCAATGCATCGGCTGCCGGATGACGAAGCCGGAGAAGAAGCGGTTCAAGAAGCTGGACGGCAAGGCGGCCAAGAAGGCGTTCTTCCTCGTCCTCACGGAGCGGCTGGAGACGGCGGGGCGCTACGCCTACTGGTCGCGCATGTATCGCCGCCGCTGCGAGCGCAAGGACCGGCCGTGCCCGCTCGACAAGATCGAGGCGGTGGACGAGGCGAAGGTCGCGGCGTAAGGGACGCGCCGTTGGCCAGGAAGCATGGACGAAGCGAATGACGAGCGAAGATCTGCAGGTCTGGGCCGATGCGCCGTCGCCCTGCGTCGACGTCTGCAAGTACAAGCGTGCCGGCCGCTGCGTCGGCTGCATGATGACGAAGGCCGAGAAGGACAGTTTCCCGCGGTCCGGCAACGGCGCCGCCAAGAAGCAGTTCTTCGAGACGCTGCTGGCGCGCCTGCAGACCGAGCACAAGAACCCGGCCTTCTGGGCCATCGCCTATCGCCGCAAATGCGAGCAGGACGGTGTCGCCTGTCCGCTCGACGAGAGCGTCTGACCGCCGCCCGGTCGAGACACCATCGCTGCGTGGGTGTTTGCGGCCCCTCGCATGCTTCGAACGACAATGGGTCCGGTTGTTGCCCGCTCGCCCGTGACCGGCCGAGTCGGTTTATGTCCGGCCGGCCCGTATCCGTGGACTGGCTCGGGACGGGGTCAGCCGGACGATGAGCGCGGTGGGGGCGTAAGGTGGCGGGAGCGGGAGGCACCACGCGGCGAATGATCGGCTCATGAAAAAGGCCCGCCGGATCGCTCCAACGGGCCTGATCGTCTGTGGCTCTGCGCGGGCCTACTTGAGGTGAGCGCGGAGCATCCAGGCGAACTTGTCGTGGATCTCGATGCGGCCGGTGGCCAGATCGTTCGTGGCCCAGTCGCCATGCTCTTCGGCGACCTGCGCCAGCGAGGAAAGGGTCGAGGAGAGCGTCTCCTGATCCTTCATCAGCACTTCGATCATGGTGCGGGCGTCGGCGTGGCCGTCATGCTCTTCGATGGCGGAGCGCTCGAGGAACACCGAGTAGCGGCCTTCCGCATGCGCGTCGAACGCCTTGATGCGCTCGGCGAGAAGATCCTGGCCTTCGAAATGGTCTTCGTAGATCTTCTGGAACAGCTCGTGCAGCGGCCCGAAGGACATGCCGGTCACGTTCCAGTGGAAGTTCTGCGCCTTCAAGGTCTCGATGTTCGTCTCGGCCAGCGCCTGCGTCAGGCCGTTGACGATGTCTTCCTTGGCGGCGGGTTCGATCTTCGCGGCGACGAGGCCCATCGTATTCTCCTTCGAATGACGGCCGAAAGCCGTTTGGAATGGTTCCAATGTAGCTGCTCGGCCGACCGGGTTCAAGCTGGTTTTGAATCATTCTAAACTGGAGCGGCGGCGTCGAGAGCCTCGACCATATGGGAGGAGAGAAAGCGCATCCAGCGCTGGGCGGGTCGGCGCACGCGCCAGCCGATCAGCGCCGAAGCGAGCTTCGTCTCGCCGCCGCGCCACGCGTCCACCATCCGCGTCATCCAGAGTTCGTCGTCGCTGACGCAGCGCGCCCCAGGCCGGTAGATCGTCATCTCGCCGGAGGCATTGTCGCACAGGCCCCGGAAGAAGGCCGTCGCGTAGCGTTCGAGCGAGACGGCGGGTTCACCCGCGAGCACGAAGCAGGCCCGCTCGAGATCGGGCTTGGGGGCGAGCTGAGACCGCAGCGCCAGCCAGCGCAGGCGCTCGAGATCGAGCCGCTGTGCGGGGCTGAGGTCGCGCGAGGCGGCAATGCGCTCGGCGGTCGGACAGCGGGGGAATGAGAGGACGGCGGCCGAGCCGTTGGACTCGATCTCGGACCGCATCGAAAGAGCTGCCATGCCGTATCCTGCCTTCGCACGCGGGCCTTAGATCCGCGAGGGCGGCCGGCGTCAGAAACTTGACTGCAATCTGAAGCATTCCATAGCAGACCCCCCTCGCTGCCGAAAGGGCAACGCGGGCGGAAAAAGCGGTCGGCTGGACGGACGGATCGCCGCGCCCTGGGGTGGCGGTCGCTGTCAGGCGATGCGGCGGCCGAGCACCATGTAGTTGACGTCGGTGTCGCGCGAGCGGCGCCATTCGTCGGCGAGCGGATGATAGACGACGCCGGTCTCGTCGATCATCTCGATGCCTTCGCCGCGCAGCGGCGTCTCGATCTCGCCCGGCCGCACGAGCTTCGAATATTGGTGCGTCCCCTTCGGCAACCAGCCCAGCACGTATTCGGCGCCGACGATCGCGAAGGTCATCGCCTTAAAGGTGCGGTTGATCGTGGCGACGAAGATCAGCCCGCCGGGCTTCACCATACGGGCCGCCGAGCGCAGGAAATAATCGACGTCGGAGACGTGCTCCACCACTTCGAGCGCCAGCACGACGTCGAATCGCTCGCCCGCCGCTTCCAGCGCTTCGGCGGTGTCAGCCCGGTAGTCGACTTCGATGCCGCTCTGCTCGGCGTGGAGCTTGGCCACCTCGATGTTGGTCTCCGAGGCATCCGCACCGACGACGTCCGCGCCGAGACGCGCCAGCGGCTCGGCGATCAGCCCGCCGCCGCAGCCGATGTCCAGCATCCGCAGCCCTTCGAATGGCCGGCCGGTGCGCAGGTCGCACCCGAAGTTCATCGAAACCTGCTCGCGGATGTAGGCGAGGCGCACCGGGTTGAACTTGTGCAGCGGCTTGAACTTGCCGGTCGGGTTCCACCATTCGGCGGCGAGTCGGGAGAAGCGCTCCACCTCGCCGGCATCCACCGTCGTCTGTCGCGCGTCCATCACCATCTCGATCGCCTCGGGGCTTATCTCACCTATTGAGCTTCGGCATGTTCCGCGCGCCCGCCCAAAGTCAAGCCGCCGAGCCGGCGGTGTCCGCGGGCGATCCCGGCGTCGCCTTGCGAAAATGTCGCGCTTCGGTTACGTCCCGGGCCGCCTGCCGCTCGGAAGTCTCGCCATTGCGACCTCTCCGGCGACGGCGCTTGTCTTTCATTCCGGATCGCGGCCGATCGGCGATCCGTCGCAGGCTCGATGGGTTCATGGCGCGTCTCGTTCTCAAATTCGGCGGCACTTCGGTCGCCGATATCGCCCGGATCCGCAATGTCGCCCGCCACGTGAAGCGCGAGGTCGACGCCGGCCATCAGGTCGCCGTGGTCGTCTCCGCCATGTCGGGCAAGACCAACGAACTCGTCGGCTGGTGCACCGACGCCTCCGCCATGCACGACGCCCGCGAGTACGACGCGGTGGTGGCGAGCGGCGAGCAGGTGACGGCGGGCCTTCTGGCGATCGCGCTGCAGAACATGGGCGTCAACGCCCGCTCGTGGATGGGCTGGCAGATCCCGATCCGCACCGACGGCGCCCATGGCGCCGCGCGAATCCAAGAGATCGACGGGTCCGAGATCGTGCGCCGCTTCGGCGAAGGGCAGGTTGCGGTGATCGCCGGTTTCCAAGGGTTGGCACCCGACAACCGCATCGCGACGCTCGGGCGCGGCGGGTCCGACACCTCGGCCGTCGCCATCGCGGCGGGCCTGAAGGCCGACCGCTGCGACATCTACACGGACGTCGACGGCGTCTACACGACGGATCCGCGCATCGAGCCCAAGGCCCGGCGCCTCGCCCGGATCTCATTCGAGGAAATGCTGGAGATGGCCTCGCTCGGTGCCAAGGTGCTGCAGGTCCGCTCCGTGGAACTGGCGATGGTCCACAAGGTGCGCACTTTCGTGCGCTCCTCCTTCGAGGACCCGGACGCGCCCGGCATGGGGGACTTCCTCAATCCGCCGGGCACTCTCATTTGCGACGAGGATGAAATCGTGGAACAGCAGGTCGTCACCGGCATCGCCTACGCCAAGGACGAGGCGCAGATCTCCCTGCGGCGCGTCGAGGACCAGCCGGGCGTCGCCGCCGCCATCTTCGGCCCGCTGGCCGATGCCGGCGTCAATGTCGACATGATCGTCCAGAACATCTCCGAGGACGGCACGCGCACCGACATGACCTTCACGGTGCCGGCCGGCGATCTGGCCAAGGCCACCGCCATTCTGGAGGACGCCAAGTCCTCCATGCGCTTCGACGTGATCCAGTCGGAGAAGGGCCTGACGAAGGTCTCCGTGATCGGCATCGGCATGCGCTCGCACACCGGCGTCGCCGCCACGGCCTTCAAGGCGCTGGCGGGACGCGGCATCAACATTCGTGCCATCACGACGTCGGAGATCAAGATCTCGATCCTCATCGACGGCGAGTTCTCGGAACTCGCGGTGCGGACCTTGCATTCCGTGTACGGTCTCGACAAAGCTTGACGGGACGCGGCTGGAAGCAGCCGTGACGGCCCTGTTCCCGGCCTGTCGGCGGCCGGGTCCTGTATACTTCTCCGGCTGACGGAAGACGCCTCTGATGCGAAGCGACTCCTCGGGACCGCGCATCCTCATGCGCCGGATCAGGGAACTGATGGCCGAGCCGCTGGAGCCGCAGGCCCGGCTCGACGAGATCGTTCGCCAGATCGCCGCCAACATGGTGGCCGAGGTCTGCTCGCTCTACGTCCTGCGGGCCGACGGCGTCCTCGAACTCTATGCCACCGAAGGCCTCAATCCCGGCTCCGTGCATCTGGCGCAGCTGCGCCTCGGCGAGGGTCTCGTCGGCACGATCGCCGCGACGGCGCGCGCCCTCAATCTGCAGGACGCGCAGAAGCATCCCGCCTTCACCTATCTGCCGGAGACGGGCGAGGAGATCTTCGCCTCCTTCATGGGCGTGCCGATCCTGCGGGCGGGTCGCACGCTCGGCGTGCTCGTCGTCCAGAACAAGGAAAAGCGGGTCTACAAGGACGAGGAGACCGAGGCGCTCGAAACGGTCGCCATGGTTGCTGCAGAGATGATCGCCGCCGGCAGCCTCGAGGGTCTGTCGCGCCCGGGCGTCGTGCTCGACCTCTCGCGCCCCGTGCATTTCAAGGGCAACGCGCTGGCGGACGGCATCGGCCTTGGTCACGTGATCCTGCACGAGCCGCGCGTCGTCGTGACCAACCTCTTCAACGAGGATGCCGAGGCCGAGGTTGCGCGCCTGGAGACCTCGCTTTCGTCGCTGCGCATCTCGATCGAGGACATGCTGTCGCGCCGCGACATGGCGGCCGAGGGCGAGCATCGCGCCGTGCTCGAAGCCTATCGCATGTTCGCGCACGATCGCGGCTGGGTGCGGCGGCTGGAGGAGGCCGTGCGCAACGGCCTGACCGCCGAAGCCTCGGTCGAGAAGGTGCAGAACGACATGCGGGCGCGCATGATGCATATGACCGACCCGTATCTGCGCGAGCGGCTGCATGATTTCGACGACCTCGCGAATCGTCTGCTGCGCGAGTTGATGGGCCGGGCCGGCGACCTCTTCGGCGACGGGGCGAGCGGCGACGCGGTGATCGTGTCGCGCTCGATGGGCGCGGCCGAACTCCTCGACTATCGCCGCGAGCAGATCCGCGGCCTCGTGCTCGAAGAGGGCGCGCAGACCAGCCACGTCGTGATCGTCGCGCGGGCACTCGGGATTCCCGTCGTCGGGCAGGTCAAGGGCGCCGTCTCGATGGCCGAGAAGGGCGATGCCATCATCGTCGACGGCGAGGAGGGCAGCGTCCACCTTCGCCCGCCCGTCGAGATCGAGAACGTCTTCGCCGAGCGCGTCCTCTTCCGCGCCAAGCGGCAGGAGCGGTTCCGCGAGTTGCGCGACGTGCCGGTGCGCACCAAGGACGGTCACGAGATCGACCTTCTGATGAATGCCGGCCTGCTCGTCGACCTGCCGCAGCTGGAAGCGGCGGGCGCGGCCGGCATCGGCCTGTTCCGCACCGAGCTCCAGTTCATGATCGCCTCGACGCTGCCCAAGACCAGCGACCAGGAGAAGCTTTACGCCTCGGTGCTGGATGCCGCCGACGGCAAGCCCGTGACGTTCCGCACGCTCGATGTCGGCGGCGACAAGGTGTTGCCTTACCTGCACCAGCCGCCCGAGGAGAACCCGGCGCTCGGCTACCGCGCGCTGCGGCTGGCGCTCGACCGGCCCGGCCTGATGCGCACGCAGCTGCGTGCGCTGCTCAAGGCGGCGGGCGGACGCGAGCTGCGCGTGATGTTCCCGATGGTCACCGACCTCGACGAGCTGCGCAAGGCGCGTGATCTGATTTCGCGCGAGTTCAAGCACCTGACGCGCTTCGCCCACGTCATGCCGCGCCGCCTGAAGCTCGGCGCGATGATCGAGGTGCCCTCGCTCCTGTTCCAGCTCGACGAGCTGATGCAACTCGTGGACTTCGTCTCGATCGGCTCGAACGATCTTTTCCAGTTCTTCTGCGCCGTGGATCGGGGCAATGCGCAGATTTCCGGCCGCTTCGACGACCTGTCGACGCCGTTCATGCGCGCCCTCAAGGACATTCTCGACGCGGGCCAGCGCAATTCCGTGTCGGTGACGCTCTGCGGCGAAATGGCCGGGCGGCCCTTGTCGGCGATGGCGCTGATCGGCCTCGGCTTCCGCTCGATTTCCATGACCTCCTCGGCCATCGGCCCGGTGAAGGCGATGCTGCTCGATCTCGATGCCGGTGCCCTCAACAAGGCGGTCATGGCGCAGCTTGCCGACAAGCATCCGCGCCAGACCTTCCGGCAGATGCTCGAGGAGTTCGCGGCCGCCAACGCCATTCCCTGCTGACGCCCGGCTCGCAGGGTTGCCGCAGTGCTGGCGACTTGTCGGGGCGGCGCGCCGGGTTTAGGGCTTGCGCCGACACGACTTTGAAAGTTGCGCATGGCCGTTCTGCCCGAACACACGATGACCGAGATCCTGCGGCGGGCAGACGATCTGCATGCGCAGATGGCGTCGGGTCCCGACCATGAGGTCTATGCGCGCATCGCCGCCGAATATGCGAGCCTCGAAGACGTGGTCGCGGGCATCCGGGCCTATCGTGCGAGCGAGCGCGAACTCGCGGACCTTCGTGACCTCCTGACCGACCCGACCGCCGACCGCGAGATGCGCGATCTCGCCGCGTCCGAGATCGGTGATGTCGAGCAGCGGCTGGCGCGCCTGCAGGGCGAGCTGATGATCCTGCTTCTGCCCAAGGACGCTGCCGACGCCAAGGGCGCCATTCTCGAAATCCGCGCCGGCACCGGCGGCTCGGAGGCCGGGCTCTTCGCGGGCGATCTCTTCCGCATGTACCAGCGCTATGCCGATGCGCGAGGCTGGAAGATCGAGGTGCTCGAAGCCTCGGAAGGGGAGGCGGGTGGCTATCGCGAAGTCGTGGCCTCGGTGACGGGCGTCGGCGTCTTCTCGCGTCTGAAGTTCGAATCCGGCGTCCACCGCGTGCAACGCGTGCCCGCCACCGAGTCGGCCGGGCGCATCCATACCTCCGCCGCGACGGTCGCCGTCCTGCCCGAGGCCGAGGATGTCGACGTCGAGATCCGCGCCGAGGACATTCGCATCGACACGATGCGCGCATCGGGGTCGGGTGGCCAGCACGTCAACACCACCGATTCGGCCGTGCGCATCACCCACCTGCCGACCGGCATCATGGTCACGTCGTCGGAAAAGTCGCAGCACCAGAACCGCGCTCGCGCCATGCAGGTTCTCCGCGCACGCCTCTTCGACATGGAGCGGGCGCGCGTCGATTCGGAGCGCTCGGCTGACCGGCGTTCGCAGATCGGCTCGGGCGACCGCTCGGAGCGGATCCGCACCTACAACTTCCCGCAGGGGCGCGTCACCGACCATCGCATCAACCTGACGCTGTACAAGCTCGACCGGGTGATCGAGGGCGAGATGGACGAACTCGTCGATGCGCTCGTCGCCGACGATCAGGCCGCGCGCCTTGCCGCCGTCGGCGCCTGAGCCCGGAGCGGCCGGGGCGTCCGTCGCCGACTGTCTCGCAGGGCTGCGGCAGCGGTTTCGCACGGCCAGTCTCGCGACGCCCGATCTGGACGCGCGGCTTCTCGTCGGCGCCGCGCTCGAACTCGACGCCGCCGGGCTGATCCTGCGCGCCGCCGACCCGGTGTCACCCGAAGTCGCCGCGCGCCTCGACGCGATGGCCCGGCGCCGGTTGGCGGGTGAGCCCGTGCATCGCATTCTCGGTCGCCGCTTTTTCTTCGACCACGAGTTCGCGCTGTCGCCCGAAACGCTGGAGCCGAGGCCGGATACGGAAATCCTCGTGGCTCTCACGGATCGCGCCTTCCGCATCGCCGAGGCCGAGAGCGACCGTCCGCTCGTCTTCGCAGATATCGGCACGGGCACCGGCGCGATCGGCGTCTCGCTCTTGGCGATGCAATCTCGGCGCCGGTGCCTCGCCGTCGACATCGCGGAAGAAGCGCTGACCACGGCGCGCATCAATGCCGCCGCGGCCGGCGTCGGCGAGCGCTTCCTGCCGCTGCGCTCCGATTACCTGTCGGCCGTGGGCGCCGGGACGCTCGACGCGGTCGTGTCCAATCCGCCTTACATTCCCAGCCGCGACATCGACGGGCTGGACGTCGAAGTGCGCCGGTTCGATCCGATGCTGGCGCTCGACGGCGGCGCGGACGGGCTCAGTGCCTATCGCCGGATCGCCGCCGAGGCGGCCTTTTGCCTTCGTCCGGGCGGCGATCTCCTTCTGGAGATCGGGATCGGCCAAGAGGGCGATGTCGGCATCATCTGCCGGGCGGCCGGTTTCGAACTCGTCGCCGGGGAAGTCGACTTGGGCCAAATCCTGCGCGCTTTGTGGTTTCGCCGCGACAATTCCTCGGAATTTCGACCGTAAAAGCGCGGGAACACCGTGGGTTGCGCCGAAAGCCTCTTGTTTGGCGACCCGCGAATGACTAGAAATTCAGTGTAGACGGAGCGATCGAGGGGGACGTCCCTTGAGGCCGGAGCGCCGCAGGCCTCCGAAGACGGGACGCTCGAATGAAGCTCCGTTCCGTCCGTCATGCCCGGCGATGGGGATCGCCGCACCGGATCGACCAACTCCAGGACGAGCCTTGCCCAGCGGGATCCGACGATCCGGCGGCCGCGCTCCAGACGCAGACCGTGCGAAGTGCGACGAGTTCGCCTTCGCGATGAGGGCCCCAGCCGGCCGAGGCCGGATGATCCAGAAGACAGGAAGAGCATGAGGCCAGGACAGCAGCAGAACAAGCAGCAGCAGCAGCAGCGTATGCGCGGTCGTGGGCGCAAGGGCCCGAACCCGATGTCCCGCTCCTTCGAGTCGAACGGTCCCGACGTCAAGATCCGCGGAACCGCTCAGCACATCGCCGACAAGTACACGACGCTGGCGCGCGACGCCGCCGCATCCGGCGACCGGGTGATGGCCGAGAACTACCTCCAGCACGCCGAGCACTACGGTCGTATCGTCGCCGCGGCGCAGGGGCAGTTCCAGCCCTCGCAGCCCGAGCGCGACTTCGACGACATGGACGAGGACGGCGAGGACGGCAACGAGGCCGGCGGCTACGCCGGCGAGCGCGGCAACACCTATGCCGGCCAGAATTTCGGCCACCAGAACTACGGCGGTCAGGCTTCCGGATCACAGAACTCGGGCGGCCAGAACGGCGGCGGGCAGGATCGCACGCAGCAGAACTTCCGCGAGAACCGTGACGGCAACGGCCAGCGCGACGGTAACGGCCAGCGCGATAACAACGGGCAGCCGCGCGGCGAGCGCGACTTCAACCGTCAGAACGAGCGTCAGAATGAGCGACGCGAATTTCGCGACAATCGCGATCGCAACGGTCAGAACCGCGATGGTCAAAACCGGGACGGCCAGAACCGCGACGGTCAGAATCGCGAGGTTCGCGCCGACGGGGGTCAGCAGCGTGATGGCCAGAACCGTGACAGTCAGAACCGGGACGGCCAGCCGCGCGAGAACCCAAACCGCGACGGCCAGAATCGCGACAATGCCAACCGGGATCGCCAGCCGCAGCCGCAGTTGAGCGGAACCGGGCCGCAGCCTTTCGTTCGCGACGAGGCGGAAGCCGGGCCTGAGCCGGTGGCTCGCGAGGGCAACCGCCGCGAAGGTCGCCGCGAGCGCCCGCGCCTGAACGATCGGAACGGCGACCGCCGTTTCGAGGAGCGCTTCAGCCGCAACCGGCAGGGCGACGAACTGAACGCCGAGCGCAACCGCTCGAACGAGGACGCGAACGGCGAACGCAGCGAATCGCCCGCCGGCGAGCCTGCGATGGCACCGCAGCCGGTTGCCGCGCAGCCGGCGACATCGTCTTCCTACGAGGCGACGCAGCCAGCCTTCGTCGAGGTGACTGCGCCCGCCGGCGAAATGCCGGGCGGCGAGATCGGCGGCGAGCCCCGCCGTCGCGGTCGTCCGCGGCGCGAGCGGGTTGAAGGCGAGATCACCGCCGACGTGCCGTCCGCCGGGGTCCAGTCGCCTGCGACCGTCTCTGAAGCGGTGGCGGACGCGGTCTCGGCGGCCGAACCGAAGCGCCGGGTCGCCAAGCCTGCCGCATCGGTCGAAGCCGAAGCCACGGACACCGGCGAGACGCCGGCCAAGCGCCGTCCGGGTCGTCCTCGCAAGAAGAAGGACGACGACGATGGCGGCGAAGGGGGCGGCGGCGAGCATCTGCCCGCCTTCCTCCTGGCCTCGAACGGCTGAACCGAACGCCTGAACGAAGGGAAGGCCCGGCGGATACCGCCGGGCCTTTTTGCGTCGGGCGGTTCGGGACGAGGGTTGCTCTCGCGATGTCGGGGAGGGCGTGGTTTGTAGGCCAAGTGACGACGCGAAAAGGCCCGGCCGCTGATGCGACCGGGCCTTCGTTCTTGTGGACGGCCTTGGCTCAGGCGCTCATCTTTTCGAAGCCGCCGGACGCGTCGAGATCGATGTCGAACCCGCTCGAGGTGGCGACCACCGGGCGTTTTCCCGCCGGTCGCGTCTCGCGAGCGACGCGGTCGGCGCGCGCCTTCAAGGTCCGCACGTTGCTCGCCGGGATCGTCGCTGGAGCCAACGTCTCGGCGACGGGTGCCGGATGGGCCGCGGCGCCCTCCTCGATGCGGAAGAAGGCCGCACGCTCGTCGAGGCGGCCGGCCTCGGCCGAGAGCTGCTCGGACGTCGCCGCCATTTCGTTCGCCGCGCCGGCATTCGCCTGCGTCACCTGATCGAGCTGCTGGATCGCCTGGTTGATCTGGTCGATGCCGACCGACTGTTCACGGCACGCCGCCGAGATTTCGGTGACGAGTTCGGCCGTGCGCTGGATATCGGGCACCAGCTGCAGCAGCATGTGCCCGGCCTCTTCGGACGCCGCCAGCGTCTGAGCCGACATCTGACCGATCTCGGCTGCGGCTTGCTGCGAACGCTCGGCGAGCTTGCGCACTTCGGAGGCGACGACAGCAAAACCCTTGCCGTGCTGGCCGGCGCGGGCCGCCTCGATCGCAGCGTTCAGCGCCAGCAGATCGGTCTGGCGGGCGATCTCCTGCACGACCTGGATCTTCTGGGCGATTGTCCGCATCGCCTCGACCGAGAGCGCCACCGCCGCGCCGGTCTTCTCGGCGCTGATGCTGGCCTGCGCCGCGATCTTTTCGGTGGTCGATGCGTTGTCGGCGTTCTGGCGAACGTTGGCCGTCATCTCCTCGACGGCCGCCGAGGCCTGTTCGGACGCTGCGGCCTGTTCGGTCGAGCCGGACGAGAGCTGGTCGGCGGTCGCGGCCGACTGCATCGAGCCGGAAGCCACCTGCGCCGCTGAACCCCGGACGTCGCGCACGATCCCCGAGAGGTTGCCCGCCATCGTCGCCATAGCCCGCTGCAGGTCGCCGATCTCGTCGCGGGATTTCGAGGCTGCGATGCCGGCGACGAGATCGCCCTCGGCCATGCGCAGCACATCGGCGCGGAGAACACCGAGCGGGCGGAAGAGGGGGCCTGTGACGAGGAATACGAGGAGCGCGACCGTTCCGAGGATGGCGAGGTTGGTCGCCGCCATCGACTGGATGAGGTCGTGGACGGCCAAGAGATAGGTCGCCTTCTCGCTTCCCACGAACAGGATGCCGACGACGTTGCCGCTCGCGTCCTTGATCGGATCGTAGGCGACGAAATAGGGCTGGTCGAGGACGGTGGCCTCACCGCGATAGGGCTGGCCGCTCTTGAGCACGGCCTCGATGACCGGCGCGGCCGTAAGCTTGGTGCCGATGGCGCGCGTGCCGTCCGGCTTCACGACATTGGTGGCGATGCGCGTGTCGTTCGCGAAGATCGTGGCGACGCCGCCGACGAGAGCCTTGATCCGGTCCACCGGCTCGGTGAAGCCGTTGAGGGTGCGCACCCCGATCTTCAGGTCGGTGCCGTCGAGCCGGTACTGCATGCCGTACTTGCCCATGACCTCCCAGGCGACGCGCATGTTAGCGTCCTGCACCGCCATGCCCTTGGCCTCGGCATCGGCGAGCATCGTGTGACGGACCTGCCAGAGATTGACGGCGAACAGGGCGACCAATCCGGCCAGCGCCAGCAGGGTGACCTTCAGGCGGATGGACATCCGGGGCTTGAAGCGCATGCGAACCTCGCTTTTCGAAACGTAAAGGTTCGACGCCGACCGCGTGAATGCCGCGCAGCGGCGCATCCATCGGGCGGAACCGAACGATGCGAAGATGCCAAGCTGAACTTGCTATAATGTTGCTCAGGGTTGTGGTTCCGCTGCAACTTGCCGACACCGTTAAGGAAGCGTTCGCATGGAAGGCCGCGAATGGCGGTCCATCGTTGCGCATTTCGCGCCATGCCGGGCGTTCCGCGCCGGTCGACGCATCGGCGCCGACGCTCTAGAACCCGGCGAGCAAACCGACGACAGGATCGCGACATGACCGCCAACGAACCGAAGGCGCCGCGGCTGGTGCCGATCGACATCTATCGCGGGTACCTCGACGGCGAGACCTTCGTGTCCGACTGGCTGACCGTGGATCAGACGATGATCGACACGTTCGCGACGGCCACGCACGACCACCAGTTCATCCATGTCGATCCGGTGCGGGCTAAAGCGGAGACGCCGTTCGGCGGCACGATCGCCCACGGGTTCCTGTCGCTCTCGCTGCTGTCGATCCTCGCCTATGGCGCGATGCCGGGCGTCGAGCGCACGAAGATGGGGGTCAATTACGGCTTCGACAGCGTCCGGTTCCTGACACCCGTTCGCTCGGGCGCCCGGGTGCGGGGCACCTTCCAGCTGAAGGCTCTGACGGAGCGGGCCGTCAGCGTCCAGTCGGCCTGGGACGCGGCGGTGGAGATCGAGGGCTCGGCCAAGCCGGCCCTCGTGGCCCGCTGGATCACGCTTGCGGTGATCGAGCCGCCGGCGGACTGACGCCGGCGGCGGAGCGGTCCTACTTCTTCTTTTCCTGACCCGCCATCTTCGGCGCGGCGACGGATTTGACCGGCCCGGCCGGCAGTCCCTTGATGCTCGGGGCCGAAGCGTTGCCCTTTTCCACGACCTTCTTCGGCTTCTTGTCTTCGCGGCTGCCTTTGCCCATCGTCACTCTCCCTCAGAACCCGTCGGATCGGCGAGCCTCGCACGGAACGCCGCCGCCGGCTGCATGAATTCGGAGCAAGGTGACGGGTGCTTGGGCGCCCGGCGGGTTGCGGGCGGCGCGGCAAGGCCGGATAAGGTCTGACCCTTTCCGCCGGAGATCCGCCATGCGCCGTTTCGATCCGTCCGCAAGCCGTCGGGGCCGTCGGTCTTGAGCGCCGCGCCCGTCTGGCCGAAGGCCGTGCTGTTCGATCTCGACGGGACGCTCGTCGACTCGCTCCCCGACATCCACGCCGCGCTGAACGAGACGCTGGCGAGCCTCGGCGAACCGCCCTTCATGCTCGAAGCGGTGGGGCACATGGTGGGCGCCGGGGTGCAGGTGCTGATCGGCCGGGCCTACGAGGCGCTGGACAAGCCGCTCGACGTCGCCACCCGCGACAAGATCGCCGAGCGCTATCTAGCGATCTACGGCGCCCGGGCCACCGAACTGACGACGCTGAATGCCGGCGCCAGCGACGCGGTGCGCCTCTTGGACGAGGCCGGGATCGCGATCGGGGTCGTCACGAACAAGCCGGGCGCCGAGACCGCGGAGATCCTCGCCCATTTCGGGCTGGCCGATCGCATGGCCATCGTTGTCGGGGGCGATGCGGGCCCGCGCAAGAAGCCGGCGCCGGATCTCCTCGTCTTCGCCTGCCGCGAACTCGGCATCGAGCCGGGGGAGGCCTTGTTCGTCGGCGACAGCGAGAACGACGTCGATGCCGCGAAGGCCGCCGGCATGCCGGTGGTCGCGATGCGCGGCGGCTATACGGCGAAGGGCGCGGATGCGCTGGGCGCCGATCTCGTGCTCGACCGGCTCGACGAGATCCCTCACAGGCTCGCCGAACTTACGGCCGCCTGACGGCTGCCGCATTTTTGCCGTGATTCGGCTTGGCTCGGGCCGAGTCCGCGCTACTGTCTTGAGACGGAATGTCGCAAGGAGAGAGCGGGGATGGCGGGAACGCAAGAGACTTCAGCCGGCGAAGCCCGACTGAAACGGGCGGTCGGGCTGCCGCAGGTGACGCTGTTCGGTCTGGGTTCGATGCTGGGCGCCGGCATCTACGGCCTGATCGGCGAAGCCGCACGCGAGCTCGGCAGCGCCGTCTGGCTCGCCTTCCTCGTCTCGATGGTCGCCGCGCTGCTCACCGGCCTGTCCTACGCCTCCATCGCCTCGCGCCATCCGCGAGCCGGCGGCGCCGCCTACGTCACGCAGCGCGCCTACGGCCGGCCGATGGTTTCCTACGTCGTGGGCCTCGCCGTCGTCTGCTCGGGCCTGACCTCGATCGCCACGCAATCGAACGTCGTCGCCCGCAACTTCGCGGGTGCTCTCGGCATCGACGCGCCGCTCAGCCTTCTGGCCATCGGCTTCCTCGTGCTGCTGGCGGGCGTTCTCTTTCGCGGCATTTCCGAGTCGCTCTGGCTGAACGCCGTCTGCACGGTCGTCGAGGCCTTCGGCCTCCTTCTCGTGATCGCCGTCGGCGTCTCCTACTGGGGCAACGCCAACCTCCTAGAGTTCCCGACGAACGAGGACGGCAGTGCCCTGCAGGGTTCGGTCGTCCTGCTGGTGGCACAGGGGGCGGTGCTCACCTTCTTCTCGTTCATCGGCTTCGAGGACATGCTGAACGTCTCGGAAGAGGTGAAGAACCCCGAGCGCACCATGCCGATCGCGATGATTTCGGCGATGCTGATGGCCACCGCGATCTACATCGCCATCGCCATCACCGCGGTCTCCGTCGTGCCCTGGCGCGAACTGGCGGAGGCGTCGGGTCCGCTCACGCTCGTCATCGAGCGGGCGGCGCCGTGGTTCCCGACCGGGGTCTATGCGGGCATCACGATCTTCGCCGTCGCCAACACCGCGCTCGTCAACTACGTGATGGCCTCGCGCCTCCTCTACGGCATGTCGAAGCAGGGTCTGCTGCCGGCGGCGCTCGGCCGGGTTCATCCGACCCGGCACACACCCTATGTCGCGATCGGCGTGCTTCTGGCCATCGTCATCGTGCTGTCGCTCGTCGGCGACATCGCGGCGCTCGCCTCGTCCACGGTGCTGCTGCTGCTCGGCGTCTTTACCGTGGTCAACGTCTCGCTCATCGTGCTGAAGCGCCGGCCGGGCGAGAAGCCGGGAGCCTTCGAGGTGCCGGTCGTGGTGCCGGCCCTCGGCGCGATCGCCTGCGCGACGCTGATCGTTGTGCGGATCGCCGAAGGCGCGTGGACCGCGCCGATCATCGCGGGCAGTCTCGTCGCGGCGATCTTCGTTCTCTACCTGCTGACGGGCGCCGGCCGGGAAGGGCGCATCGATGCCTTCCTCGAAAGCGAACGCGCCAGCTGACGGTGGTTCGGGTCGCGGCGGCTGGCCGCCGCGACCCCTGCCGGTTTCAGATGTCGTCGTTGCCGTCGAGATCCGTCATGTCCATGCTGTCATAGTCGGCGTTCTCGATGTCGGGTGCGTCGGAGTTGGCGTTGTCGATGCCGCTCGTGTCGGCCGGCGCGCCGTAGAAGTTTTCGGTGACGTTGTTCTCGACCACCGTCTCGCTTCCCGACCCCAGCGCCGACGCGCCGGCCCCGAGGAACGAGTGGCCGCTGCCCTCGAAGAGGTTGCCGAGCATCGACCCGAGCATGACGCCACCGGCAACGCCCACGGCGGTCTGCGCGGCGCCGGCCAGGAAGCCACCGCCGCCCCCGAAGCGCCCGCCCATGGGCGCGGCCTGCATCGGCGCCGCAGCGGGTGCGGAGCCCCAGGGGCCGGGCGCAGGACCGCCGTAGCCGCTCGACCTCGCAGCCGGCGTCGGAGCGGGAGAGCGCTGTGGTTCCCGAGCGCCGCTGCCGCCGCCGAAGAGGCCGCCGAGAAAGCTGCCGCCGCTGCCGGCGGGTGCGGGCTGATCGCGCAGCGAGCGCTCCAGCTCCTCGATGCGGGCCTGCGCCGCCTTCAGGGTCTCGCCCTGCACGATCATGGTCTGCGCCATGAAATAGGGCGTCGCCGGGCGGGCCGCGATGCGGTCCCGGATGAAGCTCTCGGCCTCCGCGTCGCGCGGCGGGGCCTGCCGTTCGGCCTCGCCGAGCCGATCGAAAAGCCCCTCGATCATCTGACGTTCTTCGCTGTTCATGTCGCGCTCGCTCGCCCTCTGGGCCGTTCCCGGCCGATGCGTCCGTCGCGATGCGGGCCGAGGGACCAGCGGGGGCGGACGGGGACGAACATGCGCCTGCGACACCGACGCTTCCAGCGCCGCCGTCAAATTTCATCTGCTGGTAAGGTCTCGGCTTGTGGGCGCGGCCGGGAAGGCGCATCGGCACGCGATGAGATTGTCCATCCGCCTCGTCTGCCTGCTGCTCGCAGCCCTGTTGCCGGCGAACCCGGTGCGCGCAGACGACCTTGGCGCTGCCGTCGCGCGGATCAACAACTCAGCGGGCGCCTTCTGCTCCGGCATCCTCCTCACCCGTCGCATCGCGCTGACCGCCGCGCATTGCGTCTTCAATCCGCGCGTGAACCGCTGGCTTCCCGCCGAGGCGATCCATGTCCTCCTTGGCTTCGACCGGGGCGCCTACGCGTTTCACACGGTCGCGACCGCCTACCGGACGGATCCGCTCTACGATCCCTCCCGGCCGATCGAGACGCTCGCCCGCGATTGGGCGCTGCTCGAACTGAAGACCAAGGCGCCGCCGACGATCGCGCTGCCGCAACTGGCGGACGAGCCGGCCGCCGGCGAGGCGTTGATGTCGCTCGGGTTCGCGCGCGACCGGCCCTATCGCCTCGGCCGATCCGACGCCTGCGCCCGTTTGCCGCGCGCGCCGCTGGGCCTTATCGCCACCGACTGCCGTGCGCCGCACGGCTTTTCCGGCGGGCCGCTCACGGCGCGGACGACCGGCGCCCTGGTGGGCATCACAGTGGCGGGCGAGGAGACGGGGCGGTCGGGTCTCGCGGTGCCGGTTTCGGCCTGGCGCGCGGTGCTGGACGAGATGTCGCGGCTAGCTCGAACCTCGGAAGACTTGCGTCGACCATGATGCAACTTTGGAATGCTTCCAAGCTTCGGCGTCCGGCAAGTAAGTCGAGACCGATGAACATGAGCGATGCAGTTGACTTCAAAGGGAGTGAAGCCTAGGAGCCCACGGCAGAACCACGCCGGGCCGAGCAGGGCTCTTCGAGATCGGCGCGGGGGCTGGAGAAGGATCCGCACGGTGACCCCAACGAACCGCCTGATATCGGCACTTCTCCTGTCAGCCAGCGCCGCCATGCCGTTCGCGCCGGCCCTTGCACAGACGGCAACGGCCGAGCCGGCAGCAGTGCTGCGGACCTATTCCGACATCGCCCTCTCCACCTACGAGGACGCGCTGATCGGCGCGCAGGCACTGAAGCAGGCGACGGACGCGCTCATCGTGAATCCATCGCAGGAAACGCTCGACAAGGCGCGGCTCGCCTGGAAGGCGGCCCGCCCCGCCTACCAGCAGAGCGAGGCCTTCCGCTTCGGCAATCCGGTGGTGGACGACTGGGAGGGCCGGGTGAATGCCTGGCCGCTCGATGAGGGTCTCATCGACTACGTGAGCCCGGCCTACGGCTCGGATTCCGACACCAACTCGCTCTACACGGCCAACGTGATCGCCAACAAGCAGATCACGGTCGGCGGCGAGGTGGTCGATACCACGGAGATCACGCCCGAACTCCTGCAGGACAAGCTGCAGGAAGCCGGCGACGTCGAGGCGAACGTCGCCACGGGCTACCATGCGATCGAGTTCCTGCTCTGGGGGCAGGATCTGAACGGCACGGGACCGGGCGCCGGCAACCGCCCCTGGACCGACTACTCGCGGACCGAATGCACCAACGGCAACTGCGACCGGCGCGGCGAATATCTGAACGCCGCGGTGACGCTGCTCGTGTCCGATCTCGAGGAGATGGTCGGCGACTGGCGCGACGGCGGGGCGGCGCGCAAGCAGATGACCGACGACCCGGCGGTGGGCATTCCCGCCATCCTCACCGGCCTCGGCTCGCTGTCCTACGGCGAACTGGCGGGCGAGCGGATGAAGCTCGGCCTGCTGCTTCATGATCCCGAAGAGGAGCACGACTGCTTCTCCGACAACACGCACATCTCGCATTTCAACGACGTAATCGGCATCCGCAACGTCTATGACGGGCGCTACCAGCGCCTCGACGGATCGATCGTCGAGGGGCCGTCGATCTCCGATCTCGTGGCGGCGAAGGATCCGGCCGTCGATGCCGAGATCAAGGCCAAGATCGACGCCAGCATCGCCGCCCAGCAGCAGATCGTCGATGCCGCCGAGAAGGGCGAGGCCTACGACCAGCAGATCGCCGAAGGCAACGAGGCCGGCAACGCGCGCGTCCAGGCCGCGATCGATGCGTTGGTGACGCAGACCCGCTCGATCGAGCGCGCCGTATCGGCGCTTGAGATCGAGAATGTCACGATCGAGGGCTCAGACAGCCTCGACAACACGAACGCGGTCTTCCAGTAGGACCACGCGGGATCGAAGAGCCGAGCCGCCGCATCGTCTTGATGCGGCGGCTCGATGCCGTTCGAGAGCAGCCGCCGTCCCGCCGGGATCGGCTCGAAGCGAAAGACGACGATGGTGGGTGCCGTGCGCGGTCTCTGGGTGCTGGGTCTCGTCGCGACTCTCGGTGCGGCGCTTCCGGTCACGGCCGGTTTCGGGCTGGACCTGCCGGTGCGCGGCGATCTCGACGCCAAGGATCTCAAGCGCGTCGTCGCCGTGACGAAGCCGACCACTGACTTCACCAAGGCCGAAGCCTTCGAGGAGATGCAGGGCGGCGCCGGCACCAGCCGCAAGCTGGTGAACCGCGACAGCTTCTCGCAATCGGCCGCCAATATCGGCTTCGAGGGCGAGGAGCGCTTCAAGCTCGGCAACGCCCTTTTTCGTAAGCTCTGGGTCTCGTCTCCCTCGTCCACCGCCGCTTCCGACGGGCTCGGACCTCTGTTCAACGCGCGCTCCTGCCAGTCCTGCCACTTGAAGGACGGGCGCGGGCATCCGCCGCTGGCCGGCGAGGACTCGACCTCGATGTTCCTGCGGCTGTCAAAGCCCGCAGAGACCGACGAGGAGCGCCAGATCCTCGCCAGCCATGCGCTGCCGCGCATTCCCGATCCCGTCTATGGTGGCCAGCTCCAGACCTTCGCCGTGCCGGGTCTGGCACCGGAAGGGCAGATGCGGATCGAGTATTCCGAAGAGCCTGTGCAACTCGGCGACGGAACGATCGTGCCGCTGCGCCGCCCGACCTACAGCGCCGTCGATCTCGGCTACGGGCCGCTCGATCCCAAGACCATCCTCTCGCCGCGCAACGCTCCACCGATGATCGGCCTCGGCCTCGTCGAGGCGATCGCAGCGGAAGACATTCTCGCCAAGGCCGACCCCGACGACCGGGACGGCGACGGCGTATCCGGCCGCGCCTCGATGGTGCCGGACGGGACGGGGCATCTCGTCCTCGGCCGCTTCGGCTGGAAGGCCAGCGCGCCGACGATCGAGATCCAGTCGGCCGATGCGTTTGCCGGCGACATCGGCATCTCGACGCCTCTCTTCAAAGCGTCCTACGGCGATTGCATGCCGGCGCAGACCGCCTGCCGCGAGGCGCCCACCGGCGTTCAGCCGCGTCTCGGCGATGTCGAGGCGCCCGATCCCGTGCTCGGCCTCGTCACCTTCTACTCGCAGAACCTCGCCGTTCCCGCCCGTCGCGCGATCGGCGACCCGCAGGTGCTACGCGGCAAGCAGCTCTTCTACGAGACGGGCTGCGCCGCCTGTCACACGCCGAAATTCGTCACCAGCCGCGCGGCGCCGGACAAGGCACGGGCCTTCCAGCTCATCTGGCCCTATTCCGACTTTCTCCTGCACGACATGGGCGAGGGGCTTGCAGACGGCTCGACGGTGGGCGACGCCGGACCCGCCGAATGGCGCACGCCGCCGCTCTGGGGTATCGGCTTGACGCAGACCGTGAGCGGGCACACGCTTCTTCTGCATGACGGGCGGGCGCGCAACGCGACCGAGGCGATCCTCTGGCATGGGGGCGAGGCGCAGCGGGCGCGCGACGCCTTCGCCGCCATGGCCGCGCCCGACCGTGCCGCCGTCCTCGCATTTCTGGAGTCGCTGTGATGCGCTTGCTGTTTTCGCTGCCCATGCTGGCATTCGCCCTCGCAGCTTCCGCGCCGGCGCTGGCAGTGGCGCCCGAAACCCGGCCGGCCACGACGCGTGAGGAGGTCGTGCGCCGCGCGGTCGAGGACGTGATCCGGCCGGGCTACGACGCTCTTGCCAAGGCGTCGGCCGATGCGGCCGAGACCACCGCGGCGCTCTGCGCGGCGCCGTCGCCGGCGGCGCTCGATGCGGTCCGACTGCGTTTCGGCGATCTCGCGCGGGCCTTCGGCGCCATCGAGTTCGTTCGCTTCGGCCCGATCGCGCAGGACAACCGCATCGAGCGCTTCCTGTTCTGGCCGGACCGGCGCGGCGTCGCGTTGCGGCAGGTCGGTGAGATCCTGGCGCGACAGGACGCGGCGGCCGTCGATCCCGACGGGCTCCACGCCAAGAGCGTCGCGGTGCAAGGGCTGACGGCGCTGGAGGCGCTCCTGTTCGGCACGGGGTCCGACGACCTCGCCACCCCGGCCGGCGACTTCCGCTGTCGCTATGCGCGCGGCGTCGCCGCCAACCTTCGCGACATGGCGGCCAATGTCGCGGTCGAATGGAAAGCTGCGGACGGCATCGGACGCCGGCTGATCCAGCCGAGCGCCGCCGACCCGAACTACCGCACCGCGAACGACGCGCTGCAGGAGATTCTCGGCACTGCAATCCACGGGCTGGAGGCGGTGCGGGACCTGCGCATCCTGCCCGGCATCGGCAAGAGCGTGGCGGAGGCGAAGCCGGGTCTCTTCCTCTTCCACCGCTCGGACCTCGACGCCGCCGTCCTGCAGGCCGATCTCGACGGCCTGAGCGCCTTGATGCTGGGCTCGGGCCTCTTCGACATCCTGCCGGAGGATTCGAGCTGGGTTCCCGCTTCGGTCACACTGGAATTCGAGACCCTTCGCAGCTCGCTCGCAACCTTGACCCCGACGCCCGCCGATGCGGCCGCGACGCCCAACGGCCACGGCACCCTGCAGGCCATGGTGCTGGAAATCCGCGGCATCGAATCGACGCTCGCCACCGAGGTCGCGCCGGCGCTCGGCGTCTCCGCCGGCTTCTCCTCGCTCGACGGCGATTGAAGCCTTTCCAGACGAGGCGGAGCCCGCTTCGTCGTCGGACGAAGCGGACTTGACCAAGATCGGAAGCACATCCGGCGAACCGATGTCGTTGGATCGGCTCCGGCGCCGCTCCGTTCTTCCAAAGCGCAACTTCGCATCGGCGCATCCCCGGTGCCTCGGGAGATCCGTCCATGGCACTGATCCGGCCGCTCGACCGCCGCACCTTCCTCAAAGGCGCGGGCGCCGCGTTCCTTGCGACGCTCGCGCCGGGCGCCGCCGAGGCGATCGAGCGTTCGGACATGCTGTTCGCCAGTGCCTGCGACCTGCCGGGGGGCGGCTCGGCCTGCGCCGTCTTCGACGAGCGCGGGCGGATCCTCTCGCGCATCGACCTGCCCGATCGCGGCCACGATGTCACCTTCGATCCCGTCTCGCGCCGCGCCGTCGTCTTCGCCCGGCGCCCGGCCACCTTCGCGGCGGTCTTCGATCCGCGCAGCGGCAAGGCCGAGACCACGATCGTCTCGCAGGAGGGGCGGCATTTCTTCGGCCACGGCTTCTTCTCGCCGGACGGAGCGCTGCTCTACGCCACCGAGAACGACTACGACGCTGCGCGCGGCCTCATCGGCGTCTACGACGTGCGGGCGGGCTATTCCAAGATCGGCGAGTTCGAGACCGGCGGCATGGACCCGCACGAGGCCCTGCTGATGCCGGATGGCGAGACGATCGTCGTCGCCAATGGCGGGATCGAGACCCATCCCGATTTCGGACGCCAGAAGCTGAACCTTGCGACGATGGAGCCCTCGCTCGTCTTCATCCGCCGCCGCGACGGGCAGATCCTCGACAAGCACGTGCTTCCAGCCGATCTCCACCAGCTGTCGATCCGCCATCTCGCGGTGGACGCGGGCGGCGCGGTCTGGTTCGGCTGCCAGTACGAGGGTCCGGAAACGGAACGCCCGGTGCTGGCCGGCTGCGCCCGGCCGGGCGAGACGCTGCGGCTGGCCGATCTCGACGAGGCGCATGTCGGCGCGCTCGCCAACTATGTCGGGTCGGTCGCCTGCTCGCGCGACGGATCGCGCGTTGCCTTCGCCTCGCCGCGCGGCAACACCGTGCTCGTCCTCGATACGGCGACGGGCGCGACGATCGAGAGCCTGTCGCTGCAGGAAGGCTGCGGGCTGGCGCCGGATGCCTCCCTCACCGGCCTGATGGCCACCGGGGGCAACGGGGCCGTGTGTCACCTGCCGGACATGGCCCAGACGATGCGGCGAGCCGAGGTCGTCTGGGACAACCACATCCTCGCCTTCGGCTGACTGGCTTTCGATGGACGCGGGATGTTTCGGCGGCGTGCGGACGCGCCGCCCGTCGGCCTCACACGGCGACGCGGCGCGGCACCCGGTTGGCGCGGCGCGCGAGGGACTGGATGAAGATCTGCGTCTCGATGGGCTTGGAGAGGATCGGCAGCACGCGCTCCTCGAAGGTGCGTCGCTCGGTCGGCGTCAGCCGCCCCTGACCCTTGGTGGCGAAGAGGCAGGCGATCTTGTGTTCGGACGTTCCATGCTTCAGCAGGCCGGCGTCGATGGCTTCGGCGATGAGGATCGCGAGTTCGGGTTCGGGGTGCAGGGGCATGCGTCGTCTCCGTCAATTCGAAGCCGGCACATAGCGTGTCGATCGCTCGTTTCCACGGCTTGACAGAAGGCTGAAACCCCGGCGCCGCAAGCTCTGCGCCGGGTTCGAGGGTTGCTGAAACCTTTACGAAAATTGCGATCGTCTGCCAGCGAATCAGGGCTGCACGAGGCCGATGCGGCCGCGTTCAGTAGTCGATTTTTCTCGGCACGTAGCCGCCGCGCTGGATGATGGAGGCCACGGCGATCTGCTCGCGAAGCGGCTTGGCGAGGATCGGCAGGACGGCCCGCTCGAAAAGGTCGCGCTCCTCCGGCGGCAGCTTGCCGATGCCGAGTTCGGCGACCCGCTCGGCCACGGCTCGCTCGCGGGAGCCCGACTTCAGGAGATTGGCTTCGAGCACCTCGTGAATGAGAGCGCTGAGTTCGGGATTGGTCTGCGTCGTCATCGTCCATGCCATGCCGGTCGGGGCGTGTGAGGTAAGGCCAGTTCGTGGCGCTGTCGAGAAGGCCGGACGGGAAGTTCGGCGCCTGCGAAACATCGCCACGGGTGCGGAGCGCCTGCGATCGGAATGCATTGTCTCTCCACACGCATGAATATGTACGGAGGCACCATGTCCGACACCCCGCTCAGCGATCACGCTCTCTCGATCCTCACCTTCGCCGCCTATCATTCCCTCGTCAGTGGCGAGAGCGTGACGCGGGTCGTACTCGACGATGGAAAGGGCCATCACGCCGACCCCGAAGGCGTGAAGGAAATGGAGAGCGCTGGTCTTCTCGAGCCGGAAGGCGAGCGCGGCACCCTGACCGACGAAGGCGCGCGGAAGCTCGGCAAGGTGATCGAGGCCATTCGCGGCGTCGCCTGAGCGAGACACTCAGTCCTCGGATTGCAGGAAGTCGCGTCGGCTGATCCCATGGCGTTGGAGCTTGTCGTAGAACGTCTTTCGCGGCAGGCCCAGCGCCTCGATCGTCCTGCGCACGTCACCGCCCTCGTTGGCCAGCGTCTCGCGGATCACGCCCGCTTCGAACCGGTCCACGCGCTCGGGAAGCGTCAGCCCGGCAGATCCCGCAGCCGGCACATCGGCGTCGTCCTCGCCGAGACCGAGGGCGACGCGCTCGGCATAGTGCGAGAGTTCCCGCACGTTGCCGGGCCAGAGGTGGGTGGCCAGTCGCCGCGCGACGCCGCTCGACAGCGGCGGCAACTCGCGGCGGAAGCGCTCCGCGGCGCGGGCCAGGAAATGCGCGAAGAGCAGGGGCACGTCGTCGCGTCTCTCGCGCAGCGGTGGAATGCGAACGGTCACCACATTCAGACGGTAGAACAGGTCTTCGCGAAAATAGCCGCGGGCGGTGGGGTCGCCGAGATCGACCTTCGCGGCGGCGACGACGCGAAGATCCACCGCCCGGCGCTGGTTGGTGCCGAGCGGTTCGACCTCGCGGGTTTCGAGAACGCGCAGCAGTTTCACCTGCAGGGCCGGCGGCATCGATTCGATCTCGTCGAGAAACAGCGTGCCGCCGCTCGAATGTTCGATACGCCCGACGCGCTTCTTCAGAGCGCCGGTGAAGGCGCCGGCCTCGTGGCCGAACAACTCGCTCTCGATCACCGTTTCCGGCAGCGCGCCGCAATTCAGCGCGACGAAGGGGCGGGGAGCTCGCCGGCTCCAGCGATGCAGGAGGCTGGCGACGACCTCCTTGCCCGAGCCGGTCTCGCCCTCGACGAGCACATCCACGTCGGCGTCGGCAATCTGCCGCAGCGTGCGGCGCAGCCGCTCCATGCCGGGGCTTTCGCCGATCAGGGGCATGTCGTCGTCGGCGGCGCGCTCGGCCAGCGCCCGCAGCTGCCGGTTTTCCAGCACCAGCCGACGCTTCTCGGTGGCGCGGCGCACGCTCTCGACGAGGCGATCGGTGGCATAGGGCTTGGCGATGAAGTCGTAGGCCCCCTCGCGCAGCGCATCCACCGCCATCGCCACGTCGCCATGGCCGGTGACGAGGATCACCGGCAGGTCGGGATCCATCGCCCGCAAGCGCCGGAAGAGTTCGAGCCCGCCCATGCCGGGCATGCGGATGTCGGTGACGACGACGCCTGGGAATTCTGCCGTAATCCCCGCCAGCGCGCTCTCGCCGTCGGGAAAGGTCATCGGCGTGAAGCCCGCGAGGTCGAGCGTCTGCCGGTTGGCATCGCGAAGCGTCTCGTCGTCGTCGACGAAGGCGACGCTCGGCCTATCGATGGTCTGGCTCATGGTGCGGCCTTCAGTCGAAGCGTGAACGTGGCGCCCTCGTTCGGGCGGCTCTCGGCGGAGAGATCGCCGCCCCATTCGCTCAAGATGTCCTTGGCGATCACAAGGCCGAGCCCGAGGCCGCGCGCTTTAGTGGTCGAGAAGGGGGTGAACAGGGTGCGCAGGGCTTCCGGGGCGATCCCGGTGCCGTTGTCGGCGACATGGAAAAGAATGTCCTCACCATGACGCTCGGCCGAAATCGCGATGCGCGGCAATGGCCGGTCGGTGCTTGCTTCGACGGCGTTGCGCAGGAGGTTGACAAGCACCTGCTCCAGCCGGATGCGCTCCCCGTGGACCCGCAGCGTCGCCAGAGCGGGATCGCGGACCAGCACGACGCCGGCGCCGTCGAGGAGCCCGCGCAGCACCATCTCGGCGCCGTCCAGCGCATCGGCGACGACGATGGTCTCCATCTCGCCGTGGCCCCGCCGGGCGAAGCCGCGCAGCGTCTCGGTGATGGCGCCGATCCGCGTGGTCAGGCCGACCACGCTGGCGAGGTTCTGGCGGGCCGTTGGCGTGTCGCCGCGTGCCAGGAACCGGTCGGCATTCTCGGCATAGGTGCGGATCGCCGCCAGCGGCTGGTTGATCTCGTGCGCGACGCCTGCCGTGATCTGGCCGAGCGTTGCCAGCCGGTTCGCCTGTTCGAGATCGATCCGCAACTCGTCGAGCCGCCGCTCGGTGATCCCGCGCGCGGCGATCGCCGCCTTGAGCTGCCCGTTGGCTTCGCGCAACTCGCCGGTGCGCTCCAGAACCCGCCGCTCCAACTCGTCGGCGGCACGGCGCAGGTTCCGTTGGCGAGCAAGCGCCCGGCGGCGGCGGCGCACGAGATAGATGCCGATGGTGAGCGCCACCGCGGCCAGCGCCAGCGCCTGTCGCCGCGCCGAGGCCATGCCCATTGCCATCGCTGCATCGGCCGGTGCCAAGAGATGCAGCCGCCAGGGCAGGCGCGGATCGCCGAGGGGCTGATCGAGTGCGAGGTAGCGCGGCGCGCCGCCGTTCTCGCCGAGCGTCGTCAGGCCATCGCGGTCGGGCCCGAGCGGCATTGGCGTCAGCGGCGCGCCGCCGAATTGCAGGCTCTCGCGGATGCCCGCGGCGAGCATCCCGTCGATCGGGTGCAGGGTCCGATAGCGAAGCGCGTCGCGGCTCGTGGCGAGGACGATGCCGCGATCGTCGCTGGCGAAGACGAGGTTGCCGCTCGTGTGCCAGTCGCTCTCGACATCGGCAAGTTCGACCTTCAGCACGACCACGCCGAGCGCCGTGCCGTCCGCATCGACGCGCTGCGACAGGTAGAGGCCGGGCCGCCGGCTCACCGTGCCGAGGGCATACTGCTCGGCCGCGCCTTCCGCGATGGCGCCGGTGAAGTAGCGGCGGAACCGGTAGTCGCTACCGACGAAGCTCGTGGGTTCGCTGAAATTGCTGGCGGCGACCGTCAGCCCCGTCCGGTCGAGGAGATAGAGGACACTGGCGCCGGTGGTCGCCGCAAGCGCCGCGAGGCGACGATCGACGACCGCGAGGCGTGCCGGTGTCGGCGCGCTCAGTGCGACGTGGATGTCGGGGTCGCCGGCGAGCACGAGGGGGACGGTGCGCTGCTTGGCGATTTCGCTGCGCAGGACCGATGCGGCCAGCGGCATCGAGGCTGCGGCCTGCATCCTCACATCGTCGAGTGCCGCCGTGCGACCGACGATGCCCGCCGCGATCCAGACCGCCGCCGCCACGGCGAGGGCGCAGACGATCCCGGCAAGCCGCAGGGCGTTTCGGCGCGAAAGGGGGAGCACGTCAGGCATGTGCGGAAGATCGCACATTCGGTGGATTGGGTGGGCGGAATTCCGCGTTGATCCCATGGAAAATAAGCGCGTACAGGACATCCAAGAGCCGTGCGCCAGCGGAATGGCAGCCCTGCGCAGAGCTGGCACGGTGCTTGCAGAGGTGTTGGCGGGCCGTGTAGCGAGACGCAGAGGCCCGCCGCATGCGGACGCCGGGAGGCCCCGTGTGAACGACAACCGGGAGGCACTCGAATGGCATCCATACCCATCGTGCGGAGCGAACCCGCCCGCCGCAAGCCGCTTTACGCACAGCTCTACGTGCAGGTGCTCGTGGCGATCGCGCTCGGCATCACGCTCGGGCACTTCTATCCCGACCTCGGCGCGAGCATGAAGCCGCTCGGCGACGCCTTCATCAAGCTGGTGAAGATGATCATCGCCCCGGTGATCTTCCTCACCGTCGCCACCGGCATCGCCGGAATGAGCGATCTGAAGAAGGTCGGCCGCGTCGCCGGCAAGGCGATGCTCTACTTCATCACCTTCTCGACCTTGGCCCTCATCATCGGCCTCATCGTCGGCAATCTCGTCCAGCCCGGCGCCGGCCTCAACATCGACCCGGCCTCGCTCGACGCCAAGGCCGTGGCCGACTACGCCTCGAAGGCGCACGAGCAGACGATCACCGGCTTCCTGCAGAACATCATCCCGACGACCATCGTCGGTGCCTTCGCCTCCGGCGACATCCTGCAGGTCCTGTTCTTCTCGGTCCTGTTCGGCCTGTCGCTCGCCATGGTCGGCGAGAAGGGCGCGCCCGTCACGGCCTTCCTGACGGCCGTCTCGGCTCCGATGTTCAAGCTCGTCGGCATCCTGATGAAAGCCGCCCCGATCGGCGCCTTCGGCGCCATGGCCTTCACCATCGGTAAATACGGCATCGGCTCGGTGGCGAACCTCGCCATGCTCGTCGGCACGTTCTACCTCACGGCCATCCTCTTCGTGACGGTCGTCCTCGGCGCGGTCTGCCGCTACAACGGCTTCTCGATCTTCGCGCTGCTTCGCTACATCAAGGAGGAGTTGCTCCTCGTCCTCGGCACGTCCTCGTCGGAGGCGGCGCTGCCGACCCTGATGGAGAAGCTGGAAGCGGCCGGCTGCAAGAAGTCGGTGGTCGGGCTCGTGGTCCCCACCGGCTACTCGTTCAACCTCGACGGCACCAACATCTACATGACGCTCGCGGCCCTGTTCATCGCCCAGGCGACGAACATCGACCTCTCGCTCACCGACCAGGTTCTGCTGCTCCTCGTCGCCATGCTGTCGTCGAAGGGTGCGGCCGGCATCACCGGCGCGGGCTTCATCACACTGGCCGCGACGCTCTCCGTGGTTCCCTCCGTGCCGGTCGCCGGCATGGCCCTCATCCTCGGCATCGACCGCTTCATGTCGGAATGCCGCGCGCTGACCAACCTCGTCGGCAATGCCGTCGCGACGATCGTCGTGGCGCGCTGGGAGGGCGAACTCGACACCGATCAGCTCCATGCGGCGCTGAACGGCAAGATCGAGCCGCTGGGCCCGGCCACCAGCGAGACCAACTCGATCGAGGCGGTCCCTGCGCACTGACCGCCCCCGTTGAAAGGAGAAAGGCCCGCTCCGGGGAACCGGGGCGGGCCTTTCTGCGTCAAAGCCTCTACGAACGGGGGTCAGGGCGCGACGGCATAGAAGCGGCCGGCGATGCGATGCTGTTCGTTCGCATCCACCTGTTCAGGGGCTGAGGCGAAGGTCAGGCCGATCTCGGCACCGCGCGCCCAGACGATGCGGGCCCGCCACTTGAAAGCCTCGACCTCGTCGAACAAGAACAGCTCCTCGGGCAAGGTCTCCCCGACCGGGGCGAACGCGCGGATGCGCGCACCGGTGGAGGAGCGCTCGATGAGGGCACAGTCGCAGAGGAACCGGCCGCCTTCGGTCAGGAGCTTGGCGGGCCGCAGGCGGGTGGCGTTGCGTCGCTCCCGTCGTCGCTCGAAGATCATCGTTCCATCCCGTTTCCTGCCGACGTGCGCCGTTCCTTCGGCCGGTCTTTACCGATCGTCAACCCTAAGTCGAGATGCGTGCGACCGCCCGCCGTGATCGCCAATCTTCGTTAACGCGGCATGGGCGATGCTTCAGCTTCACGCAAGGAGCCTTCCGCTGCCATGACCGATCTTGCACCGACCCTGCGAAAGGGTTCATTTCTCGACGGACGCCTGTTCAACAGGGGCGAGGGCGAATGGAGCGTCGCCGACTGGGTGGTCGGCCTGACCTCGGTCGCCCTGGCGCTCGGATCGGCGAGCTTCTTCACCGTGTCCTACGTCATCTCCGTGCGCTCGCCGGACTTCTTCCAGCAGGCGGCGATCGCCAACATGCCGGAGAAGCTCGATGCGATCGCGACGGGATCGGTGAACACCGACGGCGCCATTCCCGCACCGCAGGTCGTGCGAAGCCGCGCGCTGATGCCGGGCGACTACCAGATCGTCATGGTCTTCCAGAACGAGGCGTTGCTGGCGACGCGCGACGAGTTGATGCGCGTGAAGGTCGGCTCGGTGCTTCCTGGCCTTGGCACCATCCGCACCATTGCCGGGTCTTCGCTGAAGGGCGGCACGGTCATCGCCGACAATGCCACCCTGAACAGTCTGGCGTCCGCAACGCCCTGATCGGCCGGCTCAGGCCACCGTGGTCTTGTTCTCGAGGAGAACCTGGCCTTCCTTCTGGATCTTGCCGGTGAGCTTGCCGGCGATCGCGGCGAGGAAGCCCGGCAGGTCGAGCTCGACATGCACGTGGTCGTCGAGAATATCGAGGCGTCCGACGATCGACTGGCCCATCATCTTCGCGCGGAAGTCGAGATGATCGCCGGTCCACTGGTCCTCGAACTTCAGCATTCCGCCCGTGGCTTCGCTGCGGATGCGCCCGAAGCCCTCGGTGATCCGCGCCTTCGCGGTCTCGCGCGTCAGCTTGTGCGGAATGTCGACCTTCACGGTCTCGGCCATACGTCGTGCTCCATTCTCGAAATCGGCTTTTTGGCCATATGGAGGGGAGGGGCGATGCTCGCAACCGCTGGATGCCCTTCCGCTCGCATGCGGGGTCTCGCCGCCAACGAAAAAGGGCGCCCCGCGAAGGACGCCCCCTGTCTCGTGATGGCAGGATCGGCCGATCAGCCGACGGCGCGCGAACCGCTGCCGCCACGGCTGCGACCGCGACCACCGTTCGGACGGGCCGCACGGTCTTCGCCGCGCGACGCTTCGGAGCGCGGGCCCTCGCCGCGCGGGGCAAAGGAACGCTCGCCCTGCGGCTTGCCGCGACGCTCGCCCGGCTTGCCGCCGCGCGGGGCCTGACGCTGGCTGTCCGGCTTCGCGCCGCCCGGACGACCCGAGCCGCCGCGGGGCTGGCGAGGACCGCGCGACTCGCGCGGCTCGTCGGCGAAGGCCGAGGCGTCGGAGAATTCCGAGGTCTGCACGTCGAAGCGCAGGCCCGTCAGCTTCTCGACCTGTCGCAGCTTGGCGCGCTCGCCGGGATCGCACAGCGTGACCGCGATGCCGGACTTGCCGGCGCGGGCGGTGCGGCCGATGCGGTGGACGTAGGACTCGGCCTCTTCCGGCAGGTCAAAGTTCACGACGTGGCTGATGTCGTCGACATGGATGCCGCGCGCCACGATGTCGGTGGCGACGAGAACCTTCATCTTGCCGGTCTGGAACTCACCGAGCGCCTTCTGGCGGGCGCCCTGGCTCTTGTTGCCGTGGATCGCCGCTGCGCCGATGCCGGCCTTGGCCAGATCTTCCGCAAGACGGTTGGCGCCGTGCTTGGTGCGCGTGAAGATCACGGCCTTCTCGAAGGTCGGCAGATGCTTGATCAGCCAATGCTTCTTGGCCTTCTGCGGCACCAGATAGACGCTCTGGTCGATCTTCTCGACCGTCACGATTTCCGGCGTCACCTCGACGCGGATCGGATCCTTGAGGATCTTGGCGGCGAGCGAGGCGATGTTCTGCGGCATCGTGGCCGAGAACAGCAGCGACTGGCGCTTCACCGGCAGCATCTTCACGATGCGGGTGATGTCGCGCACGAAACCCATGTCGAGCATGCGGTCGGCTTCGTCCAGCACGAGGTGCTGCACGTCGGCCAGCGTCAGGGCGCGCTGGTCGATGAGGTCGAGCAGGCGGCCGGGCGTGGCGATGACGATGTCGACGCCCTTCGTGGCCGACTGCATCTGCGGACGGATCGAGACGCCGCCGAACACCGTCATGTGACGGATCGGGGTGCCCACGGTGAAGCCCTTGACGTTCTCGGCGATCTGCACCGCGAGTTCGCGCGTCGGCGCGAGGATCAGGACCTTGGTGGAATTGGCCTTCGGTCGACCGCCGGCCTTGAGAAGCGCGTCGATGATCGGCAGCGAGAAGGCGGCGGTCTTGCCGGTTCCGGTCTGGGCGATGCCGAGCACGTCGCGGCCCTTCAGGACCGCGGGAATGGCCTGCGCCTGGATCGGCGTGGGAATGGTGATGTCCATCTGGCCGAGAGCGGACAGAAGCACGTCGGCAAGGCCGAGCGCCTGGAAAGTGGTCTGGGTCAAGGAATGCCTTTGACTTGGGGTACGGACCCCGCAGGGTCCGTGAAGCGGCCGGACGATCCTGCGCAGGATCGGAACGGCACGGGCCGCGGCCGGACAAGTAAAAGGTCCGGCGGGCGCTCGTCAGATATCCAGCTTGGAAGTGCGGATCAAAAAGCGGGCGCAGCGCAAACGCGGCATCACGAGACCGATATCGTCGTTTTTGTGCGCTGCGTCAAGGCCGTCGTCGCCGAACGGGGAGGACGGACCGTTCGATGATCGGCGCGCCCACGTGGCGACGAGGCCACGGCGTCAGGTTGGAGCCAGCGTGTGCCCGTTACAATTTTAAGCTTCACGTCAGTGTCTTTTTGATCGTAGGGTCGGTCCCATTGGATGCCGCGGTCGTCCACTGGCCGTCTCGTTCCCTTCTCGCTTTCGGGAGAATGTAGAATGGCAGAGACCGCGCCCACCGCTTTCACCGAGTATATGAAAGGCTCCGTTCCACGCCGACGCACCCTCGATATCCTCGAGATCGGCGGCGGGGCCAAGACCCATGTTCCGATGGCCAACGCCCGCTATACGGTCGTCGACGTCTGCGAGGATGCGCTGGAGCGCAACCGCTACGCGTCGGACGTCATCGTCGGCGACGCGCAGTCGATGGATTACGGCGCCCGCAAGTTCGACATCCTCGTCTTCTGGAACACGCTCGAACACATGGCGGACCCCGGCGCCGCGCTTCTGCAGGCGCTGCCGGCTTTGCGGCCGAACGGTCTCGTCGTCGTACGCGGACCGGAACTGCGCTCGCTCAAGGGACTGGTGACGCGCCTGACGCCGCACTGGTTCCACGTCCAGTTCTACCGTCGGGTGCTCGGACGCCCCGACGCCGGGCAACCGGGCTCGGCGCCTTATGCGGTGGAACATGCCGGCGACGCCTCGCCGGAGCGGATCGTCGATCTCCTCGGGGATCACCGCTGCCGGATCGAGTTCGAGGAGCACTATGTCGGCGACCAGCTGAAGCTGCTTCGCGCCTATTCGAAGACCGCCTACGCGGCCTATCAGGTCGCGAGCGGCGTGCTGCGGGGCCTGACCCGTGCGCGCTGGGGCCTTTCCGCCACCGACTTCGTGTTCGCCTTCCGCAAGCTGGCCTGATCGGGCACTCGTCCCCCGGGGAAGTTCGTCCGGCGTGGCGGACTACCGGAAGTGGCTCATGACCGTCTCCTGGATCCGCTGGAACAATCCGGCCTCCTCCATCGCAGCCGCCGCATAGAGCGGCTCCTCGCGCATCGTCTTGCCGTCGCGCGTGACCCGCAGCACGGCGACGCGGCGCCCTTCCGCGACGGGCGCCTCCAGCGTGCCGACGGGCACGACCTCGCTCTTGTAGGGCGCGCCGGATCCGCGTGGTTCGAGGAAGCGGACCTCGCGGGCTGCCTTGACAGGAACGCTCGAACCGGTGCCGCCGGTGACCGCGACCTCGCCCGCCACCGCGCCGTCCTTCAGCACCACGACGTTCTCGAAGCCCCGCAGGCCCGTCGTCAGCATGGCGCGCGCTTCGGTGGCGCGCTCGCCCACCGTCTTCATCCCGGTCATCGCGAAGACGATGCGCCGGCCGCTCTCGTCCTTGGCCGAGGCGACGAGCCCGTAGCCGGCCTCGGCCGTGTGCCCGGTCTTCAGGCCGTCCGCGCCGAAGGCGAGAAGCGGGTTGCGCGAGCGCTGCTTGATGCCGTTAAAGGTGAACTCCTCTTCCGAGAAGAGCGGATAGTGTTCGGGATAGGTGCGGATCAGGTAGGTCGCGAGCGTCGCGAGGTCCCGCACGGAGACGCGCTGGCCGGGGTCGGGCAGCCCGTGCGGATTGGCGAAGTGCGAGTGCGTGAGGCCGAGTTCGCGCGCCTTGGCGTTCATCAGTTCGGCAAAGGCGGGAACGCTGCCGGCAATGCCTTCGGCCGCGACGATCGTCGCATCGTTGCCGGACTGGATGGCGATGCCCTTGATCAGGTCGTCGACGCTGACCTGCGAGTTGAGCGGCAGAAACATGGTGGAGCCGCCCGACGCCGCGCCCCCCGTACGCCAGGCATATTCGGACACGGGAAAGGTCTCGTCGGCCCGGATGGCGCCGGACTTCAGCTGGTCGAAGATGATCGCCAGCGTCATCAGCTTCGACAGGCTCGCCGGGGGAATCTCGTCGTCGGCGTTCTTCTCGAAAAGCACCGTGTCGGTGTCGAAATCGACGAGGATGGCGTTGCGGGCCGCCGTCTCGATGGCGGCGGCGGGCAGGGTGCCGAACGCGCTCCAGAGGGCCAGCGCCAGAAGCGCCATCGGGGTGCTGCGCCGAAGGTTCGATCCCGCCGTCCAAACGCTATGCCGCATCGATCGTAGTCCCCGCCTCGTCGAACGCGATCATAGCCGAACGCCGAATGGACCGCGTGCTTCACCTTGGGGCGAACATGGTAAGTTTCCGGTGAACGTCGGCGAAGCCCGATGGGAACGATCCCGGTGCTTTCCCGCTTCCCCTTTCGATCCGCAACCTGCAGGCGGCGACCAGAGGGAAAGACGACCATGGGTATCTTCGACAAGATCAAGGGCGCGATCTTCGGCACGCATGCGGAAGCCGCTCCCGTGCCCAAGCCTGCCGCACCTGCACCGACCGGGACCACCCCGACCCCAGCGGCGCCGACGCCGGCTGCTCCGGTACCGACAGCTTCGACCCCGGCCGCACCGCAGCCCGGCGCGCCGACGTCGGCGCCAACGGCGGCGCCGACGTCGGCGCAGGCCGTCGACGTCGCCGCGATGCTCGACGGTGCGGTGAAGGCCAAGGGCCAGCCGCTCGACTGGCGCAAGTCCATCGTCGATCTGATGAAGGCGCTCGATCTCGACAGCAGCATCGGTGCGCGCAAGGAACTCGCAGCCGAGTTGCACTACACCGGCGACACGTCGGACTCGGCGACGATGAATGTCTGGCTGCACAAGGCGTTGATGAAGAAGCTCGCCGAGAACGGCGGCAAGGTGCCGGCCGACCTCACCGACTGATCCCGACCCTTACGGACTAACCAAAAGAGACCGATGCAGGCTGCATCGGTCCCTTTTTTACCGGAGGGATCGACTGACGGGGCGTCAGCCCTCCATCTCGGCCTTCAGCATTTCGAGCGCCAGCCATTCGTCTTCGGCCTGCGCGAGCTTGGTCCGGTGCGCCTCGCTTTCGGCGGCGAGCGTCGAGAAGCGGTCCGGGTTCTTGGCGAAGAGGGCGGGATCGGCCATCTCGCGCTCGGCCTTGGCGATCGCCGCCTCGAACTTCGCCATCTCCTTCGGCAGGTTCTCCAGCGCGAACTTCTGCTTGAACGAGAGCTTCGCGGCGGCGCCGGACGTGGGTTTCGCCGCCGCCGAAGACGAGGAGGATGACGACCCTCCGCTTGCGACCTTGGCTTTCGCGGCGGTCTTGGCCTCCTTCTCGGCACCGCGCTTCTGCGCCGCCATGTCGGAATAGCCGCCGGCATATTCGAGCCACTTGCCGCCGCCGTCCGGCGAGATCACCGAGGTCACAGTGCGGTCGAGGAAGTCGCGGTCGTGGCTGACGAGCATGACCGTGCCGGGATAATTGGCGATCAGCTCCTGAAGGAGATCAAGCGTCTCCATGTCGAGATCGTTCGTCGGCTCGTCCAGCACGAGGAAATTGGCGGGCGTCGCCAGGGTCTTGGCCAGAAGCAGCCGGGCGCGCTCGCCGCCCGAGAGATTGCCCACGGGCGTTCGGATCTGCTCGGCCTGGAACAGGAAGTCCTTCAGATAGCCCGCGACGTGGCGCGCCTCGCCGTTGACCATCACCTGGTCTCCGCGCCCGTCCGTCAGCGCTTCCGAAACCGACAGCGTGTCGTCGAGGCTGGCGCGCTTCTGGTCGAGGAAGGCGAGGTCGAGATTGGTGCCGAGGCGCACCGTGCCGCTGTCGGGCTGCGCCTCGCCGATGAGCATCTTGAGGAGCGTCGTCTTGCCCGCGCCGTTCGGCCCGACGAAACCGACGCGGTCGCCGCGCTGGATGCGGGTCGAGAAATCCTTGACGAGGATGCGCTCGTCATAGGCTTTCGAGATCGTCTTCGCCTCAATCACCAGCTTGCCGCTCTCGCGGGTCTCGCCGGCCGCCATTTCCACCGTGCCGACGGCCCGGCGGGCGTTGCGCCGGTCGGAGCGCATCGTGTGAAGCGCGGCGAGGCGGCGCTCGTTGCGGGTGCGCCGCGCGGTGACGCCGTAGCGCAGCCAGTGCTCCTCGCGCACGATCTTGCGGTCGAGCTTCTGCAGGTCGCGCTCTTCTTCTTCCAGCGTCTTGTCGCGCCACGCCTCGAAGGCGCCGAACCCCTCGTTGATGCGCCGCACGGTGCCGCGGTCGAGCCAGACGGTGGCGCCCGTGGTGCGCTCGAGAAAGCGCCGGTCGTGGCTGATCGTGACGACGGCCGAGCGGATCGAACGGATCTCGTCCTCCAGCCATTCGATCGTCGGCAGGTCGAGATGGTTGGTCGGCTCGTCGAGAAGGATGATGTCGGGTTCGGGCGCCAGAACGCGCGCCAGCGCCGCGCGCCGCGCCTCGCCGCCGGAGAGGTCGCCCGGCCGCGCGTCGGCGCGAAGGCCGAGGCCCTCGATTAGCCGGGTGACGCGGTAGGGATCGTCGGCGGGGCCGAGGCCCGCGGCGACATAGCTCTCGACGCTGACGGCGTCGCCGAAGTCGGGCTCCTGCGCGAGATAGCGGATGGTCGCGCCGGGTTGGCGGAACACCTCGCCGCCATCGGCCTCGACGATGCCGGCGGCGATCTTGAGGAGGGTCGACTTGCCGGAGCCGTTGCGGCCGACGAGCGCGATGCGGTCGCCCGGCAGCACGCCGAGTTCGACATCGGTGAAGAGCGGCGTGCCGCCGAAGGTGAGGCGGACGCCATCGAGGCGCAGAAGCGGAGGAGGAGCCATGCGCGCCTTCTAGCCTATCCCGCTTCGGCAAGGGAAGGCGGGGTTGCCACCTCCGGTGCCGGGAAATGGCCCAGGAGCCACTCGCGGAAGGCACGGATCTTCGGCGCGTTGCGGCGGGCGGTGGGGTAGACGAGATAATAGGCCCGCCCTTCCTCACCCGCGACGTCGAACGGTTGCACGAGTTGTCCGCGCGCTAGTTCCTCGCCGTAGAAGAAGCGGGTGAGGATCGCGACGCCCTGGCCGGCCATCGCCGCGATGGCCTCCAGATGCTGCGAACCCATCTTGTGGCCGTTGTCGACCTCGTAGCCTTCGCGCGTCACGCCCGCGCTGGCGAACCATAGGTTCCACCAAGGATCGGTCGGGTCGATCAGCGGATAGCGCAGGAGATCGGCCGGGCTCTCGACCCCGCCCATCCGCTCGAGCAGCGCCGGGCTCAGCATCGGCGTGAATGCGGTTTCGATCAGCTTGTGGCAGGTGAGGCCCGGCCAGTCGCCCTTGCCGGCGCGGATGCCGACATCGACATTGTCGCGTTCGAGATCGAGCACCTGTTCGGAGTTCGTCAGTTGCACGACCAGCCGGGGGTGGAGCCGCTGGAAATCGACGAGGTGCCGGGCCAGCCAATAGGCTGCGAAGGTGGATGTCACGGTCACCGCAAGCACTCCATGGGCATCGCCCTGCGACTCATTGAAGGCCGCAGCAATCAGGTCGAGCGCCGTGGTGCAGTCCGTTGCCAGCCTCGCGCCGACATCGGTCAGCACCACCTGCCGTCGACCGCGGTTGAACAGGGCCGCGCCGACGCGCTCTTCCAGCACCTTGATCTGATAGCTGACCGCTGCCTGCGTCATCCCGAGTTCGGCTGCGGCCTTCGTGAAGCTCAGCTGGCGCGCGGCGGCCTCGAAGACGCGGATGGCAGCGAGCGGGGGCAGGGATCGGGTCATGATGCATCAAATCTCCTTATGCATCATGCGCGACGTTCGATTGGATCGGCAAGCCCCTTCGGCGCCAGATGGGGCAGCCAGACGCCCCATCGATGGAGCCCCGCCATGTCGTCATCCGCCCACGAAACCGCCGCTCCCCGATCCGCGCCGCAGCCGGCCGGGGCCGCGCTCACCCGTTGGCGCGCGATCGCCCGCCATGCGCTGAGCTTCGCGATCGGCCGCCATCGGCGCATCCATCGTCTCGACGAGACCACGCCCGATCACGTCCTGCGCGACGTCGGCCTTCTCGACGGGCGCTCCCGGCCGCATGCGGGCGAGGGCGGTCCGTTCGGATGACGCCCGCTCAGTGGTGGCCGTCGCCGGCAAGGCCCAGCCGCTCGGCGTCGGCGAGATCCAGCCGCAGCTGCGTCTCGGCGTGGACGTTCGGCTTGGAGAAACGAGCGAGCGCCAGATAGGCGACGGGCGTCAGGAACAGGGTCGCGACCGTCGCGAGCCCCAAGCCTCCGACGATGACATAGCCGAGGGTGACGCGTGCCTCGGCGCCGGCACCGGTCGAGAAGACCAGCGGCACGCCGCCGACGATCGTCGCGATCATCGTCATCATCACCGGTCGCAGGCGGATGATCGAGGCCTGTTCCACCGCCTCGCGCACGCTCGCGCCGCGCTCGCGCAGCTGGTTGGCAAACTCGACGATGAGGATGCCGTTCTTGGCCATGATGCCGACGAGGAGCACCAGCCCGATCTGCGAATAGAGGTTCAGCGTCTCGCCGAAGAAGGCCATGGCATAGATGGCGCAGGCGACGCCGAAGGGCACGGTGGCGATGATGATGACAGCCGAGACGAAGCTCTCGAACTGGGCGGCCAGCACGAGGAACACCACGACGATGGCGAAGCCGAAGACCACGGCAAGCCCGCTCGACGTTTCCTCCAGCGTCGCGGCTTCGGCCAGCGGCACGAGCCGCATCTCGGGCGGCAGGCGATCGGCGGCAAAGGCCTGTATGTCGGCCCAGCCTTGCGAGATCGACAGGCCGGCCGGCAGGTCGGCGGACATGGCGACCGAGCGCGACTGGTTCTCGCGCGACAGCGTCGGCGCGATCGCCTCCTCGACGATCGTCGCGATCGAGGACATCGGCACGAAATGCCCGTCCGTCGTCTTCAGGAAGATGTTGGCGAGATCGCCGGGATCGTTGATCGGCGATGTCGTGGACACGATGTGGATCGGGATCGAACGGTCCTCGACATAGGTCGTGCCGATCTCGCGGCCGTCGAGCAGCGACTGGATGGCGCTGGCCAGCCCGTCGATGTCGATGCCGAGATCGGAGGCCCGCGCCCGATCGATCTTCACCGAGAGCTGTGGCTGCGTGGTGTCGAAGGCGAGCTGCACGCGTCCCCATCGACCATCGGCGTTCATCGCCTCTTCCAGCGCCTCCGCGGTGTCGGAGAGGGCGCCGTAGGTCGGCCCGGCGATGGCGAACTGCAAACCGCGCCCGCCACCCCGGATGCCCAGCGAGTTGGGCTGGATGGCGCGCGCCTGCACGCCGGGGATCTCGCGGAAGGCGGTGTTGAGCTCGGCCGCGATCGCCTGCTGTGTGCGCACGCGCTCGCCCCAGGGCGTCAGCGTCATCACCATGAAGGCGGAATTGCCGGTGCCCGTGCCGATCCGCGCGAAGATGCTCGTCGCCTCGCCGCTCTCGACATAGGGGAGCACGATCTCCTCGACCCGGCGCATCTGGTCGTCGGTGTATTGCAGGCTTGCGCTTTGCGGAGCGGAAATGCTCATGAGGACGCTGCCGCGATCCTCGGACGGCGTCAGCTGTTGTGGCAGTCCCTGGAAGACCACGACCGCGGCCCCTGCGAAGATCACCGAGAACACCACGACGAGCAGCGCGTTGTTCAGCGCCCGGCGCAGGAGGAACGTGTAGAGCCCCGCCAGCCAGCCGCCGAGCCGCGCCGCGCCGCGCTTGGCGACGCCGACGCGCGCCTTGTCCGCCCGCTCTTCGAGAAGATGGGCCGCCAGCATCGGGCAGAGCGTCAGCGCGATGAAAGCCGACAGCGTGACCGAGATCGCCAGCACGAAGCCGAATTCGCGGAAGAGCCCGCCGGCGACACCCGGCAGGAACGAGATGGGAATGAAGACGGCGGCGAGCGTCGCGGTGGTCGAGACGACGGCGAAGAACACCTCGCGCGTGCCGATCACCGACGCGGCCTTGACGCTCATGCCCATGTCGCGGCGGCGGATGATGTTTTCGAGCACGATGATCGCGTCGTCCACTACCATGCCCGTTGCCAGCACGAGGGCGAGAAGGGTGATGATGTTGATCGAGAAGCCGATGAGGTAGATGCCGGCGACGACGCCGATGAGGGCGATCGGGATGGTCAGCGTCGGGATCAGCGTCGCCCGGAAGTTCATGAGGAAGGCGTAGATCACGGCGACCACGATGACGACGGCCAGCGCCAGCGTCAGTTCCACCTCGTGGATCGAGCCGTTGATGAAGGTCGCCTCGTCGGAGGTGATCACCATCCGTGTTCCCTCGGGCAGGGAGGCGTTCAGCTCGGCCACGGCGGCGCGCACGCCTTCCGAGATCGCGATGGTGGACGATCCCGCTTGGCGCACGACGTCGAGGCCGATGCCGGTCTCGCCGTTGACGCGCAGCTGCGAGGCTGCCTCGTCCGGACCGAAGCGGATCGAGGCGACGTCGCGAAGGCGCGTATCGGCGTCGAGAAGCACGGCGCCAAATTCGTCCGGCGTCGTCAGGCTCGCATCGGCGCGCACCACGAGGTTCTGGGTCGAGGACTCCAGCGAACCCGCCGGCTCGTCGAAGGCGGCATTGCCGAGCGCGGTCGAGACGTCCCCGAGCGTCAGCCCGCGCGTCGCCAGTTCGTCGGGCCGCACGTCGACATAGATCAGCTGCTCGCGTTCGCCCGAGAGCGTGACGTCGGCAACCCCCTCCACGGCCGCGATGCGGTCGGCGATGCGGTCGTCGACGAGCGTGGTGAGCTGCTCGATGCGCAGCGTGCTCGACAGGACGGCGACCCGCATGATCGAATCCGCGTTGGCATCCGCCTTCACGATGCGGGACTCGTCGGCGTCGTCCGGCAACTGGTTGGCGATGCCGGCGACCGCGTCTCGCACGTCGCTGGCCGCCACGTTCAGATCCGTCGCGTCCGAGAATTCGACGGTGACGCGCGACTGGCCGAAGCGCGACGACGAGGAAATCGAGGCTATGCCGGGCACGCGGGCGACGGCGCTTTCGATGTCGCTGGTCAACTGCCGATCGACCGCCTCGGCGGACGCGCCGTCGAAGAGCGTCGTGATCGAGATCACCGGCCGGTCGACATTGGGCAGTTCGCGGATCTCGACGGCGTTGAAGGCGGCGAGGCCGGCGACGATCACCAGGAGATTGATGACGATCGTGAAGACCGGACGACGGACGAACAGCGAGGTGAGGGAGGTGAGGGCGTCCGGCTTCGGGCCGGCGCCGCTCATGGCGCCGATCCCGTCGCCGGGGCGCCCGGCGCGCGGGTGGCACCGGCGGCATCGGCGCGGCGAAGGGGCGTCGGCTCGCCGGATGCGGAAGGCGCGCCCGCATCCGGCGTCGCCGGTGCCGGCGGGGCGGTCACGGGCTGTTGGACCCGCACGGGCGCGCCCTCGCGAAGCTGCTGGACGCCTTCGGTGATGACGGCATCGTTCTCACGCAGGGTCTGGGAGGCGACGAGCACGCGATCCACGTTGCGCTCGATGATGCTGATCGGTGCCTTGCGAGAGATGTCGTTCTGCGCGACCCAGACGAAGGGTCCGGCCCTTTCCCACTGAATGGCCAGCGGATCGACCGACAGGAAGCTGCTGCCGCCGAAGCCGATCTCGATGCCGAAGGACATGCCGGGACGAAGCAGATCGGCCTCGTTGTCGATCACCGCCTCGGCGCGAAGGGTTCGGCTTGCCTGGTCGAGACGGCTGTCGAGGGCGCTGATCTGCCCCTCATACGCCTCGCCCGAGCGCGTCGTTGGCTGCGCCGAGACGCTCTGGCCCAGCTGCAGTTCGGAGGTGAACGCCTCCGGCACGTTGAAGACGATCTTGAGCTTGGAGCGGTCGTCGACCGTCGCGATCAGCGTCGTGCCGTCGATGAGGGCGCCGACGTCGAGATCGAGGATGCCGACCCGGCCGCTGATCGGCGCCGTGATATTGCGCTTGTCGAGCGCGATCTCGGCCGCCTGCAGGTCCAGCGCCGCGGCATCCCGGGCGCGCCGCACCTCGTCGACCTGGACGGAGGTGATGGAGGAACTGGCCGAAAGCGACTGATAGCGCCGCAACTGATCCTCGCCGGCGGCCAGCGTGATCCGCGCCCGCTCCACGGCGACGCGCTCCGCATCGTTCTGGAGTGTCGCCAGCGTCGCGCCGGCCTCGACTTCGTCGCCCGAGCGAAAACCGATCTCGCGGATGATGCCGCTCGCGTCCGGACGCACCGCGACGGTGCGGATCGCCTCGGCCGTGCCGATCGCCCGCAACTGATCGCGGGTCACGGCGGGAATCGCGGGATCGGTCACGACGAGGGGAATGGCGCCCAATCGCCGCTCGCCTTGCGGCGTCGCCCCGACCTTCGGCGCATCGTCGGCCGGCGACAGCGCGGAGACCCAGCCACTCACCGGGGCCGGCAGATCGACGGCATCAGATAGAAGATAACGGCCCGGAACTTCCGACAGATGCAGCCAGACGACACCCGCGAGAAGCAGGGCTATGAGCGTGAGGACGATCTGACGAACGAATGCCATGAGGGCCTTTGCAAAGCGCGGCCGCAGGAGAACCGCATCGGCGAACGGTAACGGATGGCTCGGTCGCCACCGCCATGAATTTTTGGTAACGCGGCTCCGAGACCAAATGGCGGCACCGGCCGTGGAATATGAAAAGCCCGCATGATGCGGGCTTTCCAAATCGACTTTGGCAATGCTTCCGGCGAGATCGCATTTTCGTTACTGGGCGGTCCCTGCCGCCGGCGCCGTCTGGAGATCGCCGGGATTGGCGATACGCATGCCGTCGCGGTTCTGCGCATAAGTGTCTTTGTTGTACTCGGGTGCGCCCCGCAGTTGGTCCTGCGTGAACTGCGTCGTCAGCGTTGCCTTGCCGGCGGAGTCACGCATGAACTGAAGGTTGTCCATCGCCACAGCGACCGGCTTGGCGCCGATGCCGAGGAAGCCGCCGACATCGACGATGACGGCATCGACTTGGCCCTGAGGCGCCAGGGCGAGATCGCCGATGGAGCCGATCGTCGTGTTGTCGGGCCCATAGACCGAGGCGCCGATCAGATTGTCCGCAGACAGGTCGCCGCCGGTCATCGCGGTCAACTGGTCGGACGGCTGAGCATTGGCGGTGGACGATGTGGCGACGCCATCGGTCTTGTCGGTCGCCAGACCCGTGGGTGCCGTCCCCGAGGCCGCGATGCCGGCAGCAGTACTCGCTGCAACGCCGGTCGCCGCTGCGCCGGTCGCGTTGCTGCCCGCGGTCACCGCACCTGTCGTGTTGGCGGCGATCATGTCGGTCGCCAAGCCGCGGTCAAACGTCGGGGCGCCGCGCAACTGCTCCTTGTTCGCGGCCAGTGCCGCGTGTGCGTCGCCGTTTTCGTCGCGCGTCATCGCGATAGTATCGAACGGCACGCCCACGTCCTTTTCGCCAAGGCCGAGGAAACCGCCGACACCGACGACGAATCCGTCGACCCTGCCATCCGCCGACAGGATGAGGTCGTTGATATTGCCGATCTTGTCCGAGTCGGACGAGACGCCGGCATTCACCTCGTCGCCGATCAGGGTCTGGCTGAGATACTGTTCGGGACCGAGCGTGGCGATATAATCGCCGATCCCCGCGGTGGGCGCCGCCGCCACCCCCGTACCGGGTGCTGTGGTGCTCGCCGCCATGTCGGTTGCGGGAGCAGGCGAGGCTGCGGTGGGTGGGTTTTCGTCTGCGACGACGAAGGCGGGTGCCGCGACCAGATCCTCTCGTGTCGCCGTCAGCACGGGGCGCAGCGACGCATCAGCTCCCGCAACCCACTGAATGCGGCCGAAGGGCACCGCGACGGTCTTCGATTGGTCGCCAAGAAACGAACCGGTATCGACTATCGCCGCAACGATGGTCCCGTCGGCGCCGATGACGAAATTCTGGATCTCGCCGGCCTCGATCGCGTCAACATTCGCCGATGCGTAGAGATCGACGTCCTGCAGCCGGGTGGCGAGATACTGATCCGCGCCGAGCGACTGGATATAAGCGATATCGGTTGCGGGAGCGATGGCCTCGACCGCACTCGTCGCTGTTGCCGGTTCTGCCGGCTGACCACCGGTCGTCTGTGCTGCGGCGCTCGATGCCAGCACGCCGGCCAATGCGGTTGTGGCAAGCCAAATGCGGACCATCACGGGTCTCCTCTCCAACATCACGTCAACGCGGCTTCAACTCGAACCAAGCCGCGAGCTTCGAGGCAAAAACCGGACAGACGGGCGTCCGGTTCCCTGAGACGTCGCCGACATCCGACTGCCCGCGCCTCATCTTGCCGTGCCGTTTCAGGCGAAGACGATCACACCGAAGAAGAGCAGGAGCAGGATGCCGATCAGGACGATGAAGATGAGGATCTTCGCAATGCTCGCCGACGCGCCAGCGACGCCCCGAAAGCCCAGCAGGCTCGCGATCGCGGCGACGATGAGGAGGATGACGATCCATTCGATCATGGGATGGTCTTTCGCGGCAGGAGGTCCAACACGGGATTCGCGCACCCTGAACGGTGTTGCCGGGCGTGTGTTCCCCTCACTTGATACCGCGAGTTTGCAACGGACCCTCGCAGGGCAGAGGTCGGACACCATATCGTGACGAAACGATCAACCGACCGGGGTATGCCACTGCAATGAAAGTTCACGCCATTCTCAACCGCGAAGGCGGAACGCTCAGAACCACAGACCTCGATCTCCTGACATCCGTCATCTGCGACGAGTTTCGCCTGCATGGGCACGAGATCGAAGTCGTCGTCCTCGGAAGCGCCGAAATCGGCGAGGAAATCCGAAAGCAGTCCCTGCGCGGCGATCTCGATGTGCTGATGGTCGGGGGAGGGGACGGGACGGTCGCCTCCGCGGCCGGAGCCGTTGCTGGAACGTCGATCGCTCTGGGCCTGCTGCCGGCCGGCACGATGAACCTGTTCGCCCGCAGCCTGCAGATACCGCTGGTGCTGGATCAGGCGGTTAAGGCCTTGGCGACCGGTCGCGTCGCGGAAGTCGACATCGCCAGCGTCAACGGCGACTATTTCGTCCACCAGTTCGCCGTCGGCTTGCATGCGCGCATGGTGCGCACCCGCGAGAAGCTCGACTACGCCTCGCGCTTCGGAAAGATGTGGGCGAGCGTGCGTGCCGTGGGATCGGCCATCCAGAGCCGCCCGTCCGTCGAACTGAAGCTGACCGTCGACGGGAAGCTGGAGACGATCCGCACACCGGCGGTGGCCATCAGCAACAATGTCTATGGAGACGGGCACGTGCCCTTCGCCGACGATCCGCAAGGCGGAAAGCTCGGCATCTACCTGATGCGCTCCAGCGATCGTGGTGCCGTCCTGAAGTTGACGGTCGACATGATGCGGGGCGCCTGGAAGGCCAACGAGAATCTGACGGTTGCAGCTGCGGACGATATTCGCATCGAGTATCGCGGGGCCAAGACCAAGGACCGGGCAGTCATGGATGGCGAACTCAAGGATCTCGCCCGCGTGTCGAACGTGAAGATCCATCGGCGCGGACTGAAGGTCCTCGTGCCCGAAGAGGCCACTTTCGCCTAAGCCTCTCCAACCTTCCAACGATGAAGGCCGCCACCCTGTCCCGGGCGGCAGCCTTGCGCTTGGTTTGGTCAGGCGATCACCGCAGTTCGGGGTCGTCGAGATCATCCGGCGCCCGTGCGTCGCTGCGGTAATCCGGGTCCATCCCGACCGACTCGGCCGTCCCGTAGTCATGTCCGCCATCGGCAAGCATCGACAGGGCATCGCGGATCTGGAGTTCGAGCGGTTCGAATTCGCTGCCGCGGTCGATCGCCTCGCGATCACCCATCTGGCCGGCGAAATGCTCAAGCCGCGCCCGCTTCTCCTCGATCGTCATGGCCGTATTGGACAGGACGTCGTCGATTTCCGCCTGGGTCAACGTCTGCGAGATCCCCGGGGTGTCGCCGTCCCCACCGACATCGGCATCGAGGGCTAGAACGGTGCGGTCGTTGGTGATGTTCGTTTCGCTCATGGCTGCTCTCCTGTTCCTGACAAACGCCGGGTGATCGGACAGGTTGCTCTGGCAACGAAAAACGGGCCCGCGAGGGCCCGTCATTTCGATTGTCAGGTGTCAGCGACCGGCTTAATTGGCGGGCACCGTCGTCGTCGCCGACCCGCTAGAACCCGGCGCACTTGCTGCTTCGCCCGGCGTCACGGTTGTGGAGGTGGATCCGGTGGACGTTGCCGGTGCCGTGCTCACGCCGGAATTCGCCGCGCCGCCGATATTCTGATCGGGAAGGGCCCGGCCGTAGAAGCCGAGCCCGATGAAGACGATGACGCAGAGCACGAGGCCGCCGATCAGAACGTAGAGGACCGGTCGTCCGCTGCGTCCCTGACGCACCTTGTCGGTCTTCATGTCAGCCATTTCGTCTCTCCATCGTCATCTTGGCGCCGCCAGATGGCGGGCCGTTCGTTCGTTCAATACGCGACCGGTCGAAAGGATCCGACGACGCCGACGAGGATCCAGGCCTGCGTCAATCACGCAGGCCACGATCGCGAAAGCCACGAAGGCCTTTGAAGAGACCCCAGACGGCCAATCCGGCCACCGGCAGCATCATCAGCGACTTGCGACGACGAACGCTGGCGAAGATCAGCGGCAGGTTCGATACCGCGGCGATGCTGGCAATCGACGCGACGTCGCGCTGCATGCGGTCCGCTGCGCGCTGGCGGGGCGGGCGACGCGCCACGAGAAGCAGCGCGTACATCACGAGGATGGCGACGAGACATGCAACCGCGAAGCCGATGGATGTCTGCACCGTGCCGAAGCGATGAGCCAGCCAGACGAACAATGCGCCGATCAGGAACCCGATCATCGCCACAGCGAGGATGGCCATCGCCGCGTAAATCGCGAAGGCGGTCCGCAACCGGGCGATGTAGATCGAGATCTCGCCCGTGAAGAGCTTGGTGATGAGCTGGCCGATCATCTGTTACCGGAACAGGCGAGCGTAGACATAACCAACGGCGGCGGCGATCAGCACCGCCTTGATGGGCTCGGCGCGCACACGCTCGCTGACCTGCTCTTCGAACTCGCTGGCCGTCTCCTGCGCCTGACGCACATAACGCTCGCCGCGGTCGCGCACGTCGTCACGCAGCGCATAGGCCTGCGACTTGGCGTTGTCGGCACGTCCACCTGCGATGGACTTCAGCGATTCCACGACGCCGGCCACGTCCTCGCGCAGCTTCGAGACCTGCGCCTGCAGGTCCTGCTCGGCGTTGCGGACGTTCTCGTCCGACGTGGAGGTGAAATCGTCGGAGTTCGAATGGGTGGACGACATGGATCGTTCCTTTCAACCAGTTTACGCGGCCGGGGCTCGCGGGGGAAGTTGGCGGCACCGAGCGCCTCGATAATGGCTGGGCTCGGACGTGGTTCCGCCACGGGATGCTTTTCTCGGTGCCTCGCCGATCCTGCTTCGGACCGACGTGGCAACCCGATGCGTCAGGCTGCCGGCGCCACGCCGATGATCTGGGACGAAATCGAGTCGGGGCCGAACTCGCCGTCGCCCTCGATGCCAAGGAGATCGGCCATGCGGGTCCGGGCACGCGACACACGGCTCTTGATCGTGCCGACGGCGCATTTGCAGATCTCGGCGGCTTCCTCATAGGAGAACCCGGAGGCGCCGATCAGGATCAGCGCTTCACGCTGGTCGTCCGGCAGCTGCTCGAGCGCCTTGCGGAAGTCCTGGAGATCGAGATGCCCCTGTTGCTCGGGATGACCCGCCAGCTGCATCGCATGAATGCCGTCGACGTCCTGCACCTCGCGGCCCTTCTTGCGCATCTGCGTGTAGAACTCGTTGCGCAGGATCGTGAAGAGCCATGCCTTCAGGTTCGTTCCAGGCTGGAACGTGTGCTGTTTATCCCAAGCCTTGACGAGGGTTTCCTGCACAAGGTCATCGGCGCGATCGAAAGATCCTGCGAGTGAGGCGGCGAAGGCGCGCAAATTGGGAATGATGGAAATCAGCTCGCGACGGAAATCGGGTTCCTGGCCCATGGCTCAATCCCGCTTCGTTGTCTTCGAATGGGATTCGGCCGCATCCAGCGCATCGAGAAGCGACAGGAAGCGGTCCGGCACCGGCTCTCCCGCAACGTCGTCATAATAGGCTTTCAGGCGTTTCCCGATGGCGGAGCTGGGTCCCAGCTCCAACGCCGAGCCGGCCATGTCGGCCGGTTGCGGTTCGGGCATGCTGGTCCCCTTGTTCTTGTGGTCTTCCATTCAGCCTCTCACCAGTTGCCCCATCCGTGCCGCACTGTCCCACCGGCGCATGGCAGGGATACATGTGGGAGTGACCGCGTTTCGCAAGGTTTGATCGACCGTGATCGGAAACTTGTGGAGGGAGGCTAGCGTTTCCACGCGTTCGCATTACGTAGAACCACACTCGCCAATTCTATCGGGACCGGCGAGTGATGGGTTCGTCGGCTGATCTTCGGTCCGGCGATGGACCGCCGGGCCGGGATGTGTCCCCGCCAACTACGAAGGTACGAGGGGAGTATTCATGTCGATGTCCTCGCGCATAGCGCCGCACATTCCATATCTGCGCCGTTATGCTCGCGCGCTCAGCGGGTCTCAGGCATCGGGCGACGCCTATGTCGCGGCGGTGCTCGAAGCCTTGATCGCAGAGCCCAGCCTGTTCGATCAGCAGGAAAGCCCGCGCATTTCGCTCTACAAGCTGTTCTCGTCGCTGTGGCAGTCCGTCGAGGTGAACATCCGCGAGGATACGCCGGTCTCCGCGTGGGAAGAGAAGGCCTCGCGTAATCTGCGCGGGATCTCGCCGCTGCCGCGCCAGGCCTTCCTTCTGGTCGCCGTCGAAGGCTTCACGACGGAAGAGGCCGCGACGATCCTCGGCGTCGGCGATGCCGATTTCTCCGAGCTGATCGATCAGGCCAGCTCCGACATCGGGCGTCAGGTCTCGACGAATATCATGATCATCGAGGATGAGCCTCTGATCGCTATGGACATCGAGCAGATGGTCGAGAGCCTCGGCCACGGCGTCACGGGCATCGCTCGCACCCACAAGGAAGCGATCGCGCTGTTCGAGCAGCAGAAGCCGGGCATGGTGCTGGCCGACATCCAGCTGGCGGACGGCTCGTCCGGCATCGATGCGGTGAACGACATCCTGTCGAAGGTGTCGGTGCCGGTGATCTTCATCACGGCCTTCCCCGAGCGGCTGCTGACCGGCGAGCGTCCGGAGCCGACCTTCCTCGTCACCAAGCCCTTCAATCCGGACATGGTGAAGGCCCTTATCAGTCAGGCGCTGTTCTTCGAGAAAGAGCGCGAAGCGGCCTGACAAGCGGACGGTCGCGGCGAGTCGGGAAGGAGCGGGCGCTGTGCGATCCGCTTCTCCCGCGGACGGGAACCGATGGCCCGCGCGAACGGTTGATGGCCATGATCGGCATGACGGTGTTGAAGATCGACGCTCAACATCGAAGAAAGGTTTGCGGCGTATGGTTGAGGGATTATGCGGTTTCGTCCCGTTCTCTCGACCGCGCCTGATGCGAGCCGGCGGACAGGTTGAACTGCTGCCAATCGCGCGAGGTGGCTTGCGGACCGCCGGAGAGAGCACTGCACAATGGTAGCCTACAAGGCTCTCAAGGCTCTGGCGAACACGGAAATGACCCTGTTCGCGCAGGATCTTGAGCTTCGCTATCTCTGGCTTTTCAATGCGGAGAATTCGTGGCTGTCGTCCGCCCGGAACGGCGATATCGACCACGACTTTCTGTCCGGGCCGGCCGCGGAAAAGTCGAACGCCATCAAGTCGGAAATCCTGCGCACGCATAAGCCCGCTCGGTTCGAACTGCCTTTCCTCGCCTCAGACTCGATGCGTTGGTTCGATATCCGCATCGACGTCGATCGCGACGAGAGCGGCACCGTGATCGGGATCATCGGCACTTCGCTGGAGATCACCGAGCAGAAGCGGCGTGAAGAGACGCTGAAGACCCTGCTGCGCGAGGTCTCGCACCGCTCCAAGAACCTCCTCGCGATCATTCAAAGCCTGGCGAGCCAGACGGCTCGCCACTCGCTGACCGTGCCGGAGTTCCTCGTGCGCTTCCGCGGACGGATCCAGTCGCTGGCCTCCTCGCAGGATATCGTGACCGACACAGACTGGCGCGGCGCCGATCTCTTCGGCCTCGTGACGATGCAGGTCGAGCGATACGCCCCCGATGGCATGGCGCAGATCCAGTTCGAAGGGGTCGACGTCTACCTATCGCCGACCGCGGCGCTGCATGTCGGGCTCGCCTTCCACGAACTCGCCGTGAATGCGGCATCCTACGGCTCGCTATCGATCCCGGGTGGGCGAGTGTCGATCCGTTCGACGATCGAGACACGGGATGGGCAGAGCCTTCTCCTGATCCAGTGGCTGGAATCGCGTGGACCCCGCGTTCGCCTCGATCACGATCCGCGTTTCGGTACCTCGACTCTCGAGCGGATCGTTCCGAACTCGGTCGGCGGCGAGGCCGAACTCGATTACCGCCCCGAGGGCTTGCAGTATCGGCTCCGGGTGCCGCGCAGTCAGTTCGAGGTGATCGAGGCCTGATGGGGCGGTTGGCTCAGGGGTGAATACCTGCATCGACTTCAAGTCGCTTCAATCTTGAGGCGATCGGGAACCGCTTGGCGTCATCGACGGTTGATCGGTCGAAGGGGTCGCAACAATGGACCAGATCGTCGCTCTTATGATGCTCGTCGGATGTACGTCCGGCCAGGCCGCCTGTACCGAGATCCCGGTTCCGACGCCGGTCTACCAGAGCATCGAAGCCTGCCGCTCGGCTCTGCCGCTTCAGATGCGGCTATCCAGCACTTTCGATCGCCGTGTCGTCGGCGAGTGCCAGCCGATCGCCCAGGCCGATCTCGATCGGCCGATGTCGATCGAGTGGGCGGTCAGCCGCTCGGGTGAACTCCGCATTGCCATCGAACCTGACTCCAGCCTGGTGGCCGGTCGCTGAGAATTCCCATGGCGAAGAGCAGGCGGCATGTCTGGACCGCGTGGACCTTCGCGCTATTCTCTGGCGTCGGGACATATCCTGCTGGAGAATTTGAAATGAGATCGATGATCATGGCCGCAGTCGCGGCGAGCACCTTGGCATTGAGCGGGTGCCAGTCGGTCGACCGCAACGTCGCGATTCCCGCCGGCATCGGCGCTCTGGGTGGCGCGGCGATCGGTGCGGGCATCAGCGGGAACGCACGTGGCGCCTTGATCGGTGCGGCCGTCGGTGGCGCAGGTGGCGCGCTTCTCGGTGCGGCGACCAACCGCCCCGGCCAGTGCGTCTATCGCGACGGTCGCGGCCAGCGCTACACGGCAGAGTGCCCCGCGGGCTACTGATCTATAGATCTCTGATCGGTTGGATGGACCGCCTTCGTACGAGGGCGGTCCATCCGGTATTTTGCGGGCCGGATGGTCCGAGACCCCGATCCCTGGACTGCGAGGTTGAAGCGTTGACGGAGACTCGATTGCACAGGTCGAAAGCGAAGCGCTTCCTGCGGACCGTCGCGGCCGTTGCGCTGATCATCCCCGTTCTGTCCGCCTGCCGGTCCGACGTCCTTCCGGCCGTCTTCGGGCTGGGCTCCGGCGGCATCGCCGCTTACGCGCCGGGCCAGTTGCCGGTCGTGGTCGCCCACGATGGAGATCGGCTGATCGGCCAATCGGGAACGCAGACCGGACGCTGCATTTATGAGAACGACGCAGGACGCCGGTTCCGGGCTGACTGCCCACCAGGCTACAAGCCCTGATGGGCTAAGCAGGCGCAGCAAGCGCCGACATCGCCGGAAGAATGTCCGACGCCCGGTCGATCACGCGATCGAACTCCAGTCGTCTTATCTCGACACAACCATCGCCCAAGACGGCGACCATCTCGAAGCCGCGCGGGTCCAGCGTGACAACACGCCAGCCCGAGGATGCCGACCTCCCATCTCGGGTCGCGATCGTCTGAAGCAGCGCGCCGTGGCCGCGGTTGATGCGATCGACGAGATCCGCCTCGCCGGCGGCCAGATCCGCGGGCACATCGACGCAGAGATCGCTTCGGTCGAGATCGTAGGCTCGTGCGAAACCGCCGTTCAGCGACGCACGTGTCAGAACGATGCGGACGAAAGCGAAATCCGCGAAATCCACATAGACCTCCGACTCCGGCCTTCGCGCGAGAAAGCGACGTCGAATGCGGACATGCTCAGCCGTACCTTGCGTTACCGGGACGGCCGTTCCCTCCAGGGACAGCCGGGCATGGGCGAGCGCATCACCCGCGCCGGCCTCGCCGATCAGGAGCGCCACGCGCGGATCGGCGGCCATTGCGCCCGTGTGCCGGGACAGGGTGGAGACCAGGATGGTCGGGTCGCCGCTGCCGTCGGTCGATAGGGCCGCGCGACTGACGAGCGGTCCGCCCGTTTGCGGCGACAGGTAGGCGAGGGTTCCGTGCGAGGCTTCCGCCACCAGACGCCGCGCGGCGCGCCGGACGGGGTCAGTCACGTCGCGGAGGGTGGACGCGCGGTCCTTGTTCATGATGCTGCCTCGTCCTGATGGAACCCCGATCGCCGGCCGGGCGTCTCCCTTTTTCGACCGAAATGGCCTATCCCGGTGTGAAGCGGGCCGGAAGCGTCCTGTCGGGCATGCCGCGTGATGAAGATCGATGGAAGAGCTATGACCCAGGATCAGAAGGACCGCATCCTCGCCGTTCTCCGTGCCATTCCCATGCCGGACGGTGGCGCGGACGCGGTGTCGCGCGGCATGGTGTCGGAGATCTTCGTCGCCAGCGGCAAGGCGTTCTTCTCGCTGAGCGTCCCCGCCAGCGACGCCGAGCGCTTCGAGGGTTTTCGGCGCGAGGCGGAGCGCCGTGTCGGTGAACTCGACGGCATCGAGGCCGCGATGGTGGCGCTGACCGCCGAGCGTAAGGGTGGCGGGATGGCCGCGCGCCCGCCGGCGGCTCCGAGGGCCGCGCCTGCCGCGCCCCATCCCCACCACCATCCGCGGCCCCGCCCGGGAACGCCCCCGGCCGCTTCGGGCCCTGGGCCGGTGGTGCCCCGTGCCGCCAAGCCCGGCATTCCCGGCATCGCGCGGATCGTCGCGGTGGCGAGCGGCAAGGGCGGCGTCGGCAAGTCCACCACCGCGGTCAACCTGGCGCTGGGCCTCCAGTCGCTGGGCCTCAAGATCGGGCTTCTCGACGCCGACATCTACGGCCCCTCGGTGCCGCGTCTTCTCAATTTGAAGGGGCGGCCCGAGACGGTCGGGGGACGCACCATGGTGCCGCTGCAGGCCTACGGGCTGAAGGCCATGTCGATGGGCTTCCTCGTGGAGGAGGAGACCCCGATGATCTGGCGCGGGCCGATGGTGATGTCGGCGCTGACGCAGATGCTGCGCGAGGTCGAATGGGGCGAGCTCGACATTCTCGTGGTCGACATGCCGCCGGGCACCGGCGACGCGCAGCTGACGATGGCGCAGCAGGTGCCGCTGGCGGGCGCCGTCATCGTCTCGACACCGCAGGATCTGGCGCTGATCGACGCGCGCAAGGGCCTCGCCATGTTCCGCAAGGTCGAGGTGCCCGTCCTCGGCATCGTCGAGAACATGAGCTATTTTCTCGCGCCCGACACCGGCAAGCGCTACGACATCTTCGGTCATGGCGGCGCGCGGGCGGAGGCCGAACGCCTCGGCGTGCCGTTCCTCGGCGAAGTGCCGATCGAGATGGCGATTCGCGAGAGCTCGGACAGCGGCCATCCGGTGATGGCTTCCGATCCGGACGGCCCGCACGCCGCCGTCTATCGCGAGATCGCCAGACGCACGCTCGCCTCGATCGAGGGCGTCGCCGCCGCCGCTCCGCAGGCGCCGACGATCGTTTTTGAGTGAATGATCAAAAAACGAGCTTGCACACTTATCGGTTTCACGGCTGGATGCGCGCACTCGGCGGCAATGATGCTGCCTTTCGACGTTCATGGGAGAACGCATTCATGCGTCTGACGAAGCAGCTCCTCGCCGCGACGGCCATCGTCCTGGCCCTCGGTTCGGCGGCCTCCGCCAAGACCTTCGTCTACTGCTCGGAAGGCTCGCCCGAGGGCTTCGATCCCGGTCTCTACACCGCCGGCACCACCTTCGACGCCTCGGCGCACCCGATCTACAACCGTCTCGCCGAGTTCAAGAAGGGCACGACGGAGACCGAGCCGGGTCTGGCGACCAGCTGGGAGATATCGCCGGACGGTCTGCAGTACACGTTCAAGCTTCGTCCGGGCGTGAAGTTTCACTCGAACGCGGACTTCACTCCGACCCGCGACATGAACGCCGACGACGTGGTGTTCTCCTTCGACCGGCAGGGCAACAAGGCTAACTCGTACAACCAGTACGTCTCCGGCGCGTCGTGGGAATACTACGCCTCGATGTCGATGAACGAGATCGTCAAGTCGGTCGAGAAGGTCGACGACATGACGGTCCGCTTCAACCTGACCTCTGCCTACGCGCCGTTCATCGCCAACGTGGCGATGCCCTTCGCCTCGATCGTCTCGAAGGAATATGCCGACAAGCTGGCGGAAGCCGGCAACCAGGCGCAGCTGAACCAGGCGCCGATCGGCACCGGTCCGTTCCAGTTCGTCGCCTACCAGCCGGATGCCGTTATCCGTTATCAGGCCTTCGCCGACTATTGGGGCGGCAAGCAGCCGATCGACGATCTCGTCTTCGCGATCACGAAGGAAGCCTCCGTTCGCCAGCAGCGCCTGCTCGCCAACGAATGCCAGCTGATGGCCTTCCCGAACCCGGCCGACGTGCCCAGCCTGCAGCAGAATGCCGACCTCAAGGTCGACGAGCAGGAAGGCCTCAACATCGGCTTCCTCGCCTACAACACGCAGCAGGCGCCGTTCGACAAGCCCGAGGTCCGCAGGGCCCTGAACATGGCGATCGACAAGGACGCGATCATCGCGGCCGTTTATCAGGGCGCCGGGCAGAAGGCGAAGGCGCCGATCCCGCCGACCATGTGGTCCTATAACGACGCGCTGAAGGACGACGCCTACGATCCGGAAGCGGCGAAGAAGGCCCTCGAGGCCGCCGGCGTCACCGACCTGTCGATGAAGATCTGGGCGATGCCGGTGTCGCGTCCCTACAATCCCAACGCGGCGCGCATGGCGGAGCTGATCCAGGCCGACTTCGCCAAGGTCGGCGTCAAGGCCGAGATCGTGTCCTACGAGTGGGGCGAGTATCTCGAGCGCTCGAAGGACGTGAAGCGCGACGGCGCGGTGCTCCTCGGCTGGACCGGCGACAACGGCGATCCAGACAACTTCCTGGCCGTTCTCCTGGGCTGCGACGGCGTCGGCGGCGCGAACCGGGCGCAGTGGTGCAACCAGGAATTCAACAAGCTGATCCAGGAAGCCAAGACCAAGCCGACGCAGGCCGAGCGCGCCAAGCTCTATGAAGAGGCGCAGGTCATCTTCAAGGAGCAGGCGCCGTGGGCGACGATCGCCCATTCGGTGGTCTATGTGCCGATGCGCAAGAACGTCACGGGCTTCGTCCAGAGCCCGCTCGGCGACTACACGTTCGACGGCGTCGACATCACCGAATAACCCGGTCCTTTCCGGGCGATCATCGAAGGGCGGCAGCGATGCCGCCCTTTTCCATTTGGTCAAAAACTTTGTGTTTTGCCCGACTTTTCAAACCGATGCGGGATGACGCCGCATGGGAAAGCCTTGTAGAACGGTTCCATGTTGCGCTTTCTCTTCGGCCGTATCGGCGTGCTCCTGCCGACTTTCGTCGGCGTTGCCGTCGTCGCCTTCTCCTTCATCCGCCTGCTGCCGGGCGACCCCGTGACGCTGATGGCGGGCGAGCGCGGCATCACGCCCGAACGCCACGCGCAGCTGACGGCGCTGCTCGGCTACGACCAGCCGCTGCCCGTCCAGTTCTGGTACTACCTGACGAACCTCTTCCAGGGCGACTTCGGAACATCGATCGTCACCCGGCGTCCGGTGCTGACCGAGTTCCTGACGCTGTTTCCGGCGACGGTCGAGCTGTCCCTCGTGGCGATCCTGCTTGCCGTCCTTATCGGCGTTCCCGCCGGCGTCGTGGCGGCGGTGAAGCGCGGATCCTGGCTCGATCAGTCGATCATGGGCACGGCGCTCGTCGGCTATTCGATGCCGATCTTCTGGTGGGGCCTGCTTCTCATCATCTTCTTCTCGGGCACGCTCGGCTGGACCCCGGTCTCGGGCCGCATCTCGCTCATGTACTTCTTTCCGCCCGTCACCGGCTTCATGCTGATCGACAGCCTGATCTCGGGGCAGAAGGGCGCGTTCTCCTCGGCCGTCAGCCATCTGATCCTGCCCGGCATCGTCCTCGCGACGATCCCGCTCGCGGTGATCGCGCGCCAGACGCGCTCGGCGATGCTGGAGGTCCTCGGCGAGGATTACGTGCGCACGGCGCGCGCCAAGGGCCTCGGGCGCGGGCGCATCATCGGCATCCACGCGCTGCGCAACGCATTGATCCCGGTGGTGACGACGATCGGCCTGCAGATCGGCGTCATGCTGGCTGGCGCGATCCTGACGGAGACGATCTTCTCCTGGCCGGGCATTGGCAAGTGGATGGTCGATTCCGTGTTCCGACGCGACTACCCGGTGGTGCAGGGCGGTCTGCTGCTGATCGCGCTCGTCGTCATGTTCGTCAATCTCGTGGTCGACCTACTCTACGGCCTCATCAATCCGCGCGTTCGCGCCCGATAGGAGCCGGGAACCATGTCTCATATCGAAGCGCAGGAAGCCGCCGAGGGCGTCGGTTCGCTCGTGACCCAAAGGGTGCCGACGCCGAGCGGACGCCGCCAGATGCTGCGCGAGTTCTGGTACTACTTCTCGGTCAATCGCGGTGCCGTCGCCGGGCTCGTCGTGTTCGCGATCGTCGTCTTCGTCGCGGCTTTTGCGACGATCATCGCGCCGCACGATCCCATCCTGCAAAACCGCGACGCACTGCTCATTCCGCCGTTCTGGATGGAGGGCGGGCGCCTGTCCTACGTCCTCGGAACGGATGCGGTCGGCCGCGACATCCTCTCGCGCCTGATCTACGGAGCGCAGTACTCGCTGTTCATCGGCACGTTCGTGGTGGTGCTGGCGGTTTCGACCGGCATCGTCATCGGCCTCGTCGCCGGTTATTTCCGTGGCTGGGTCGACACCGTCATCATGCGCGTGATGGACGTCATCCTCGCGTTTCCGTCGCTGCTGCTGGCCCTCGTCCTCGTGGCGATCCTCGGCCCCGGCCTCGTCAACGCGATGATCGCCATCGCGATCGTGCTGCAGCCACACTTCGTGCGACTGACGCGCGCGTCGGTGATGGCTGAGAAGGAGCGCGAATATGTCACGGCGGCGCGGGTCGTCGGCGCCGGTCCGATGCGCCTGATGTTCGTGACGATCCTGCCGAATTGCCTGGGACCGCTCATCGTTCAGGCCACGCTGTCGTTTTCGAACGCGATTCTCGATGCGGCCGCGCTCGGCTTCCTCGGTCTCGGCGCGCAGCCGCCGACGCCGGAATGGGGCACGATGCTGGCCGAGGCACGCGAGTTCGTGCTGCGGGCCTGGTGGGTCGTCACCTTCCCGGGTCTGGCGATCCTCGTGACCGTGCTGGCGATCAACCTCGTCGGCGATGGCCTGCGCGATGCGCTGGATCCGAAGCTGAAGAAGAGCTGAGGCGTGGCGTTCATGCCCGGGCCGGCAAGCGTGGCCATTGCGGATGTCACCCATCGGCCGGCCGTGGGGTCTGCAGCCGATGGACCCGGCAGATACGAAAAGACGCCGTTTCCGGGGAAACGACGTCGATCGCGTCAGGTCGATTTCAGTAGTTGGCGCGGCGACCCGTGGGTCTCCTGATCGGCACCATCACCGGCAGCGGCTTCAGCTGCGGCCTGGGGGCGATCCAGTCGAGCACTTGGTTCCAGAACGACATCGTGTCCGTCTCCATTCATTCTCGAAGAATGTAAGTCTCAAAGCCGGAAAGTTCAAACAGGCCATGCCTCTTCTTTCTCTGCGCAACCTCTCCGTCACTTTCGAGACCGCGTCCGGCCCGTTCCGCGCGGTGGACGGGGTCGACGTCACGGTGGAGCCGGGCGAAGTGCTCGGCATCGTCGGCGAATCGGGATCGGGCAAGTCCGTCGCCATGCTTGGCCTGATGGGCCTCCTGCCGGCCAGCGCCACCGTCACCGCCGACGAGATCAAGTTCGAGGGCCGCGACATGCAGGCGATGAGCCCGCGCGAGCGGCGCTCGATCATCGGCCGCGACATCGCGATGATCTTCCAGGAGCCGATCGCCAGCCTCAACCCGTGCTTCACCGTCGGCTATCAGATCAAGGAAGCGCTGAAGGCGCACACCGATCTCGATCGTAGGGGACGCCATGCGCGGGCCGTCGAGCTTCTCGACGCCGTTGGGATCTCCGAGCCGGAGCGGCGACTTCGTGTATTTCCGCATCAGCTCTCGGGCGGCATGAGCCAGCGCGTGATGATCGCCATGTCCACGGCCTGCCGGCCGAAGCTCCTCATCGCCGACGAGCCGACCACGGCCCTCGACGTGACCATTCAGGCGCAGATCCTCGATCTCCTCGTGGATCTACGCGAGCGCTACGGCATGGCGATGATCCTCATCACCCACGACATGGGTGTGATCGCGGAGGCGGCGAACCGCGTGGTGGTGCAATATGCGGGACAGCAGGTCGAGCGCCAGCCGGTGAAGACGCTGTTCGATGCCCCGCATCACCCCTATACCGC
>NZ_BBWH01000008.1 GCF_001463705.1 Aureimonas sp. AU12 | reverse complement strand
GCCCCGCATCACCCCTATACCGCTGCGCTTCTCTCGGCGATTCCCGAGCGCTCGACCTCCAAGCGCCTGCCGACGATCCCCGGCATCGTGCCCGGGCAGGGCAACCGCCCCGACGGCTGTCTCTTCAATCCACGCTGCCCCAAGGCCGACGATCGCTGCCGCACCGTCGTGCCGCCGCGCCAAGGCCCGGCGCTCGGCGAGGCGCTGTGCCACTATCCCGAAAACCTGACGCAAACCCGCGAGGCCGCCTGATGGGTGCGATCATCACCGCCAAGGACCTGACACAGGTCTACGAGGTCGGCGGCGGGCTCTTCCGCAAGGCGGGTTCGCTGAAGGCTGTGAAGGATGCGAGCTTCGAGGTGGCGGAGGGCGAGACCCTGGCGATCGTCGGCGAGTCCGGCTGCGGCAAGTCGACCCTCGCGCGCATGCTGACGCTGATCGAGATCCCGACCGAGGGTCAGCTGACGATCGACGGCGTGCGCATCGAGAAGGGCGACCGGGCGGCGGTCGCCAAGCTGCGCTCCACCGTGCAGATCGTGTTCCAGAACCCCTACGGCGCGCTCAACCCGCGGCAGAAGGTCGGTGCGATCCTCGAAGAGCCGCTGAAGATCAACACCAAGCTCTCGGCCGCGGAGCGTCGCGTGAAGGCCGAGGCGGGTCTGGCCGAGGTCGGGCTGCGGCCCGAGCACTACGACCGCTACCCGCACATGTTCTCGGGCGGACAGCGCCAGCGCATCGCCATTGCCCGCGCCATCATGCTGGAGCCGAAGATCCTCGTGCTCGACGAGCCGGTCTCGGCGCTCGACGTGTCGATCCAGGCCCAGATCCTCAATCTCCTTGCCGATCTGCAGGAGCGGCTCGGCCTCACCTACGTGTTCATCAGCCACGACCTGTCGGTGGTGCGCCACGTCGCCAACCGGGTGATGGTCATGTATCTCGGCCGTCCCGTGGAGGTTGCTCCGGTCTCGGCCGTCTATGCCGAGCCGCTGCATCCCTATACGCGGGCGCTCCTCTCGGCGACGCCGGCGACGCGCCCCGAGGACAAGGTCGAACGCATCCGCCTGACCGGCGAACTGCCGTCGCCCTTCAACCCGCCGCCGGGCTGCTCCTTCAACCCGCGCTGCCCCTTCGCCAACGACCGCTGCCGCAGCGAGCGCCCCGAGCTGACGCGTCACGGCGAGACGATGGTGGCCTGTTTCGCGGTGGAAGAGGGACGTCTCCCGCATCTCCAGCGCGCCGCGGCCTGAGGGCGGCGATCGCCGAGGGCCTGCGTAACGCAGCCTCGGTCGAACTCGCCTCCTTCGCCCCATAGGGGAGAAGGTCCGGCAGGGGATGAGAGGGCTTGGCGTCCGGCCGGCGAGTGATGCGTCACTGCCCCGGTTCCGCGCTGAGCCTTTACGACAGATACAGCATGACCCTTTTCGCCCTGCCGGGTACTTCTCCCCGGAGGGGCGAAGACAGGTTGTCCTGAACCAATGGCGGTCCGCCGCCGAGCTGCCGGCTCAACCGCGCGGCGCGAGCACTGCCTGCAGTTCGCGGGTGCCGATGCGCCCGAGCAGGCGTCCCCGGTCGGCGACCACCACGTCGCCGCGCGCCAGGGCCGGCAGGACGCGCGCCAGCGGCGTGCCGACCTGGACGAGGCCGGCGAAGGACGCGGCGACGTCGTCGGGCGAGATCGGGCCCATCACGTCCTCGGCCTGGAGAAAGGACACGGGGCTGAGCTCGCTGAGATAGGCCGCGACATGCGGCGTCGCGGGCTCCAGCAGCAGTTCGCGCGGCGGTCCGGCCTGCGCCAGCCGGCCATTGTCGAGAACGGCGATCCGGTCGCCGACGCGCAGCGCCTCGGCGGGGTCGCGGCTGGTCAGCACCACGGTCTTTCCCGTACGCTCACGCATCCGCCGCAGCGCGTCGACGAGCGCGGGATCGCGCCAGGCGTCGGGCGTGTCGAAGGGATCGTCGAGCAGCAGGATCGGCTGGGGGCCGATCGAGGCCACGAGAAGCTGGATCCGCGGGCGCACCCCCGGCGGCAGGTCGCCGATGCGCACGTCCGCCCAGTCGCGCAGGCCCGCATTGGCGAGTTCCAGAACGGTTCGCGGCCCCCGGTCGCGCTTCGGCGTGCCCGCCCTCGCCAGGGCCGCCGCGACGACGTCGGCGATCGCCGCCTTCGGCGCCATCTCGATCGGGCGCGGAACGATCGCCACCGTCTCGTCGGCCCAGCGCTGGCGATGGCGCTTGGTCGCCGACCGCATCTCCACCGGCCCGTAGGCGGTCTCGGCCGCAAGGCTGCCGCGCGCGATCGCCACCGTGCCGTGGATGGCGGCGAGAAGGCTGGACTTGCCCGAGCCCGAGCCGCCGAGCACCACGAGGATCTCGCCGGGATAGAGGTCGAGGTCGATGTCGCTGAGCGCCACCGCGGTCTGCGTCGCGATGCGCACGGCGTGATGATCCTCTCCGCGATCGGCCCGGTCGAGCGCCGCTTCGGAGCGGCGGCCATGCGTGACGGCGAGGCGCCGGATGTGGATCTGCGGGGTCATGGTCGGGCTTATGCGGCAGCCCCATTCCCTTCGCAAGCGCCGCCTCGGCTCCCGTGCGCCGTGGCCGGTCAGACGGGCAGGGCGGTGGTGTTCTTGATCTCCTCCATCACCGCGTAGGTGTGGGTCTCGCGGATGCCCGGCAGGTCGAGCAGCGCCTTGGCGAGGAAGGCGCGATAGGCGTTCATGTCCTTCACCCGGGCCTTCACCAGATAGTCGAAGCCGCCGGCCACCATGTGGCACTCCATGATGTCGGCATTGGCCTTGGCGGCGGCGGCGAAGGCGGTGAAGACGTCCTCGCTCGTGCGGTCGAGCTTGACCTCGACGAAGACGATCAGCCCCCGGTCGAGCTTCTCTGGCGACAGACGCGCGTGATAGCCGAGGATGAAGCCCTCGCGCGACAGGCGCTTCACCCGGGCGGCCGTGGCCGTGGGCGACAGGTGGACACGCTCTGCGAGTTCTATCACGCTGAGGCGGGCCTCCGTCTGCAGGGCCTGGAGGATCTTGCGGTCTTTGGCGTCGAGCGTGGTGGTTTCCATCGGCGGATCTCGGCTGGATGGCGGAAAGCGTCGTTCCCACCCGCTTAAACGATGGGATCCGCACCGGCGAGGGCTGCTATGCATCGCCTACCCCGTTCGCCCCTTGAAGGATCGTTCGCCGATGTCCGTTTCGCCGTTTTCCGCGCCCTATGCCCCGAGCGACGCACAGGCCGTCGCCGAGCTTCTCGAGCGGGAGGCGAGTTTCGGCCCCGACGACGCGAAGGTGAAGCGCCGGGCGCGGTCCTATGTCGAGACGATCCGCTCACGCTCGGGCGGCGTCGGCGCGGTGGAAGACTTCATGCGCGAGTTCGGCCTCTCGACGCGTGAGGGCCTGGCGCTGATGGTGCTGGCCGAGGCGCTGCTGCGTGTGCCCGACACCGAGACGCAGGACCGGCTGATCGAGGACAAGATCGGCGCCGGCGACTGGGCCAACCGCGAGCCGATCGTCGACCAGAAGCTGATGGCGGCCTCGGCTTGGGCGCTCGGCCTGTCGGCGCGCATCATCCAGCCCGGCGAAAAGCCCTCCGGCGTCGTGTCGTCGCTGGTCAAGCGCCTCGGCGCGCCGGCCGTGCGAACGGCGACCCGCCAGGCGATGCGCTTTCTCGGCCGCCAGTTCGTGCTCGGCGAGACGATCGAGGACGCGCTGGAGCGGGCGCGGGGCCTCGAGAAGAAGGGCTATCGCCACTCCTACGACATGCTGGGCGAAGGCGCCCGCACCAAGGACGACGCCGCGCGCTACTTCAAGTCCTACGCCGACGCCATCGAGGCGATCGGCCGCAAGGCCGGCAACAAGGCGCTGCCCGACCGGCCCGGCATCTCGGTCAAGCTCTCGGCGCTGCATCCGCGTTATCATCCGACGCACCGCGAGACGGTGCTGCGCGAACTCGTGCCGCTCGTGGCCGACCTCGCGCAGAAGGCCCGCGCCTACGACCTGAACTTCACGATCGACGCCGAGGAGGCCGAGCGGCTTGAACTGTCGCTCGATGTGATCGACGCGGTGGTGCGGTCGCAGGATTTTCGCGGCTGGACCGGCTTCGGTCTGGCGATCCAGGCCTATGGCAAGCGTGTGGTGCCGGTGATCCGCCATCTCGACGCGCTCGCGCAAGAGGCGGGCATCCGCATGATGGTGCGCCTCGTGAAGGGCGCCTACTGGGACACCGAGATCAAGCAGGCGCAGGAAAAGGGCCTCGCGGGCTTTCCCGTTCACACCGTGAAGCCGGCCACAGACCTCTCCTATCTCGATGCCGCCAACGAGCTTCTGCGCCGCCGCGAGCGCCTCTATCCCCAGTTCGCCACGCACAACGCGCTGACGGTCGCGACCATCCTCGAGATGGCCGGCGACAATCCCGGCGGCTTCGAGTTCCAGCGCCTTCACGGCATGGGCGAGTCGCTCTACGAGGCGTTGCGCGACGATACGAAGGGCGCGGTGGCCTGCCGCATCTATGCACCGGTCGGCGGCTACAGCGACCTTCTCGCCTATCTCGTGCGGCGGCTTCTCGAGAACGGCGCCAACTCCTCCTTCGTCGCCAAGGTCGGCGATGCCAAGGTGCCGGTGGACGAACTTCTCGTGCATCCGCGCGATCTCCTGAAGGGCGGTCGCACGACCCATGTCGGCGTCGCCGCGCCGGCCGCGCTCTTCGGGGCGCGGGTGAACTCCAAGGGCACCGAGTTCGGCGATCGCCGCGCGCTGGCTTCGCTGCTGCGCGGCCGCGACGGGGCCAAGCTCGGCGGCCTGACGGCCGATCCGGCGGGCGGCCTCGACGCCGCAGCGCCGGCCGAGATCCGCTCGCCGGTGGACGGCGCGGTGGTGGGCCACAGCCGCTTCCTCACTGCGGCGGGCGCAAGCGCGCTGGTGGAGCGCGCCAAGGCCGGCACGCGCAAGGCCGAAGCCGTGCCCGCCGCGACCCGCGCAGCGCAGCTTCGCCGGGCCGCCGACCTGATGGAGGAGCGGCAGGGACCAATTCTGGCGCTTCTCACCCGCGAAGCCGGCAAGACGCTCGACGACGGCATCGCGGAGCTGCGCGAGGCCGTGGACTTCTGCCGCTTCTACGCGGCGGAGGCCGAGCGGACGCTCATTCACCCCGTACCGCTGCCGGGGCCGACAGGGGAGGAGAACCGCCTCGTCTATCGCTCGCGCGGCGTCGCGGTCTGCATCTCGCCCTGGAACTTCCCGCTGGCGATCTTCCTCGGCCAGGTCGCGGCGGCGCTGGCCGGCGGCAACGTCGTGATCGCCAAGCCCGCCGAGCAGACGCCGCTCGTTGCCAAGCTGGCGGTGGATCTCCTGCACGAGGCGGGATTTGCCGCCGACATCCTTCATTTCGCGCCCGGCGGCGGCGAATGCGGCGCGGCGCTGGTGGCCGATCCCGCCACCGCGCTCGTCGCCTTCACCGGCTCCACCGACACCGCCTTCGCCATCAACCGCGCGCTCGCCGCTCGCAACGCCCCGATCGCGCCGCTCATCGCCGAGACCGGCGGTCTCAATGCGATGATCGTCGATGCCACCGCGCTGCCCGAGCAGGTGGCCGACGACGTCGTGCGCTCGGCCTTCCGCTCGGCCGGTCAGCGCTGCTCGGCGCTGCGGCTGCTCTTCGTGCAGGCCGACGTCGCCGACCGGATGCTGAAGATGATCGAGGGCTCGGCGCGCGAGCTGCATGTCGGCGACCCCGCCGACCTCGAGACCGATGTCGGCCCGGTGATCGACGCCGCGCAGCTGGCGATGCTGGATGGGCATCTGGCGGACATGAAGCGCACGCAGAAGGTCCGTTTCGTCGGCGATACCGGGCCGGACCTGCCGAAGGATGGCCACTGGTTCGCGCCGGCCATCGTCGAACTCGACCGCGCCGAGGCGATGACGCGCGAGATCTTTGGTCCCGTGCTGCATGTCGTGCGCTGGAAGGCGGGCGAACTCGGCAAGGTCTGCGACGCCATCGAGGCCACCGGCTTCGGCCTGACGCTCGGCGTCCACTCGCGCATCGACGAGACCATCGACTTCGTGAAGGAGCGGCTGACGGTCGGCAACGTCTACGTCAACCGCAACATGATCGGCGCCGTGGTGGGCTCGCAGCCCTTCGGCGGCTCCGGGCTTTCGGGCACCGGGCCGAAGGCGGGTGGGCCGAACTATCTCGCCCGCTTCGTGCGCGAGCAGGTGATCTCCACCAACACCGCGGCGGCCGGCGGGAATGCCAGCCTGATCGCCGGCAGCGGCGAATAGCGGGGATCGATCCTTCGCCCGCCTGACGATCGCCGATTGTCGGGCGGGTTGTGCCGTGGTTAGTCTCCCATCTGCCCGAACCGCCGAAGAGCGGACGGGCCGTTTCGGGGAGGGACCGCAGATGATCAGTCGCATCGGGCTCAGGGGCCTTGTCGTCGTCGCCGCGCTCATGGCGCCGCAGGGATCGTGGGCGCAGCAGGCCGCGCCGAGCTGGACGGCGTCCTGGGGCGCCAGTCCAGTCTTCGATGTCGGGCCGGAGCTTAGCAACACGACGGTGCGCCAATTCGTGCGCCTTTCGGCCGGCGGGTCGCAGGTCCGCATCCGCTTCTCGAACGAGACCGGCCGCGCGCCGCTGGTGATCGGCGCCGCCAGTCTGGCGCGGCCGGGCAATGCCGCCGGCTCGATCGACGCCGGCTCGGCGTTGCCGCTGACCTTTGCGGGCCAGAGCACCGTCAGCGTGCCGCCGGGCGCCCCGATGCTGTCCGACCCGGTCGATCTCGCCGTGGAGCCGCTCGCGACCCTGGCGGTGACGATGCACGTGGCGCGCTGGACCGGACCGTCGGTGATCCACCTCGACGCCGTGCAGACCGCCTACATGGTGGAGGGCAACCACGTCTCGGACGCCGAGTTCACAACGCCGAAGACCGCGCTGCAGCGCTTCTACCTCAGCGGCGTCGAGGTCTCCTCGCCGGGTCGCGCCGCGCCGACGCTCGTCACCTTCGGCGATTCCATCACCGACGGCTACCATTCGACGGTGGATGCCAACCGCCGCTGGCCCGATCGCCTCGCCGAGCGCCTGTCGCAGCGGGGCGCGGGGCGCGACGTCGGCATCGTCAACGCCGGCATCAGCGGCAACCGCGTGCTGCATGACCGTCCGGAAGAGATGTTCGGTCCGAGCGCGCTCGCCCGGCTCGACCGCGACGCGCTGGCCCAGCCCGGCCTTCGCTGGCTGGTGGTGATGGAGGGGATCAACGATATCGGCCATCCGACCTCGGCGGGCCTCACCGAGCAGGCCGTCAGCGCCGACCAGATCATCGCCGGGCACCGGCAGATCATCGCCCGTGCCAAGGCGAAGGGAATCAAGGTCTACGGCGCGACGCTGACACCCTTCGAGGGCACGATCTTCCCTGGCTACTTCACGCCGGAGGGCGAGACCAAGCGGCAGGCGGTCAATGTCTGGATCCGGACGGGTGGCGCCTACGACGCGGTGATCGACTTCGACGCGGTGCTGCGCGATCCCGCCAACCCCGCGCGGATGAAGGCCGAGTTCGACGAGGGCGACCACCTCCATCCCAACGATGCCGGCTACCGCGCGATGGCCGACTCGATCGATCTGGCGCTGTTCGACTGACCTTCGCCGCGAGGCCGGCTGTGAATATGCGGCGCCGGGGTGTTTCCTTCGGCGCCGGGATGGGGCACCTCCCTGATCCCGGCGAACCGAACCGGACGAGGGACCCCGAGACATGAGCGAGCCGACCTCCGACATCGCGATCGCGCGCCGCGCCCGCAAGCTGCCGATCGCCGACATCGCCGCGCGGCTCGCCATTCCCGCCGAGGCGGTGATCCCCTATGGCCGCGACAAGGCCAAGATCGACGCGGAGTTCCTGCGCGCGCTGGAGGGGCGGCCCGTGGGCAAGCTCATCCTCGTCACCGCGATCAATCCGACACCGGCGGGCGAGGGCAAGACCACGACGACGGTGGGCCTCGGAGATGGGTTGAACGCCATCGGCAGGCGGGCGGCGATCTGCCTGCGAGAGCCCTCGCTCGGCCCCTGCTTCGGCCAGAAGGGGGGAGCTGCCGGCGGCGGACGGGCGCAGGTCGTTCCGATGGAGGACATCAACCTCCACTTCACCGGCGACTTCCACGCCATCACCACGGCGCACAATCTCCTCGCCGCGATGATCGACAACCACATGCACTGGGGCAACGCGCTGGGGCTCGACCCCCGCCGCATCGTCTGGCGCCGCGTGGTCGACATGAACGACCGGGCGCTGCGCGACATCGTCCAGTCGCTCGGTGGCCCTGCCAACGGCCTGCCGCGCGAGAGCGGCTTCGACATCACGGTCGCCTCCGAGATCATGGCGATCGTCTGCCTCGCGGCCGATCTGGAAGACCTGGAGGCCCGCCTCGGGCGCATCGTCGTCGGCTACCGGCCCGACAAGAGCCGCGTCTATGCGCGCGATCTGAAGGCCGACGGCGCGATGGCGGTGCTCCTGAAAGACGCGATGCTGCCCAACCTCGTGCAGACGCTGGAGAACAATCCGGCCTTCGTTCATGGCGGGCCCTTCGCCAACATCGCCCATGGCTGCAACTCGGTGGTGGCGACGCGCGCGGCGCTGCGGCTGGCCGACTACGTCGTGACCGAGGCCGGCTTCGGGGCCGATCTCGGCGCCGAGAAGTTCTTCGACATCAAGTGCCGGCAGGCGGGCCTGACGCCGGATGCCACCGTGATCGTCGCGACGGTGCGCGCGCTGAAGATGAACGGCGGCGTCGCCAAGGCCGATCTCGGGCGCGAGGACGTCGCGGCCGTGCGGCGCGGCGCGGTCAACCTCCAGCGCCATATCGGCAATTGCCAGAGCTTCGGCGTGCCGGTGATCGTCGCGATCAACCATTTCGGCACCGATACGGACGACGAGATCGACGCCGTGCGCTTGGCGGCCGAGGCCGCCGGTGTCGAGGCGGTGCTCTGCCGGCATTGGGCGCAGGGGTCGGCGGGCATTCTCGACCTCGCCCACCGGGTCGCGGCGCTCGCCGACGGCGGCACGGCGCGGTTCAGGCCGATCTATCCCGACGCGATGAGCCTTCTCGGCAAGATCGAGACGGTGGTGAAGGACATCTATCACGGCGCCGCCGTCACCGCCGAGCCGGCGGTGCTGCGCGAACTCGAGAGCTTCGAGCGCGACGGCTACGGCGCGCTGCCGGTCTGCATGGCCAAGACGCAATATTCCTTCTCCACCGACCCCGGCCGCCTGGGGGCGCCGAGCGACCATGTCGTGCACGTGCGGCAGGTGCGGCTGGCGGCGGGGGCGGGCTATGTCGTGGCGATCTGCGGCGACATCCTCACCATGCCCGGCCTGCCGCGTCACCCCGCGGCCGAGGCGATCCGCCTGAACGAGGAGGGGCTGGTCGAGGGCCTGTTCTAGCCGCACGTCAGCGCATCGCGATCGCAACCTTCGCAACGGTTTGGCAGGGGGAACGGCACCGGGCCCGGGTCCTGGATTAAAACCGCGTCATGACAGGCTTTTAACTGTCGAAGACGCGAGATCGGGCGCAGCATTCCCGTCGGGCGCAGCAAGACGGACGCGTCGGCAATTCCGCCGATCGATCGCGACGAGCTTGGAGCCGCGCCGACCGAGGAGTTATGGACATGACCCGTTCCTTCACCGCTGCCGCAACCCTCTTCATCCTTGGTGCGCTCTCGACCGGGGCGTTCGCGGCGACCGCGACCCGGTACGACGTCGCCGTTCGTCATCCCGTTCATCCCGCACAGACCAGCCGCGTGATGAGCGAGAAGGAGAACAAGTCGCCCGGCCTGTCGGCCGTGCTGGCCGCCTCCGATGGGGTGATCTACGACCCCGCCACGAACGACGCCCGCACGCACGGCCTGCCGAACTTCTGAACTTCTGAACGCCCGCCGTACCGATCCAAGGGCCGTGCCGCATCGGGCGCGGCCCTTTTTCCCGTTCGGCCCGCGCGTTGCCCTTGTTCTCGCGCCTCGACCCCGCGATCCTGCCCGGACGAACGGGAGGAAACGGGCATGAGCGAAGATCTGGTTTTCTATACCAACCCCATGTCGCGCGGTCGCATCGTGCGGTGGATGCTGGAGGAGGTGGGCGCGCCCTACCGGACCGAGTTGCTGGAATACGGCACCACGATGAAGGCGGGGGACTACCGGGCGATCAATCCGATGGGGAAGGTGCCGGCGATCCGGCACGGCGACGCCGTCGTGACCGAGGCGGCGGCGATCTGCTGCTATCTCGCCGATGCGTTCCCGGAGGCGGGGCTGGCGCCCGAGCGCGGGCGCGATCGCGCCGACTACTATCGATGGCTGTTCTTCGGGGCGGGCCCGCTGGAAGCAGCGATCACCAACCGCGCCATCGGCGTGTCGGTGGCGGAAGACCAGAGCCGCATGGTCGGCTACGGCTCCTATGAGCAGACGATGGCGACCCTCGACTACGCCGTCTCGCGCCATCCCTACATCGCCGGAGACCGGTTCACCGCCGCCGACGTCTATGTCGGCGCGGCCATCGGGTTCGGCCTGCGCTTCGGCTCGATCGAGCGCCGCCCGGCCTTCGTCGCCTATCACGACCGGCTGGCCGCGCGGCCGGCCCTGCTGCGGGCGCAGCAGATCGACGACGACCTAATGCGGGAGATGCAGGAAAGGGGCGGCTGAAGGCACCCTGCGCACTTGCGAAGCACTGGCATATAAGGGTTTGCGCCGTTTTCCCGATTGCGGATCGGCCGGCCTTGAGCTAACCCTTGGCGCATGACGAACGCACGCTGCATCATGAATTGGTGGCAGACCCGCTCCTAAAGCGGCTTTGCGAACCCTTGCATGCGTTCGACGAACAAAGGCCGCACCGGATCATCCGGCGGCCTTTTTTGCGTTATGCGGCCGCGAGGGCCGGTGCCTTCTGAGGAAAGTGACTGCCATGACCCTCGAAACCGGCGCCGACGGCGCGTTCCACTACGTCACCGAAGGCGGGGTCGAGATCACCCGGCGCCGACGCGACGTCGCCTATGCCGGCGCGATCGAGCCCTATGTCGACCGCCTCGACACTCGCCGCGGCGCGGTCTTTTCGTCGAACTACGAGTATCCCGGCCGCTACACGCGCTGGGACACCGCGATCGTCGATCCGCCGCTGTCCGTCACCTCCTCGGGCCGCAAGGTCTGGGTCGAGGCGCTGAACGAGCGCGGCAAGGTTCTGCTCGGCTTCGTCGCCGCCACGCTGGACGGCCATGAGGACATCGCGGACTGCGAGGTCACGGAGGCCCGCATCGACCTGACGGTGGCGCTGCCGTCGCGGGCCTTCACCGAGGAGGAGCGCTCGCGCATGCCGACCGTCTTCTCGGTCCTGCGCGCGATCGTGGCGCTGTTCAAATCCGATGAGGACAGCGATCTCGGCCTCTACGGCGCCTTCGGCTACGATCTGGCGTTCCAGTTCGATCCGGTGAAGGAGACGCAGCCGCGCGACGGCACGCAGCGCGATCTCGTGCTCTATCTCCCCGACGAGATCCTGATGGTGGATCACTACGCGGCCAAGGCCTATGTCGAGGCCTACGAGTTCGCGAAGGACGGCCACTCGACCATCGGGCGTGCCGGCGGCGGCGCGGACGCGCCCTTCGCGCCGGCCGACCGGATCCCGCCGCGCGGCGACCACAAGCCCGGCGAGTATGCCGCTCTCGTGCGTCGCGCCAAGGAGAAGTTCATGCGCGGCGACCTCTTCGAGGTCGTGCCGGGGCAGACCTTCTACGAACGGGCCGAGCACAAGCCCTCCGAGATCTCGCGCCGGCTGAAGGGCATCAATCCCTCGCCCTACTCGTTCTTCATCAATCTCGGCGGCAACGAGTTCCTCGTCGGCGCCTCGCCGGAGATGTTCATCCGCGTCTCCGGCCGGCGGGTCGAGACCTGCCCGATCTCCGGCACGATCCGCCGCGGCGAGGATGCGATCTCGGATTCCGAGCAGATCCTCAAGCTCTTGAACTCGAAGAAGGACGAGTCCGAGCTCACCATGTGCTCGGATGTCGATCGCAACGACAAGAGCCGCGTCTGCGAGCCCGGCTCGGTTCGCGTCATCGGTCGGCGGCAGATCGAGATGTATTCGCGCCTGATCCATACGGTCGATCACATCGAGGGCCGGCTGCGCGAGGGCATGGATGCGATGGACGCGTTCCTGTCCCACGCCTGGGCGGTGACCGTTACGGGTGCGCCCAAGCTCTGGGCCATGCGGTTCATCGAGGAGAACGAGAAAAGCGCCCGCGCCTGGTATGGCGGCGCGGTGGGCATGATGCACTTCAATGGCGACATGAACACCGGCCTGACGCTGCGCACGATCCGCCTGAAGGACGGCATTGCCGAGGTGCGCGCCGGGGCGACGCTGCTCTACGATTCCAACCCCGAAGAGGAGGAGGCCGAGACCGAGCTGAAGGCGTCCGCGATGATCTCGGCGATCCGTGAGGCCGGTGCCTCGAATGCGGCGCCGGGCGCCGCCGAGCGCGCCAAGGTGGGCGTCGGCGTCAAGATCCTCCTCGTCGATCACGAGGACAGCTTCGTCCACACGCTGGCCAACTACTTCCGCCAGACCGGCGCCGAGGTGGTGACGGTGCGCACGCCCGTGCCGGAGGAGATCTTCGACCGGGTCTCGCCCGACCTCGTGGTGCTCTCGCCCGGGCCCGGCAAGCCCGACGACTTCGACTGTCGCGGCACGATCGCGCTTGCCCGCAAGCGCGGCGCGCCGATCTTCGGCGTCTGCCTCGGCCTCCAGGCGCTGGCGGAAAGCTACGGCGGGACGCTGCGCACGCTGCACGTTCCCGTTCACGGCAAGCCCTCGCGGGTGCGCGTCGACAAAAGCGGCATCATCTTTGCGGGTCTACCGAGCGAGGTGACGGTGGGGCGCTACCATTCGATCTTCGCCGATCCGGTGCGCCTGTCGAAGGATTTCATCGTCACGGCCGAGACCGACGACGGCATCGTCATGGCCTTCGAGCACAAGTCGGAGCCGGTGGCGGCGGTACAGTTCCATCCCGAGAGCATCATGAGCCTCGGCGGTGACGCCGGGATGCGGATGATCGAGAACATCGTCACGCATCTGCCGCGTCGCTCGCGCGTCAAGGCTGCCTGATCGATGACAGCTGCCGCAGGCTTCGCCATGGCCGACGAGCCGGGGCGCGTCGTCAAGCGCACGGCGATGATGACGATCGGCGTCGCCATCCTCGTGCTGGCGATCAAGTATCTGGCCTATGCCGTCACCGGTTCGGTGGCGTTGTTCTCCGATGCTCTGGAATCGATCGTCAACGTGGTCGCGGGCCTCATTGCCCTCTGGGCGGTGAGCCTCAGCTACAAGCCGGCCGACAGCGATCATCCGTTCGGGCACACCAAGGCCGAGTATTTCTCGGCCGTGGTGGAGGGCGTGCTGATCGTCCTCGCCTCGCTGCTTATCTTGCGCGAGGCCTGGGGTGCCTATCTGCAGCCGCGCGCGATCGAGGCGCCGATGCTCGGCATCGCCATCAACTCGGTCGCCACCGCCATCAATCTCGGCTGGGCTCTGGTCCTCATCCGCAAGGGGCGGGAGCATCGCTCGCCCGCACTCGACGCCGACGGACGCCACATCATGGCCGACGTCGTCACGTCGGTCGGCGTGCTCGGCGGCCTCGCCGTCGCGACGGCCACGGGCTGGGCCTTTCTCGACCCGGCGCTCGCCGCGCTCGTGGCGCTCAACATCCTGCGCGAAGGCTGGAAGGTCGTCGCCAATTCGCTTTCAGGCCTGATGGACCGGGCGCTGGAGCCCGGCGAGGAGGCCAAGGTCCGCGAGATCATCTCGGCGTCCGGTTCGGGCGCGCTCGAGGTCCACGACGTCAAGACCCGGATCGCCGGTCGGGCCATCTTCATCGAGTTCCACATGGTGGTCACCAGCGTGATGACGGTGGGGGAGGCGCACGTGATCTGCGACCGGCTGGAGGAGGCTCTGCAGGACGCCTTCGAAGGGGCGAGGGTGCTGATCCATGTCGAGCCGGAAGCGGAGGCCAAGCAGATCGGCGTGCCAGTGATCTGAGCCGGACTTGAAGCGATGGATGAAGAGGGGCGTTCGCTTGTGCAGCGGACGCCCCTTTTTTGTGCGTGACGGAATCGTGACGCTTGTGCAGGCTCTGATCACGTGACTGTAAGCAATTGGAAAAGTTCCGATTTCATCGCTGACGGACTGTTCAACGAATGGATCTCGCAACTGCGAAGGCGATGCTTACATCGGGTTCATCGAGCAACGCCGAGCGCGGATCAACTCCTTCCTGATCCCCAAGGCGCTGCGAAAGAAAACCGCTTCAAGGAACAACAAAATGAAGATCATCGCTCTCGCCTCCGCCGCCTTCGTCTCCCTCGCCGCCCTGACCGGTGCCGCCTCCGCCGCCGGCATCGTCCCGGGTTCGGATCACTTTACCGAAGCCCGTGCGGACTACGAGGCCAACACGGTGATCGTCGGCACCGCCAATGGCCGTGCGCCGCTTGCCGAGACCAACACGACCCGCACCTACGGTTATCCGGTCGTGACCGGTTCGGAGGACGGCATCATCCCGGGCTCGCGCACAACGACGCACGCCGAAGAGACCCGTGACCTGAACAACGTCGCACGCGGCGTGTTCAACCAGGGCAACGTCGCGACCCCGGTCGCACGCGGCGCCTTCGTCCCCGGTTCGAGCGCCTTCTAAGTCAAGACGCTTCGTCCGCCCGGTCAAGGCATTCGATAAAAAGCCCGGTTCGCGAGAACCGGGCTTTTTCGCGTTTTGGCGGCGAGCATCGGCCGAGGCGCTTGCCTTCGCGCCCGTTCGAGGGCAATCATGCCGCCATGAACGCATTCGCAACCCAGTTCGGCCGTCCGGCCTCGAACACGGCCTTCCCGGCCGCGGGTTCTTCGCGTCTTCATCTCGGGCTGCTTCTCGCGCTTATCGGCGATCGTCGGGCCCATTGATCGAAGGGGCGCCCGGCGGTCGAGCCGGCGCATGACGCCTTCCAGTCTCTTCGGCTTTACATCCCTCCGCAAATCCTGAAAGACGCGGTCTGACCCGCGCGCAGCGCCCGCGCCGCCGTCTTTGCCGAACGAGCAAGGTAGTCCCATGTCCTCATCCGCCCCGATGACGGCCGCCAAGGCCCCCGTCATGGCCACGGCCTCCACCAAGTATCAGCCCTATCCGGCCGTCGACTTGCCTGATCGCCAGTGGCCGTCCCGCCGCATCGAGACCGCGCCGATCTGGTGTTCGGTGGACCTGCGCGACGGCAATCAGGCGCTCGTCGACCCGATGGGGCAGGAGCGCAAGGCCCGCATGTTCGCGCTGCTCAAGGCGATGAAGTTCAAGGAGATCGAGATCGGTTTCCCGTCGGCCTCGCAGACCGACTTCGACTTCGTGCGCTGGTGCATCGAGGAGGGCGGCGTCACCAAAGACATGTCGCTGCAGGTGCTCGTCCAGTGCCGGCCCGAACTCATCACCCGCACCTTCGAGAGCCTGGAGGGCGCGCACCGGCCGATCGTGCACTTCTACAACTCGACGAGCGAGTTGCAGCGCCGCGTCGTCTTCGGCAAGGACCGCGCCGGCATCCGGCAGATCGCGGTGGACGCCGCCAAGATGATCACCGACATGGCGGCGAAGGCCGGCGGCGGCTTCCGCTTCGAATATTCGCCGGAAAGCTTCACCGGCACCGAGCTCGAATTCTCGCTGGAGATCTGCAACGCCATCGCCGAGGTGGTGCAGCCGAGCGTCGAGAACCGATTGATCCTCAATCTGCCGGCAACCGTCGAGATGTCGACGCCGAACATTCATGCCGACCAGATTGAGTGGATGAGCCGCAACCTCGACAATCGCGAGACGCTCATCGTCTCGCTGCATCCGCATAACGACCGTGGCACGGCCATCGCGGCGACCGAACTCGGCCTCATGGCCGGCGCCGACCGCGTCGAGGGCACCTTGTTCGGCAATGGCGAGCGCACCGGCAACGTCGATCTGGTGACGCTGGCGCTCAACATGTTCACGCAAGGGGTGGACCCCGAACTCGACGTCTCCGACATCAACCGCATCAAGGACGTCTTCGAGCATTGCAACCAGCTCGCGATCGGCGAGCGGCATCCCTATGTCGGCGAGCTCGTCTACACCGCCTTTTCGGGCTCGCACCAGGACGCGATCAACAAGGGCCTCAAGGCCTCGAAGATCGCCAATTCGCCCCTTTGGGAGGTGCCCTACCTGCCGATCGATCCGAAGGATGTCGGGCGGTCCTACGAGGCAATCATCCGGATCAACTCGCAGTCGGGGAAGGGGGGCATCGCCTATGTGCTGCAGGCCGACTACGGCCTGAACCTGCCGCGCAGCCTGCAGGTCGAGTTCCGCGAGGACATCCAGCGGATCACCGACGAAGAGGGCAAGGAATTGCCGGTGAAGCGGATCTACGACCGATTCATCGAGCGCTATGTCGAGCAGCCCGGCGCCCGCTTCGTCTATGTCGATCACACCACGCGGACCGAAGGGCAGAAGACCAACCGCGTGGTCGAGGCGACGATCCTCGACAACGGCGTCGAGGTGCACATCACCGGACGCGGCACCGGAGCGATCGACGGGTTCATGGACGCGCTGACGCGCCATCTCGGCACCGAGATGAGTGTTGCCGACTATTCGGAACACTCGCTGCAGCGCGGCTCCAACGCTTCGGCGATCGCCTACATGGAACTGGAGCATGCCGGCGGGCGGCTGTTCGGCGCGGGCATCGACCAGAACGCCACCACGGCGTCGCTCCGGGCGATCGTCGCCGCCATCAATCAATTCGCGACGAATTAAGCTCGATTCGTCGCGAGCTCGCTATAGACTCGCCTAGCATCCGGACCGGGGCGAATGCTCCGGTCCGGTTTCGCGAAAGCTCGCGAGGCTAGGGATCGAAGGACGGTCCGCGCGACGACCATGAGGGTCGGAGCGACGGGATCGAGGTCGAGGTGACGAGATGGCCGAGGCGAGAACCGCGCTAGCGGTGCCGAACGGAACGAAGCGGCTGGCGGACGCCGTGCGCGCGGCCAAGATCGCCGCAGCGCAGCGCACCGACATCGTCGTCGACATCCGCGAGGCCGACCGGGCGCGCCTCGAGATTTTCGCCGACGAGCTCCAGCCGATCATCGACGCCATTCCGCCGGGCGACGATCTCTTCGACTTCATGCTGTCTGGCGGTCCGCAGCCGCGGTTCTGGATCGACGGCACTGCGCAGGTGATGATGGCACGCGACCGGCGCACCTACCGCTTCGTGCGCGAGACGCGGCTCGGCCGGGTCACGCTCGCCGAATCCACCGAAAGCCGCGCGATCGTCGACCGCGTCACCGACTACGTCGCCGAACGCATCGTCGAGCGCGACAAGGCGCTGGCCGTCCATGACGGCCACGGCTACCGGGCAAGCGAGCGTCTCGCGCTGCCGATCGCCCACGCGTCGCCGCCTACAAACGACGATCCGCTGCGCATGCCCGCGCGGCCGCGCTCGACCGATTTCGTCATCGCCCTGTCCTGGCTGATGATCGGCATCGTCGTCGGCGTCGGCTTCCTGATGTTCCTCGCGGCCCTGCGCGGCACGCCCGTCGTCTGAGGCGACAGGCGCGTCAGGCGTTTTCCTGCACCGGCACCGTTCTGCGCGATCCCGTTCGCCGACGCCGATCGAGCGCCAGCACGGCTGCGCCTGCGATCAGCCCCCAGAACGGCGCGCTGATGCCGAAGATGCTCGTGCCGGATGCGGTCACGAGAAAGCAGATCGTCGCCGCTTCCCGGTCGCCGGCATCGGCCATCGCGCCGGTCAGCGAGGCCGAGAATGCGCCGACCAGCGCCAGTCCCGCCATCGCCTGCACGAGCAGCGGCGCTTCGCCGGCAAAGGCGGTGACGATGCCCGCCCCGAGCCCGAAGGCGATATAGACCGCGCCGGCGACGACGCCGGCCCACCAGCGCTTCGAGCGATCCGGCCCTGCCTCGTCGCCCGCGCAGATCGCCGCCGTCATCGCCGCGAGATTGACCGAGTGGCCGCCGAAGGGCGCCGTGACAAGGGTCGCGAGGCCGGTGAGTGTGAAGAGCGGTCGCGGCGGCGGCACGAAGCCGTTGACCTTCAGCACCGCCAGTCCTGGGATGTTCTGCGAGGCCATCGTCACGACGAAGAGCGGTAGCGAGGTGCCGACGATGGCGGCGAGCGTGAACTCGGGCCAGACGAAGACCGGGGTCGGAACGATCGGTCCTGCCATAAGATCGACGCCGCTGCCGCGCCAGAGAATGATCGCGACCGTCACCACGGCCGCAGCCGGCACGGCGTAGAGGCGTTTCCAGCGGCCGACGAGGAGCCAGGTTCCCGCGATGGCCAGACCCGCCGCGGGGCTTTCGACCACGGCGCGCACCGGCGCGAGGCAGAGCGCCAGGAGGATGCCGGCCAGCATGGCATTGGCGAGCGAGGTGGGGATCGCCGAGATCAGCCGTCCGAGCGGGCGAAACAGGCCGCTGGCGACCACGAGCAGGCCGGCCACGAGAAAGGCGCCGACGGCGACGGAAAACCCGCCCTGCGGCGCACCGCTCGCCGCCAGCAGCGCCGCGCCCGGCGTCGACCACGCGACGGGGATGGGCATGCGCGTGTGCAGCGACAGAATGATGCCGCAGGTGCCCATCACCACAGTCAGCGCCATCAGGCCCGAAGCCGCCTGCGCCTGGCTCGCCCCGGCGCCCGTCAGCCCCTGCAGGATGACGGTGAAGGAACTGGTGAAGGCGACGAACGACGACAGGACGCCGGCGGAAACGGCGGCAAGGGGCGGCATGCGCATCGGGCGGCTTTCGGCATCGACGGGAACGATCCCGCGGGCTTACGACCGTGCACCTCGCCGGGGCAAGACCGGAATTGCGCGGGGACCAACTGCCGATACCGCTCACTCACGACGGGGCCTTGCTCGTCCCGTCGATACGCGTCGCCTCAGGCGTCGCCAGCAACCTCTGCCCGAAACGGGTCTGCCGTCTCTGCGTCCTCGCGCGGGCGCGCGTCCACCGCCCGGCCGTTCGAAAGAAGCTGGCGCTCGCGGATCCAGTCGATCCCCGATCCATCGGCCCGCAGGCCCCGCTCGCGCTGCGTCAGCGACCAAGCGCCGGGACCGCCCTCGATTTCGAAGATGTTGTAGCGCGAGGCCGGCTTGTCACCCCCGGCATTCTGGCTGGCCGACGGCACGCCCACCACCGGCACCTTCGTGCCGTCCGGCCCGTTCAGCCAGTAGAGCGTATCAAGATGCGTGTGGCCGTGCAGAACGAGGTCGGCGCCGACATCGTGGATCACCTTCGAGAAGAACTGCTTGCCGATCAGCCGTTTCGACCAGGCGGCGGCGCCGGCGATGGGAGGATGATGGATCATCACGACGCGGAAGAGACCCTTGGCTTTCGCCTCGGACAGCAGGCGCGCGGTGGCGAGCGCCTGTCCGCGTTTGAACGTGCCGGTGGCGAAGAAGGGGACGGTGGCCTCGGCGCTCGACGTGCCGACGATGGCGACGGGCCCGCGCACCCGCATATAGGGGAAATGGCGACCCGGCCCGCTGCGGGCATTGTCGCCGACGAGATAGGGATGCCATTCGCGGAAGGCGCGGGCAAGCGCGCCCGGCACGTAGGCGTCGTGATTGCCGGGAACGACCGACACCCATTTGGCGTCGCCGAGATCGTCCAGCCAGATCCGCGCGCCCGCGATCTCGGTGCGCGTCGCGAGGTTGACGAGGTCGCCGGTGACCGCGACATGATCGGGGCGCTGCGCCTTCATGTCGGCCACGAGGCGCAGGAGCGTGTCGCCGAACATGGCGCGCTTCCGGTTGCGCTGCCAGTTGATGTAGCCGGTGATCCGCTTGGAGGCGAGCTCGCGATAGGAAAGCTCGGGAAGGGGACCCAGATGGATGTCGGAGAGATGTGCGAGGCGAAACATGGGGACTGAACTAGCCGCGCCGCCGACCTTGGGAAGGGCGATGGCCTACCGGTTCCTGTCGGTCGATGGGAAGGCCCGGGCATGAACCGCATTGCCGCCCGGCTGATCGGCGGGCCTCTGCGCCTCGCCGCCTTCGCGCAACGCTCGATGACGCTCGGCGTGCGCGTCGCCGCCTTCGACGAGGCGGGGAGGCTCTTCCTCGTGCGCCACACCTACCTGCCGGGCTGGTACATGCCGGGCGGCGGCGTCGACCCCGGCGAGACCGTCGAGGATGCCGCGCATCGCGAGGCGCGCGAGGAGGGCAATCTCCTGCTCGAAGCGCCGCTGGCCTTGCACGGCGTCTTCTACAATCGCCGGCAGGGGCGCGACCACATCGTCGTCTATCGCTGCGACGGCGCCCGGCAGACCGCGCCGCGCGAGCCCGACCGCGAGATCGCCGAGAGCGGCTTCTTCGCGCTCGACGCCCTGCCCGAAAGCGTCACCCCGGCGACCCGCCGCCGGCTCGATGAGATGGCCGGGCGGGTTACCGTGACGCCCGACTGGTAGCGATCAAGCCTTCGCGAGATGGTCGCGCCCATGCGGCCGGGCGAGATCCTGCTCGGGGCCGAGCGGCACGATCCCTGTCGGATTGATCGTGCCGTGGCTCTCGTAATAGTGGTGCTTGATGTGGTGGAAATCGGTGGTCTCGGCGACGCCGGGCCACTGGTAGAGCTCCAGCATGTAGCCGTAGAGGTTGGGATAGTCGGCGATCCGCCGGCGGTTGCACTTGAAGTGGCCGACATAGACGGGATCGAAGCGGATCAGCGTGGTGAACAGGCGCCAGTCAGCTTCGGTGATGCGCGAACCCGTCAGGTAGCGCTGGCGAGACAGTCGATCTTCCAACCGGTCCAGCGTCGCGAACAGGACATGGAACGGCTCTTCGTAGGCCTCCTGCGTGGTGGCGAAACCGCACTTGTAGACGCCGTTGTTGACGCTCTCGTAGACGAGCGCGTTCACGGCATCGATTTCATCCCTCAGTTCGGCCGGGCAGAAATCGTCGGTCACGTCCGTGAAGGCATCGAAGGACGAGTTGAGCATCCGCAGGATCTCGGACGACTCGTTGTTGACGATCGTCCCCTCCTTCTTGTCCCACAGCACCGGCACGGTGACGCGGCCGGTGTAGTGCGGATCGGCTCGCAGATAGACCTCGTAGAGCTTCGAGGCGCCGTTGATCGTATCGGGAACCGTGCCCTGCCGGTCGGAAAACTCCCAACCGTTCTCACCCATGAACCAGTCGACGACCGAGATCGAGATCACATCGTCGAGCGCCTTGAGCTTGCGCAGGATCAGCGCCCTGTGGGCCCACGGGCAGGCGAGCGAGACGTAGAGATGATAGCGCCCGCCCTCGGCCGGCACCCCGTCCTGCCCGTCCGGGCCGGGAGATCCGTCGGCCGTCACCCAGCTGCGGAAGCTCGTGGTGGTTCGCTTGAAGGATCCGCCGGTCGACTTCGTGTCGTACCACTTGTCCTGCCATGTCCCGTCGACCAGAAGGCCCATCGTCCGCTCCCGCTTCGCGTGTCGTCGCGACCATAAGCTCATCGGCGGCGCCGCGTTCCCCCGTCATGCGGCAACGGAGCGTCACGGCGATCTGGGCGTCTTCCGGCAATGCCCGCCATGGACGCCGCCGTCGTGCGATGCTAAGAGCACCCGCCGGATCGACGAGAGCCGCGCACGAACCGGTCCGGAGACCCCATGATCCTGCTGCGACGACGACGCGAGACGGCGGCCCATGCCGCCCCGCATCCCATCTTCGCCGCCTGACCCGAGACGGGCCGGGCGTGCGGATCGACGCGACCCGTGCCGTCAGGACCTCTCCCATGCTCTCGCTTCTCCAAGACCTCGACCTGCGTTTCGACGCGGAAACCCCCGATCATGGACCCGCGATCGAAGCGATCTCGGCGGAAGCCTTCGGCCCCGGCCGTTTCGTGCGGGCCGCCGAGCGCGTTCGCGAGACCGCACCGCACGATCCCGCTCTGTCCGTCGTCGCGATCCTGCGCGGCGAGGTCGTCGGCTCGGTGCGCCAGACCCGGATCGCGATTGGCGGAACGCCGGCGCTGATGCTCGGTCCGCTCGCCGTGCGTCCGGCTTTCAAGAAGCGCGGCATCGGCCGCACCCTCCTCGGCCTTGCGGCGGAAGTCGCGGCGACGGCTGGCGAGCGTGCGATCTTCCTCGTCGGCGACCGCGCCTACTACATGCCGCTCGGCTACCGGCCGCTGCCGGTCGGGTCCGTGCGCATGCCCGCCCCGGTGGACGAGAGCCGGATCCTCGGTCTCGAACTCGTGCCGGGTGCCTTCGCGGGCGTCTGTGGTGCGGTGGGCCCGCGCTGATCCGCTGTTACGACAACAGGCCGTAGTCGCCCTTCAGGCTGCTGCGCTGGCCGAGATCCTTTCGGTGCTCGGCCAGCCAGGCATCGGTAGCGGTGCGGCCCATGTCGCGCAGGTCCGTCAATTCCGACCAGCGCGTGTCGAGCTTGCTGATCGACCCGCGCCGCGTCAGCGCGTCGCCGGCCGTGATCATGTGCAGGCGCAGCGATGCGATCCGGCGAAGGACCGGGTTCTCGAGATCCTCGGCCCGCGCCAGCCGGGCGATTTCCGTGAGCATGCGAAGGTCGCGCCGAAGCGAGGCGTTGAAGGTGATCTCGTTGACGCGGCCCATGATTTCGACGGGCTCTTCGGGGACGCCATCGCGCACGAAGGGAGTCACCTGCACGATCAGGATGTCGCTCGTTCCGCGATCCTCGGCGAAGAACGGCGTCAGCACGGGATTGCCGAGATAGCCGCCGTCCCAGTAGGAGCGGCCGTCGATTTCCACCGCGCGGAAGAGATCGGGCAGACAGGCCGAGGCGAGAAGCGCGTCCGCCGTCAGTTCCGCACCGGTGAAGACGCGCGCCGCACCGGCTTCGACGTCGGTGGCTGAAACGAAGGTCGGCAACGTCGTCTGACTTTGGAGAAGCGGCAGGTCGATCGAGCTCTCGACGACGCTGCGCAGCGCGTTCGCCCGCGGCAGACCGGGGCTATAGGGCGAGACGAGCTGGCCGAAGAGCTGAAGTCGCTCCAGCGCCTTGTGGATCAGGGCGCGCGGGAGCGGAAAGAAGGGGAGGGCGTTCGTTGCCGCCCCGAGCGGCGAGCGTTCCGAAACCGTGCGCCAGAGGCGGGTCAAGGCGGCTCGGGCTGCATCGTTGCCGCCAGCGGCATGGCCAGCCGCGAGACTGGCAGCATTCAGGGCTCCGGCACTCGTGCCGCTGACCGCGGCGATCTCGAAATCGGGTTCCTCGAGAAGGCGATCGAGAACGCCCCAAGTGAAGGCGCCGTGGGCGCCGCCGCCCTGAAGGGCGAGGCAGATGCGAGGCATGTCAGGTCCGTCTCCGTTCCGCCTCCCGCGTCAGGTTGATGGCGCTCCTCCGGGCGCCACCGTGATAGCGCACCGCGCGGCCGATCGTTCCCGCCGATCCGCCCGTTCGCTTCAGCGGCCTTCGCGATACCAGGTCGCGGAGAGTGCGAAGAGCAGAACGGCGAGGCCGAGGAAGCCCGCGAAGAGTGGCGTGCGCTCGACGCCGCGCAGCACGGTCTCGTCCGTGGTCTTGAGCCCGATCCAGTCGCGCCCTTCCGCATCGGCCCGGCCCGAAACCGGGACGATGCGGGGCACCTCGATGCCGCCAGTCGCCTCGGCCAGCCGCCGCACGCTGCCGCCGGTCGCCTCGGCCAGAGGGCCGAGCTTGTCCTGCGTCGAGATCGCCTCGCGATATTCGCGCGGGTTCACTGGTCCGATATTGGCAAGCGCGCGAAGGTCGCCATTGGCCACCTGATAGAGACCGAGTTCGGTGGTCTCGACGGTGCTCCGCCATTCGCCGGCGCCCTGATCCACCATCGTCACCTGGCTGGCCTGACCCGAGGGCGTCACCAGAGTCGCCGGGCCGGGATCGTCGCCGATCGTGTGGCGGGTGATGACCAGCTCGGACCCGGTGCCCTCGGCGTCGAGCGCCTCTTCTTCCAGCTCCGGCTCCTTCATCAGCCAGTGCGCGAGACGGCGGAAGAGGGCGACATGCGGTCCACCGCCCTCGAAGCCGCGCGACCAGAGCCAGCCCTGATCCGACAAGAGCAGCGCGACGCGGCCTTCGCCGGCGCGATTGAGAACGAGAAGTGGCTTGCCGTCAGGCCCGTTCATCACGGTTTCGCCCTGCGTCGGGCCGACATCGATCGTGCGGAACCAGGGGCTCCAGTTCGGCGGGCTCGCCTCTGAGCCGGGCAGGCCGCGCGTCACAGGGTGCTTGCGGCCGAGATCGGAGAGAACGGGGCGGAAGGCACGCTCGTCCACTTGGCCCGTCGGCAGGGCCGGCAGGATCGCGCTGAGCGGCGAGTTGGCGACCGAGTCCGGCCCGGCATATTCGGGACCGGAGGCGATGAGCATCGCACCGCCGTTCTGAACGTATTGCGCGATGTAGTCGTAATAGAGCGTCGGCAGCACGCCGCGACGCTGGTAGCGGTCGAAGATGATGAGGTCGAAATCGTCGATCTTCTCGACGAAGAGTTCACGTGTCGGGAAAGCGATCAGCGACAACTCGTTGATTGGCGTGCCGTCCTGCTTTTCCGGCGGGCGCAGGATGGTGAAGTGGACGAGATCCACCGCCGCGTCGGATTTCAGGAGATTGCGCCACGTGCGCTCGCCGGCATGCGGCTCGCCCGAGACGAGAAGCACGCGCAGGTTCTCGCGAATGCCGTCGATCACCGCGATCGCCCGGTTGTTGACCGGGGTGATCTCGGTGGGGTCGCGTGCCGCCGACAGCTCGACGATGTTCTTGCCGGCGCGGGGCAAGGTCAGCTCGACGCTGACATCGCTGCCGGGCAAGGCGCTCTGGCGTTCGACGAGGTCGCCGTTGAGGAAGATCTGCACGTCGACCGGGTTGCGCGAGGCCTTGGGGCCTTCCTCGATCACGCGGTAGGTGAGGGTCTGGGGCTGGTCGACGAGACCGAAGCGCGGCGAAGTGACGACCTCCAGTCGCCGGTCGAACTCGTCCGGCCGTCCGGTGACGAGACCGTGGACCGGCGCGTCGAAACCGAGCGCGGCGGCGTTGGCGGGAATGTCGTGGATCTGGCCGTCCGTCACCATGATGGCGCCGCCGACGCGGGCCGGCGCGACATCCTGCAGCGTCTGTCCCATCGCGCCGAACAGCGCCGTCGTGGCGTCGCCGTCGCCGCCCGAGCGCGCCTCGACGGTGCGGACCTCGAAATCCGGGAAGCGGGCGAGACTGGCCTGCAGTGCCTCCACCGCCGCGTCGGTCTGCGCGGTGCGCTCGCCGATCGTCTGGCTTTGCGAGCGGTCGACGACGAGGGCGACGACGCTCTTGAGCGGATCGCGCTCCTCGCGCAGCACGACGGGATTGAGGATGGCGAGCAGCAGCGCGGCGATCGCCAGCACCCGCACGATGGAGCCGCGCAGCCGGGCGAAGAGGAGGGCCGCGGCCAAGAGAACGGCGGGCACCGCGAGGATCGCGATCACTGTCCAGGTGAAGAAGGGCGAGAGCTCGAGGGACCAGGTCACGGCGTCACTGCCCCAGTCGTTCGAGAAGCGCGGGAACGTGGACCTGATCGGCCTTGTAGTTGCCGGTCAGCACGTACATCACGATGTTGACGCCCGCGCGGTAGGCGTATTCGCGCTGCGACGGGTCGGCGGAATCGGTCGGGAAGACGAAGAGCCCGCTCTCGTCCACCGCCCAGGCCGAGGCGAAGTCGTTCGAGCTGATCATGATAGAGGACACGCCGTCGCCCGCGCTCGCCGGCCGGGCCTCGGCATCGGTCGAGCGCACCAGCGATTCCACCCAGAGGTCGGATCCAGTGTGGCGGCCGGGAAAGCCGTCCATGATGTAGAAGGCCTTGGTCAGCACATGGTCGGCCGGCACGGGCTCCAGCGGGGGAATGTCGAGATCGGCGAGGATGTCGCGCAGCCGCCGCTGGCCGGGCGAGACGGTGCCGTTCGTGATGTCGCCGCCGATCGCATCGCCCTCGACGTCGAAGAGCACGGTGCCGCCCTGCTTCATGTAGGCGTCGACCCGGCTGATCGCCGCCGCCGTCGGCATCGGTGCCGAGGCGTGGACCGGCCAGTAGAGGATGGGGAAGAAGGACAGCTCGTCCGACGCGATGTCGACCGCCATGGGGTCGCCGGGTTCGAGCGCGGTCTTCGACGCGATGAACTGCGACAGGCCGGCGAGGCCCTGCCGGGAGATGGCGTCTGTTGCCGCATCGCCAGTCTCGACATAGGCCAGATGCGTCGTCTCGGTGGCCGCGATCGCCTTCGTGGCATCAATGCCTTCGAGACCGGCTGTCGCCGCAGAGGGCGAAGAGGCCGCTGACGGTGGCGTTTGCGCCTCGGCACGGCCGGCCGGCAGCCCCGATGCCAAGGCGGCGGCGAGAAGCGCCACGGAAAGCGCCGATGCCGGGCTCGCGCGGCGCAGGCTCCGCGCCGCGCGGCCGAAGACTCCGTTGAGCCAGAGGAGGGCGAGCGCATCGAGCGCGAAGAGAATGATCGCGCCGGCGAAGAGCCAGGGCGTGAGGTCGGTTGCATCCTGCGTGCCGTAGGAGCGCGCGAGTGGCGCGACGCCGATGTCGAAGGGCCCGAGCGGGCGAAGCGCGGCGTCGGCGGCAAGGAGGTTCAAGGCGCGGTATCCTTCGGCGGTGCCGTAGAGGCCGGGCGGGTTCTCGGAACTGACCACGGGCGTCGATCCCACCGCGACCGTCAGCGGCTTCACCGCCGCGCCTGGCTGCGCAAGGCGCCCCGCGCCGTCCATGATCCGGTAGGGCGGCAGGATCTCCGGGCCGGTGGCGTCAGCCGAGCCGATCGAGCCGCGCGACAGCGTCACCACGCGGCGCAGCATGTCGACGAAGGCGCCGGAGATCGGCAGGTTCGACCACGTGGCCTCGGCCGTGGTGTGAAAGAGGATGATCGAGCCGGCGCCCCGCGTCGCGGCGGTGACGATCGGGGTGCCGTCGCGAAGGCTTGCCCAGGTGCGCTCCGAAAGCTCGGCCGAGGGCTCGGCGAGGATCTGGCGGGCGACGGTGACGTCGGCGGGAATGTCGATGCCGGCGAACGGACTGGTGGGGGCGACCGGCGCCAGCGTCTGCGGCTCTGACCAGGAGAGCGCACCGCCGAGCTGGCGTTCGCCGCCGCGAAGGCGCACCGGCACGAGCATATCCTCGGCGGTGGAAGCGGCCAGGCGCGGGCCGGCGAAGCGCAGCAGCGTGCCGCCGTTTTCGACGAAGCCGGTAAGCGCCTCGGTCGCAGCCGGCGGCATGACGCCGATATCGGCCAGCACGATGACGGAGGGGCGCTGCACCACCAGCGCGGGGATCGCGGTGGCGAGATCGGCGCTTGCGGCGCGCACGAGATCGGCGAACGGTTCGAGCGCGCGGGTGATGTAGTAGAGCGGCGAGAGCAGCGGCTGCGCGATGTCGGCGGCCTCGCCCGAGACGAGGCCGACCTTGCGGCGCTGGAAGCTGTCGTCGACGAGCCGCACGGCGGCGGCATCCGCCGCGCCGTCGCGCTCGATGCGGGCGATATCGTTGCGCAGCTCCACGGGCACGGCGAAGCGCGCCTCGCCCGCCGAGGCTCCGGCGGCGAAGGCGAGCGGCGCGCGGCCGATCTCGCGGTCCTGCGCATCGAGGGCGCGCAGCGCGACGCTGGACGCGGCGGTCTCGCCCTCGGGACGAACCCCCCGCACGATGAGCGCGTCGGTCGCGTTGTCGGCACCGGTCAGGCCGATGAGCCCGGCGACGGGGGGCGCGTAGAGGATCGCCTGTGCCGGCTGCAGCGCGCGAAGGGCCGTCGCGGCCTCCGCCGTTCCCGCCGACTCGAGGCCGTCCGACAGGAAGGCGACGCTGGCGCCCGGCTGGTTGGCCAGAACACCGGCGAGGCGTGTCGCGGCCGCGAGGCGGTTGGTGGGAATCGGGTGTGGCTCCGCCGCGGCCAGATGTTCGAGAGCGGTGGCCGCCTCGACGGGCGCCGGATCGTTCGCGGCGTCGTCGGCCGTGAGGAGCAGCGACACCGGGCGGCCGGCCTCGCCGGCCTCGCGGATCAGCCCCTCGGCGGCGGAACGGCGCGCATCCCAGTCGCGCGCGCTGGCCCAGCCATTGTCGAGCATCACCACGACCGGGCCGTCGCCAGAGAGCGCGCCCTGGCGCGGGTTGAGGATCGGGGTGGCCAGGGCGAGGATCACGAGCGCGGCCAGCAGCAGGCGCAGCAGCGTCAGCCACCATGGGCTCTTGGCCGGCGTCTCCTCGCGCCTGACGACCTGCTGCAGGATGCGCAGCGGCGGGAAGGTCTCGGTCTGCGGCCGGGGCGGCGTCAGGCGCAGAAGCCACCAGATCGCCGGCAGGACCGCGAGGCCCGCCAGAACCAGCGGCGCACCGAAGGACAGCGCGAGACCGCCCATCAGGCCCGGGCTCCCGCGGCCTGCGGCATGCCGCTGAGCCGGCCGTGCACGGCGATCAGCGGCTCGGAGGCGCGCCGGTCCGTGACGTGGAAGACGTGGCTCCAGCCGACATGGCGGCAATGGTCGGCGAGGGTGGCGCGGCGCGCGTCGAATAGAGTGCGGTAGTCCTCGCGGATCGTCTCGGCGCGTCCGGCGGTGATCTTCGCCCCGGTCTCGGGATCGCGGAACTCGGTGCGGCCGTGATAGGGGAAGGCGACTTCGGCGGGGTCGGCGATCTGGACGACATGCCCGCGAACGCCGCGCTGGGCGGCCGCGTCGATGCGCTCCAGGATCTCGTCCATCGGGTCGAGGAAGTCGCCGACGAGCACGACTTCGGAGAAGCGGCGGAACCGGTCGACATCGGGAAAGCCGGCGCCGGGCCGATTGCTCATCAGGGCTGCGGCGATGCGCTCGGCGGTGTTGCGGGCCGAGATCGGGTCGAGGACGCCGGGATAGCCGATGCGCTCGCCCGAGCGCGACAGGAGTTCGGCCAGCGCCAGCACGAGGACGAGCGCGCGGCTCTCCTTCGAAACGAGCTTGTCGGCCGACTGGAACAGCATGGAGGGCGAGGGGTCGGCCCAAAGCCAGACGGTTTGCGCCGCTTCCCATTCGCGATCGCGCAAGTACACGCTGTCGTCGCGCGCCGAGCGCCGCCAGTCGATGCGCGACACCGGCTCTCCGTCGACGAAGGGGCGGAACTGCCAGAAGTTCTCGCCCGCGCCGCGCCGCCGCCGGCCGTGCCAACCGGTCGTGACGGTCGCGACGACGCGCCGGGCCTCGACGAGGAGGTCGGGCAGGAGCGCCGCGCGTTGGCGGGCGCGCAGCAGAGCTTCGTGGCCGGTGGTCGCCTCGACGATGCGTCCGACTTGTCCCATCCGGCTCAGCCGATCGCGCGCGACAGCGTGGCGATGACGTCGCGCACGCCCGTACCATCGGCGCGTGCGGCGAAATTCAGCGCCATGCGGTGCTGCAGGATCGGCTCGGCCAGGGCGCGAACGTCGTCGATCGAGGGCGCCAGGCGCCCCTCGTAGAGCGCGCGGGCGCGCACGCAGGTCATCAGCGCCTGGCTGGCGCGCGGGCCGGGACCCCAGGCCACATGTGCGTCGGCCTCCTTCGAGCCGTGGCCGGGGCGGGCCGAGCGCACGAGCGACAGGATCGCCTCGACCACCGTTTCGGGCACCGGCATGCGGCGCACCAGCATCTGGATCTCGCGTAGGCGCTCGGCGGTCATCACTGCCGCAGCGCGCTCTTCCGAGACGCCGGTCGTCGCCATGAGGATGCGCCGCTCGGCATCGATCGTCGGGTAGGGCACGTCGACCTGACACAGGAACCGATCGAGCTGCGCCTCGGGCAGCGGGTAGGTGCCCTCCTGCTCCAGCGGGTTCTGCGTGGCGAGGACATGGAAGGGTGCCGGCAGGTCGTGCCGCTCGCCGGCCACCGTCACGTGATACTCCTGCATCGACTGGAGCAGCGCGGACTGGGTGCGCGGCGAGGCCCGGTTGATCTCGTCGGCCATCAGGAGCTGCGCGAAGACCGGCCCGCGCACGAAGCGGAAGGAGCGCCGCCCGTCGGCATTCTGGTCCATCACCTCGGTGCCGACGATGTCGGAGGGCATAAGGTCCGGCGTGAACTGGACACGGCGGGCATCGAGCCCGAGCACCACGCCGAGCGTTTCCACGAGCTTGGTCTTGGCCAGACCGGGCACGCCGACGAGCAATGCATGGCCGCCGGCGAGGATCGCCACGAGCACCTGCTCGACGACGCTCTCCTGGCCGAAGATCACGCGCCCGACCGAGGCGCGGGCGGCGGCGATGTCGGCCAGCGCGGTCTCGGCCTGCGCCACCATCGCCGCGGCGTCGAATGTCGGCTCGGTGGGTGCGAGAAGCGTCATCCTGCGGCCTTCCTGTTGGGATCGCGGTGGCGACTAGAGGAAAGTCGTCCGGTGCGCTCATTGAATCGGCCGGGCCATCGTCTGGCAAGCACGGGGCGCGCAACTATTTCGTGACGAGCAAGGCCGGCCAAAATAAGACCGCACCTGCAGCATGGCGGCCCCCGGCTCCCGAGCCGCCGGACCTCGTCATGCCGAGACCGCGTCGAAGGATGGAGGACATCATGCCGCAAGCGCCGGACACCGCGACGGGGAGCGTCACCCTGGAGGCGCTGGCCTCGCGCGCCGAACGCGCCGGTCGCGATGCGCCCCCGGTGGAACTCTGGAACCCCGCCCATTGCGGCACGCTCGACATCGCCATCGACGAGGAAGGGCGCTGGCACCACGAGGGCGCACAAATCGAGCGCGAGGCGCTGGTGCGCCTGTTCTCCACGATCCTGCGGCGCGAGGCGGACGGCAGCTTCGTGCTGGTGACGCCGGCCGAGAAGATGGCGATCCGCGTCGCCGACGTGCCGTTTCTCGGCGTGGAGATGGCGGTGGAGGGCGAGGGCGCGAACCAGACCCTGCGCCTTCGCACCAATGTCGGCGATCTCGTGACCATCGATGCCGCGCATCCGCTGCGTTTTGCCGGCGGCGGGAATGGCTTTCGCCCCTACGTCCTCGTGCGCGGCGGGTTGGAGGCGCGGCTGACCCGCGCGCTGGCGATCGATCTCGCCGGGCTTCTGGAAGAGAGCGAAGCCGGCCTCGTGCTGCGTTCGGCCGGGTCGATCTTCCCGGTTCCCCCGCAGGCCGAGGGCGAGGCCGGCGATGCGTGACGCCGCCGGTTCGATCGACGTCGAGGACCTGCGCCGGCGGCTGGCCGCGCGAGGGCTCGGCGCACTCGAGGCCGAGAGCGGCGACCATGTGCTGAACCCCGACATAGAGCAGTTGACCGAGGGGCCGTCGGTGCGCGAGGCGGCGGTTCTCGTGCCGGTGGTGGACCGGCCGGCGGGGGCCAGCGTCATCCTGACCACCCGCGCAGCGAGCCTTCGCCAGCATTCCGGCCAGATCGCGTTTCCCGGCGGGTCGGTCGATCCCGGCGATGCGTCGATCGAGGTGGCGGCGCTGCGCGAGGCGCGTGAGGAGATCGGGCTGGACAGCGCCCATGTCGAGCTCGTCGGCCGGCTGCCGCGCTATCGCACCACGACGGGGTTCCGCATCACGCCGGTGCTCGGCATCGTCTCGCCCGGCTTCAGCCTGCGGCCCGACCCGGCGGAGGTCGCCGATATCTTCGAGGTGCCGCTGGCCTTCCTCATGGACGGCACCAACCACACCCGTGACAGCCGCGTCTGGCAGGGCCATATCCGGCACTTCTACACGATGCCGTTCGGCGAACGTTACATCTGGGGCGTCACCGCGGGGATCCTGCGCACGCTCTACGAAAGGCTCTACGCGACATGACACGCATCGAGGCGGACTGGCTCCGCGACCCCGCCCTGCAGGATCTTCTCGCCGCGCTGTCCGGCGAGGGCGAGGAGGCGCGCGTCGTCGGCGGCGCCATACGCAATACGCTGATGGGCCGGCCGATCACCGATGTCGACATCGCCACCACGACCCTTCCGGCAGAGACCGTGCGCCGTGTCGAGGCGGCGGGCTTCCGGGCCATTCCCACCGGGATTGAGCACGGCACCGTGACGGCGGTGCGCGACGGGCGGCCCTTCGAGGTCACGACGCTGCGGCGCGACGTCGACACGGATGGGCGCCATGCCGTGGTCGCCTTCGGGCGCGACTGGCAGGCCGATGCCGAGCGGCGCGACTTCACGATGAATGCGCTGACCTGCGATGCCGAAGGCACCGTCCACGATCTCGTCGGCGGCATCGAGGACATCGAAAACGGCGTGCTGCGTTTCATCGGCGATGCCGCCGGCCGTATCGAGGAGGATTACCTGCGCATCCTGCGCTTCTTCCGCTTCTTCGCCTGGTACGGCGGCGGGCGGCCGGACGGGGAGGGCCTGCGGGCCGCGACGCGCTTGAAGGGCGGCATGGGCAAGCTCTCGCCCGAGCGGGTCTGGGCCGAGTTGCGCAAGCTTCTGGCAACACCCGATCCCTCGCGCAGCCTCCTCTGGATGCGCCAGACCGGCGTCCTCAGCCTCGTGCTGCCCGAAAGCGAGAAATGGGGGATCGACGCCGTCCATGGGCTGATGGAGGCCGAGCGCGCCCATGGCATCGCGCCCGATCCGATCCTGCGCCTCGAGGCCATCGTGCCGCCCGATGCCGCGCGCATGGACGAACTCGCCAAGCGGCTCCGGCTGTCCAATGCCGACCGGGGCCGGCTGGTGGCCTGGGCCAGGGCTGACGCGCCCAAGCTTGACGAGAGCGACGGTGGCTTTGCGGTTCGGCTCTATTTCGGCGACCGTATCGCCATCGCCGACCGGCTGCGCATCGCGATGGCCGCGCTCAAGCCCAAGGCAGCCGGCGATCCCGACCTGCTGCCGGTGATCGCGATCGCGGCGCGGCGCCTGGCGCAGGCGCTGGCCTTCGAGCCGCCGGCCTTCCCGGTCTCAGGGCATGATCTCGGCGAGCGCGGCGTGGCGGCCGGTCCCGACCTCGGCGCCAAGCTGACGGTGCTGAAGCGCGCTTGGGCGGAAAGCGGCTTCACGCTCGGTCGCGACGCGCTGCTGGCGATGATCTGACCCGCGATCTTACGCATTAAAAAAAGGCGGGCTGTGCGGCCCGCCTTGTCCTGCCGGCCCGAAGGCGGCTTTTCGTCTAGTGCGCGGTTTCCTGCACCTGGTCGCGGAATGCATCCATCATCCGCGGCGTGATGGTTTCGACGCCGAGCTGCTTGGCCTGCGAAACCGCGCGGCGGATCACTTCCGCCGTGGACTCCGCGCGAATGACCCGCTGACAGCCGGGAATGACACCGGAACAGTTGAGTTCGTACATGCGAGACCTCCCGAGTTACCTTCTCCCACCACAGGAAATTTCCCGTTCGTGGAAGGTTTCAAGAAGGACGCACGACGGATTCGTCAGTCCACCAAACAATCTGCCGATCGCCGTCCATCCGCGCGATGCCGACCGTGACGCCTGACGCGTCGCGGTCGAGGGACCGTAGCATCGGCGCCGTCGCCGCGGAGGGATGAATATTGCGTTTCCGGCGGCTGGGAGAAATGTCCTACCGCCTGATTATTCGATGGGCAGAGGATCGGTCATGGCCACTTCACCACGGGCGGCATGGAAGACAGAATCGAGTTGACGTTGCCGCCCGTCTTCAGGCCGAAAAGCGTCCCGCGATCGTAGAGCAGGTTGTACTCGACATAGCGCCCGCGCCGCACCAGCTGCTCCTCGCGGTCCTCCTGCGTCCAGTGGGTCGCGGCGTTCTGGCGAACGAGGTGCGGATAGACCACGAGGAAGGCCTTGCCGACATCCTTGGTGAAGGCGAAGTCGGCGTCCCAGCCGCCCTTCTCCTCGGGCGAGTGCAGCCAGTCGTAGAAGATGCCGCCGACGCCCCGCGCCTCGTTGCGATGGGGCAGGAAGAAGTACTCGTCGCACCATTCCTTGTACTTGGCGAAGTCGGCCACCGCGCCGTGGCGGTCGCAGACGAATTTCAGCGCCCGGTGGAAGGCCTGCGTGTCCGGATCCTCCGCCGTGCGCCGGCGGTCGAGGGTCGGCGTCAGGTCGGCGCCGCCGCCGAACCACTGGCCGGTGGTCACGACCATTCGCGTGTTCATGTGAACGGCCGGCACGTGCGGGTTGCGCATGTGGGCGATGAGCGAGATGCCGGAGGCCCAGAAGGAGCGGTCGGCGCCGGCGCCGGGGATCTGCTTGGCGAAGTCCTCGCTGAGTTCGCCGTGGACGGTGGAGGTGTGGACGCCCACCTTCTCGAAGACGCGGCCATGCATCATCGACATGACGCCGCCGCCGCCCTCGTTTTCACGGCTCCAGGGCGTGCGCTCGAAGCGGCCGGCGGCCATGCCGTCCTCGTCGCCGAACTCGTCCTCGATCTGCTCGAAGCTCTGGCAGAGCCGGTCGCGCAGGGCCTCGAACCAGACGCGCGCAAGCTCTTTCTTCTCGTCGATGTTCTCCGGCAAGCCCTGTGGCAGTTCGGGACGTTCCATCTTCAAGTCTTTCTCGCCCCGTCGCCGGTGCGTTCAGCGGTCCTTCCTTTCCCGCGTACCAGCAACGTCGCAGTTTCGAAAGCGGTCACGGCTTCGAGAGCGCAGCGATTCACGACGATTCTTAAAGACGCGACCGGAGCTGCGCCGGATCGACTCGAAAGTTCACCGGTGCGGCGCTATCTTGAGCTGATCAACCTGACCGCCACCCGGATCTCGAGCGACGCCTTCGATGCCATCGAACACCAGACCCCCGCTTGATGGGCTCCGGCGTCACCTTCGGGCCCGGCGCACCAAGCCCGCGACGCCCGCCGACAGTTTCGTGCGCGAGACCTTCAAGCTGCCGCGCCCCGAGGCGCGCTTGATGGCGCGCGAATGGTTCGCCCGCTATCCCAAGGCCGCCTACTGGACGCAGGTCGAAAGCTGGCGCCTGCTGCCGGACGACGAGGTCGAGTTCACGATGCGCCGTCTGCCCTCGGCCGACTGAACGGCGCCGACCCCGATCTTGGATGGGCGTTGGCTGATGCAGGGGGCCAGGCCCGTTGCCGCATCACTTCGCCGGCCACCATCGCGACGCTGACGGCGAGGTTGAGCGAACGCGCGCCGGGGCGCATCGGGATCGTCGCGGTCTCGTCGGCGAGGTCATGGACGGCCGGCGGCACGCCCGCGCTCTCGCGGCCGAACAGGAGGATGTCGCCGGGTTGGTAGGCGAGGTCGCAATAGCCAGTCTCGGCCTTCGTCGTCAGCAGCACGAGGCGGCGACCGCTCGCGCGGCGGGCCGCGTCGAAGGCGGCGAAATCGACATGTCGCGTGAGCGTCGCGAGTTCGAGATAGTCCATGCCGGCACGCTTGAGATTGCGGTCCGACAGGTCGAAGCCGGCGGGCTCGATGATCTCGACGGATAGGCCGAGGCAGGCGCCGAGTCGCAGGATCGTGCCGGTGTTGCCGGCAATGTCGGGTTGATAGAGGGCGATCGAGGGGAGCATCATGGCACCCTGCCTATCGCGCGCCGCACGCGGCGAAAACCCTTCCCGGGCTCGCGTTGGGTTCTCCGCGGCATCGGCACCGCGTGAAAGCGCGGGCGCCCCGCCTATATGAAACGCAATCGCATGGCCGCCTTCGGGACGGCACTCGCTGCCTTCTGAGGCGGCGATCGCACTGACCGACCGGATGGACCGATGTTTTCTTACTTCGAGCGGCTCGTCGACGCGTTTCCGGACGCCGACCCCAAGCACCCGCCGCGCACGCTGTTCGGCTTCGTCTGGTACTACGCCAAGCCGATCTGGCCGTTGCTTCTCCTCTATGCCATCGGCACGACGCTCATCTCGGTGGCTGAAGTCTCGCTCTTCGGCTTCCTCGGCAGCATCGTCGACTGGCTCTCGACGACCTCGCGCGAGACCTTCCTTCGCGACGAGGGCTGGCGGCTGGCGGGCATCGCCGGCGTCGTGCTGCTGGCCCTGCCGGCGCTGACCTTCGCCTCCTCGCTCATTTCCTTCCAGGCGATCTTCGGCAACTTTCCGATGCGCTTCCGCTGGAGCGTCCACAACTGGCTCCTTGGCCAGTCGCTCGGCTTCTTCCAGGACGAGTTCGCCGGGCGGATCTCGACGAAGCTGATGCAGACGGCGCTCGCGATCCGCGAGACCGTGATGAAGACGATCGGCGTGATGCTCTACGTCGCCGTCTACTTCACCGGCATCCTTGTGATGATCGCTGCGGCCGACTGGCGGCTGGTGCTGCCCTTCGTCGCCTGGCTCGCGATCTACATCCTCATGCTCCGGCACTTCATTCCGAAGCTGATGCGGGTCGCCTCGGACCAGGCCGATGCGCGGGCGATGATGAACGGGCGCATCGTCGACGCCTATTCCAACATCGGCACGGTGAAGCTCTTCGCCCATACCGAGCGCGAGGCCGTGCACGCCCGGCACAGCATGGAGGAGTTCCTCGTCACGGTGCGTGGGCAGGCGCGGCTGATCAACCTGTTCTTCTCTTCGCTCTACGCGCTCAATTCGGCGCTGCTCTTCTCGGTCGGCGCCATCGGCATCGGCCTGTGGACGAACGAACTGCTGTCCGTCGGCGCCATCGCCGTGGCGATCGGTCTGGTGCTGCGCCTCAACGGCATGAGCCAGTGGATCATGTGGGAGGTCTCCGAGCTGTTCGAGAACATCGGCACGATCCGCGACGGCATCGCCACGTTCACCCTGCCGGTGGCGCTGACCGACGCCCCGGACGCGCGCCCGCTGGCGGTGCCAGCGGGTGAGGTCGTCTTTGACAGGGTGGGCTTTTCCTATGGGCGCGCGGCGCCGCACCGGGCCGCCGGGCCGGTGGTGGAGGAGTTCACGCTGCGCATCCGCCCCGGCGAGAAGATCGGTCTCGTCGGCCGTTCGGGGGCCGGCAAGTCGACGCTGCTCAACCTGCTGCTGCGCTTCTACGATGTCGAGAGCGGTCGCATTCTGATCGACGGCCAGGACATCGCCGGGGTGACGCAGAACTCGCTGCGCGGCGCGATCGGCGTCGTCACGCAGGACACCTCGCTCCTCCACCGCACGATCGGCGAGAACATCCTCTACGGACGCCCCGACGCCACCCCGGCCGATCTCGACCACGCGGTGGAGCGCGCCGAAGCGGCCGGCTTCATCGCGGGCCTCGCGGACAGCGCCGGACGGCGCGGGCTCGACGCCGAGGTCGGCGAGCGCGGCGTCAAGCTCTCGGGCGGCCAGCGCCAGCGCATCGCCATCGCCCGCGTCATGTTGAAGGACGCGCCGATCCTCCTCCTCGACGAGGCGACCTCGGCGCTGGATTCGGAGGTCGAGGCGGCGATTGCTGAGAACCTCTACCGATTGATGGAGGGCAAGACGGTGATCGCCGTGGCCCATCGCCTCTCGACGATCGCCGCGCTCGACCGGCTGATCGTGATCGACCGCGGCCGGATCATCGAGGAGGGCAGCCACGCCGAGCTGATCGCCCGCGAAGGGCTCTATGCCTCGCTCTGGCGTCGGCAGGCCGGGGGCTTCCTCGATGCCGGCGACGAGACCGCCGCCATGGAGAGCGAGGTGGATACCAAGACCCCGGCGACGCGCACCGACGACCTTCGAGCCGCCGAATGATGGAGCGTTTCCTCGCGCGCTTCGAAGGTGTGATCGATCCGTTCGGCGAGGAGTCGACCACCGACGGACGGCCCCGGCGCGTCGGCGAGTTGCCACCGCTGCCGGCCGAGACCAACCGCTTCATCTGGCACTTCGCCCGGCAGGCGCGCTGGCCGCTGATCGGCCTTCTCGTCACCGGCGGGCTGACCGGCGCGGTCGAGGCGGCGCTCTACACCGGCGTCGGCTGGATCGTCGATGCGCTGAGCACCTCGACCCCCGCGACGCTCTGGGCCGAGCACGGCGCGATGCTAGTCGCTCTGGCCGCGCTGACGCTCGTCGTGCGCACGCTCGTTCTCTTCGCGGCGTCGATCCTCGAAGAGCAGATCGTCATCCCGTCCTTCTACAACCGCATCCGCTGGCAGGCCTACCGGCGGCTGATGGACCAGAGTTACACGTTCTTCCAGAACGACTTTGCCGGCCGCATCGCGCAGAAGGTGCAGCAGGTGGGCGAGGCCACCGGCGACTTCATCGTCACGACGCTGCAGACCTTCTGGAGCTTCGTCACCTTCGTGGTGCTGGCTGCCACGATTCTCGGCGCGCTCGATCCTTGGATGGCGCTCGTCCTCGGGGTCTGGTCGCTCGGCTATGCCTGGATCGTGCGGGATCTCCTGCCGCGCATCCGAAAGTATGGCCGCGCCACTGCCGACGCGCGCTCCGTGGTCTCGGGCCGCGTCGTCGACAGCTTCACCAACATCCTGTCGGTGAAGCTCTTCGATTCGCATCGCCGGCAGGACGTCTTCGTCGAGGACGGCTTCCGCCGCTTCGTCGAGGCTGTCAGGCGCATGACCCGCGCGTTGACCACGGTGCGCACCGCCGTCGCGGTGCTCAACGGCCTGATGATGGCCGGCATCGGCGCGCTCGCCATCGCCGGCTGGCAGGACGGGCGACTGTCCACCGGCGCGGTCGCGGTCGCGCTCGGCCTCGTCTTGCGGCTCAACCAGATGAGCGGCTGGATGATGTTCAACATCAACGGCCTCGTGCGCAACTACGGGACGATCCAGGACGCCGTCGCAACCGTCACCGTCGCGCCCAAGCTCCTCGACCGGCCCGATGCGCCGGACCTGCGCCCTGGTCGCGGCGCCGTCGAATTTCGCGACGTGACGTTCCATTACGGGCGGGGCGGGGGCGTGGTGCAGAACTTCCAGCTCGCGATCGCGCCGGGCGAGAAGATCGGCCTCGTCGGGCGGTCGGGCGTCGGCAAGACGACGCTCGTGAATCTCCTCCTCCGGCTCTACGACGTCGAGGGCGGGGCGATCCTGGTGGACGGGCAGAACATCGCGGGCGTCACGCAGGGCTCGCTGCGCGGCGCCATCGGCGTCGTCACGCAGGACACCTCGCTCTTCCATCGTTCGATTCGCGACAACATCGCCTACGGGCGTCCCGACGCCAGCGAAGAGGAGATCGTGGCCGCGGCGCGCCGCGCCAACGCCTACGACTTCATCCAGACCGTGCGTGATCCCGCCGGGCGCACCGGGTTCGAGGCGCATGTCGGCGAGCGCGGCGTGAAGCTCTCGGGCGGCCAGCGGCAGCGAATCGCGATCGCCCGGGTGTTCCTGAAGAACGCCCCGATCCTCGTCCTCGACGAGGCGACCTCGGCGCTCGACACCGAGGTCGAGGCCGCGATCCAGGAGAATCTCGCGGCGATGATGGAGGGCAAGACCGTGATCGCCATCGCCCACCGCCTGTCGACGATCGCCAGCCTCGACCGGCTCGTGGTGATCGACGACGGGCGCATCGTGGAGGAGGGAACCCATCGCCAGCTCACCGCACGGGGCGGCCTCTATGCGTCGCTCTGGGCCCGGCAGTCTGGCGGCTTCCTGCCCTCGGCGGCTGCCGAGTGACGATGACACGGCAGTCCGGCGGCGACCAGGTTGTGTCGCGCTTGCCTCATAAGCGACATAGTGCCCGGAAGCGTTGCCCCAGTCTGGACAAGTTCCAAGGGGCTGCGTAAGAAAACGCGCCGAAAGTGGCTTTCCGTGGCAGTGTGCGCCGTCCCCTTTCCGGCGACCCGTCTGGCCGCCGTTGCATGAAATTGGCTTGTGGGCCTCCCCAGTCCGCGACCCCTGAAGGAGCGTCATTTCCCGTGAGCGTCGACCACAGCAGCGAACCCACACGCCGGGACTTCCTCTACATCGCCACGGGCGCCGCGGGTGTCGTCGGCGCCGCCTCTCTCGCCTGGCCCTTCATCGACCAGATGAATCCGGATGCCGCGACCTTGGCGCTGGCGCAGGTCGACGTCGATATCAGCCAGATCGCCGAGGGGCAGTCGATCACCGCCAAGTGGCGCGGCAAGCCGATCTTCATCCGTCAGCGCACCGCCAAGGAGATCGAAGAGGGCAAGGCCGTCGACCTCGGCGAACTGAAGGATCCGATCGCCCGCAACGCAAACCTTCCGCCGGACGCACCGGCCACCGACGCCAACCGCTCGGCGACCGGCCAGGAGAAGTGGCTGGTGATGGTCGGCGTTTGCACGCATCTCGGCTGCATTCCGCTCGGCCAGTCCGGCGACTACGACGGCTGGTACTGCCCGTGCCACGGCTCGTCCTACGACACGGCAGGCCGAATCCGACGCGGTCCCGCGCCCGAGAACATGGCCGTGCCGCTGTTCGAATTCGCGACCCCCACCACCATTCGCATCGGCTAAGGGAGAGGCACCCCACCATGAGCGGTCATTCGTCCTACGTGCCGTCCGCCGGCGTCATGCGCTGGCTCGACGCGCGCCTGCCGCTTCCGCGGCTTCTCTACGACAGCTTCGTCGCCTTCCCGGTGCCGCGAAACCTGAATTACGCCTATACGTTCGGCGGCATTCTCGCGATCTTCCTCGCCTCGCAGATCCTCACGGGCGTCGTGCTGGCGATGCATTACGCGGCCAATTCCGGCCTCGCCTTCCAGTCGGTCGAGCACATCGTGCGCGACGTGAACTGGGGCTGGCTGCTGCGCTACATGCATGCCAACGGCGCTTCGTTCTTCTTCATCGCCGTCTACCTCCACATCTTCCGCGGCCTCTACTACGGCTCCTACAAGGCGCCCCGCGAAGTGCTGTGGATCCTCGGCGTGATCATCTTCCTCCTGATGATGGCCACGGCCTTCATGGGCTACGTGCTGCCCTGGGGCCAGATGTCCTTCTGGGGCGCCACCGTCATCACCGGCTTCTTCACCGCCTTCCCGGGCGTCGGCACCGCCATTCAGACGCTTCTGCTGGGCGGCTTCGCGGTGGACAACGCCACGCTCAACCGCTTCTTCTCGCTGCACTACCTGCTGCCCTTCATGATCGCCGGCGTCGTGATCCTGCACATCTGGGCGCTGCACGTGGTCGGCCAGACCAACCCGACGGGCGTCGAGGTCAAGTCGTCGAAGGACACCGTGCCCTTCACGCCGCATGCGACGATCAAGGACGGCTTCGCCATGGTCGTCTTCATGGCCGTGTTCGCCTACTTCCTGTTCTACATCCCGAACTACCTCGGCCATCCCGACAACTACATTCCGGCCAACCCGCTGCAGACCCCGGCGCACATCGTTCCGGAATGGTACTTCCTGCCGTTCTACGCGATGCTGCGCGCCATCACCTTCAACATCGGCCCGATCGACTCCAAGCTCGGCGGCGTGCTCGTGATGTTCGGTTCGATCATCGTCCTGTTCTTCCTGCCCTGGCTCGATACGAGCCGCGTCAAGTCGACGACGTATCGGCCGCTCTACAAGATCTTCTTCTGGGTCTTCGCCGTGAACGCCGTGATCCTCGGCTGGCTCGGCTCGCGTCCGGCGGAAGGCATCTATCCGATCCTGTCGCTGATCGGGACGATCTACTACTTCGCTCATTTCCTCATCGTCCTGCCGGTGCTCGGTCTCATCGAGACCCCGCGCAAGCTGCCGAACTCGATCAGCGAAGCCGTCCTGGCCAAGCATGGCGGTGCCCGCGGCGTTCCGGTCGGTGCCGCCGCGTCTCCGGAAACCAAAGGCTGATGAAGCGTTCGAAGGACCTAGCAATGAAACGGCTTCTTTCAGCTTTCCTGGCGGCGGGCGTCGTGCTCGCTCCGGTGATCGCTCTCGCGCAGGACCCGGCCGCCCCGGCGGCCGAAGGGCAGATCGTCGGAGATGCACCGGGCGCCGCGCCCGACTCCGCCAAGGGCGCGGAGGCTTCGACCTCCGGCTCGGCCGGCGAGGCGCATGCGACCCCGCATTACCCGTTGAAGCGTCCCGCCGAACTCGACTGGACCTTCGCCGGTCCGTTCGGTCACTGGGATCTCGGCCAGCTTCAGCGTGGCCTCAAGGTCTACAAGGAAGTCTGCTCGACCTGTCACTCGATGAACCTCGTGTCCTTCCGGAACCTCGAGGCTCTCGGCTACTCGGACGCGCAGGTCCGCGCGCTCGCCGCCGAGTACCAGATCACCGACCCGAACCCGAACGCGTCCGGCGAGATGTTCCAGCGGCCGGGCATCCCGTCCGACCGTCTGCCGTCGCCCTACCCGAACCCGGAAGCGGCTGCCGCGGCGCTGGGCGGTGCCCATCCGCCGGATCTTTCGCTTCTGGCGAAGGCCCGTTCGGTGGAGCGCGGCTTCCCGACCTTCATCTTCGACATCGCCACGCAGTATGCCGAAGGCGGGCCGGACTATATCCATGCCCTGCTGACAAGTTACGGTCAGGACGTGCCGGAGCACATCGTCGTCCAGCCGGGGACCTATTACAATCCTGCGTTCATCGCCGGCCCTGCGCTGGCCATGCCGAACCCGCTCAGCGCCGGTGCCGTCAGCTACGACGACGGCGCGCCGACGACGGTCGAGCAGTACTCGCGGGACGTGTCGGCCTTCCTGATGTGGGCCGCCGAGCCCCACCTCGTGGAGCGCAAGGCGACCGGTTTCGTGGTGATGATCTTCCTCATCGGCTTCGCCATCATGCTGTATCTGGTGAAGAACCGCGTCTGGGCGAACACGCCGCACTAGTGCGGCGACACCCGCTCGACGATTGCTGAGAAGGGGCCGAAAGGCCCCTTTTCCATTTCTGGTTGCGGGGCGCCGCAGCAAACGCTTTCTTCATCTGCCCATGCGTAATCTGCAGTTGAACAAGGGAGGAGCGGGGAGACATGAGAAGACCGAACGCTCTTGTCCTGTTCCGGGCCGGCGCCGCCGTTCTTCTCGTCTGTGCGGGCCTGCTCGGCTACTTCGGTCTGCGCGTCGCGCTCGAGTCGAGCTCCACGGCCGACCGGAGCCTCGAGCAGCTCAAGGGCTTCGAGATCGCCTTCACCGCTCTGTCGGCCGTCACGGCCGAACGCCTGCCGACCGAGGCGGTGCTCGCCGCCGACTCCGGTTTCGACGACAACGAACTTGCCCGCATGACGCAAGCGCGTCGCACCACCGACGAAGCGCTGAAGCGGCTGGAGTCCAGCCTGACCGAATTCGGCTGGCGCGAGCCGCCGAACTTCAACTTCCTCAGCGCTCGCCTGCGGTCCGAGCGACAGCGCGTCGACCTGATGAAGACGACGCCCCTGCACGAGCGCCGCGTCGGCGAGCAGGGGTCGATCATTCGTGGTTTCATCTCGCTCAGCGAGTCCGCCGAGCCGTTCGTCGACGTGGCGGCCAAAGCGGTGATTGCCGCCGATACCGACCTCGGTGGGCAGGTGACGATGGCACGCCTGCTCGGCGCCATGCACGAGGCGGCGGTTCGCCTGTCTTCCGAAGTCATGCCGACCATCGCGGCCAAGGTCGTCATTCCGATCGATCTGCAGAGCGCCGTTCTGCGCACCCAGCAGCGCATTCTCGCGCTGTGGGATGTCGGCGCGTCGCAACTGGAAAGTGCGCCGACGCACGAGCGTCTGGCCAAGGCGCTGGCCGCCATTCGCGGCGACTATTTCGGCAAGGGTTTCTCCTTCCTGCAACGCATCGTCGAGCGTCAGTCGATCCGCGTGAACCCATCCCTCAACGCGCGCCGGATCAGCGCTCTCTACGAGCAGACGACGCAACCCATCGCCGAACTGCGGGACCTCTACGTCGCCGAGATGGTGGATGGCGCGCGCGCGCGCCAGAAGGAGGCGTTGACCAACACCGTCGTCACGCTTGTCCTGACGCTGACCATGCTGGCGGTGGTGCCGTGGCTCGGGTGGATCGCCTACCGCGAAGTCCTGCGCCCGCTGCTCGTCTTCCGTTCGCAGATCGTGGCCATCTGCGAGCGCAAGACACATGCCGAGACGCCCTATTTCGGCACCGTGCCGCAGGTTCGCGGGCTTTACCGCGCGCTCCAGACCCTGTGGGAACTGGAGCGCGAGCGCGAGGCCATCGACCGCGAGCGGCAGATCCTCTCCGAGCGCCTGCGGGTGCTCTCGGAGACGGACCAGCTGACGGGTCTCCTCAATCGTCGCGGCCTCGAAGTCGCGCTGGCGGAGCTCGATCGCGGAGCGTCCGCTTCGCTGGCCTTCCTTCTGTTCGACATCGATTACTTCAAGGCGATCAACGACAGTTTCGGCCACGGAATGGGCGACCGCGTCCTGCAGGCGCTGGCGCGGATCCTGTCGCAGGCTTCGGCACCCGGCGTCGTCGCGGCGCGCTACGGCGGCGAGGAGTTCGCCGTGGCGGTGGCGGACTGGAGCCAGACGGATGTCCTGGCTCTGGCGGAGGAAATCCGCCGCGAGATCGAGTGCTGCCGCATTCCCAACGGGGCAGAGGCCCCGCTGCAGGTCACCGCCAGCTGCGGACTGGCGGTCGCATCGTGTCCCGACGCGGATTGGGGCGAGTTGATCGTGCAGGCCGACGCGGCGCTCTACGCCGCCAAGGCGGCCGGGCGAAACCGCGTGCGTGCGACGAACGCCATTCTCTCGCAGTGGACGGCGCAGACGACCGTCGAGCCCGACGCCGACACGTCTCTCGACGCCGTCCTGAAGGCGTCCTGAGGTCAGTCCGCCTTCGGCGGTTCCTCGACCTGAACGAAGACCTTTCCCAGCATCGAAAAGGCGAGTGCGCCGGCCTCGTTGCGGGCCTCGACGCGCGTCGAGATCAGCCCCCAATCCGGGCGCGACGCCGAGATGCGCTTGCCGATGACGGTCTGCGTGTAGTGCAGCGTCTCGCCCGCCCGCACGGGCAGCAGCCAGCGCAATTCGCCGACGCCGGGGGAGGGGCCGAAGACCGGGCGCACCAGCCCCGCCGCCGCTCGCTCATCGGCGACGCGCTGCTGATGAAGGACGTTGAGGCGCATGAAGATCGAGGCGGTCTGCCAGCCGGAAGCGCAGAGGCCGCCGAGCACGCTGCGCGCGGCCGCTTCCTCGTCGAGATGGAAGGGCTGTGGGTCGAACCGCCCGGCGAAGCGCAGGATGCTCTCGCGCGTGAACGTGTAGTGGCCGAGATCCTCGACATGGCCGATGTCGAACTCGTCCCAGTACCTCATCGGACGAACCCTTCGCGGGTCAGGAGCATGACGGAGTACTCGCAGACGAGCACCGTCTCGTCGCGCTCGTTGCGCACCGTGTTGCGGATCTTGCAGAGGCCGAGATGCGGGCGAGAACGCGAGGGCCGGGCCTCCAGCACGCGGGCCTCGCCCGAAAGGACATCGCCGGGGCGCACCGGGCGCATCCATTTCACGAACTCGACGCCGGGCGAGCCCTGCGAACTCGAGTCGAGGACGAAGGCATCGCACATCATCCGCATCATCATCGCGCAGGTGTGCCAGCCCGAGGCCGACAGCCCGCCGAGCATCGAAGCGTCGGCCGCCTCGTCGTCGAGATGGAAAGGCTGCGGGTCGAACTCGGCGGCAAATTCGAGGACCGCGTCTCGCTCGACCGCATAAGGCCCGAGCGGCAGCGTCGTCCCGACGGCAAAGTCCTCGAAGGTCCGCATGGAGGTCTCCCGCCGGGTCGGTCCGGTTCGCGCATCATAGAGGCTTGCGGGCGGCGCGCCAAAGCCCGCCCGCGCGCCTCGAGCCGTCAGACGTTGAACTTGAACATCAGGATGTCGCCGTCCTGCACGACGTATTCCTTGCCTTCGTCGCGCGCCTTGCCGGCTTCCTTCGCTGCCACTTCGCCGCCGAGCGACACGAAGTCGTCGTAGGCGATGGTCTGGGCGCGGATGAAGCCCTTCTCGAAGTCGGTGTGGATGACGCCGGCGGCCGCGGGCGCCTTCGAGCCCCGCTTGACGGTCCAGGCGCGGGTCTCCTTCGGGCCGACCGTGAAGTAGGTGATGAGTTCGAGAAGGCCGTAGCCTTCGCTGATCAGGCGATCGAGGCCGGGCTCGTGCAGGCCCATCGCCTCCAGATATTCGGTGACCTCGGCCTCGGGCAGCTGCGCGATCTCGGATTCGATCGCGGCGGAGATCACGACGCTGCGGGCGCCCTGGCGCCTGGCCATCTCTTCGACGGCGGCCGAGTAGGTATTGCCCGTCGCGGCGTCGCCTTCGGCGACGTTGCAGACGTAAAGCACGGGCTTGGAGGTCAGGAGGTTAAGGTTGCGCAGGATCTGGCGCTCGTCGGCATCGAAGCCGGCCACCAGCACGCGTGCGGGCTCGCCGGCCTGAAGCTTGGCGAGCACGGCTTCCATCACCGGCACCTGCGCCAGCGCTTCCTTGTCCTTGCCAGCAGCCTTCTTGCGGGTTGCCAGAATCCGGCGCTCGAGGCTGTCGAGATCCGAGAGCATCAGCTCGGTCTCGACGGTCTCGGCATCGGCGGCCGGATCGATGCGGTTCTCGACATGGGTGATGTCGTCGTCCTCGAAGCAGCGCAGCACGTGGACGATCGCGTCGACTTCGCGGATGTTGGCGAGGAACTGGTTGCCGAGCCCTTCGCCCTTCGAGGCGCCGCGCACGAGGCCGGCAATGTCGACGAAGGTGATGCGGGTCGGAATGATCTGCGCCGACTTGCCGATCTTGGCGATGGCCTGCATGCGCTTGTCGGGAACGCCGACGTCGCCGGTGTTCGGCTCGATCGTGCAGAACGGATAGTTGGCGGCCTGCGCGGCGGCCGTCTTCGTCAGCGCGTTGAAGAGGGTGGACTTGCCGACGTTCGGAAGTCCCACGATGCCGCAGCGAAAGCCCATGCCCTAGTCGTCCTTGATCGAGTGTGGCGCATCGCGCCCGCTCGCCGATCCCCGAGTGCCAGGGCCGGCGGGTTGTGAATGTCAGTCCTTGGCGCCGAACAGCTTGCGCAGCATGCCCGCCATCGGCCCGGTGTCGGGCATCGGCGGCGGCGAGGCCGATCGCGCCGGCCGGATGTGGCTTTCGGCCTTGGGCTTGGGCGCCGCGACCTTGGCGCCGCCGCCCTTGGCGCCGCTCGGCTCTTCCGAGTTCAAGGCCAGCGCCACGCGGTTCATGAACACGGCGTCCTCGCCCTTCGCCAGCGCGTCGACATTGCGCGCCACCGCTTCGAGCAGCGGCGCCAGCCAGTCACGGTCGGCCTTGGCGAAGTCGCCGAGGACATGCGGGTTCACCCGTTCCTTCGAGCCGGGATGGCCTATGCCGAGCCGCACCCGCCGGTAGTCCTTGCCCAGATGCGCGTCGATCGAGCGCAGGCCGTTGTGGCCGCCGTTGCCGCCTCCGGTCTTCACGCGGACCTTGGCGGGCGGCAGGTCGAGTTCGTCGTGAAGGACGACGATGTCGGCAGGTTCGATCTTGTAGAAGCCGGCGGCCGCGGCGACCGAGCGCCCGCTGTCGTTCATGAAGGTGAGGGGCTTCAGCAGGAAGACCTTGCGGCCAGCGACCTGCCCTTCGGAGATCTCGCCCTGAAACTTCTTCGACCACGGCCCGAAGGCGGGATCGCGCGCGATCTCGTCCACGGCCATGAAGCCGATATTGTGCCGGTTACCGGCATATTGCGGGCCGGGATTGCCCAATCCTGCGATCAGCAGCATGTGCCCGGCCTCCTCAGGCGAACGCGTGTGGCATGCGAGGGTCGGGCGGGGATCTGGCACCCCGCCCGAGGCCGCATCAGTTGCCGGTCTTCGGCTCGTCCTCGGCGGTCGCGTCGGTCTGCTCGATGACTTCGGTCACCGGCGTCTCGGCGTCGAGCTCGTCGACTTCCTCGGCCATCGGCGGCACGATCGTGGCGACGACGAAATCCTCGTCGGTCGTCAACGACACGCCGTTCGGCAGCTTGAGCGCGGACGCGTGGACCGCGTCGCCGATCTCGAGCCCGGTGAGGTCCACCGTGAAGCCCTCGGGGATCGACTGCGCGGGGCACTCGACCTCGATGTCGTGGTGAACGACGTTGAGCACGCCGTCATGGGCCTTGATGCCCGGCGCCGCGTCTTCGTTCTCGAAGTGGACGGGGATGCGCACGGTCACGACCGTCCGCGCGGAAACGCGCAGGTAGTCGATGTGAACCAGAGTGTCCTTGATCACGTCGAGCTGGTAGTCCTTGGGGAGGACCTGGATCTGCTGACCGTTGAGGTCGATGTTGATCACTGTCGTCAGGAAGCCGCCGGCGTGCAGCTTCAGGAAGGTCTCCTTGTAGGGGACCGCGATCGACAGGGGCGCCTGCTTGTCACCGTAGATGACGGCGGGCACCATGTTGCTGCGGCGAAGATGTCTGGCGGCCCCCTTGCCGACCTTCTCGCGCGCTTCAGCCTTGACCGTGTAGCTCTCGCTCATGGTTTGAAGTCCTTTGGTTTCATCAGAGGTTGTCGCGTCGGTATCCCGCAAAGGACCGGAACGACGAAAAGCGGCTGGGATGAGCCGCTTTTCGTCCGCGCTGCCTCCAAGGGTGTCCGCGCGGACGTGGTGCCTATAGCGCGGGGGTCGCCCGATCGCAACCCGCTGGAGGCGGTCAGCCGATACCGGAACAAGACCTCCACGGAACGGCCCGGGCTCGTATGGGCGATCAGCCGAGGCTCGGTCCGATGTCCTTGCCGCTCGGGGTGCAGACCTCAAGCGCGCGCAAGCAGACAGGCGTTCAGTCGAAGAGGGAGGAGACCGACTGTTCGGTCGTGGTGCGGGCGATAGCCTCGCCGAGCAGCGTCGCGGTGGTGACGACGCGGATGTTGCGGGCGTCGCGGATCGCTTTGGTCGGCTCGATCGAATCGGTGATCACCAGTTCCTCGATCGACGAGGCGGCGATGCGGGCGACGGCGCCGCCCGAGAGGACGCCGTGGGTGATGTAGGCGCGCACGCCCTTGGCGCCCGCCGCCATCAGCGCATCGGCCGCGTTGCAGAGCGTGCCGCCGGAATCGATGATGTCGTCGATGAGGATGCAGTGCCGGCCCTCGACCTCGCCGATGATGTTCATCACCTCGGACTCGCCCGGCTTCTCGCGGCGCTTGTCGACGATGGCAAGCGGGGCGTCGAGACGCTTGGCCAGCGAACGGGCGCGCACCACGCCGCCGACGTCGGGCGAGACCACCATGACGTGCTCGGTGTCGAGATGCTCCTTGATGTCGCGGGCGAGCAGCGGCACGGCGAAAAGGTTGTCGGTGGGGATGTCGAAGAACCCCTGGATCTGCCCGGCATGGAGATCCATCGTCATCACCCGGTCGGCGCCGGCGCGGGTGATGAGGTTGGCGACGAGCTTGGCCGAGATCGGCGTGCGGCCGCCGGCCTTCCGGTCCTGGCGGGCATAACCGAAATAGGGAAGAACCGCCGTGATGCGGCGGGCC
>NZ_BBWH01000007.1 GCF_001463705.1 Aureimonas sp. AU12 | reverse complement strand
CCGAAATAGGGAAGAACCGCCGTGATGCGGCGGGCCGAGGCCCGGCGCAGCGCATCCATGATGATGAGAAGTTCCATCAGATGGTCGTTGGCGGGATAGGAGGTCGACTGGATCACGAAGCAGTCTTCGCCGCGCACGTTCTCCTGGATCTCGACGAAGATCTCCTGGTCGGCGAAGCGGCGGACGGAGGCGAGGCCGACCGGCAGCTCCAGATACTTCCCGATGGCTTCGGCGAGGATACGGTTGGAGTTGCCGACAAAGAGTTTCATCGTATCCGCTTCAGTCCTGGGGCGCGACGTGGCAGCCCGTTCGCCGTCGGGACGCCGCGCCATGCGGAACCCCGTTCGCATCTGCGGCGCTCATAACAAGATCGCAAGAAGATTCAACCCACACCCGCCCGAAAGCCCCGTGCAACGCCACAACCACCGGGCGCGCGGATGCTCGTCATCCCGTCGCGAGAAGCTCGATCGGCAGGCGCGACAGGCGCTCCGGCGCGCCTTGCGTCGTCAGATAGGTCTGGCCGAGCGTCATCGCGGTGCCGCTGTCGGAGTCCATGATGATCATGTGCGCGAACAGCGTCATGTCGGGGCGGATCGGCTCGGGATTGCCCGAGACGAACATCTGCGGCTCCATCCAGGACGGCGCGTAGCGGGCGCCGAGCGAGTAGCCGCAGGCGGCGAGCCGATGGCGCACCAGATCGTGCTCCTCCATGACGCGGGCATGGGCGTCGAAGACGTCGCCGAACGTGCGGCCGGGCTGCATCGCCTCCTCGACGGCGGCCAGCGCCTCGGCGGCTGCGGCGAAGAGCTCTTCGTGGCGCATCAGCGGACGCCCCACGACGACCGTGCGCATCAGCGCTGCATGGTACTGCGCCTTGACGCCGGCCCACTCCACCGTGAGCTGGTCCTGCGCCGAGAGCCGACGGCGGCCCGACTTGTAGCGGCAGAGCAGGGCGTCCGGTCCCGAGCCGATGATGAACGGGTTGGCCGGGTAGTCGCCGCCGTTCTTCAGGATCGTGCCCTGCAGCGCGTGAAGGAGGTCGCCTTCGTCGGCGCCCTCGCGCACCAGCGGCAGCATGGCCGCGAACGCCTCGTCGCCAAGGCGGGCGGCCTCGCGGACATAGGCGATCTCGGCGGCGCTCTTGACCACACGAAGGCCGGGCACGAGGTCGGAGGCATCCTGCAGGCTGGCGAAGGAGCCGAGCTTTTCCTCGACCAGCCGGCCGTTGGTCGCCGTCAGTCCGTGCGTCGCCCATTCGACGCCGATGCGGGCGCCGAGGAGGCCCATGTCGTCCATGAGGTCGCGAAGCTCGATGGCGGGATTGGCGCCGCCGCGGTCGCGCCAGATCTCGATCCGTTCGATGTTCGACGTGTGTTGCGCCTGCCTGAGATCCGCCGAGCGCGTCAGCAGGCGCATCTCGCCATCGGCCTTCACCACGAGGCTCTGGAAGAAGCAGTAGCCGAACGTGTCGTAGCCGGTGAGCCAGTACATCGAGTCCTGCGCGAACAGGAGCATCGCGTCGAGCTTTCGCTCGGTCATCTCGGCGCGCAGGCGCTGGAGACGCTCGGTGAACTCGTCGTCGGAAAAATGCAGCATGGGATGGTCCGATGGGTTCGGGCGGATCAGCCGAGGACGATCGCCGAGAGCTGGCGGCCGTAGTCGGGCTCGCCGCGATGGGTGGTGCGTCGGAAGGAGAAGAAGCGGTTCTCCTCGGCATAGGTGCAGTGGCCGACGAAGCCGGCGGTGACGCCTAGGCCGGCGAGCCGCGCCACGATGTAGCCGGGCAGGTCGAACTGGCGCTTGTCGGTGCTGGCGCCTGGCGCGAAGAAGCGCTCGTTGGCGGCGCTGGCACTGAGGAAGCCGGCCATCATGTCAGCCGCGACCTCGTAGTTCGGCTGGGTGATGCAGGGGCCGAGGATCGCCGTGATGCCGGCGCGCTCGGCGCCGATGCTTTCCATGGCCTCGATGGTCCGGTCGAGGACCCCGCCGAGCGCCCCGCGCCAGCCCGCATGGGCGGCGCCGATCACGCCGTTTCCGGCATCTGCGAAGAGGATCGGGCCGCAATCGGCGGTGACGACGCCGACCGCGAGGCCGCGCGTGCGGGTGACGACGGCATCCGCCTTCGGACGCTCGGCGCCGAACGCTTCGGTGACGATGGCGACGTCGGGCGAATGGACCTGCCAGGGCGTCGCGAGTTCGGGTCCGGTGAGGCCGAGGAAGTGCATGGCGCGGTTGCGGTTTTCGTGGACCGCTTCGGGTGCGTCGTGCGAACCGATGCCGGCGTTCAACCCCGCATAGAGGCCGGTGGAAACGCCGCCGCCGCGCGTGAAGAAGGCATGGCGCAGGCCTGGCGTGCGCGACAGCCGTTCGTCCTGGACGACATCGGCGTCACCGATATGAGCGGCAGATTCGAGGCGGTGATCTAGCATGGCGCAAATGGTGGGGGACCCCGTCGCTCAAGTCAATCAGCCTCCGGTGGCGGTCCTGACGCTCAGTTGGTCGTCGATCATTGTGCTGCGAAGGGCGGCAGCGGCAGGGGCTCCGAGGCCATCGCCAGCACCTTGAAGAGATCGCCCATCTCGCCGGCTCCGTTGCCCGCGAGACGGCGCACCGCCGCCGTCAGCGCCTCGCGCCCGGCCGCATCCGCCGACGCGCCGAGGCTTCCCGCGCGTTCCAAGAGGCCGAGTTGAAGGAGAACATCGCCTTGGCGGCCGATCGCGATGTCTCTCAGCCCTGCAGCCAGCGCCACCGCGCGCACCGCGGAAAAATCGACGTGGCTGGTGATGTCGGCAGAGCCGGGGTCATCGAGGACGGCGGCGAAGGCATGAGCGCGCAGCGCCTGCAGCGTGTCGCCGAAGCCGGGCGCGACATGGCCGTAATCGACGAGCAGCGCCGCTCCGCGATAGCGTCGGACATGCGCGGCGATGGTGCCGGCAATGGCGTCGCGTTCAGGCGAAAACTCGAAGATTGCGCCTTCGCCGGGTGGACCCAGCATGCGCAGCGCGGCGGGAACGCGGGAGAGCGCCTCGCCGACCGCGAACGCCAGGCGATCGCGGCCGTCGATCGCGACGAAGCGCTCGCGCCATCCCCCGTCCGTCCATACGATCTGACGGATCGCCACGGCATCGAGCAACTCGTTCGCGACGAGGATCAGCGGCAGGGCGTCGAGCTCGGCGAGATGGCGGTGCCGCACGATCGGCAGGTCGAACCGCGCCAGCGTCTCGATCTGGCGGGCTGCGAGCCGGTCGCTCGTCTCGATCAGTCGCACCCGCGCCGCCTTGAGGATGGCAGGGTCGAGGCGTTTCAGCGTGCGCAGCATGTCGAGGCTCAGCGTGCCGCGCCCCGGCCCCATCTCGGCCAGAATGAAAGGTGAGGGGCGTCCGAGCGCGCGCCAGGCGGCCAGCACCCAGGCCCCCAGCAACTCGCCGAACATCTGGCTGATCTCGGGCGCCGTGACGAAATCGCCGCCCCGCCCGAACGGGTCGCGCGTCGCGTAGTAGCCGCCAGCGGGATCGGAGAGCGCAAGGTTCCAGAAGCGGTCGAGCCGCATCGGTCCGCCGGAGGCGATCTCCCAGCGGATGCGCGTACCGAGCTCGTCGCTCACGAGGCGGCGGTGGGCTTCGGCTCGTAGGCGCGCGGCCGGGCCGTGGCGAAGGCCCAGAGGCCGACGGCCAGCATCGGCAGCGACAGGACCATGCCCATCGTCAGCCAGCCGGTGCCGAGGAGGTAGCCGAGCTGGATGTCGGGCACGCGGACGAACTCCACCGCGATGCGCGCGCAGCCGTAGAGGAAGATGAAGGCGCCGCCGACGAAGCGCGGGCGTCCGAGCATTTTGAAGTGATGCGTCAGCAGCCGCAACACGAGGAACAGCACGATCCCCTCGAGCGCGGCCTCGTAGAGCTGGCTGGGATGGCGCGGCTCCGGGCCGCCGCTCGGAAAGACCATGGCCCAGGGCACGGTAGACGGCGCGCCCCACAATTCGCCGTTGATGAAGTTGGCGATGCGACCGAAGAAGAGCCCGAAGGGCACGGAGGCGGCCACGATGTCGATCAGGCTGAACAGCGGCACCTTGTGGGTGCGGCAGAACAGGATCATCGCGATCGTGACGCCGATGAGACCGCCGTGGAAGGACATGCCGCCCTCCCAGATGCGCAGGGCCGAAAGCGGGTCCTCGACGATGCGGGCGAAATCGTAGAACAGGATCGAGCCGATGCGCCCGCCCAGCACGATGCCGAGCGTGATCCAGACGATGAAGTCGTCGATGTCGGTCTTGGTGATCGGCGAGACGCCGCCCGGCCAGAGCCGCGGCGTGCCGACGAGGTGGCGTCCGTAGAGCCAGCCGCACAGGATGCCGCAGACATAGGCCAGCCCGTACCACCGCAGGGCGATCGGGCCGATCTGCAGGAACACCGGGTCGATGGCGGGATAGGCGAGAACGCCGAGGACGGCCGTGTCGATCATGGCAGCTTCCGATCGGGCGCGGGGGTCGCGCGTCGGCGGCGGGTTTGCGATGCGGTTGCGCCGGGGTCAAGGCGAAGCGTCGCGACCATGCGCCCGTTCCATTGCCAAGCGGGGGTCCACCGCCTACCTCGAAGAGATCGAAAGTCCCGATGGAGCTGCATCCGATGAACACCAAAGGCCCGAACCGCATGCTGGACGAATTCGCCCGCGTGATGACCGACGCCGCCGGAGCCGCCCAGGGCGTGCGCCGCGAGATGGAAACCGTGTTCCGCACGCAGGGCGAGCGCTTCATCAACCAGATGGATCTCGTGCAGCGTGAAGAGTTCGAGACCGTCCGCGAGATGGTCGTGAAGGCCCGCACAGAGAACGAAATGCTCAAGAAGCGGATCGCCGATCTTGAAGCGAAGATGACGCCGACCGCTCCGTCCCCGGTGCCCGAGGCGATGTGAACCCCTTATCCACAGGGTATGCACAGCTTATCCCGGCCAGGGCGGCGACAGCCCGGATTCGGAAAGGCGTGTCGCCGGAGTCGGTTACGACTCTCGGGTCCTGCGCCGGTCCGAACCCGGTCCTGACGAAAGCTTAAAATCCGGTTTCCGCACTGGTGTCGCGAGTCCCCATCGCTACACTGATTTTACTGGGTGATTCGCCGCGGCGGCGGATCTCCCCGTCTGCGGAAAAGGGGGCTTGCGAGGAACTTGCCCCCGAAGACGGCGGGTCGCATGCGGCGTCCCGGCGGTCCCGCAGGTGATGCGGCACGGGGAACTGGCAATCATGAATCTGGCGGAATGGGAATCGACACGGCAATCGAACCCGGTTGACGTGATCGAACTGGTGGCGGCCACGCGGGACTGGTCGTTCGAGCGGCCATGCGACGACGAGATCGCGGTCTCAGTGCGCGGGCTTTGGACGGATTACTCAGTCTCCTTCTCGTGGATGGAGACGGTGGAAGCGCTGCATCTGGGCTGCGCCTTCTCGATGAAGGTGCCGCAGCGGCGCGAGGGGGAGGTGCTGAAGCTCCTCGCCAAGATCAACGAAAACCTGCTCGTGGGCCATTTCGATCTCTGGCCGTCCGAAGGCGCGGTGATGTTCCGTCACGCGCTTCTCCTGTCGGGCGGCGCCGAGCCGACAAGCCAGCAGGCCGAACGCCTGCTCGCCTCCGCTCTGGAAAGCTGCGAGCGCTACTATCAGGCCTTCCAGTTCGTGGTGTGGGCCGACAAGGACGCTGACAGCGCCTTGGCCTGCGCCGTGTTCGACACCGTGGGCAACGCCTGATGCCCGGGGTCGGGCAGTCCGCCAGCGTCGGTCGCCTCCTGCTTCTGGGCGGCGGCAACATGGGCGGCGCGATGCTGCGCGGCTGGATTGCGGACGGTCTCGACCCCGCAAGCGTCATCGTGGTGGATCCGCGTCCCTCCGAGGCGTTGGCGCCGCTCTTCGAAAAGGGCGTGCGTCACGCTGCAGCCATCCCGGCCGAGCCGCAGGACATCGTCATCCTCGCGGTCAAGCCGCAGATGATGGACGAGGCGGTCGGCCCGCTGCGGGCGGCGATGACGCGCGACACGCTGGTAATCTCGGTCGCGGCCGGCATCACCGTCGCCTTCCTCGAAGCCCGGCTCGGCCGGCGTCCGGTGGTTCGGGCGATGCCCAACACGCCGGCTTTGATCGGACGCGGCATCACGGGGGCGTACGGCAACGACCTCGTCGGCGGCACGCTTCGCGCCACGACGACGGCGCTTCTCAAGGCGAGCGGGCCGGTCGAGTGGGTGCATACGGAAGCGGAGATCGACATGATCACCGCGGTGTCCGGTAGCGGCCCGGCCTACGTGTTCCTGCTGGCCGAGGCCCTGGCGGAAGCCGGCGTTGCGGCAGGCCTGGAGCCTGCGCTCGCCATGCGTCTTGCCCGGCACACCGTGGCCGGTGCGGGCGAGTTGATGATCCGCTCTGAGGAAGAGCCCGCGCAGCTTCGGCGCAACGTCACCTCGCCGAAGGGCACCACGGAGGCCGCGTTGAAGGTCCTGTCCGTCGACGATGGCGGGTTGAAGGAGCTGATGCGCCATGCGGTCGCGGCCGCCAAGCGCCGGGCCGAGGAACTCTCGCGAGGCGAGGCATGAGCGCCGACGAGGTCGCGCCCGCACCCGTCATCGCCTTCGACGATTTCATGAAGGTCGACATCCGCGTCGGCACGATCCTCGCCGCCGAGCCCTTTCCGGAAGCCCGCAAGCCGGCCTTCCGTCTGACGATCGACTTCGGCGAGGCGATCGGCATCAAGAAATCCTCGGCGCAGATTACCGTTCGTCATTCGCTGGAAGACCTGGTGGGCCGTCAGGTCATGGCGGTGGTCAACTTCCCGCCGCGCCAGATCGGCCCGATGCGCTCCGAGGTTTTGACGCTGGGCTTTCCCGACGCGGCAGGCAACGTCGTCCTCGCCGCACTCAGCCATCCCGTTCCGAACGGCGGCCGTTTGTTCTGACGAAGCGGGGCTGCCCGTGAAGGCCGCCCCGCCTATGTTTAAAAGCCTTCCAGCACGATCTTGCCCATCGCCCGGCCGCTCTCGCTGAGTTCGTGAGCCCGGCGCAGGTTGGCGGCATTGATCGTGCCGAAGTTCTGCGCGGCGGTGGATCGGATGCGGCCGGCGTCCACGAGATCGGCGATCTCGCCGAGAATGCGCCCCTGCTCGCCCATGTCGGCGGTGCGGAAGAGCGGGCGGGTGAACATCAGCTCCCAATGCACCGAGATCGCCTTCGTCTTCAACGGCACGATGTCGAACGTCTCGGGATCGTCGATGAGGGCAAGGCGGCCCTGCGGCGCAATCAGTTCGGCGATCTCCGGCAGGTGCGTGTCGGTGTGGGTGGTCGAGAAGACGAAGGCGGGCGCGCCGAGGCCGAGCGCTGCGACCTGCTCTGCCATCGGCCGGGAGTGGTCGACGACATGGTCGGCGCCCTGCGCCAGCACCCAGTCCCGCGTCTCCGGCCGTGAGGCCGTGGCGATCACCGTCAGGTCGGTCAGCGCCTTGGCAAGTTGGATCGCCAGCGACGCCACGCCGCCGGCGCCGCCGATGACGAGGATCGCGTTCGCCGCGCCGGCGGGCCGGCGATGCGTCACGTCGAGCCGGTCAAACAATGTTTCCCAAGCGGTGACGCCGGTGAGCGGCAGGGCCGCGGCATCCGCGAACCCGATGCTGGCGGGCTTGCGGCCGACCAGCCGCTCGTCCACCAGCTGGAATTCGGCGTTCGAACCCGGCCGCAGCAACTCGCCGGAATAGAACACGGCGTCGCCGGCCTTGAACAGCGTCGCCTCCGGCCCTGCGCCGACGACGATGCCGGCCGCGTCCCAGCCGATCACCTTGTGTTCGCCCTCAAGCGGGATGGCGCCGCCGCGCACCTTCGTGTCCACCGGATTGACGGAGATGGCGCGGATCTCGACGAGGATGTCGCGCCCCGTCGGCTCGGGGCGTGGCAGCTCGATGTCGATCAGCGAGGCGGGATCGGAAACGGGAAGGGGGGTCTTGAAGGCGACGGCGCGCATGAGACTATGATCCGGTGTTCGTTCGGGTGACGCCGGACATGTCGTCCGTGCGCCCTCCGGCAAGGCGGACGCAGCGTTCACGCCCTTCGCCCGGATCACGCCGAGCGTCAGGCGGGAACGCGGATCATCGCCTTCAACCCGCCGAGATCGGACTCGGAGAGGAGAATATCGCCGCCGTGACTGCGCGCGATGTCGCGCGCGATCGCCAGTCCGAGGCCGGTGCCGCCCGCGTCGATGTTGCGGGCCTCGTCGAGGCGCACGAAGGGCTTGAACACGTCCTCGCGCTGCGAGGCGGGAATGCCGGGCCCATCATCTTCCACCGTCACCGTCAGCCAGCGCCCGTCGCGGCGCGCCGTCAGGCGGATGTGGCGGCCGTGGCGCATGGCGTTGGCGACGAGGTTGGTGATGAGGCGGAGGAACCCGTCCGGCCGCACGGTGATGAGCGGATCGTCGACGACGTCGGTCTCGATCGTGCAGCCCTTGAGCGCGGCTTCGGCGGCGAACTTGGCGAAGACCCGCTCGAGGTCGAACTCGCCGACATCCTCGCCGGCCTCGCCCTTGGCGAAGGCGAGATAGCCTTCCAGCATGCGCCCCATCTCGTCGACGTCGTGCTCCAGCTCGCGGCGGTCCTCGCCGTCCTCGAGGAGGGCAAGCTGCAGCCGGAAGCGCGTCAGCACCGTGCGCAGGTCGTGGCTGACGCCGTTGAGCATCTGCGTGCGCTGCTCGATCTGGCGCTCGATTCGGTCGCGCATCTGAATGAACGCGAGCGAGGCGCGCCGCACCTCTGAGGCGCCGCGCACGCGAAAGTCCGGCGGCAGCGGCTGGCCGCGGCCGAAGCCCTCGGCCGCCTGCGCCAGCTTCTGGATCGGGCGGATCTGGTTGCGCAGGAACAGGATGGCGATGAGCAGGAGGACGAGCGAGGTGCCGACCATCCAGAGGAGGAAGATGTGCGTGTTCGACGCATAGGCCGAATTGCGCGGCGCGAAGACGCGCAGCACGTGCTCGGGCAACTGGATGCGGATCTCGACAATGCGCGATTCGCCGACCGTGTCGATCCAGAACGGTCGGTTGATCTGCCGGCGGATCTCCTCCGACAGAATGCCGTCGAGAATGTTGAAGAAGGGCTTGGCGGCCGGCGCTGGCAGGGGCTCGGACGGCAGCACGAGGACGTTCAGGCCCAGCCGCTCGCGGGCGATGCGGTTGATGTTGAGGAAGCTGGGATCCTGCGGATAGGTGTCGAGCACGTCGATGACGGCGGCGATGTCCTGCACCACGGCGGTTGAGAGGCGCTGCGTCACCGTCTGCCAGTGGCGCTCCATGAAGACGAAGGCCACCACCGACTGCAGGAGGACCATCGGCGCGATGATGATGATGAGCGAGCGGGCGTAGAGGCCCTTGGGCGTGCGGCGCGCGATGTAGCGCGGCACGTGGCGCAGCGGCCCGCGCCAGATGCGCGGCTTGCGCAACGCGTTCGAGATGGCGCGGATCGCGGCGGATCCGGTCAGCCGGGCGGGCGAGATGCGATCGAGAAGGCTCATGGCCGCGGGAGGGGGCGCGCCGTCAATCGACGTTCAGACGGTAGCCGATGCCGCGCACCGTCTGCAGCCAGAGCGGATTGGCGGGATCGCTCTCGACCTTGCGGCGCAGCCGGTTGATCTGGACGTCCACCGTGCGCTCGCCCACCTCGGCTTCGCCGCCGAGGAGATCCTGCCGCTGGATCGTCTCGCCGGCCTTGGCGGCGAATTGCGCCATGATCTCCTGCTCGCGCTCGGTCAGGCGGATGATCTCGGCCCCGCGTTTCAGCTCCTTGCGCGACAGCGAGAAGCTGAACGGGCCGAAGCGCACGTGCTCGACCTTCTGGATCGGCTGGGTGCCGCCGCGCTTCAGGATGTTGTTGATGCGCAGCAGGAGTTCGCGCGGGTCAAAGGGCTTGGCGAGATAGTCCTCGGCACCCGCCTCCAGCCCGAGGATGCGGTCGTTCGTCTCCGAGCGCGCCGTCAGCATCAGGATGGGGATGTCGCGCAGCGGCGAGATCGAGCGCACGAAATCGAGCCCGCTCTCGCCGGGCATCATCACGTCGACGACGAGAAGATCGAAGTCGAGACCGCCGAGGATGCGGCGCGCTTCGGCGGCGTCGGCGGCGACGGAGACGCGGAACCGGCGCTCGGTCAGGAAGCGCGACAGGAGGCTGCGGATGCGGCGGTCGTCGTCCACCACCAGAAGGTGCGGCGCATCGTCGTCGAGCGGTGCCGGGCGCGGTGCCGGGGTCGCGGTGTCCGTCATGGCCGTCACGCGTCAGTCTCCTTGCCGATGCCCTGCTTGGCGAACCAGTCCCGCGTCGCCCGACGGTCGATTCCCATCTCAAGAAGGAAGTCGTTGACGAGGCCGGGGTCGGGCAGCGCCGCCGCCTTGAAGGCCGCATCGATGCGGCGTCCCTGGGCGCGCGACAGTTCAAGCGTCAAAGTGCGGCCCTTTTCCGTCGGATAGAGCCGGCGCTGCCGCCGGTCGTCCTCGCCCTGCACCTGAACGATGAACCCCTCGTCGACGAGCTGGCGCAGGACACGCGAAAGCGACTGCTTGGTTATCTGCAGGAGTTCGAGAATGTCGGCGATGGTCATGCCCGGCGCGCGGTTGACGAAGTGCAGGATGCGATGGTGCGCCCGCCCGAAGCCGTAGCGCTCGAGGATCGAGTCCGCGTCGGCGGTGAACTCGCGGTAGGCGAAGAAGAACAGCTCGATCAGCCGGAAATCCAGCTCGCCGCGCGTCGGCAGTGGCTCTCGGACGATGTCCGAACCGGGGGTCGCAGCCGAATCGCTCAAACGCATATCCATGGAAATAGGTCAGCACTGTTGACGTATATGCCCTCCATTGTTACACCGATGCACACCGGTTGGAACAGTCCGACAGCCGGGATCGCCGTCATCCCGGCATCTTCGCCGACCCGTTCTGCATGATTGATGCCGCAATTTCAGCCAAAGCCTGCCGCATCGTTCGGACCGATGGCGGGTTGTCCGTCGTACCCGGGCGCGTGGGAGGCCGGAATGCGCCGCCGGGTCGGGCGCGCCGGACCAATTGGAAAGGGCGCCTCCTCGAAGGGGCGCGAGAACCACGATGAGCACCGTTCCCTTCGACCAGCTGGATGGCCAGATCTGGTTCAACGGCGAATTCCTGGACTGGAAGGATGCCAAGATTCACGTGCTGACCCACGGGCTGCATTACGGCTCGTCGGTGTTCGAGGGCGAGCGCGCCTATGGCGGCGAGATCTTCAAGCTGCGCGAGCACACCGAACGCCTGATCGCGTCCGGCAAGATCCTCGGCTTCGACCTGCCGTACGGCGCCGCCGAGATCGACGCGGCCTGCAACGAGCTTCTGCGCCGCCAGGGCTTTACCGACGCCTATGTGCGCCCGATCGCCTGGCGCGGCTCGGAATCGATGGGTGTTTCGGCTCAGAAGAACCGGATCAACGTTGCGATCGCAATCTGGCAGTGGCCGAGCTACTTCGATCCCGAGCAGCGGATGAAGGGCATCCGTCTCGACATCGCCGACTATTGCCGGCCCGATCCGCGCACCGCGCCGTCGAAGGCCAAGGCCAGCGGCCTCTACATGATCTGTACCATTTCGAAACATGCCGCCGAGGCCAAGGGCTATGCCGACGCGCTGATGCTCGACTGGCGCGGTCATGTGGCCGAGGCGACCGGCGCCAACGTCTTCTTCGTCAGGGACGGCGTCATTCATACGCCCGATCCCGACTGCTTCCTCGACGGCATCACCCGACGCACCGTCATCGATCTCGCCAAGCGGCGTGGCTACGAAGTCGTCGTGCGGACGATCCTGCCGGACGAACTGTCGGATTTCACCGAATGCTTCCTCTGCGGCACCGCCGCCGAGGTGACGCCGGTGGCCGAAGTCGGGCCCTACCAGTTCCAGCCGGGCGACATCACCCGTCGCCTCGTCGAGGATTACATGGCCGAAGTCACGCCGAAGCGTCTCGCCGCCGAATAGGCCCGTCGCCGCCGAGATCGATCAGCCCGGTTCCGCTTGCGGCGCCGGGCTTTTTTCGTCAGACGGAACGCGCCGGGCGATCCCGCCGCGGCGCCACTGCCTTCATCCGGGAGCCGCCGCTTGACCCGACTGTCCGCCGAGATCGTGCCCGTCACCCCGTTCCAGCAGAACTGCTGCATCCTCTTCGACGACACCTCGAAGGAGGGCGTGGTGGTAGATCCCGGCGGCGACGTCGAGCGCATCCTCGCCGCCATCGACCGCCTCGGCATCGCTGTCGAGGCCATCTGGCTGACGCACGGCCATATCGACCATGCCGGCGGCGCGATGGATCTAAGGGATGCGATCGGCGCCGAGATCGTCGGGCCGCACAAGGCCGACGCGATGCTCCTGTCGCGGCTCGAGGATCAGGCCCGCATGTTCGGGCTGGAGGGTGCGGTTCGCAACTGCGTGCCCGATCGGTGGCTCGCGGAGGGCGAAACGCTCCAGATCGGCACACATGCGTTCGAGGTGCTGCACGCACCCGGTCATTCGCCGGGCCATGTCGTGTTCTTCCAGCGGGCGGCGCAGTTCCTTCATGCCGGCGACGTGCTCTTCGCGGGATCGATCGGGCGCACCGACCTGCCCGGCGGCGATCACGCCACGCTTCTGGCCTCCATCCGCACCAAGATCCTGCCGCTCGGCGATGACGTCGGCTTCATCTGCGGTCATGGGCCAGGCAGCCGCCTCGGCGTCGAGCGCCGCACCAACCCGTTTCTCGTCTGAGGTCTAGTCGCCTTCGAAGCGCTCAAGGCTCGCCGGTGCAGAACCGGCGGCGTCCGCTCTCGTCGGTGTAGGTGCCGAGCGAGGCGTCGAAACCGGGGTAGCGGGCGACGCAGTCGCGCAGCCACTCGGGCGTCCACGGCTCGAACCCGGTCGGCTCGGCCGACGGCGTCGCCTCGTTCGCGGCAGGCGAGGCATCCACCGGCGCCGCGACCGACGCCTGCGGGCGATCCGCGGGAATCGGCGGCGAGGTCGGGGCAGGGGCCTGCAGAAGGGCGTCGTCGCCGGCCGCCCCGTCATCGGGATAGACGGTCATCGCCTGTTCGGCCGGCGTCAGCCGCGAGAAGCGCGTCGCATTGGCGGGAGGCGCCAGGGCGACGTCGTCCTTCTGCGCTTCGGCCGTCGCCGCGCGGCGGAAGTCGGGCGAGACCCGGATGATCTTGGTTGCGCCGGAATAGACGATGTCGAGCCCGTCCTTGCCGTAGGGCCGGCGATCCAGCCGCGCGGAGGCGACATCAATGATCTTGGCTCCGCCCTCACGCCGCACGCCCGGCTGGTCGGCCAGCGCATCGGGACCCTCGTTCGGCGGCGTGCCGATGTAGATCACGGACGGGCTGGAGACGGGGCCGGAGGTTCCGTAGGTGAGGGTGTCGCGATCGAAGGCCTCGACCGGGCCCGCCCTCATGCGCGAGACCGAGCCGCTGATCCGTTCGAACCTACCGCCATGGCTCTCGCGGACGATCGGGCGCGGCCGCTCGCTACGGATGCTGCCGCCGTCGCGCAGGAAACTGCGCGTGTGGTCGTCGAACGCGAAGCCGCTGATCGAGGGGGCTTCGACGGCGACCCGGCCATAGGGCGTTCGAACGATCGTGCGGGACTGGATCCCGCCGCCATCGGCGAGGAAGTCTCGCGCCTCGGCGGGCGCCGACAGGGCCAGAAGGGCGGCGGTCAGAAGGACGGAAGGGTGCGGCGTCACGGGGAGCCTCCGGCGCGTTAACGTTTTGTCAACGATACCGCAGCAAGGCGCATGCCAGTTCAACTGTCTCGAAATGGCACGGGCTCGGCCGGTTGCTTGGAGGGCGGGCGGTTTGCGCCCCGCTTCGCGCCGTCAGAAGGCTGAAAACGACAAAGGCCCGCTCCGTTGCCGGATGGGCCTTTGCAAATTCGCATGCGTGTATCGCGGCCTTGCGGCTTGCGATCGACGACGTGTCTCAGTCGGCGGCTTCGAGGTTCACGGCCTTCGGGCCCTTGCCGCGCTTGTCCGGCTCGGTCTCGTAGGAAACCTTCTGGTTCTCGACGAGGCCGGAAAGGCCCGACGCCTGAACGGCCGAAATATGCACGAAGATGTCCGCACCACCGTTGTCAGGCTTGATGAAACCGAAGCCCTTTTCGGTGTTGAAGAACTTGACCGTACCGGTCTGTGACATGACGAAACCCTTTTCCTTGGCTTATTCGTTGCCCTTGCGGGCCTGGCAGGCAAGTCTTGATGCGAGGAAAAGGAACCGATACATCGCAGCCGGCTTTCGCCAACCGCCCGAAGGAGGCGCCTTCGATACGCAATTCGTCCATTACCCGAGTTCGCGAATTTGCCCGAACATCAATCTCTTGCAATCAGTCCGATGTGTTTGCAAGCAAAAGTTTCACGACGCCACTTCACATTTCGTATCGGCACCCAAGGGGGATAGCCTTGCATATCCCTCGTTTGCCGCGAGGATAGACTGCCGGTCTCGGCGAAGGCGGGTTTTCGCCACAGCTTCACCACGCTCTCGTCGGCGACTTGTTCATGCGAACAGCACGGCTCGGGATGGAATCGGAAACTGTTCTTTCAAGTCTCTTGAAAGCGCTTCATCGTGGGATGAACCGACCGGCCGTGCACCTCTTGCGACGTGCTTCGATCGCTCCGGCGGCCGGAGCGTGCTGACGGCTTCGTGACGCGCCAAGCGAAACCAATGCCGTCCTGCCGGCCTTCCCTCCACGACCGTCCGCTTCGCGGACCCGTTTTGGGAGACGATCCGATGAACCGACTTTTGGCCGCAACAGCAGCGCTGGCCTTCTCTGCAGCGCCGGCGTTCGCCCAGTCCGCAACGCCCGCGCCCGCGCCGGTGACGCCACCTGCGAGCGTCGACAACGCGTCGCCCGATCAGATGGGCGCCGCCGCCACCACCGGCGACACGACGCGGGCCCCGAGCGTCGGCATGACCGATCCGACCTCGACGAGCGCCACGTCGCGGGATGGTTCGCTCGTGCCGACCGAGGGCATGGATCCCGCCGCGGCCGCAGTCGCCACGGAGACCACACCGTCGGGCGGGATCGTGCCGGGCCAGAGTTCGAACTGATCCTTGGCGAGCGAGGGCGGGCCTGCTCGTCTTCGTTCCGACTGGGGCGAAACGTGCGGGCTCGGCGAGCTCCGACCTCCGATTGGATGGCCGGGGCTCCGCGGAACTGTCCCATCCTTCGCCCGTTTCGTCCCGGACCTCTCTGATGGGAACACACTCATGATCCGCTCCACTCTGGCTGCCGCAACCTTTGCCGCCGTCGCCGGCCTTGCGACCGCCGCCGCCGCGCAGTCTTCCGCACCCATTCCGCGCAATGGCGGGACCGTCGAACTCGGACGCGGCACGCCCGTCGAGACCGGCGGCACCGGACTGCCGGGCGTCGGGCTCGATGCGTCGACCTCCAGCCGCAGCGGAAGCCCGCGCGGCCCCGGCGGCCTCTCGAACGGGGTCGGCGCCTACGGCGTCATGGCACCGGATGCGTCCGGAACGGCTGGCAACACGCTCACCCGCGTCCCTGGCGCGATCCCGGAGACCAATAGCGGCATCGGCATCCCCCTCGGCCGCGAAGGCTGATCGACCGGCATTATAGAGAGGCGAGCGCCGGGTTTCCGGCCTCGCCACAGCTTCCCACTGAAAGATGACATGCGCCATTCCCTCGGTTTGATCGCAGCTTTGTCCGCCATGCTGGCGCTCGCCGCCTGCGTCCCATCCGGCCGTTTGACCCCGACGGGCACCGGACAGACACCGTCGGGCGGGCTCGTTCCCGGGCAGACCGAGCACTAGCGACAGGGATCTGTTGCCGGCAATGGACCGACATGACGCTTAGGCTCTCCACGTCATATCAGGCGAGGGGCGACCCATTCAGGTGCGGTTCAGCCGCGTGCCGGTACAACCTTCGACATCCGTGGAACAGGGAGTTCGAGCTATGAAGACGATGATCTGGGGCGCTGCCGCCGCTCTTCTCTTCACGACCGCAGCGCCGGCCTTGGCGCAGACCTATCGCAGCGATGTGCGGCAGTACCGCCAACAGGAGCGTATCGAGCGCGGTTACCGATCGGGTCGGCTGACCCCTCGCGAGGCCGCCCGGCTCCAGCGCCAACAGCACCGCATCGACCGAGTCGAGCGCCGCGCACGCGCCTACAACAACGGCCATGTCGATCCGCGTTCGCGTCGCCAGATCGAGCGGATGCAGAATCGAGCGTCGCACAACATCGCGCGCAAGGCGAACAATTATCGCTACGGTTACTGACGTCCGTGCCATGAGGGAGAAAAGGCCCCTTCCGGGGCCTTTTTCTTGGCGATCCGTCAGGCCGCGCGCCGCAAGCCGGGGCGCTTCCGGAACTCGCTATCCACGCTGCCGTTGTCGTCGCAACGCTCCGATCCGTTCGATCGTCGAGCCCGTTCGAAGGATCACGCGATGAGACCGTTCCTCACCAACACCTTCGCCGTCGCCGCCATGGCCGCGGCTCTCTCGCCTCTGACCGCGCAGGCGGAGGAGGCCGGGGTGCGGCTCTCGCCCCGCGAGCGCGCCGAGGTCGTCGAGCGCTACGTGTTGCCGGATGGGCGCGTCGTGCTGCTGACCGAGAACAACGGGCTACCCTTCCTCTTCGGTCTCGGCGACGCGACTGGCAAGCCGTCGAGCGTCCCGCTGGTCAACGGCATCACGCCTTCGGTCATGGCCTCGACACCCTCCGGCGGCCTTGTTCCCGGCCAGAGCCCCGAATAGCGAGCCTCGATCCGTCAGCCGTTCAGCGCGGCCAGGAAGCGCCGCACCGTCTCCGGGAATCCAAATTCCAGCGCGTCGGCGATCAGCGCGTGGCCGATCGACACTTCGGCGATCTCGGGCACCGCTGCCTTCAGGGCGGGAAGATTGGCAATCGTCAGGTCGTGTCCAGCATTGACGCCGAGGTCATGCCGACCTGCCGCTTCGGCGGTGATCCGAAGCGCTTCGATAGCGGCTGTCGCAGCGGTCTCGTCCGAGTGCGTCGCGCCATAGGGGCCAGTGTAGAGCTCGATCCGGTCGGCGCCAAGTTCGGCGGCGATGTCCACGCCCTCGGGCGATGGATCGGCAAACAGCGAGACGCGGGCGCCTCCGGCCTTGAGGCGGGCGATCACCGGGCGCAGGCGCTCGGCTTCGCCAGCGAAGTTCCAGCCGTGGTCGGACGTCGACTGGGCGGGGTCGTCCGGCACCAGCGTCACCTGGTCGGCGCGCGCATCCTCGCAGAGCCGCAGGAACGTCTCGGTCGGATACCCCTCGATGTTGAACTCCGCCGACGGAAACTCGGCGTCGATGAGGGCGCGCAGGTCCGGTAGATCCGAGAAGCGCACGTGCCGTTCGTCGGGCCGGGGATGCACCGTCAGCCCGCCGGCGCCGTTGGCGAGCGCCAGCCGGCCGAAATGAACGACGCTCGGCCACGGGAGGTCGCGGCGGTTTCGCAGCATCGCGACGGCATTGAGGTTGACGGAGAGGACGGTACGCATCTCGGGCTCCTGGCGAGCGGCAGGGACGACGCGGCGAATCGTCGGCCGCTCCCTGCTGTTATCGGCCGACTGCGGCGGCGATCAAGTCACCCGTTCGCTTGTCAGTTGACACGTAGCACATGGATCATCGAGCCGCCGGAGCGATCAAGGCTTTATAGGTCTCGGCCGATGAGGCCTCGAGTCGGCGGCCACGATCGCCTCGTCGGCATCCGCTACCCGCCAGTTTTCGAAAGAAAGGCCGCAATCGCGGCGTGCGTCGCCGGACGCTCCCAGCAATCTGCCAACTGTTCGGCGGTCCGGCGCAGGGCTGTCTCGTCTAGCGATGCGGTATTCGAGAGAACGAGGCGCTTGGCCAGCGCAACGGCGCCGGCATCGACGCCGCGATAGGGCGCGATCTCGCGATCCACCGCCGCGTCGAGTTCGATGGCGCTCGCCGTTCGCGCGACGAGCCCGAGCGTCACGGCCTCGTTCGCGTCGAAGGCGCGGCCGGAGAAGAACACCCGCCGGGCGTTGGCTTCGCCGGTGCGGCGCAGGGCATAGGGCGAGATCGTCGCGGGGATCAACCCGAGGCGGACCTCGGTGAAGGCGAAGCGAGCGGTATCGACGGCAACGGCAACGTCGCAGACCGCGATCAGCCCGAGACCGCCGCCGAATGCCTGACCGTTGATCCGGCCGATGAGCGGCTTCGGCAGTTCGTTCAGTGCCTTCAGCATGCGCGCCAGCGTCATCGCCGCTTCGATCCGTGTTTCGCGGGTCGCGTCGAACTGGCTGCGCATCCAGCTGAGATCGGCCCCGGCCGAAAAGCTCGCGCCTTCGCCGGTGAGCACGACGGCGACGACCGAGCGGTCCTCGCCGAGCCGGCGCGCGGCATCGGTCAGCTCGGCGATCATCTCGGCGTTCATCGCGTTGTGCCGGGCCGCGCGTGTCAGCGTCAGGGTCGCGACCCCCGCCTCGACCTCGATGCGGATCGTCGATGCACTCACGCCAGGGCCTCCGGTCCTGTGATCGCGCGTGCGAAACGAGCGGCTGCGTCCAGCGCCGCCTCGTCCAGCCCGGTCTCGAAGCCCAGCGCCCGCAGCCGAGCGTTGACGCGCTGTGTATCGACATTGCCCGGCGCACCCGGCGCGAAGGGACATCCGCCGAGGCCGGCGATGGAGGTGTCGAAGACGCGAAGGCCACGCGCGAGGCAGGCCTCGATATTGGCGAGCGCCTGGCCGCCCGTGTCGTGGAAATGACCGGCGAGCCGGTCCGGCGGCAACGCCGACAGCACGGCGTCCAGCATGGCGCCGACGCTGTCCGGCGTCCCCGCGCCGATCGTGTCGCCGAGGCTGATCTCGCCGCAGCCGAGGTCTACGAGCCAGCCCGCGACATCCGCCACGGCTTGCGGCGCGACGGCGCCGTCATAGGGGCAGCGGACCACGCAGGAGACGTAGCCGCGCACCGGCACGCCGTCGGTCTTCGCGGCGCCGAGAACGTCTCGGAAGCGCGCGAGACTCTCGGCGATCGAGCAGTTGAGATTGGCCTGCGAGAAGCCCTCCGAGGCCGAGACGAAGACGGCGACCTCGTCGGCCCCGGAGGCGCGGGCGGCGGCGTAACCGCGAAGGTTCGGCGTCAGCGCGGTGTAGAGGGCGCCCGTGCGGCGCGTGATGCCGCCGAGGACCGCGGCTCCGTCCGCCATCTGCGGCACGCGGCGCGGCGAGACGAAGCTCGCCACCTCGATCCGCCGGAAGCCGACCGTCGAGAGACGGTCCACCAGCGCGATCTTGTCGGCGGTGGAGATGGGCCGCGGCTCGTTCTGCAAGCCGTCTCGCGGCCCCATTTCATGAAGCGTGACGAACTCGCTCACGGCTCGATCGCTTCCAGTTCGGCGATCCCAGCCCCGGCCTCCACCTGATCGCCGACGGCGACGAAGACCGCCGAGATCACGCCATCGCGAGAGGCGCGCAACGTGTGCTCCATCTTCATCGCTTCGACCACGGCCAGCATATCGCCCTGCCGGACGGCCGCGCCCACCTCCGCGCCGACGAGCCGCACGAGACCGGGCATGGGCGAGACGATGCGCCCGTCCGATGCCGGTTCGACGCCGGTTGCGCTGTGGCGAGGCCGGGTGAAGCTCGCGGTGCCATCTCCGCCGAAGACGGTGACGCCGGCCTCAGTGCGCAGGACTTGCACCGGCCGTGTCCACCCGTCGATCGTCATCGTCGCCGGCCGGTCGGCGATGGCAGGGCGGGCCTCCACGTCGACCCGGCCACCCCGAAGATCCAGCGAGAAGCGCGTACCGGAGGTAGCAGAGACCGCGACGGCCAGGGGACTATCCGCCTGCGCCCACGCCACCGTTCGCTCCGCCCGGCCCCACAGGCGGAAGTTCGAGCCGGCATCCCAGGGGTCGCCCGTTTCCCGCGCCGGCTCGAAGGCGCCGAGTTCGGCCAGTGTGGCGGCGGCAAGCGTCCAGTCGTCGGGCTCAACGGGTGCGGTGAGGCCGGCCAGTTTGCGCTCGATCAGTCCGGTATCGACGCTGCCCGCCACGACGTCGGGGTCATCCGTGAGGCGGCGGAGGAAGCCGGCATTGGTGATCGTCCCTTCGATCTGCGTCTTCGCCAACGCATCGGCAAGGCGCCGCAGGGCCTGCGAACGGTCGCGGCCGTGGGTGACGATCTTGGCGATCATCGGGTCGTAGAAGGGCGTGATCTCGTCGCCCTCGCGAACGCCCGTCTCGATCCGTGCATCGGTGGGAAACCGCAGGTGCCGAAGCCGGCCGGTGGCGGGCAGGAAGCCGTTGGCGGGGTCTTCGGCGTAGAGCCGCGCTTCGAACGCATGGCCGTGCATCGCGATCTCATCCTGGCGCAACGGCAGGGGTTCGCCGGCCGCGATGCGCAGCTGCCATTCCACGAGGTCGATCCCGGTGATCGCTTCGGTGACGGGATGCTCCACCTGAAGCCGCGTGTTCATCTCCATGAACCAGAAGCGGTCGGATCGGAGCCCATCCGAGGCGTCCGCGATGAACTCCACCGTTCCGGCGCCGCCGTAGCGGATGGCCCGCGCGGCGCGCACGGCAGCCTCGCCCATCGCCGCGCGCATCGCGCCGGGCATGCCGGGGGCGGGGGCTTCCTCCAGCACCTTCTGGTGCCGGCGCTGCAGCGAGCAGTCGCGCTCGAAAAGGTGGACGGCCTCGCCCCGACCGTCGCCGAACACCTGGATCTCGATATGGCGGGGCGTCGCGACATAGGCCTCGACGAGGCAGGCGGCATCGCCGAAGGCGGCGAGCGCTTCGCGCTGCGCCCCGGCCAACGCGGCGGCGAAGTCTCGCGGATCGTCGACGCGCCGGATGCCCTTGCCGCCGCCGCCGGCTCGCGCCTTGATGAGGACGGGATAGCCGATGCCGTCGGCCTGCGCGGCCAGGAAGTCCGGCTCCTGCCGCTCGCCGTGATAACCGGGCACGACGGGAACGCCGGCCTCCGCCATCAGCCGCTTGGCGGCGTCCTTCAGCCCCATGGCGCGGATCGCCGCCGGAGAAGGCCCGACGAAGACGAGACCGGCGCCCTCGATGGCTTCGGCAAAGGCGGCATTCTCCGACAGGAAGCCGTAGCCGGGGTGGACGGCATCGGCGCCGGTGCGCAGCGCCGCCTCGACGATGCGATCGGCCCGAAGGTAGCTCTCGGGTGCCGGCGCGGGGCCGATGGCCACCGCTTCGTCGGCCATGGCGACATGCAGCGCGTCGCGGTCGGCATCGGAATGGACGGCGACGGTCGAAAGCCCCATCCGCCGTGCCGTGCGGATGATGCGGCAGGCGATCTCGCCGCGATTGGCGATGAGGAGTTTGCGCATGGGGCCCTCACATCCGGAACAGGCCGAACCGCGTCTCCGCGATGTCGGCGTTGAGCGCGGCGGCCAGCGACAGCGCCAGCACCTCGCGCGTGCGGCGGGGATCGACGATGCCGTCGTCCCAGAGCCGGGCCGAGGCGTAGAGCGGATGGCTCTGGCGTTCGAACTGCTCGACGGTCGGGCGTTTGAACGCCGTCTCCTCGTCAGCCGACCAGTCCCCGCCGCGCCGCTCGATCGCTTCGCGCCGGACGGTCGCCAGCACGCCCGCCGCCTGCTCGCCGCCCATCACGGCGATGCGCGCGTTCGGCCAGGTCCAGAGGAAGCGCGGCGAATAGGCCCGGCCGCACATGCCGTAATTGCCCGCGCCATAGGAGCCACCGACGATCATCGTCAGCTTCGGCACGGCCGTGGTGGACACGGCGTTGACGAGCTTGGCCCCGTGCTTGGCGATGCCGCCGGCTTCGTATTGCCGCCCCACCATGAAGCCTGTGATGTTCTGCAGGAAGACGAGCGGCACCTTGCGCTGCGAGCAGAGCTCGACGAAATGCGCGCCCTTCTGGGCGCTCTCGGAAAACAGAACGCCGTTGTTGGCGAGGATGCCGACGGGCATGCCATGGAGATGGGCGAAGCCGCAGACGAGGGTGGGGCCGAACAGCGCCTTGAACTCGTCGAAGCGCGAGCCGTCCACGACGCGGGCGATGAGTTCGCGGATGTCGAAGGGCGTTTTCGGGTCGGCCGGCACGAGACCGAGGATCTCCTCGGGTTCGAAGAGTGGCGCCTCCACCGGCTGCAGCGCCACCGGCCAGCGCCTGACGTGATTGAGGTTGGCGACGATGCGCCGGGCGATGGCGATGGCGTGCGCATCGTCGGTCGCCAGATGATCGGCGACGCCGGAGAGCCGGGCATGGGTCTGCCCGCCGCCGAGCTCTTCGGCCGTGGCGATCTCGCCCGTCGCCGCCTTCACCAGCGGCGGGCCGGCGAGGAAGATCGTGCCCTGTCCCTCGACGATGATCGTCTCGTCGCTCATCGCCGGCACATAGGCGCCGCCCGCCGTGCAGGAGCCCATCACCACCGCGATCTGCGCGATGCCGGCGGCGGACATGCGTGCCTGGTTGAAGAAGATGCGGCCGAAATGATCGCGGTCGGGAAAGACCTCGTCTTGGGTTCCAAGGTTGGCGCCGCCGGAATCCACGAGATAGAGGCAGGGCAGGGCGTTCTCGGCGGCGATCTCCTGCGCCCGCAGGTGCTTCTTCAACGTCAGCGGAAAGTAGGTGCCGCCCTTCACCGTGGCGTCGTTGGCGAGGATCATCACCTCGCGGCCCGACACCCGGCCGATGCCCGCGATGGCGCCGGCCGCCGGGAGGCCGCCCTCATGCGTGCCATGGGCGGCGAAGAGGCCGATCTCGAGAAAGGGCGAGCCGGGATCGAGCAGCCGCTCCACCCGCTCGCGAGGCAGCAGCTTGCCGCGCGCCACATGGCGCCGGCGGGCCTCCGCGCCGCCGCCAGCCAGGGCGTCCGATGCGGCTTCTTCAATGGTGCGCAGCTGCGCCAGCATCGCGGCGCGGTTGGCGAGACAATCCGGCGATCGCGGGAGGAGGGCGGAGGCGAGCGCGGGCATCACGCGGTTTCCTTGAAGAGCTCGCGCCCGATCAGCATGCGCCGGATCTCCGAGGTGCCGGCGCCGATCTCGTAGAGCTTGGCGTCGCGCAGGAGGCGCCCGGTCGGATAGTCGTGGGTGTAGCCGACGCCGCCGAGCGCCTGGATCGCCTGAAGCGCCATCTGCGTCGCCGTCTCGGCAGCGAAGAGGATGCAGCCGGCGGCGTCCTTGCGGCTGGTCTCGCCGCGATCGGCGGCGGCCGCGACGGCATAGACATAGGCCCGCGCCGCATTGGCGGTGACGTACATGTCGGCGAGCTTGCCCTGCATCAGCTGGAACTCGCCGATCGCCTGGCCGAACTGGCGACGCTCGTGGACATAGGGCATCACGACATCGAGGCAGGCGGCCATGATGCCGAGCGGCCCTGCGGCGAGCACGATGCGCTCGTAGTCGAGCCCGCTCATCAGCACGCTCACGCCGCCACCGACCGTCCCGAGGACGTTTTCGGCCGACACCTCGCAATCGGCGAAGACGAGTTCGCAGGTGTTGGAGCCCCGCATGCCCAACTTGTCGAGCTTCTGCGCGGTGGAGAAGCCGGGCATGCCGCGCTCGACGAGGAAGGCCGTGATGCCGCGTGGTCCCGGGGCCGGGTCCGTCCGCGCGTAGACCACCAGCGTCGAGGCGTCGGGGCCGTTGGTGATCCACATCTTCGAGCCGTTGAGCACGAAGCCCTCGCCCCGCCGCTCGGCCCGCAGACTCATCGACATCACGTCGGAACCCGCTCCCGGCTCTGACATGGCAAGGGCTCCGACATGCTCGCCGGAGATCAGCTTCGGCAGATACCGCGCCTTCTGTTCGGGCGTGCCGTTGCGACGGATCTGGTTGATGCAGAGGTTGGAATGGGCGCCGTAGGAGAGGCCGACCGAGGCCGAGGCGCGGCTGATTTCCTCGATCGCGACACAATGGGCGAGATAGCCGAGGCCGAGGCCGCCATCTTCCTCGCCGACCGTAATCCCGTGCAGGCCGAGATCGCCCATTTCGCGCCAGAGGTGGTCGGGAAAGACGTTGGCGCGGTCGATCTCGGCTGCCAGCGGTGCGATGCGCTCGGAAGCGAAGCGGCGCACGGCCTCGCGTAGCGCCGCGACATCCTCGTTGAGGCCGAAGCCCAGTCCGCCCTCGAACATGCTCGGTTCCTCCCCTCAGTTGGTCTTGGTGGCGTCGGGCAGCCCGACCGCGCGGCGTACGAGCCCGGCATAGAGATCGGTGATCTCGGCGATCGACAGGCGCCCGCCCTCGCGGACCCAGGTGGTGACGCCGGTGAGCATGGCGATGAGCGCGCGCGTCTCGACGGCGGGGTCGCGCAGCGCGAAGAGGCCGGCTGCGGCGCCGCGCTCCAGAATCGCGCGCAGGATGCGCTCGTAGCGGTCTCGCAGGGCCTCGACCGCGGCAAAATTGTCCGGCTCCAGGCTGCGCAGCTCCATGTAGGCGACGAACACCGCCTCCGGACGCTCGAAATGGTAGCCGATATGAAAGCGCGCGAATTCGGTGAGATCGGCGGCCGGATCGTCGCCCATCGGCGCGTGTGTCTCCCACGCCGCGATCAGCGCCTCCATGTGGCCGACCATCAGCGCGCGCAGGATGTCCTGCTTGGCGGCGAAGTGATTGTAGATGCCGCCCTGCCGGATGCCGGACGCCTCCGCGATCTCGCGCATCGACACCGCCGCATAGCCCTTCTCGGCGAACATTCCGAGCGCGGCGGTGCGAATGGCGGCGGCGGTGTCGCGAGGTTTGGCGAGGGTTTCGACCATGATGCCCAATAAAATGAACGTTCATTCATATTGAGACACAACCGAATGACTGTCAATTGCGCCTGACAGGATGCCCGGCAGCCGTTCGAGCCGATGGATCGATCAGGAGATCGGCGCAGCCGCGTCCGCCGCGTCGGCGAGAAGCGCCATGACGAGGTCGGTCTGTGAGACGATGCCGACCAGCCGGCGGTCGGGGCCGACGACGGGCAGGTGATGCAGCCCGGCCTCCGACATGAGGGACACCACGGCGGCGACGCTTGCGTCGGGCGAGACGGTTTCGACCGGCGTCGTCATGATGTCCTCGACGCTGCCGGACGGCGCGCGGCCGCGACCGAGCGACAGCTGGATGCGGTGGCGCGTGCCGAGGCGCGGCCCGCGTCGGTCCCACACCGCCTTATCGAGGAGATCGGTCTGCGTGACGATGCCGAGCACGCGCGCGCTGTCGTCGGTCACTGGTAGCGCCTTAATGTGATGCGCGCGCAGGAGTTCGAACGCTTCCTTCAGGGACGCGTCCGGTGCGATCGCAATCACATCGCGCGACATCACGTCGGCGCAGAGCGTGCCGCCGGCGCGGCGGCGGTAGGAGCGCATTTGCGCCTGCCGCAGGATCGCCTCGAGATCGGCGCGCGAGACGTCGAGAAGCTGGTCGTAGTCCCGCAGAACCGCGTCAAGATCGTCCGACAAGAAGCCGGCCCTCGCGCCGGGCGCGGGGTCGGCCGTCCCGTGGTCGATCGGCTTGCGGGCGCCTGCGTTGGGATAGGGACGTCCCGTCAGGTTGTTGAAGGCGAGCGCGCAGGCGAGAAGCAGCAGCGAGTTGGCGAGCACGGGCCAGAGCACGAAGCCGTAGCCGAGAGCATGGATCGCCGGCCCGCCGAGCACCGCCGTCAGCGCAACCGCGCCGCTCGGCGGATGTAGGCAGCGGAGCACGGTCATGCAGGCGATGGCGAGGCCGATGGCCAGTCCCGCCGCCAGCAGCGGATCGGGGAGAAGGCCGGCCACCGCGACGCCGATCGCCGCCGAGACAAGATTGCCGCCGACGATCGACCAGGGCTGCGCGAGGGGACTGGCAGGCACCGCGAAGAGCAGGACCGCCGAGGCGCCCATCGGCGCAATCAACGCCGGGAGTGCCGAGACGTCGCCGATCGCGGTGCGGCTGACGAGGCCGGTGGCAAGAATGCCCACAAGTGCGCCCAATGCTGCGCGAACGCGTTCGCGCAGGCTGACGCTGGTGGGTTCCGGCAGGAAGGAGCGCAGGCGCATCGGCATCTCGAACGAGGGCACCGGGATCGCCCTCCCATGGCGGCCGATGGCGCCGCGGATCTTCGGGCGGCGGAGTCCCGACGGGGCCGTCCGTTCGACCTCTGGCGTTGCCGGCGATGGTTAGTACGTCCCGCCAACATCGGCTCGCGGGACGTCTGTTCAGACCATTCGCAAGGGTCCGACGACGAAGCGGGGCCCGCTTCGGCTGGAAACGCCCTACGCGGCCGCCACTTCGGTGCGCAGCGAGCCGTCGCGGTAGCGCTTGGCCATGTCGGCCAGCGCGATCGGGCGGATCTTGTCGGCGTGGCCGGCGGTGCCGAACTCCTCGAAGCGTTGCGCCGCCAGCTTCGTCACCGCCGTCATGGCGGGGCCGAGATACTTGCGAGGGTCGAACTCCTCGGGCTTCTCGGCGAAGACCTTGCGGATGGCGCCGGTCATCGCGAGACGGCAGTCGGTGTCAATGTTGATCTTGCGCACGCCGTGGCGGATGCCGCGCTGGATCTCGGCGACCGGCACGCCCCAGGTCGGCTTGATCTCGCCGCCATACTTGTTGACGATCTCCTGCAGGTCTTCGGGCACCGAGGACGAGCCGTGCATCACCAGGTGGGTGTTGGGCAGCCGCCGGTGGATCGCCTCGATGACGTTCATCGCCAGGACGTCGCCGTCGGGCTTGCGCGAAAACTTGTAGGCGCCGTGCGAGGTGCCCATCGCCACGGCGAGCGCATCGACATGGGTGTCCTCGACGAAGCGCGCGGCCTCGGCCGGGTCGGTCAGCAGCTGGTCGTGCGAGAGGGTGCCCTCGAAGCCGTGTCCGTCCTCCTGCTCGCCGCCGCCGGTTTCGAGCGAGCCGAGCACGCCGATCTCGCCCTCGACCGAGGCCCCGGCCCAGTGGGCCATGTCGGAGACGCGCCGGGTGATGCCGGCATTGTAGTCGTAATCGGCGAGCGAGGTGCCGTCCTCGCGCAGCGAACCGTCCATCATCACCGAGGTGAAGCCGTGCTGGATGGCGGTGAGGCAGGTCGCTTCGTTGTTGCCGTGGTCGAGATGCATGCAGAGCGGAATGTCGGGATGCATCTCCGCCAGGCCCTCGATCAGCCGGGCGAGGATGAGGTCGTTGGCATAGGCGCGCGCGCCGCGGCTGGCCTGCAGGATCACCGGGGAGGAGGTTTGGGCCGCCGCCGCGAGAATGGCGAGGCCCTGCTCCATGTTGTTGATGTTGAAGGCGGGTACGCCGTAGCCGTACTCGGCGGCGTGGTCGAGAAGCTGGCGCAGCGTGATCAATGCCATCGGTGACGGTTTCCTGAAAGCGGTGAGGAGAAGAGGTCAGGCGAGCGAGGCGACGACGTCCGAGACGATGCCGAGATAACCGTCCGCCTTCCAGGCGGAGCGGCCGATGAAGAGCCCGTCGATGTTCGGGCGGTTCGCCAGATCGACGCAGTTGGTCGGGTTGACGCTGCCGCCGTAGAGGACCGCCAGCGGCGCGCCGAGCTCGGCCGCCGTCAGCTCCTTGATGCGGGCATGCTGCTCGTCGGCGAAGGCCGGGTCGGCGGGCGTGCCACCTTCGCCGATCGACCAGACGGGTTCATAGGCGATGATGACCTTGGCGCCGCCGGCCCAGTTGACGAGCGAGAGCGCCGCGAGCGTCTGGCGCTTGAGGGCGGCGGCGGTCTTGCCGGCCTCGTACTCCTCGAGCGTGTCGCCGATGCAGACCAGCGCCGTCAGCCCGTTGCGCACAGCGGACGCGGTCTTCTTGGCGACGGTCTCGTCGGTCTCGTTGAAGAAGGTGCGGCGCTCGGAATGACCGATCTCGACCAGGCGTCCGCCGCAATCCTTCACCTGCACCGGCGAGATTTCGCCCGTCCAGGCGCCGGCGTCTTCCCAATGGGCGTTCTGCGCGCCGACGATGACGTCGGTCTCGTCGAGCGCGATCACCACGCGGTTCAGAAGCGTGAAGGGAGGGATGACGAAGAGCTGGGCGGCATCGCTCTGCCGGGACCAGTCGGACTGGCGCAACGTTTCGCAGAAGGCATCGGCCTCCCGGATCGTTTTGTTCATCTTCCAGCTCGTGCCGATCCAGGGACGCTTGGTCACGACGGTCTTTCCTCCCATGCCGTTTCGCGCCGCCGGGGCGACGCCTTCGCAACTTCGGCCCCGGCTTGATGCCGGGGCCGAAGCGTCAGTCCTCGATCAGGCGGCGATCTTGGCCTTGGCCTTCTCCGCCAGCTTCTCGGCGGTGAGGCCGAAATGCTTGTAGAGATCGGCGCCCGGCGCCGAGGCGCCGAAGGTGGTGAGGCCGATCACGTCGTCTTCCTCGTCCACGAAGCGGGTCCAGCCGAAGGGGCTGGCGGCCTCGATAGCGAGACGCGGCGCGGTGCCGAGAACGCCGTCGCGATAGCCCTTCGGCTGCTCGGCGAAGAGCTCCCAGCAGGGCATCGAGACGACGGCGGCGCGGATGCCGTCCTTGGCGAGAAGCGCCTGCGCGGCCACCGCGATCTCGACCTCGGAGCCGGTGGAGAGCAGCGTCACCTGACGCGCGCCGCCCTCGGCTTCGGCCAGCACGTAGGCCCCCTTGGCCGAGAGGTTCTCCGCGAGGTCGCCCGTGCGCAGCGTCTTGAGGTTCTGGCGCGAGAGCACCAGCGTCGTCGGGTGCTTGGTATTGGCCAGCGCCGCTTCCCAGCACTCGGCGGTCTCGATGCCGTCGGCCGGGCGCATCAGCAGCATGTTCGGCATGGCGCGCAGCGAGGCCAGATGCTCGATCGGCTGATGCGTCGGGCCGTCCTCTCCCTGGCCGATCGAATCGTGCGTCATCACGTAGACCACCGGCTGGTGCATCAGCGCCGCGAGGCGCATGGCGGGCCGGGCATAGTCGGAGAAGCACAGGAACGTGCCGCCGAACGGAATGAAGCCGCCATGCAGCGACAGGCCATTCATGATCGCGGCCATGCCGTGCTCGCGCACGCCGTAGAACACGTAGTCGCCGGATGCATCGTCCGGGGTGATCGGCTTGGCCGAGCCGGCCTTCGTCAGGTTGGAGCCCGAGAGGTCGGCCGAGCCGCCGAGAAGCTTCAGCGAGCCCGCGGACAGCGCCTCGATGACCATCTGGCCGGCCTTGCGGGTGGCGAGCGAGGGCTTGTCGGCCGCGATCCTCGCCTTCATCTCGGCGAGGATCGCGGTGGCGTCGCCGTCGAACCCGTCCTTCATGATGCGGGCCCAGTCGCCCGCGAGCTTGGCGTCGGCACCGGCGAGGCGCTTCTCCCACTCGGCGGCCTCGGCGGCGCCGCGCGAACCCACGGCCTTCCAGAAATCGGTCACCTCGTCGGGCAAAACGAAGGGCTCGTGCGCCCAGGTGAAGTACTCGCGGGCATGGGCGATGCCCTCGGCGCCGATCGGCGAACCGTGGACGCCGTGCGTACCGGCCTTCTTGCCGGCACCGTAGCCGATCGTTGTGCGGCAGGCGATCAGCGTCGGCTTGTCGGAGTGGCGGGCCTTGGCGATCGCCGCCTCGACGGCGGCCGGATCGTGGCCGTCGACCTGATCGGTGTTCCAGTTGGACGCGGCGACGCGGGCGAGCAGGTCGTCGGAGGTCGAGAGTTCGGTCGAGCCGTCGATCGTGATGCGGTTGTCGTCCCAGAGCACGATGAGCTTGCCGAGTTTCAGGTGGCCGGCGAGCGAGATCGCCTCCTGGCTGACGCCTTCCATGAAGCAGCCGTCACCGGCGATCGAGTAGGTGTAGTGGTCGCAGAGCTCGGCGCCGAAGCGCTCGCGCAGGATCTTCTCGCCGAGCGCCATGCCGACGGCGGTCGCGAGGCCCTGGCCGAGCGGACCGGTGGTGGTCTCGATGCCTGCGCCCTCGCCGAACTCGGGATGGCCGGCGGCCTTCGAATGCAGCTGGCGGAAGCGCTTCAGCTCGTCGATCGGGAAGTCGCGGTAGCCGGTCAGGTGGAGCAGCGAATAGAGCAGCATCGAGCCGTGGCCGGCCGAGAGCACGAAGCGGTCGCGGTCGGCCCAGTCGGGGTTCGACGCGTCGAATTTCATGAAGCGGCTGAACAGCACGGTGGCGACGTCGGCCATGCCGAGCGGCATGCCGGGATGGCCGGAATTGGCGGCTTCCACGGCATCCATCGAGAGAAAGCGGATGCCGCTCGCCATCAGGCGGGTCTGGACGGCGTCGAGGGCGGGGAGGGTGGCGGTGGCCGACATGAAACGTCCTTCAGCTTCGATCGCGGCGCCGGCACTGCCGCCCGGCGATTGCGGGTGGTGGTGCCAGCGATAAGGCATGCGGGACGTCCCGTTGCGACGTGGGAGCCCCCGTTCGCGGTCAGCAATCCCACGGGTCCGCACCGGAATCAATCGCCGCTGCCAGAAAATTGTTCATCTGAACGCTGCAGTGCCATATGAACATGAGGCAAGGCCGGGCGCCTCCGGCGACAAGAGGAGAGGTTCCATGGAATCGTCGGCACCCTCCGACCTCGACATGCTGACACAGATCGCCCGTCGCTATTATGAAGGCGACGCGACGCAGGCTGACATCGCCGCGGAGTTCGGCCTGTCGCGCATGAAGGTCAGCCGTCTCCTGCGCCAGGCGCGCGAGGAGGGGGTGGTGGACGTTCGCATCCGCGTCCACCGCTCGATCGCGCGCGACGTCGAGGAGCGGCTTAAGGCGCGCTTCGGCATCAAGGCCGCGCTCATCGCCACCGACCGGCGCGAGCCCGACGCGCAGCGCGCCGAGGTGGCGCTCGTCGTCGCCGACTATCTGGAGCAGGCCCTCTTCGACGGCGCGACGGTGGCGGTCGGCATGGGCCGCAACGTCGCGGCGGTGGCCGATACGCGCGGCCGCGCGGCGGTCCAGTCCGCGACCTTCGTCTGCGCCACCGGCGGCGCGCACCGGGCCGGCGAGCCCTGGAACGCCGATCACATCTGCCGCAAGCTGGCACGGCGCTTCGGCGGCACGCCCGAGACGCTCTATGCGCCGGCCTACGTGCCGGAGGCGGATCTGCGCGACGCGCTTCTGCGCAACCAGACGGTGCGGCGCACGCTCGACATCGCCCGCGGCGCCGATTTCGCGCTGATCGGCATCGGTGATCTCGGCGAGGAAAGCCACATGGTCCGCATGGGCTGGTTCAAGCGCGACGAGATCCTGGCGGCGCGCGCGGCCGGCGTCGTCGGCGATCTCATGGGCTACGACTTCTTCGATCTCGAAGGGCGCGAGCGCAACGAGATCCTCGGCGGGCGTGTCGTGGGTCTGCGGCTGTCGGAAATGCGGGCGATCCCCAACGTCGTGGCGCTGGCGGGCGAGCCGACGAAATCGGTCTCGATCCTCGCGGCCCTGCGCACCGGCGCCGTGGACGTCATCGCCACCTCGCTCGCCAACGCCCAGAGCATCCTCGCCATCGACGACGCAACGCGGCGGGCCGGTTCGCCTTGAAAAACGAGCGCGGGTTGAACATCTGAACGGGAAGTGATTATCGTAACGAGGAGGGGACGGGCGACCTCGTGAGGTCCCGTCCGCGTGCGGCCCGGCGATGCCGGCCGCCGAACCCGTCGTTCCATCGGAGGAGACACGCATGAAAATCGTTCTGGGCGGCGACAGCGCCGGACTTCCGCTCGTCAAGATTATCGCCGAACATCTGGCCAAGCGCTCCGACCTCGAGGTCGTCGACGCCAGCGCTTCGCCCACGGGCGCAGACGAGCGCTACGCCTCGACTACGGACCGGATCGCATCCTCGGTGGTGAACGGTGAATACGAGCGTGGCATCCTCGTCTGCGGCACGGGCATCGGCGTCTGTATCTCGGCCAACAAGGTGCCGGGCATTCGCGCCGCGCTGACGCACGACACCTATTCGGCCGAGCGGGCCGCCAAGAGCAACAACGCGCAGATCATCACGATGGGCGCTCGGGTGATCGGCCCCGAACTCGCCAAGTCGATCGTCGACGCCTATCTGGCCGCCGACTTCGATCCCGCCAGTTCCTCCGGGCCCAATGTCGACGCGATCGACGCGCTCGACGGCAAGTACAAGGCCGGCTGATCTCGGCCACACCGCTCGAAAGGGCCGGTATTCCCCGGCCTTTTCGGCTCGCGATTCGCGAAGTGACGGCCGGCAATGCGTCGTGCGACTGATTGTTAGGGAACCGAAACGGTTCGGTCGGGTTTCATTCCATTGATCTTCCCCGCTGCGCGTGTCGTGCCGGCCGTTCGGAGAATGAACCCATGCCCGGCGAAGATGATGTCGCGACGTTGATCTGGGGCGACCGGACCTCCCACCCCGACCCCTCGGTCTGGCGCATCGCCGGACCCGGCACCGGTCATTCGGCCGATCGTTGGCCTTCGCTCCACCACGCCATCAACTACGCCGTCGGCATGATGCGCGACCGCGCCGAGGATGACCTTCATCCGTGGATCCGCTCGTCCGCCGGCCACGTCTATTCCCCCGCCGCGATCCGCGTGATGTCGGATGCGATGGATCGTCATGGCCAGCACGCCGTTGCACAGCCTTGAGCGGGACGGACCCGAAACGTCGAACAAAGGCAGAGTTCCCATGAGCGTTGCATTCGTCAAAGAACCCAACGACCTGCAGGTCGAGACCCTTCCCGACCGGGATCTCGGCACCGACACGAATCTCGTCACGACGCGCGGCCTTCGCCTGATCGACGAGGCGCTGGTCGATCTCGACGAGCGCCTCGTCGAGGCGCGTGAGGCCGATGACCGCATCGCCATCGCCACGATCCAGCGCGATGTGCGCTACTGGCATGCACGACGCGCTTCGGCTGAGCTGGTGGACGCGCCGTCCGACGCGTCGAGCGTCCATTTCGGCAGCCGCGTCACGGTGGAACGCGACGACGGGCGCAGCCAGAGCTTTCGCATCGTCGGTATCGACGAGGCCGATCCGGCCCACGAACTCCTGTCGCATGTCTCGCCGCTCGCCCGCAGCCTGCTCGGCAAGAGCGTCGGCGACGTGGTCAAGGCGGGGCAGGGCGATGCCGAGATCGTCTCGATCGAACTGGCTTCGGA
>NZ_BBWH01000006.1 GCF_001463705.1 Aureimonas sp. AU12 | reverse complement strand
CCCGCCCGCCCGCCCGCCTGTCGCGCTCGCGCCCGGCTGCTATAAAGCGGCAACGGGCGACGAACGCCCGGTGGGAGGATGTGCATGACAACGGACGGGGCAAGACCCATCGTCGGCTTCATCGGGCTCGGCTACATGGGCCACGGCATGGCGAAGAATATCGTCGAGGCCGGCTACGAGCTTCACGCCATCGCCAATCGCCGGCGCGAGGCGATCGAGGATCTGATCGGGCGCGGCGCGCGCGAGGCGACCTCGCCGCGCCGGCTCGGCGAGATCTGCGACGTCGTCGTGCTTTGCCTGCCCGGCTCCGATCAGGTCGAGGCTGTGATCGCCGGGCCGGACGGTCTGCTGGCTGCGCCGAAGACCGGCCTGACCATCATCGACGCCTCGACCTCCGATCCCGTCTCCACCCGCAAGCTTTTCGATCTCGCGGCCGAGCGGGGTGTCACGCTGGTCGATGCGCCGCTCGGGCGCACGCCGAAGGAGGCCTGGGAGGGTACGCTGGACTCGATGGTCGGCGCGCAAGACGCCGCGTTCGACCGCGTCCGCTCCCTCATAGAAACCTGGTCGGGCAAGATCGTGCGCACCGGCGGGCCGGGCTCGGGCCACACGATGAAGCTGCTCAACAACTTCCTCTCGCTCGGCTACGGCGCGCTCTATGCCGAGGCGCTGGCGGTCGGCGCGAAGGCCGGGGTATCCGCGGAAACGTTTCACGGCGTGATCACCGGCGGCCGGATGGACTGCGGGTTCTACCAGACCTTCATGAAATACGTCGTCGAGGGCGACCGCGACGCGCACAAGTTTACCCTGCGCAACGCCCACAAGGACACGCGCTACCTCGTCTCCATGGCCAATGCCGCCGGCATCGCCAGCCATGTCGGCTCGGCGGTGAAGAACAGCTACGCCACCGCCGAGGCGATCGGGCGGGGCGACGACTTCGTGCCGATGCTCACCGACGTGGTCGCCGAACTCAACGGTATCAAGCGGTAGGCAACGCTGAGCCGACGGCGGGCGTCTCGGCCAACCAGATCACGTGCCGCGCCCCGCCGCGCTTGCCGTTGGCGCGCACGGTGACCTCCTCGACCGTGAAGCCGGAGCGCTTCAGGCGCCCGGTGAAGCCCCGATTCGGGCCCGAGGACCAGACGGCGAGGATGCCGCCGGGCGTCAGCGCCCGGCGCGCGGCTTCCAGGCCGGCATAATCGTAGAGCCGGTCGTTCGCTTGGGCCGTCAGCCCCTCCGGGCCGTTGTCGACGTCGAGGAGGATGGCATCGAACCGGCCTTTGGCCTCCGCGATGACGGCGGCGACGTCGCGCTCGTCGATCGTCACGCGGGGGTCGTCGAGGCTCGTCCCGTGAAACTCCGCCATCGGCCCGCGAGCCCAGGCGACGACCGCCGGCACGAGTTCGGCCACGGTGAGCGACCCCTTTGTCGGCAGGTGCGCCAGCGCGGCGCGCAGCGTGAAACCCATGCCGAGGCCGCCGACGAGAAGACGGGGACTTTGACGGCCGGCGAGGCGCCCGATGGAGAGGGTCGCCAGCGCCTCCTCGGAGCCGCTGAGCCGGCTGTTCATCAGCTCGTTCGACCCGAGCATGATCGAGAACTCCGCGCCCCGCCGCATCAGCTTCAGGGTTCCCCCGTCGCCGGGGATCGTCGCGGTGTCGAGATGGATCCAGGGAATCATCGGCAGGGTCCGGCGTTGGGAAGCGCGAGCTTTGCCAGAAGCGGGCGACGATGGCCAATCGGGATGGCCAGCATTGGGTGATCTCGGGCAGGGGCCTCGCCGCCGCGTCCTTCCCGTCTATCCTTAAACCCCTGTTGCAGGGCCGCGCACCGGTTCGACCGGAGGCGGGTCTGCGAACGCATGGAGACCCACCGATGTCGCAGACCTCGACCACAAACCGCCGAATCGTCCTGGCCTCGCGCCCCTCGGGCGCGCCGACGCCCGAGAACTTTCGCCTCGAAGAGGCAGCACGGCCCGAGCCCGGCGAGGGCGAGGTGCTGGTGCGCACGCTCTTCCTGTCGCTCGATCCCTACATGCGGGGCCGGATGAGCGACGCACCGTCCTATGCCTCGCCGGTGGCGATCGGCGCGCCGATGGAGGGCGGAACGATCGGGCGCGTCGTCGCCTCGCGCCACAAGGATTACACGGAGGGCGATCTCGTGCTCGCCGGCGGCGGCTGGCAGGATTTCGCGGTGCTGCCCGGTGCGACGCTCCGCAAGCTGCCGGCGGATCTGGCGAGGCCGTCTCATGCGCTCGGCGTTCTCGGCATGCCCGGCTTTACAGCCTATACCGGCCTTCTCGACATCGGCGCTCCCAAGGCCGGCGAGACCGTGGTGGTCGGCGCGGCCACCGGCGCGGTGGGGGCGGTGGTCGGGCAGATCGCCAAGATCGAGGGCTGCCGCACGGTCGGCATTGCCGGCGGGCCGGAGAAATGTCGCTATGCGTTGGAAACGCTCGGCTTCGATGCGTGCATCGACCACCGCGCGCCCGACTTTGGCGAGCAGCTGAAGGCCGCCTGCCCGGACGGGATCGACGTCTATTTCGAGAGCGTCGGCGGCGCCGTCTTTGCAGCCGTGCTGCCGCTGCTCAACGTCCATGCCCGCATTCCCGTCTGCGGGCTCATCGCCGGCTACAACGACATCGCGCCGCCGGAAGGGCCCGACCGCCTGCCCGGCCTGATGGGCGCGATCCTGCGCAAGCGCCTGCTCGTGCACGGCTTCATCATCAGCGATCACTATGGCGACGGTCGCTACGAGGCGTTTCAGCAGCGCATGGGCGGCTGGATCGCCGAGGGGCGCATCCAACCTCGCGAGGATGTGGTGGACGGGCTGGAGAAGGCCCCGGACGCCTTCATCGGCCTGCTGCAAGGCCGCAACTTCGGCAAGCTGGTGGTTGAGGTCGCCGACGACTGACGGCCCGATCGATGGGCCGTCGGCGGAACCGTTGTGGCCGACTGCCGAAGGATTATGCTACGAGAAAAATTGCGGTGAATCGCGGCACAATCAGGAGGCGGGATGGCGGCCTATCACGCGAATCTCGGCGGCGAGCGCCATGTCTTCGCCGACCTCAAGACCCTTCTTGCGGCGGCCTCGCCCCGTCGCTCGGGCGACGAGCTCGCGGGCCTTGCCGCGGGCAGCGACGCCGAGCGGATCGCGGCGCGGATCGCGCTGGCGGACCTGCCGCTGAGCGTCTTCCTTGGGGATCTCCTCGTGCCCTACGAGGCCGACGAGGTGTCGCGGCTGATCGTCGACACGCATGACGCCGTGGCCTTCGCGGAGATCTCCCATCTCACGGTCGGCGCCTTTCGCGACTGGCTCCTGTCGCACGAGGCGGATGCGGCCGCGCTCGCGCGCGTCGCCAAGGGGCTCATGCCGGAGATGGCGGCCGCCGTCTCGAAGCTGATGCGCAACCAAGATCTCATTGCGGTGGCCCGCAAGGTGCGCGTCGTCACCGCCTTCCGCACGACGCTGGGCCTACCCGGCCGCCTGGGATCGCGCCTCCAGCCGAACCACCCCACCGACGACCCTCGCGGCATCGCCGTCTCGGTGCTCGACGGCCTGCTCTACGGCGTGGGCGACGCGGTGATCGGCATCAACCCGGCCAGCGACAACGTGCCGAACGCGGTGGCGCTGATGGAGATGCTCGACGGGCTGCGCCAGCAATACGAGATTCCCGTGCAGACCTGCGTCCTCACGCATGTCACCAACTGCATCGAGATCATCGAGCGCGGCGCGCCGGTGGATCTGGTGTTCCAGTCGGTCGCCGGCAGCGAGGCCGCCAACCGCTCCTTCGGCGTCGATCTCAACGTGCTGCGCGAGGCGCACGAGGCCGGGCAGAGCCTGAAGCGCGGCACGGTCGGCCAGAACGTCATGTATTTCGAGACGGGCCAAGGCGCTGCGCTCTCGGCCGAGGCCCATCACGGCGTCGACCAGCAGACGATGGAAACCCGCGCCTACGCCGTCTGCCGCGCCTTCGATCCGCTGCTCGTCAACACCGTAGTCGGCTTCATCGGCCCGGAATATCTCTACGACGGCAAGCAGATCGTGCGCGCCGGGCTGGAGGATCATTTCTGCGGCAAGCTGCTCGGCCTGCCGATGGGCTGCGACGTCTGCTACACCAACCATGCCGAGGCCGACCAGGACGACATGGACGGGCTGATGACGCTGCTGACGGCGGCCGGCTGCACGTTCCTCATCGCCGTGCCCGGCGCCGACGACATCATGCTGAACTACCAGTCGCTCTCCTTCCACGACATGCTGTACCTGCGCTCGGTGATGGGCGTGAAGGCGGCGCCCGAGTTCGAGGCGTGGCTGGAGAAGATGGGCATGGTCTCGGGAGAGGGGCGGATGCGCGAACTCGAATTGCGCGACCCCCGCGTCTCCCGGATGCTCGACCGCATCCCGCGCGTGACGGGCGCTGCGGCATGAGCGAGCCCAAGGCCCCCGTCACCCTCGCCAGCGACCCGTGGAGCGCGCTGCGCCTCGCCACCACCGCCCGCATCGGGCTGGGGCGGCAGGGCGATGCGATGCCGCTGCGCTCGGTTCTGGAGTTCCAGGCCGCTCACGCCAAGGCGCGCGACGCCGTGCATGCGCCGCTCGACGTCGAGGCGCTGGAGGCTGCTCTGGCGCCGCACCGGGTGATCCGGCTGGCGAGCGAGGCGGGCGATCGCGCCACCTATCTCCGACGCCCCGACCTCGGGCGCCGGCTCGCGCCGGAGTCCCGTCCAGCGTTGGCAGAGGTTGGGACCTGCTTCGACATCGCCTTCGTGATCGCCGACGGGCTTTCGGCCACCGCCGTCGAGCACCATGCCGCGCCGTTGCTCCAGGCGAGCATCCGACGCTTCGGCGATCTCGCGGTGGCGCCCGTCGTGGTGGCGACGCAGGCGCGCGTGGCGCTTGGCGACGATGTCGGCGAAATGCTCGGCGCGCGTCTCGTCGCGGTGTTGATCGGCGAGCGGCCGGGCCTCAGCGTTGCCGAAAGCCTCGGCGTCTATCTCACCTACGAGCCGCGACGTGGCCGGCGCGATTCCGAGCGCAACTGCATCTCGAACGTCCACGGGCTCGGCGGGCTGACTTACGAGCAGGCCGCCGGCAAGCTGGCCTGGCTCGTGCGCGAGGCGCTGAAGCGCGGGCTGACCGGTGTCGAGCTGAAGGAAGACGAAGGTTCGGCGGTGACAGCCGAGCCCGAGGCGCCGCGCCTCGGCTGAGGGCGACGCCGCATCGTCATTTCACCGCGCCCGCCGTCAGTCCCGCCACGATCTGGCGCTGCGCGAAGAGGGTGAGCACGAGCACCGGCAGCGTCACGACGATGGCGGCGGCGGCGAGCGGGCCCCAACTCACCTGCTCGAAGGAGAGCATGTTGTAGACGGCGACCGGCAGGGTCCGCGTCTCGCGGCTGGCGAGCACGATTCCGAAGACGAAGTTGTTCCACGAGAAGATCACCGACAGGATCAGCGACACCACGATGCCAGGTCGCGCGATCGGCAGCGCCACCTTGTAGAAGACCTGCCAGCTCGTCGCGCCGTCGATGACGGCAGCCTCCTCCAGCTCGATCGGCGTCGTCTCGAAATAGCCGATCATCACCCAGATCACGATCGGCACGGTGACGACGAGATGGATGATGATCTGCGGCCAGAGCGTGCCGAGAAGGCCGAGCGTCTGGAACAGGAGAAAGAGCGGGATGAGGTAGGAGAGGCCCGGCGTCATCCGCGCGATCATGATCACCATCGCCGCCTTGTTGGCCTTCAGCCGGGCGATGCCGTAGCCGGCGGGCACGCCGACCGCGAGTGCGAAGAGCGTCGCCGTGCCGGTGACGAGAATCGAGTTCCAAAAGTAGAGGAGGAAGTCGTTTTCCGCGAAGATCTTCGTGTAGTTCGTCCAGGCGAAGCGCTCGGGGATGAAGATCGGCGGATAGGCGCCGTTGTCGATCTCGTATTTCAGCGAAAGCGACAGCATCCAGAGGAAGAAGAAGACGGCCGGCGAGACGAGCACGAGCCCGACGAAGCCCATGCCGATCCGGCCCATGATGCGGCGGAGGTTCACGGCGCGCATCTCCTCAGTCGTTCCATTTGGCGCGCTGGCGTAGATGCAGCAGCACGAGCGACAGGATGATGATCAGCACGAAGAAGACCACCGCGATCGCCGAGCCGTAGCCGATGTCGTAATAGGCGAAGGCGACGTTGTAGAGGTAGATGTTGATCGTCTGCGAGGCCGTGCCGGGGCCGCCCTGCGTCATCGCGAAGATGATGTCGAAGCTTTTCAGCGCGTCGATCGAGCGGATGATGACGGCCACCATCATGAAGGGCGCGATGAGCGGCAGCGTGATGTAGCGGAACTGCTGCCAGGCGTTGGCGCCGTCGATCTCGGCGCCTTCATAGGGCTCGCGCGGCAGCGAGGCGAGACCGCCGAGCACGATGAGCATGATCAGCGGCGTCCACTGCCAGGTCTCGACGAGGACGAGCGACGGGATCACCGTCGACTGGTCGTAGATCCAGGATTGCTCGGGCAGGCCGACAAGCGACAGGAGATAGTTGAGAACGCCGAGCTGCGGGTTGAACATCATCGTCCAGACCAGCGCGATCGCCACCGGCGTCGCCATCATCGGCATCACGAAGATGGCGCGCAGCACGCCGCGCATCGGCAGCTTGGAATCGAAGAGGATCGCCGCGAACGTGCCGAGGATCAGCGGCGCGATCACCGACAGCGCCGTGTAGAGCAGCGTGTGGATCATCGACTCCCAGAACTGGGCGTCCGAGGCGAGGCGCAGGTAGTTCTCGAAACCGACAAAGACCGGCGCGCTGCCGACCTGCCAGGCATTGGCGCTCATCCAGAGCGTATAGGCCCACGGAAACACGATGACGCCGACCACCACCACGAGGGCGGGCACGACGAAGGGCCAGTAGGACGGGCCGAACGTTCGGGAGGGAACGGCGGCTCGCGCCGCCGCTCCCGTTTCGGTCTGGGCGATGGCGCTCATCAGGCTTCCGAGCGCGCGAGGATCGGCTTGAACTGCTCGGTCGCCTTGGTCAGCGCCGCAGCCGGGTCGCCGCCGCCGAGGAGGTCGGTCAGCGCCACGCCGAATACGTCGCGGAACTCCGTGACGGGGATGATAACGGGGAGCGAGATCTGGCTGATCTTGGCCGACTCCGAGACCGCCGTCGCCCAGTCCCCCGGCATCTTCACGCCCTTGAGCACTTCGGCATCGTTGACGATCGAATTGCGGAAGGGAACGCCGGCGCCGGTCTGGAACAGGCGGGCGCCCATCTCCTTCGAGATCGCCCACTGGCAGTAGAGATAGGCCGCTTCCTTCTTCTCGGACGCCTCGGTGACGCCGAGCCCGTCGCCGAAGGTCGGCGCGGCCCGGGTCGAGGGGCCGGCGGGCATGACGCCGTAGCCGACCTTGCCGACGACGCGCGACAGCTCGGGGTTCTCCAGCGGCGCGGCGAAGCCGATGCCGTCGAGCCACATGCCGACCTTGCCCTGCAGGAAGGCCGACTGGCACTCCGACCAGTTGAAGCCGGTGACGCCGCGCGGCGCCGTTTCCGTCATCAGCTGCTGGTAGATCTTCGCCGCTTCGACCGCCTTGTCGTTGTCGGTCATCAGCGCGCCGTCGTCGCCGACCGCCTTCTGCCCGAAGCCGAGCATCAGGGAGGTCCAGACCGGCGTGTTGGCGTTCTTCATGCCGCGAGCGACAAAGCCCGAGGTGCCCGCGTCCTTGTCCTGCAAGGTCTTGGCGGCCGCGATCATGGCGTCGTAGGTCTCGGGATAGGCGAGGCCCTTGGCGGCGAAGAGCTCCTTGTTCCAGTAGACGATCCAGTAGTCCACCGAGAACGGCAGCGCCCGGATCGCGCCGGCCGTGTCCTTGGCATAGGCCATGCCGGCCGGCGCGAAGTCGCTCTCGACGAGCGCAGCGTCGGTCAGCGTCGCGTCCGCCATGAAGGGCGTCAGGTCGGCGAGCCACTTGCCCTTCTCGAACTGGCGCTTCTGCACGTGGAAGCTGATGTGGACGACATCGAAGCTCGGGCGCCCGGATGTCAGCTCGATCACCGCCTTCTGGCGCTGCTGCTGCTCGGGCGTCGCCTCGGAATTGACCTTGATGCCGGTCAGCTCCTCGAATTCCGACTGGTACTTCTTCAGGAGGTCGCCGCGCGGGCTCTTGATCAGGTTGACCTCGAGCGTCGTGCCGGCGTGCTTCTTCCAGTCCACCGCGGCCTGCGCGAAGCCGGGGCGAACGCCGGCAAGGCCCAATGCACCGATGGCGGCGGCGCCCGCCAGGAACCGGCGGCGTGTGGTGGTGAGATGATGGTTCGTCATGGTGGATCTCCTCCCGAATGGCTCGCGGGCTCTTGTCGGCCCTTCGATGATTGGTCTCGCACATCGACCCTACACGGTCAGGGCCAATGCCCTCGCATTGTTGATGTGGTCGGCGATCGCCGCGACGGCGCGGGCGGGATCGCGGGTCTCGATGGCGGCGACGACGGCGAGATGCTCGCGCATCACCGGCACCACGCGCCCGTCGATGCGGAAGCGGTCCTGGTTGATGAGCCGCGTCTTCACCGAGTTCACCTTGTAGGCGGTGGCGATAATCTCGTTCTTCAGCGCGCGGATGAAGCTGTCGTGGAGGTTCCAGTCGACGGCCTGCGCCTCGTCCTCTTCGTCCTTCGTAAGGTCGCGCGACAGCGCCCGCTCCAAGATCGCCTCGTGCTGCGCCCGCAGCCGCGCCAGCGTCGCGTCGCTGGCGCTCGTCGTGAACAGCGCGACGGCTTCCTTCTCGATGAAGAGGCGGAACTGGAAGGCCTCGCGGATCAGGTTGACGTCGACATGCGCGATCTGGATGCCGCGCTGGGGGATCGCGGTCAGCAGCCCCTCCGACTCGAGCCGCGGGATGATCTCGCGGATGGCGCCGAGCGGCAGGCCGGTGACGGCGACGAGCTGGCGCTGCGAGACGAACTGGCCGGGCAGGAACTCGCGCGCCAGAAGCCGCTCGATGAAGCTGGCATAGGCGCGCTCGCGCAGCTTGCCGGTGTCGGCCTCGCGCGGGAGCGGGGCCGGTTCGGTGAGCTCGGCGATGAGGTGGCCGGCGTTCAAGTCGCTCTCAGGCCGCGGCGGCCGTGGCGTTCAGCGAGCCAAGCGCCGCGCCGAGCTGCGCGGCCGGCGCCGCCGGGGTCGGCAGGAGCGGGGCGCGCACGCGGGCCCAGGCGGGATCGCCGAGCCGGTGGGCGAGCAGCGCCTTCACCGCCGGCGTGACCGGGTTCTTCAGCACCTCGGCGACGAGATCGGTGAGGCCGTGATCGTCGCGCCCGTCGCGGATCATCGGTACGAGCCGCTCGGGGCAGATGTTGGCCATGCCCGAGATCGCACCCTCGGCGCCGAGCCGGACGCCGGCCGCGAGCGAGCGCTCGTCGCCGATGAGGATCGACAGGTCCTTGTGCTCGGCGAGCAGCGCCTGCGTGTAGGGCCAGTTGCCCGACGAATCCTTGACGCCCGAAATCGCGGCAGGGAAGGCGCGGCGAAGACGGCCGATCAGCGCCACCGACAGCTCCACCGCCGTCACGGACGGGATGTTGTAGAGAATGATGCCGCGGGCCTTCGATCCCAGCTGCGTCAGCACGTCGGAGAACCAGCCGAAGACGCCGTCCTCGGAGACGCCCTTGAAGTAGGAGGGCGGCGCCAGCAGCACGCCGCGCCCGCCGGCGTCGAGGATCTCGGCCGACTGCTCGGCCGCGTCCGCCGCCGCATTGGCCATGACGCCGCCCACGATGCGATCGCCGGGAATGCCGCCATCGAGAAACGCCTTCAGGACGGCGGTGCGCTCGGTGCGGGAGATCGACGACCCCTCGCCGGTGGTGCCGAACAGCGTCACGCTGGCGCAGCCGTTGTCGAGGCACCAAGACGCGTGACGGATCATCCGCGCCGTATCGATCGACCCGTCTTCGGCGAAGGCGACGGTGAGGGCGGCGGAGAGGCCGAAGGGCTGGGCGGACATCGCGGGATCCTTTGAAACGTTGCCAACATGTGACTGACATGTCAGTGGGCTGTCAATGTGTTTCGCGATGTGAGCCCGCGGTGGTTGTGCTGCGTTGCAGCGTGGGTGTCGTTCGGTTGGCTGGGGTTGGAGGGGGGTGCGGCGTCGGATACGTTTCCTATGACGGCGGGTGGACAGGCCATCCAAAAGGGGTGAACGGTTCTGACCGTCTGACTCTCGAGACAGATGGACCGACAATGTCGGACCATCAACCATGATCGATGGCCGGTTCAGGCCCGGAGCAAGTTCAGACCGACGCCAACCTGTCCGCCGGTCAAGTGCGTCCTTCTGTTCAAGTTGGCGGGCCCAACCCTCAACCCATCCCGGTTCGTCATCCCAGACCTGATCCGGGATCCATGCCACGTCGTGTCTATTGTTGGACCGGCAGGCTATGACGACACACTTAAGCGTGTATGACGCACGCCTCGGCATGGATCCCGGATCAAGTCCGGGATGACGATGCTGATGGGGGGCGCCTATGGGGCGACGGCGGGCGCCGGAGATCTGAGGGTCAAGAAGTGTTGGAGGCCAACACGATCCTCGTCCGGTGCGATGCCGCTACTCGCAAGAACGTCGAAGCCGCATGCCTCCCGCCGCATACCTACCGCGGGCCGAAGCCCGCCACCGTTCGAGCCGCGCCGTTCTCGCGCAGTGCCGCGACCTGACGGGCCACCGTGTCGCGGAAAACGGCCGACGTCGGCAGATCGGTGCCGAAGACTTCGCCGAAGCCCATATAGGCGGCGACCAGCTCGTCCGGGGTCGCAGCGCCACCGGCGGCTTCGCGCAGGCGCGCGGCGAGGGGGTCGCGTACGTCGATCTCGACGCCGCGCTCGTCGCGCCCAGCGGCATAGATCATCCAGCCGGCAAGGCCGAGCGCCAGACGGTCGAAGCCGGCCCCGCTGGCCAACCGGTCTCGGATCGTGCCGAGCAGCCGCTGCGGCACCTTCTGCGAGCCGTCCATCGCGATCTGCCAGGTGCGATGACGCAGCGCCGGATTGCGGAAACGGGCGCGCAGATCGTCACGATAGGCCGGCAGATCGAAGCCGGCGAGGTCGGGCAGGGTGGGCGAGACCTCGTCCTCCATCAGGCCCCGCACGAGCGCGTCGAACCCCTCGGCCGCCATCGTCTCCGACACAGTCTCGTGGCCGGCGAGATAGCCGAGATAGGCGAGCGTCGAATGGCTGCCGTTGAGAAGCCGCAGCTTCATCGTCTCGAAGGCGCCGACCTCGTGGGTGAAGGTGACGCCCGCCGCCGCCCAGTCCGGCCGCCCGCTCGGGAAGTGGTCCTCCACCACCCATTGGGAGAAGGGCTCGGTCATGACCGGCCAGGCGTCGTCGAGCCCAAGCGCGGCAGCCACGGTCTCGCGGTCGACGTCCGTGGTGGCCGGTACGATGCGGTCGATCATCGTCGAGGGGAAGGCGATCTCGGCCTCGACGAAGGCGCCGAGGGCGGGATCGCGCAGGGTTGCCAGCTGCCGCACGACCTTCGCGACGGTGTGGCCGTTCGAGGGAAGATTGTCGCACGAAAGCACCGTCAGCGGCGGCAGGCCGGCGTCACGGCGCAGGCGAATGGCCTCGACGAGAAAGCCCGGCGCCGAGCGGGGCGCATTGGGATGGGCAAGGTCGTGGACGATGTCGGGATGCGCCTCGTCCAGTTCGCCCGTCGCCGGCCGGTGGCAGTAGCCCTTTTCCGTCACCGTCAGCGAGACGATGCGCGCATCGGGATGGGCCAGCGCCGCCAGCACGGCGGCGGGATCTTCGGGCGCCACGAGCTGGCCGATGATGCCGCCGATCACCTGGAACCGGTCGCCGGCCCCGTCGCGCACCGCCACGGTGTAGAGCCCGTCCTGCGGGGCCAGTGCATCGCGCGTGTCGGGCGAGCGGAGCGAGACGCCGACCGTGCCCCAGCGCAGGTCCCCGGCAGCGAGCGCCCGTTCGGTGTAGACGGCCTGATGAGCACGGTGGAAGGCGCCGAGGCCAAGATGGACGATGCCGGGCTTGAGGTCGGCGCGGCGGTAGGCGGGTGTCTCGACGCCCTTCGGCAAGGTGTCGATCGTCTGGTTGCTGAGGCGGGTCATGAGGGTCTCAATGTGCGTTCGAAGGCTGCTTGGCGCGGGCGACGATCTGGGTTGGGTTGACGAAACGCAGCGCGAGCACGAGCCAGAACAGCGTCGTCACCATATAGACCACCGCCATCGCGTCGATCGACTGCGAGGCGCGAACGCCCGCCGCGAAGACGGCATAATAGAGCGAGACGACGAGCGTCTGGCTGGTGGGGCCGGCGACGAGGAAGGTCAGCTCGAACATCGCGATCGTGCGCACCAGCACCAGGAGCAGCGCCGCCAGCATCCCCGGCAGCAGAAGCGGGAGCAGGATGCGCAGGAAGAGGCTGCCGGTGCGCGCGCCGAAGACACGCGCCGCGGCTTCGATGCGCGGGTCGATCTGCTCGATGAAGGGGATCATCACCAGCACGACGAAGGGAATGGACGGCACGAGGTTGATGATGACGACGCCCCAGAAGGTGCCGCCGAGGCCGACCTGATAGAGCAGCGTCGCCAGCGGGATGCCGTAGGTGAGAGGCGGCACGAGCAGCGGCAGGAGGAAGACCAGCACCACGAAACGCTTGCCGGCGAACTCGCGTCGCGCCAGAGCATAGGCCGTGGTGATGCCGATGAGGCCCGACAGGATCGTGACGAGGAAGACGATCTGGAAGGTGACGAGAAGCACCTCCGTCAGCTGGAACTCGCGCCAGGCGTCGAAATACCAGCGGGTCGTCCAGCCGGTCGGCAGCCACGTGCCGAGCCAGCGCGTCGCCAGCGAATTGGTCACGACGGCACCGATGACGCCGAGGAGGTTGAGGACGAAGAGGATGGTGACGCCCCAGACGGCGGCGCGCCAGAGCTTCGACCCGAGGCCGCGATCCCTGATCATCGGTTCAACCCTTCGTTCCGCCGGTGGGGCCGCGATAGAACAGGCGGCGCAGCGCCAGGACGGCCAGCACCACGACGAGCTGCACCACGCCCATGATGATCGCGATCGCCGAACCCAGCGAGTGATTGTACTCCTCGAAGGCCGCCGAATAGGCGGCGATCGAGATGACGCGCGTCGGCCCGGCCGGCGCGCCGAGCAGCACCGCCGAGGGGAAGACCGCGAAGGCCTGGACGAAGGCAAGGCAGAAGGTGACGGCGAGCCCCGGCACCAGCAGCGGCAGGAACACGCGGCGGAACCGCTGCCACGCGTTGGCTCCGAGCGTCGCCGCCGCATGCTCGATCGCGGGGTCGATGCCGGAGACGTAGGAAAGCGTCAGCAGGAACGAGAAGGGAAAGCCGGTGATCAGCAGCGAGGCGAAAACGCCCCAGTAGTTGTTCGTCAGGCGAATGGGCGTGTCGAGGAGGCCGATGAGGATCAGCGTCCGGTTGAACCAGCCTTGCGGCCCCAGGAAGTTCAGCAAGCCTTCGGCGACGAGCACCGTGCCGAGCGTGATCGGCAGGACGAGGAGGATCGTCAGCAGCTTCTGCCGGCGCATCAGCCGGACGCGGAAGGCGATGGGCACGGCCAGTGCGAGATTGAGGATCGTCACAGGCAGCGCCAGCCAGAGCGTCGCCCCGATCGTGTTGTAGAGAAACGGGTCGGAGAAGAAGCGCCGGTAGTTCTCGTACCAAGCGCCGGTCTCGGGGGTCAGCGAATCCACCAGCCCATACAGAAACGGGTAGACGAAGAGGGCGAGGATCGAGACGAGCCCGGGCAGCACGAGGAGGGTCGTGGCGTCGAACCCCTTGGCCGCAAGCCGCGTGCGCAGCGAGTTGCGCGGCTGCGCACGTGAGGAAAGGGCAAGGTCGCTCATCGGGCGTCGCCCGCGAAGATCAGCGTGCGCTGCGGATCGGGCGAGAGCACGATCGTCTCGCCGTTCGCCACCGGACTGTCGGAGCGGAAATAGGCCAATGCTTCGCCGGGCAGGACGGCGACGCCAAAATAGGCGCGGCCCCGGTACTCGCTGGATCGCACGACGGCGCGAAGGCCCTCGCCCGAGCGTGCGGCGACGAGATCTTCCGGGCGGATCGAGAGGACGATCGGGGCGCCCTGCGGCAGGTCGGTCGAGCGATGCAGCACGAAGCGGCTTCCGCCGGCCTCGATCGTGGTGCGCCCGACGCCTGCGTCGGCGACGCGCCCCTCGATGCGGGTGCGAAAGCCCATGAAGTCGGCGACGTCGAGATGGTTCGGCCGCTCGTAGAGGTCTTCGGGCGTGCCGGTCTGGCGGATCACGCCGCCGCTCATCACCACGATCCGGTCGGCGAGCGACAGCGCCTCGTCCTGATCGTGCGTGACGTAGATGGTGGTGGAGCCGATGGCGTCGTGGATGGCGCGGATCTCGGCGCGCATCTCCAGCCGCAGCTTGGCGTCGAGATTGGACAGCGGCTCGTCCATGAGCACGAGCGGCGGGCGGATGACGATGGCGCGGGCGATGGCGACGCGCTGCTGCTGGCCGCCGGACAGCTGGCCGGGCAGCTTGTCGCCCTGTTCGCGCAGGCGCACGAGGTCGAGCGCCCGATCGATGCGCTCCTCGGCTTCGGCCTTCGCGACGCCCTGCATCGTCAGGCCGAAGCCGACATTCTTGCGGATCGTCATGTGCGGGAAGAGCGCGTAGCTCTGGAACACCATGCCGAAGCCGCGCTCCTCGGGCTGCAACTCGTCGATGCGTCGGCCGTCGAGACGGATCTCGCCGCCGGTCAGCGGCAGGAGGCCGGCGATGCAGTTGAGCGCTGTCGACTTCCCGCAACCGGACGGGCCGAGCAGCGCGATGAACTCGCCGCGCTCCACCGTCAGGTCGATGCCGGCCAGCGCGTTATAGGAGCCGAAGGAGCGCCGGAGGCCGAGAAGTTCAAGCCGGCCGCCCCCGGTGCGGGGCGAGCCTGCGGGGCCGTTGGGCTTCACGGAAGCGGAATGGGCGTTCATGGCGTGGGCTCCGGGAACGGCTCGTCAGGGGAAGCGCCGGCATCGCGCCGGCGGTGGAAGCGGTCGTCGGCCGCATGAGGTCATCGAGCGCTTGAACCTTCATCCACCCCGTCCCGAACGGTTCGATGGGCGATGGGGGTGGGTCGATCAAAGTCGGCGCCCTCGTCCCTCGATGGGTTCGGGACGAGGGCTGTCGGTTCGCCGGAGCGCAGCGGGACATCGGCTGCGCCCTTAAACGACTCAGCTCTTCTTGGCGCCGATCCGCTCGTCCCAGATGCGGAAGGCGGCGACGAGCTTGTCGGCGTCGAGGGGCGTTTCCAGCGGGTTCTCGGCGATCCACTGGTCGTATTGCGGCCGGCCGAACTCCTTGATGGCGTCCTGGCTCTCCTGCGGCGCCATCGAGAGCGGCACGTCCTTCACCGCCGGGCCGGGGTAGAAATAGCCCTGGTCGTAGGCGTAGGCCTGAGACTCCGGCGTCAGCATGAAGTTCATGAGGTCGAGGAGCACGGCGAGCTTCTCTTCGGAGACGCCCTTCGGCACCACCATGTAATGGGCGTCCGTAACCCAGTGGAAACCGGCGAGCGTGCCGACTTCCGCTTCCGCCGGCACGACGCCGAGAACGCGGGGGTTGATGTCCCAGCCGGTGGTCGAGACCACGATGTCGCGCGTGCCCTCGCCGAGTTCGCGCATCGTCTGCGTCGTACCGGAGGCGTAGTACTCAATGTTCTGGCCGAGCTCTTCGAGGAAGGTCCAGGTTTTGTCCCAGCCCTTCTCGGGATCGCGCGGATCGGCGTCCTTCAGGAGGTAGGGCAGACCCATGAGGAAGGTGCGGCCCGGCCCGGAGTTCGAGGGGCGGGCATAGATGAACTTGTTGGGGTTGGCCTTGGTGTAGGCCAGCAGCTCCTCGGCCGTCTTCGGCGGCGTCGGCACCCGGTCGGGCATGTATTCGATGAGCGGTCCGGACGGATAGTAGGAGACGACGACGCCCCGGTCTTTGGCCATGGCTTGCATCTTGAAGGCCTGCGGGATGTAGAGGACCTCGAGGTTCGGCAAGTCCGCCTTGTAAGGCGTCAGGTCCGTCCAGAGATCCTGGTCGAGGCCGGCCGAGAGCGCGTCGGTGCCGGTGAGGACGAGGTCGATGTCGAGGCGTCCGGCGTTCTGCTGGGCCTTCAGCTTGGCGGGAAGCTCGGGGGCAGGCGCCTTGGTGAAGGCGATGCGGCTCGCCCATTCGGGCTTCATCTCGGTGTAGCGCTGCATCGCGGCCTGCGTCAGCGCCAGATTGCCGGCGACGTCGACCACGGTGATCGTCACCGGCGAGGAGGGTTTGGCGAGCGCCGCGAAGGCCTTGCCGCCGAAGAGGGTGGCGCCCGCAAAACCCGCGGCCGCGCCGCCGACGAACCGTCTGCGTGTCAGGTGCATGGTGGTGTTCCTCCCGAAGGGCCCTTGCGCGGTCTCCCGTCCGCGGGCCGGATTGTCAGAGCCGGTACGCCAGCTTGGCGAGCCGGTAGGCGAGATCGGCGGCCACCTCGTGGGCCTCGTCCTCGTCGAGACGCCCGTCCGCCACGAGGCGGGCGAGATAGGCGCAGTCCACCCGCCGTGCGACGTCGTGTCGGGCGGGGATCGACAGGAAGGCGCGGGTGTCGTCGTTGAAGCCGACCGTGTTGTAGAAACCGGCGGTCTCGGTCGTGGTCTCGCGGAAGCGGCGCATGCCCTCCGGGCTGTCAAAGAACCACCAGGCGGGGCCGAGGCGCAGCGCTGGATAATGGCCGGCCAGCGGCGCGAGCTCGCGCGAATAGACGGTCTCGTCGAGCGTGAAGACGATGACGGTGAGCTGCGGCTCGTTGCCGACCTGATCGAGCAAGGGCTTGAGCGCCCGCACGTAGTCGGTGCGGGTCGGAATATCGGCACCCTTGTCCATCCCGAAGCGCGCGAAGAGCGCGGGGTTGTGGTTGCGCATCGAGCCGGGGTGGATCTGCATCACCAGCCCGTCCTCGAGGCTCATGCGCGCCATCTCGGTCAGCATCTGCGCCCGGAACAGCTCGGTCTCGGCGAGTTCCGCGCGTCCCGACACGACCTTGTCGAAGAGCAGCGCGGCTTCCGCCGGCGTCAGCGCGGCTGTGCGTGCCGTCGGATGCCCGTGATCGGTGGCGGTGGCGCCGCGCGCCTTGAAATAGGCGCGGCGGATACGGTGCGCTTCGAGATAGCCGGCGTAGGTGCGCGGCTGGCCGGTCAGTTCGAACAGGCGGTCGAGCGAGGCGGCGAAGTCGGGCCGGTCGGCGTCGATCACGGCGTCGGGACGGTAGCAGGGAAGAACCCGGCCGCTCCAGCCCGACTGCCGGATGCGGTCATGGGCGGCGAGATCGTCGATCGCGGCGTCAGTGGTGGAGATCGCCTCGATCCCGAAGCGGTCGAAGAGCGCGCGGGGCCGCATGTCGTCGTCGCCGAGCCGCTCCGTGATCAGTTCGTAGAGCGCGTCGGCATTTCCGGCGGTCAGGCGCTGTTCGATGCCGAAGACCGTCTCCAGCGAATGCTCGAACCAGAGGCGAGAGGGGGTGCCGCGAAAGAGCGGATAGTTCTCCGCGAAGATGCGCCAAATGGCGCGCGGATCGGTTTCGCTCGGTCCCCCGTCGGTGCGCGGCACGCCGAGCGCTTCGAGCGGCACGCCCTGCGAGTAGAGCATGCGGAAGATATAGTGATCGGGCACCACGAAGAGCGCCGCGGGGTCCGGGAAGGGCTGGTTGTCGGCGTACCAGAGCGGGTCGGTGTGGCCGTGCGGCGAGACGATCGGCAGATTGGCCACGCCCTCGAACAGGCGACGGGCGATCGCGCGTGCCTCGGGCTCGATCGGCAGGAGCCGGTCCGGATTGAGCGCCATGATCCACGTCCTCCCTTCGGCCGGTTTCCGGCTCGGCAAACCCTCGGGGTCGCGCTTGGCATCAACTAACGATTGATATACTAGAATGTCAACGACCGCCGAAGCGGCGATGCGAGGAGGACGGCATGCGGGACGAAGGCGAGGGCGCTTTGGCGTCGACGGTTTCGACCCGCCGTGCCGCCACCGGACCGATGCGCCGCCGTGTCACCTCGGCCGGGCTGATCTTCGACACTCTGCTCGGCGAGATCGTATCGCTCGAGCTTCCACCGGGGACGCCGCTGCAGGAAAAGGCGATCATCGACCGATTTGCCGTCAGCCGCACGCCGGTGCGCGAGGCGGTGATCCGGCTGGCCGAGATGGGGCTGGTCGACGTCTTTCCCCAGTCCGGCACCTTCGTCTCGCGCATTCCCGTCACCGCGATTCCCGAGGCGGTTCTCGTGCGCAAGGCGCTGGAGGGCATCACCGTGGAGGCTGCGGCCGCATCGGGCGATCCGCGCCGGGCGTTGCGCCTCGACGCGGTGATCCTGCGCCAGCGCCTTGCTGCCGAGCACGGCGAACTCGGGCTGTTTCACGAGGCCGACGAGGCCTTCCATGCCGAGATCGCGGCGATCGGCGGTCATCCCGGCATCTGGCGCCTCTTGATGCAGGTGAAGATGCAGATCGACCGGGCGCGGCGCCTGACCCTGCCGGCGCTCGGCCGGATGAACCACGTGATCGCCGAGCATGTCGTGATCCGCGACGCGATCGCGGCCGGAGACCAGGCCGAGGCGCGTCGGGCGATCGACGTGCATCTCGGCGCGGTGCTGCCCGACGTCGCGGCGCTTCGCGGACGCTTCCCCGACTATTTCGCCTGATCGGCCTCGTGCCGACGGCCCGTTTCACTGGAGGAAAGATCGATGCGGCAAGGTTGGCGCTGGTTCGGGCCGAAGGCGCCCGTGACCCTGGACGAGGTGCGGCAGGTTGGGGCGAGCGACATCGTCTCCGCGCTGCATGACGAGCCGATCGGCGCGGTGTGGACCCGCGAGGCCGTCGAGCGCCGCCGCGACCTCATCGAGACGACGCCGCCCGGCCGCGTGCCGCTGCGCTGGTCGGTGGTCGAAAGCATCCCCATTCCCGACGCGGTGAAACGCACCGGCGGGGCGGCTAAGGCCGAGATCGAAGCCTGGATCGCCAGCCTGGAGAGCGTGGGCAAGGCGGGCATCGGCATCGTCTGCTACAATTTCATGCCGGTGGTCGACTGGTGTCGCACCGATCTCGACTTCGTTACCCCGACCGGCGCGACCGCCATGCGCTTCGACTTCGACACGTTCGCCGCCTTCGAGCTGCATATCCTGGAGCGTCCCGGCGCCGAGCGCGACTACACCCCGGAGGAGCAGGCGCGCGCCAAGGCCGTTTTCGAGGCGATGGACGAGGCCACCGCCGCCGATCTCGTGCGCAACATCGCGAGCGCGCTGCCGGGCTCCACCACCGATCCGATGACCATCCCGGCTTTTCGCGATCGGCTGGCAACCTATCGCGACGTCGACGCGGGCAAGCTTCGCCAGCACCTCGTCGAGTTCCTAGCCGCCGTGACGCCCGCGGCGGAAGCCTTCGGCGTCAAGCTGACGCTGCACCCCGACGACCCACCGCGCCCGCTCTTCGGCCTGCCGCGCGTGGCCTCGACGGAAGACGACTATGCCGCCCTGTTCGACGCCGTGCCGTCGCCGGCCAACGGCATGTGCTTCTGCACGGGAAGTCTTGGCGTGCGCGCCGACAACGATCTGCCGGCCATGGTTCGCCGCTTCGCCCCGCGCATCCACTTCTCGCATCTTCGCGCCACGACGCGCGAGGCCGATCCCCGCACGTTCCACGAGTCGGCGCATCTGGAGGGAGACGTCGATATGGTGGCGGTGCTGCGCGAACTCGTCGCCGAGGATCGCACCCGGGCCAAGGGCCAGACGATCGTCATCCGCTCCGACCACGGCCATCGCATGCTCGACGACCTCCACAAGGTGGTGACGCCGGGCTATCCGGCCATCGGCCGGATGCGCGGCCTCGCCGAACTGCGCGGCATTCTCCATGCGCTGGGGCACCCACCGGAACAACCATCGGCAGCCTGAGACGGCGGTTCCACGCGCGCGATCATTTCGCGTATCAAAACGTGTTGAAGCGCCTCGTGGTGGTTCTGCCGCCGGTCGTCCCTATTTCGTCGGTCATGGTTCGAGCAGTCGCTCGATCGTCGAGAAGGAGACCGACATGACGAAGTCCTGGAGCAAGCCGCAGATGTGCCAGGTGGCCGCCGGTTTCGAGATTTCGCGTTACGCGGAAGCCGAACTCGAGGTCCGCAAGGCCGACACCGCCAAGTAGGCGGTCGACGGGCGCAGGTCGCAGGATCTGCGCCCGAACTGCGTTCGACGCTCGCCGACGGCGATGGAACGAGACGCTCCGCACGGAAGCTACACAAACTGGCGTGGCGCGTGCCGGGATGACGCCCTCGGTGGATGCACCGATCCAGCGAGACCATCTCTGCAGGACGTGCGGCGTGATCCGATCTCACATGGGGAAGACGACGCTTTGCGCGTAAAGGTTCTCGGCTCGGCCGCAGGCGGCGGCGTGCCACAATGGAATTGCAATTTTCGGCTGAGTCGGGCGGCGCGCGAGGGCGCCGGTCGGGTCATGCCCCGGCTGCAGTCGAGCATCGCGGCGTCCGCCGGTGACGACGCGGGCTGGGTCGTCTTCAACGCGTCCCCCGACATTCGCCAGCAGATCAACGAAACGCCCGAGCTTCAACCGGCGCCCGACGCGCCGCTGCGTTCGACGCCGATCCGCGCCGTCGTCCTGACCAATGCCGATGTCGACCATCTTGCCGGCCTCCTGTCGCTGCGCGAGCGTCAGGCATTCCATCTCTACGCCACCGCCCGCGTCCTCGTCGTTCTCGCCGAAAACCCGATCTTCCGCGTTCTCGATCCCGCCTACGTCACCCGCATTCCCCTGACGCTCGCCAATCCCTGCGCGATCCATGGGCCGGACGGGCCGACCGGCTTGACGATCGAGTTGTTCGCGGTGCCCGGCAAGGTTGCGCTCTTCCTCGAAACGGGGGATGCGGCAGCGGATTTCCGAGCGAACGAGGAAGACACGATCGGCCTGCGGATCACGGCGGACGGGGCGGCGGCTCGCGTCCACTACATTCCCGGCTGCGCCGCCGTCGACGACCGGCTGCGCGAGCGGATCCGGGGAGGCGACGTCCTGTTCTTCGATGGGACCGTCTTCACCGATAACGAGATGGCCGAGGCCGGGGTCGGCGCGAAGACCGGACAGCGCATGGGCCATCTGGCCATCGACGGCACGGATGGTTCGCTTGCCGCCTTGGCGGAGGTCGAGGCCGGCCGCCGCATCTTCATCCATATCAACAACACCAATCCGATCCTTGACGAGGCCTCGCCCGAGCGCGCGCGCGTCGAAGCGAAGGGTTGGGAGGTCGCCTACGACGGAATGGACATCGCCCTATGATGGCGGACTTCAGGATCGATGCCGCGCTCTCCACCGCGGATCTCGAAGCCCTGCTCCGCCGCGTCGGGTCGGAGCGCTACCACATCAACCATCCGTTCCACCGGCTGATGGTGGAGGGCCGGCTCAGCCGCGGCCAGATGCAGGCCTGGGCGCTCAACCGCTACTGCTATCAGGCCGTAATCCCGCGAAAGGACGCGATCATCCTGTCGCGCATCGAGGATCGCGATCTGCGGATCGCCTGGCGCGAACGCATCCTCGATCACGACGGCGTTGCCGGGCAGCCCGGCGGCATCAAGCGCTGGTTGAAGCTCGCGACCGGTCTCGGGCTGGATGCCGCCGACGTCGAGGCCGAGCGCTTCGCCCTGCCGGCGACGCGCTTCGCGGTGAACGCCTATCTGACCTTCGTCGAAAAGCGCTCGCTCCTGGAGGCGATCGCCTCTTCGCTGACCGAGATGTTCTCACCGCAGGTGATCGGCGAGCGCGTCTCGGCGATCCTCCAGCGCTACCCCTATATCGATGCCGACACGCTCGGCTATTTCACGCCGCGCCTGACGCAGGCCCCGCGCGACGTCGATCTCGCGCTCGGCTACGTGCGCCAGCATGCCGTGACGCGCGAGACGCAGCAGGCAGTCGTCGATGCGCTCGTGACCAAGTGCGACATCCTCTGGGCGATGCTGGACGCCCTGCATTTCGCCTATGTCGAGCCGCGGCATGTGTCGCCCGGCGCCTTCGTGCCGCAGGATCCCGTGCGATCATGACCATACCGATCAGACGAATGGCGACAGGAGCGTCCCGGCCCACGCTGCCGCGCCATGTCCGCCTGCACTTCGATCCCGTCCGTCAGGCCTGGGCGCTGCTCTCGCCCGAGAAGATCCTGTGGCCGGACGAGACGAGCCTCGCCATCCTGCGGCGCTGCGACGGTTCGGCGGGCGTCGATACGATCGCCGACGAACTCGCGCGCGAATATGGCGCCGATGCCGAGACGGTTCGCGCCGATGTCGTCGCCTTCCTGCAGGACTGGTCGGACCGCATGGTGGTGCGCCTGTGAGCGACGTGACGGACGCGCCCGGCCCGCCGATCGGCATGCTCGCCGAGCTGACGCATCGCTGCCCGCTGCAGTGCCCCTACTGCTCGAACCCGCTCGCCCTTCTCAAGGCCGATCGCGAACTCGACACCGCCACCTGGGCCTCGATCTTCGAGCAGGCCGCCGATCTCGGCATCCTGCAGGTCCATCTCTCGGGCGGCGAACCGACGCTGCGGCCGGATCTTCCCGAACTCGTGTCGGGTCTGGCCCGGCGCGGCGTCTACTCCAACCTGATCACGGCCGGCGTCGGGCTGAAGCCGGGAACGCTGGCGGCGCTGGCCGAGGCCGGACTCGATCACGTGCAGCTCAGCGTTCAGGGCGGACGGCCGGAGACCACGGAACTGATCGGGCGCCTGCGCGGCGCGCACGAGAAGAAGCTCGCGACCGCGCGCCTCGTGCGCGAGGCCGGGCTGCCGCTGACGATCAACGCGCCGCTGCATCGCCAGAACATCGGCGAGGCCGACCTCTTCATCCAACTCGCCCTCGACCTCGGGGCGGAGCGGCTGGAGATCGCCAACGTGCAATATTACGGCTGGGCCTTGCTCAATCGCCCGGCCCTGATGCCCTCGCGCGACGAGGTCGCGCGGTTGGTGGAGATCGTGGAAGCGGCGCGCGCGCGGCTGCGCGGCGTGCTGGCGATCGACTTCGTCGCCCCGGACTATTACGCGCGCTATCCCAAGGCCTGCATGGGCGGCTGGGCGCAGGACGCCTTCATGATCACCCCGGACGGCACGGTGATGCCGTGCCACGCCGCCGCCAGCATCCCGAGCCTCAGCTTCGACAATGCGGCTGCTCGCCCGTTGGCCGAGATCTGGCGATCGTCCTCGGCCTTCGCCGCCTACCGCGGCACGGCCTGGATGAAGGATCCCTGCCGAAGCTGCGCGCGCAAGGACATCGACTTCGGCGGCTGTCGCTGTCAGGCGATGATCCTGGCCGGCGACGCGGCGGCTACGGATCCCGCCTGCTCGCTCTCGCCGCTGCATGGCAAGGTTCTGGCGCTTGCCGAAGCGGACGCGGCCAGCGCCACGACGGAGTTCACCTACCGTCGAATCGGCGCTTTCGTCGACACGCTGGCCTGAAGCCGCTCGCCGTATTGCGCGGAGGCACCGCCTGCCGCGCGGTCGGTGGGTCGGATCATACCGGAAAACCGACCCGGCCCACGCCGTCCCACGAGGCGCTGTCAGCGCGCGGCCGCGTCGTTGGCGGCCTGCGCCGTCGTTTTGACCGGCGCCACCACGACGTTGATGCCCTTGGCCTTCATCCGGGTGAGATGGCGGTCCGGCGTGGCGTCGTCGACGATCACCACGTCGAAGTCGGTGAGTGCGGCGAAGCCGTGCAGCGCGCGGCGCTCGAACTTGGTGTAGTCGGCAAGGAGAATGCGCTGCGAGGCCGATTCGAACATGGCGCGCTTGATGTCGACCACGACCGACGAGGGGTGGAACACCATGTCGTCGATGATCGCGGCCATCGAGACGAACAGCGTGTCGGCCCGCAGCCGGCCGATCTCGGCCGTGGTCATGCCCCCCATAAAGGCGTTGCACCACGAGAAATACTGGCCGCCGAGCCCGACGATGTCGATCTCGCGCACGCCGCGCAGTTCGGTCATCAGCGTCAGCGAGTTGGTGATGGCGGTGAGCGGCGCCTTGGCGTGAAGATGCGGCACCATCTGGAGGACGGTGGTGGAATCATCGAGGAAGAGCGCCTGTCCCGGCTCGACGAAGCGCATGGCGGCCTGCGCGATGGCGCGCTTCTCGTCGAGCTGCCGGCTGAACCGATAGACGTCGCTGGATTCGATGAGGCTTGTGGGGGCGGCCGAGACGACGCCGCGCGTCTTGCGCAGGAGGCCGCGGCCGATCAGTTCGTCGAGGTCGCGGTGGACGGTCATCAGGCTGATGCCGAAGCGCGTCGTCAGGTCCTCGATCCGCATGGCGCCTTCGGCCATCACGGCTTCGGCGATCATCTGCCGCCGGTTGAGCTGCCGGGTCTGGCGGGTGTCGCCCGGCAGTTCGTCCGGCAGGAAGCCCTCGAGCCCGGCTGCAGTTCTCTCGCCCTGTTCGCTCAAGAAGCCTCCGGGATCGCCATGGGTTCGGCCGTCGTGCCTTGAAGAAAAAAGGGCGCCCGGCGAGGGGCGCCCCGATCGATCGAGCTTAGTCCTTCATCACAAAGGGCGAGCCGTACTGGTCGACATTGTCCTTGGTGATGACGACGCAGTCGAAGAGTTGCTTCTCGGTGGCGACGCCCGTCTTGCCGGTCTTGAGGAAGGAGTCGGCCTGCTGGACCGCCGCCTTCGAGAACACGGCCACCGGCTGCAGCACGGTGTAGGCGAGTTCGCCCGCCTTGATGGCGGCGACCGCGTCCGGCGAGCCGTCGAAGCCGCCGACCGTGATCTTCGAGAGGGCGCCGGCCTCCTTCAGTGCGGCGATGGCGCCGAGGGCCATCTCGTCATTGCCGGAGATGACGCCGGTGATGCCGGGATTGGCCTGCAGCAGGCTCTGCATCTTGGAATAGCCCTGGCGGCGATCCCAGTTGGCGACCTCGGAGCCCGACAGCTTCAGGTCGGGATACTGGCTGAGCACGGTCTTGTAGCCGTTCGAGCGCGTCGCAGCGTTGTTGTCGGATGGGGCGCCGAGGAGCTCGACATAGTTGGCGGTGTCGCCGAGGGTCTCGACCCACTGCTGGGCACCGAGCGCCGCGCCCTGCGCATTGTTCGAGACGAGCTGTGCCTTGGCGAGGCCTTCCTGGTTGATCTCGGCGTTGACGAGGAAGACCGGGATACCGGCGGCGACCGCCTTCTTTACCGCGCCCACCGAACCGTCGGCATTGGCGGGGTCGAGGATGATGGCCTTCGAGCGGTTGGTGATCGCGGTGTCGATCAGGTTGCTCTCGGTGTTCGTGTCGCCCTTGTGCGAGGAGACGGTGGCCTCGTAGCCGAGTTCCTTGGCCGCCGCCGAGGCGACCTCGCCCTCGGTGAACCAGTAGGGGTTCGAGGGGTCGTTGACGATGATCGTCATCAGACCCTCGGCCGAGGCGGCGCCGGCGCCGAGGATCGGCGCGATGGCGACGAGGCCGGCGAGCAGCAGGCTCTTGCTCTTCTTCAACATGGTCTCTCTCCCAAGATGTTTGTGGTGGTGGGCGCCGGTCTTCCGGCTCTGCGTATTCCCGGCGTCGGACGGCCCGTCAGGCCTGGATCGCCTGCGGCGGGGAAGCGGGGGCATCCGGCTTCGGCGCCGCGCGCTTGGGCCGGCGTCCGTACTGGATGGAGTTGAGGAGGACGGCGAGGACGATCACCGCGCCGGTGAAGACGGTCTGCCAGTAGGAGGAGACGCCGATGATCACGAGCCCGTCCGACAGGAAGCCGATGACGAAGGCGCCCAGAAGCGTACCGCGGATGTTGCCGCGCCCGCCCGTCAGCGCCGCGCCGCCGACGACCACGGCCGCGATCGCCGTGAGCTCGTAGGTCGAGCCCGCGGTCGGGCCGGCCGAGGTGAGCTGCGAGGAGAGGACGAGCCCCGCGATCGAGGCGCAGACGCCGGACAGGACGTAGACGAGGATCTGCGTGCGCTTGACCGGGACCCCCGACAACTCCGCCGCGCGGGCATTGCCGCCGGTGGCGTAGACCCAGCGCCCGAAGGCGGTGCGGGTGAGAAGGATACTGCCGACGATCGCCACCGCGACGAGGATGATGACGCCGATCGGCACGCCGAAGAGGCGGTTGAAGCCGAGCCAGTCGAAGCCGGTGTTGCCGAGTTCGGGACGCCCGCCGAGGTTGTTGTAGGTCAGACCGTTGGTCATCAGCAGCGCCACGCCGCGCGCCACGTAGAGGACGCCGAGCGTCGCCACGAAGGCGGGCACCTTGAGATAGGCGACCAGCACGCCGTTGAGGACGCCGATGAGCGCGCCCATCGCGCAGGTCAGCACCACCACCGCCCAGACCGGCGGGTAGAGCACCACGCCGAAGAGCTGCAGGCTGACGCCCTGCATGAGGAAGCCCGCGACCACGCCGGCAAGGCCGAGCGTCGAGCCGACGGACAGGTCGATGCCGCCGGTCAGGATGACGAGCAGCATACCGATCGCCAGAAGGCCGAAGATGGCCACGTGCGAGGACATGATCAGGAAGTTGTTCACCGAGAAGTAGAACGGCGACAGGATCGAGAAGACCGCGATGATCACCACGAGGGCGAAGAAGGCGCGTCCTTCGAGAAGGATCCTGGCGAGGTCGAAGCCGGCGGCCGGGCTGGCCGGCGCAGCGGATTTGCCGGAAGCGGGGGCGGGGGCGGGGGCGGAGGGGGTGGTCATGATCGGGGTTCCCGTCTCGGTCTTCATCAATGGGCCACGGCTTCGCCCGACGCGGCCATGATCCGCTCCTTCGTGACGTCGGATCCGAACTCGGCGGTGATCCGGCCCCGGCTCATCACGATGATCCGGTGCGCGATCGACAGGCACTCGCCGACCTCGGAGGTCGAGAACACCACGGCGATCCCATCGCGGGCGCGTTCCGCGAGGAGCTTGAACACCTCGGCCTTGGCGCCGATGTCGATGCCCCGGCTCGGCTCGTCGAGGAGCACGACGCTCGGATGGGTCGCCAGCATCTTGCCGATGACGACCTTCTGCTGGTTGCCGCCCGACAGCGAGCCGATGGCGGCCGCGCCCCCGGAGGTCTTGACGGTGACGGAACGGATCGAGGCGTTCACCAGCTCGTCCTCGATGCGGCGCGAGGTGAAGAAGCGCCTGGTGAAGGCCTTGATGCTGGCGAGCGACAGGTTCTCGCCCACCGACATGGTCTGCACCAGCCCGTCGCGCTGGCGATCCTCGGGCACGAGCACGAGGCCTGCGCCGATGCGCTCGCCGATCGACAGGCGGGACACGTCCTCGCCATGCAGGCGGACATCGCCGCCGCTGAGCTGGACGCGGCCGGCCACCGCTTCGAGAAGTTCGGTGCGGCCGGCGCCCATCAGGCCGTAGATGCAGACGATCTCGCCGGCGCGAACCTCCAGCGACAGACGATCGACGACGTCGACGCCCGAGGGCAGGGTGACGCTGGCGTCGCGGATCGCGAGCGCCACGGGGCCGAATGCGTAGCCGCTGGGCGGTGAGCCGAGGTCGAAGTTCTCGCCCACCATGTTGCGCACGATCCATTCGAGATCGATGTCGCGGCGCTCGGCGCTGGCGGTCATCGTGCCGTCGCGCAGCACCACGGCATGGTCGGTGATCTGCAGCGCCTCTTCGAGGTGATGCGAGATGTAGACGATGGAGACGCCGCGCGAGGTGAGGTCGCGGATCACCTTGAACAGGACCTCGACCTCGGAGGCCGAAAGCGCCGAGGTCGGTTCGTCCATGATCAGGATGCGCGACTTGACCGACAGCGCCCGCGCGATCTCGACGATCTGCTGCTGCCCGAGGCGAAGCTCCTCGACCGGGGTCGCGGGATCGATGTCCTCTTCCAGCTCCTCCATCAGCGCCCGCGTGATCTCGTCCTCGCGGGCGAAGTCGACGCCCGTCGCGGTCTGGATCTCGCGGCCCATGAAGATGTTGTCGCGCACCGAGAGATTGGGCGCGAGGCTGAGCTCCTGATGGATGATCGAGATGCCGCGCTCGCGCGCCTCGTTGGCCGAAGAGAAGACCACCGGCGCACCGTCGAGCACGATGGCGCCGGACGTCGGCGGGGTCACGCCCGAGAGGATGCGCATGAGCGTCGACTTGCCGGCGCCGTTCTCGCCGAACAGCGTCGTGACCTGTCCGCGATGGATGTCGAAGTTGACGCCCTTCAGCGCGTGGACGCTGCCGTAGGACTTCGCGACGTTGCGCGCCGAGAGCACGACCTCGCCCTTCGTGCCGCCGATGGCGATGGGTTCGGCAGTGCTCATTGGACGGTGATCGCGACGGGCGTGACGAGCCAGTTCTTCGGGTTCACCAGACGGAAGGCGCCGACCACCGTCACCGTCTTGCCGCTCAGAGCCTTCGTGTCGATGCCGGCCAGCACCGCGGCCTTCATCGCGGTGTTCAGCGCCGACCCCGCGTCCTGATATTCGATCTGGTTGGTGAACTGGCCGAACTCGATCGTGCCGGTGGCATCGCGCAGTTCGGTGCCGTTGATCGCTGGTCCCGTCTGCACGCGCACGACCTGACCGTCGGGCAAGCCGGGAACGGCGACGGTGTAGTTGCCAGCCTTGCCCTCGCCGACCGTGCCCATGAACTTGACCGAGAAGACCGAGGCGCCGCCGGCGGGGATGCCGTATTGCGTCGTCGCCGCGGCCTTGTCGGCCTGAAGCGCAGCGGCGAGCGTCGTGGTGTCCACCGCGCGCTCTTCGATCAGGCCTTTCACGCGGGGAAACTCGGTGCCGCCGAAGCCCTCGGCCGAGAAGCCGGCCGGCCCGGCCGCGGCGTCGGAGCCGATGCGCACGACGGTGGTGTCGAGGGCGATGCCGACGAGAAGCGCGAGCGCCACTGCGGATGCGGCGATGGTTCCGAAGCCCGGTCCGCCGCGACGGCGGCGTGTCGTGTCGAACTGAGCGGTCATGATGGGAGAGCCTCGATGGAAGAAGGGGCCGATGCGGCGTGAAGCCGCGAGACGGAGCCGGCGGGCGGGCAGGGGCAGGCTGCGCGAGCCACGCGTGTCAGGACGAAAACGAGGGGCGGGCAGGTGTCGCCGGAACGGCAAGTGCCGGGCACGGGGCATAGGCGACAGCGCATTGGGGCGCGCGGAAATCCGGTCGCTGCATGTCTCTCATCCTCCCGGTCCACTGCCCGAACCGTCTCTCCCGGTTCCGGCAGTTCGTCTCGTGACCCGGAGATGCTCATGGTGCTCCGGGGACTCGTGATATTTTTATGTTATCAACTGATGGCAGGCTGTTATAAATCTACCGCTCTGTCAATCGGGATGGCAAACGAACTTGGCGCTTTTGTCGCAAGGCTGCCGTTATCGGTGGCAGGTTGGCTAACGGCTAAAAGATCGGAGGCTCATCGAGCCCTTGCATGTGTTGAGACCGCGAAGGCCCGATTTCGCCCAAAACCCTGTGGTTTCGTCACAGATCATCCAAGCCTACCGGCCGGGCCTGGAACAATACGTTTCTTCAAGCTCTGCCTGTCGCGTCGTTCTCATACAGTCCGCTTTTCGGTCACGACGCCATATAAATGGGCTTCGTGCCGGCCGTCGTTATGTGATGTCGTTGACACGTTGGCCATCTGATGAAAGAGTTTCCGAAATCTGAAAAATAATTCAGCGCGTCACGGGAGGACAGATGGGCGGAGCCGCGATCCGACGCGCCGACGAGGCGGGGCTCGCCATTCGGGCCGCTTGGCTGCATTTCGGCGCCGGGCTGACGCAGGCCGAGGTTGCCGCGCGGCTCGGTGTGTCAGCTGCCAAGGCCCATCGCCTCGTCGCCTTCGCCAGCCAGTCCGGCGCCGTGAAGGTGACGATCGACGGCGATGTCGGCGACTGCATCGCGCTGGAAGAGCAGCTTTCGGTGCGCTACGGCTTGGAGACTTGTCAGGTCGTCCCCGACCTCTACGAAACCGGACTGCCGCTGCGCGCCCTCGGGATCGCGGGTGCCGGCTTCCTGAAGCGCGCCATCGAGGCCAACCCCGACGGCATCATCGGCATCGGCCACGGCCGGACGCTGGCCGCGATGGTCGCCGCCGCGCCGAGGCTGGAGGCTGGCACCGTGCGCTTCGTGTCGCTGCTCGGCGGCCTGACGCGCAACTACGCCGCCAACCCGCACGACGTGATGCATCGCCTCGCCGAGAAGACGGGGGCCGTCGCCTATGTCATGCCGGTGCCTTTCCTCGCCAACTCGCCGGGCGATCGCGAGATCCTGCTGGCGCAGCGCGGCGTCGCGGATGTCGCAATGCTCGCGGCAGGCGCCGACCTGATGATCGTCGGCATCGGGACGTCCGATCCCGGCGCGCAGCTCGTGGCCTCCCGCATGATCGATCTCGATGAGATCCGCGAGGTCGAGGCGAGTGGCGGCGTCGGCGAGATGCTCGGCCACTTCTTCGACGCGGCGGGGGGCGCCGTCCGGACCTCGCTCTCGGCCCGCACGCTGTCGCCCGATCTGGCGACGCTCGCCGGTCGGCGCATCGTCGCGGTGGCCGGCGGATCGGAGAAGGTTTCGGCGATCCGTTCGGTGCTGGCGAGCGGTTTTCTCAAAGGCCTGATCACCGACGAGCCGACCGCCCTGGCGCTCGCCCGCGATACGGCCTGAGACGGGAGGGAGCGGCGCATGGACGACGCGGGAGGAGAGACGATGCGGAGCGCAGACAGCTGGCCGACGATCGGCACAACGTTCGAGACGGGATGCGATGCTTGGCGGAGTGCCCGGCATGGCTGACGCGCGCGATCTTCTCATCGGCATCGATGCCGGCACGTCGGTGATCAAGGCGGTGGCCTTCGATCTCAAGGGGGCCCAGGTCGCCGTCGCGTCTGTTCTCAACCATTACGTGACCGGCGCCGACGGCTCGGCCCGACAGTCGCTCGATCGCACCTGGGCCGATTGCGTCGGAGCCTTGCGCGAGCTGGGCGCTCGCGTCGACAACCTGGGATCGCGAACGGCGGCGCTTGCCGTCACCGCACAGGGCGACGGCACGTGGCTCGTCGGGGCCGGCGACCGCCCTGTGACCGACGCCTGGCTCTGGCTCGACGCCCGTGCCGCGCCGACCGTGCGCCGCCTCGCCGCCTCGCCGCTGGCGCGCCGCCGCTTCGAGGCGACCGGCACCGGGCTCAACACCTGTCAGCAGGGCGCGCAGCTCGCCCATATGGCGGCCACCACGCCCGAACTGCTGGTCGGCGCGGAAGTGGCGCTGCACTGCAAGGACTGGCTCTACCTCAACCTCACCGGCATTCGCGCCACCGACCCGTCCGAGGCGAGCTTTACTTTCGGCGACTTCCGCCGGCGCGCCTATGACGACCTCGTGGTCGAGGCGCTCGGCCTCACCCCGCATCGCCGGCTGCTGCCCGAGATCGTCGACGGCAGCGTGACGACCCATCCGCTGTCGCGCGCGGCGGCCGAGGCCACCGGGCTCCTCGAGGGAACGCCGGTCAGCCTCGGCTTCGTCGACATGGTGATGACCGCGCTCGGCGCGGGCGTGCATACGGGCGACCCCGGCGCCGCCTGCTCGACGGTCGGCTCCACCGGGGTCCACATGCGCGCAGTGCGGTCCGAGGATGTCGTGCTCAATGCCGAGAACACCGGCTACGTCATCGCGCTGCCGGTGCCCGGCATGGTGACGCAGGTCCAGACCAACATGGCCGCGACGCTGAACCTCGACTGGGCGCTGCGTCTGGCCGGCGACCTCATGTCCGAGACCGGACGCGAGGTTTCGCATGGCGAGCTCGTGGCCCGCATCGAAAGCTGGCTCGACGCCAGCCGCCCCGGCGCGATCCTCTATCACCCTTACATCTCCGAAACCGGCGAGCGCGGCCCGTTCGTCGATGCCGATGCGCGCGCCAGCCTGCTCGGCCTCTCGGCCGGCCATCGCTTTCCCGACATCCTGCGCGCCGTCGTCGAGGGGCTCGGGCTCGCCACGCGCGACTGCTACGCGGCGATGGGCGAGATGCCGGCCGAACTGCGGATGACCGGCGGCGCAGCCCGCTCGCGGGCGCTGCGCGCGGTGCTCTCGGCCTGCGTCGGCGCGCCCGTGCGCGTCTCGGCGCGCGAGGAGGCGGGGGCGGCCGGCGCCGCGATGATGGCGGCGGTGGCGATACGCGCCTATCCGGACATGGACGCCTGCATCGGCGAATGGGTGACGCCGCTTCTGGGCGCGCCCGAGGCGCCCGACCTCGCGCTCGTCGCGACCTATGAGCGATCCTTCACAGCCTACCGCGAGGCCCGTCTGGCGCTGCGGCCGGTCTGGTCCCGCATGGCCGAGAACCGGGCCGGCGACGCCCGCTCCCACACTTGGGGGCACGGCGCCGAACCGACCAACAAGACCCTGACGGCCAGCACGGCCGCGCACAGGAGCACGACATGACCGATATCCTCCCGGCCGGCACGGCCTCGACCGTCCAGCCGACCGTCGATCTCTTCGTCATCGGCGGCGGTATCAACGGCGCCGGCATCGCGCGCGATGCGGCGGGCCGGGGTCTCAGGGTCATCCTGTGCGAGAAGGACGATCTCGCGCAAGGCACCTCGTCGCGCTCCGGCAAGCTCGTCCATGGCGGCCTGCGCTATCTCGAATATTACGAGTTCCGGCTGGTGCGCGAGGCGCTGATCGAGCGCGAGGTGCTGATGAACTCGGCCAGCCACATCATCTGGCCGATGCGCTTCGTGCTGCCGCACTCGCCCGACGACCGTCCGGCCTGGCTCGTGCGGCTCGGCCTCTTTCTCTACGATCATCTCGGCGGTCGCCAGAAGCTGCCGGGCACGCGCTCGCTCGACTTGACGCGCGATCCCGAAGGCGCACCGATCCTCGACCAGTATCCCAAGGGCTTCGAATATTCCGACTGCTGGGTCGACGACGCCCGCCTCGTGGTGCTCAACGCGGTGGGCGCGGCCGAAAAGGGCGCGGAGATCCTGACCCGCACCGCCTGCACCTCGGCCCGGCGCGAGAACGGGGCCTGGCGCATCGAGATGCGCGACGAGCGCACCGGAGCGACGCGCACCGTGCGCGCCAAGGTGGTGGTCAATGCCGGCGGCCCCTGGGTCAACGACATCGTCGGGCGCGTCGCCGGCTCGAACAGCAGCCGCAACGTGCGGCTCGTGAAGGGCAGCCACATCATCGTGCCGAAGTTCTGGGACGGGCAGCACGCCTATCTCGTCCAGAACCACGACAAGCGCGTGATCTTCATCAACCCGTATGAGGGCGACAAGGCGCTGATCGGCACCACCGACATTCCCTACGAGGGGCGCCCGGAGGAGGTGAAGGCCGACGAGGCGGAGGTCGAGTACCTGCTCGCCGCCGTCAACCGCTACTTCAAGGAGAAGCTGCGGCGCTCCGACGTCATCGAGACCTTCTCTGGCGTGCGCCCGCTCTTCGACGACGGGCAGGGCAACCCCTCGGCCGTCACGCGCGACTATACGTTCGATCTCGACGAGACCGGCGGCGCACCGCTCCTCAATATCTTCGGCGGCAAGATCACGACGTTCCGCAAGCTGGCCGAACATGCCGTCCAGAAGATCGCCAAGTTCTTCCCCGAGATGGGCGGCGACTGGACGCGCGGCTCGATCCTGCCCGGCGGCGAGATCGAGAATGCCGATTTCGTCGGCTTCGTCGAGACGATGCGCGAGCGCCATCCCTGGCTGCCGCGCGGCCTTGTCCTGCACTATGGCCGGCTCTACGGCGCGCGGACGGAGAAGCTGCTGGCCGGCGCCACCTCGATGGCGGGTCTCGGGCGGCATTTCGGCGCGCGGCTCTACGAGGCGGAGGTGCGCCATGTCGTGACCCACGAATGGGCGTTGACGGCCGACGACGTCCTCTTCCGCCGCACCAAGCAGGGGCTGCACATGAGTGAGGACGAGCGCCGCAGCTTTGCCGAATGGTTCGAGCGTGAGCTGGTGGTTGCCGCCTGAATCGAGCCCGATCATCCGGTGGTCATGTCCTCATCTGACCGGCCGTCCCGTCCGCTTCTCTCCCGATCGAAGTCCCCGCTGATGCCCCTGACGCTCTCGCTCAACACCAATCCGCTGGTGAACCGCTTCGCCGATCCCGACGACCTCATCGACATGGTGGCGCGCGACCTTCGGATCCGCGACCTCCAGCTGACCCACGAGTTCATCAACCCGTCCTGGCCCGCACCGGTGATCCGCCGGTTGACGCGGCAGATGGAGGCCGCCCTCCAGCGCACCGGCGTTCGCGTGACGTCGGGCATGACCGGCCCCTACGGCCGGCTGAACCATTTCGGCCATCCCGACCGCGACGTGCGCCGCTACTATGTCGATTGGTTCAAGACCTTCGCCGACATCACCGCCGATCTCGGCGGCACCTCGGTCGGCACCCAGTTCGCGATTTTTACGTTCCACGATTTCGACGACGCGGCACGGCGTGAAGCCCTGATCCAGACGGCGATCGACTGCTGGGCCGAAGTCGCCGAGCACGGGAAGGCGGCGGGCCTCACCTCGATCTTCTGGGAGCCGATGTCGGTCGGCCGCGAGTTCGGCCACACGATTCCCGAGACGATGGCGCTTCAGGAGAGGCTGACCGGCGCGGGCATGGCCATCCCGATGTGGATGATGGCCGATATCGACCATGGCGACGTGACCTCGCCCGACCCCGACGACACCGACCCCTATGCCTGGGCGCGCGCCGTGCCGCCGGTCTCGCCGATCATCCACATCAAGCAGTCGAAGATGGACAAGTCGGGCCACCGCCCGTTCACCGCCGAGCACAATGCCAACGGCCGCATCCAGCCGGCACCGCTGCTCGAGGCGTTCAAGGCTGGTGGCGCCGTGGACAACGAGATCTGCCTTGAACTCTCGTTCAAGGAGCGCGAGCCCGACGACCGCCGCGTCGTGCCCGCCATCGCCGAAAGCATCGCCTTCTGGGCACCGCATATCGACACGGGCGTCGCCGACCTGCGCGTCTGACGGGCTGCCGGCCCTTACGAGGCGATCAGCCTGGCAGCGTCCGTGTGGACCTGCATGCGCTGCGGGCGGCCAATAAGATAGCCCTGGACGGCATCGCAACCGAGCGAGCGCAGGAGACGCAGCTCGCTTTCGGTCTCGACGCCTTCGGCGAGCGTCGGAATGCCCAGCATCTTGCCCATCTGGGTGATGGCGAAGAGAACGGCCATGCAATGGCGATCCGTCTCGGCCGCGGCGACGAAGCTGCGGTCGATCTTGATGCGGTCGAGCGGGAAGTCGCGCAGATGCGCGAGGGACGAGTAGCCCGTCCCGAAATCGTCCATCGCAACCTTCACGCCGAGGCAGCGCAGGTCCGACAGGATCCGGGCGACTTCGGCGCCATCCTCCACGAGCGCGGTCTCAGTCAGTTCGATCTCGAGGCGGCCGGGCAGGAGCCCGCTCGCGGCGAGCGCCGAGGTGACGTGCGAGAGGAAGAGCGGCGAGCGAAGCTGGACGGGCGAGACGTTGACGGCGACATGGCGCTGGTCGGGCCAGCCCGCCGCCTCGCGGCAAGCCTCTTCCAGCACCCACTTGCCGATCTGCAGGATCTGGCCGGTCTCCTCGGCGAGGGGGATGAAGGCGATCGGTGCGACGGCGCCACGCGTCGGATGATCCCAGCGGATCAGCGCCTCAAAACCGATGACCGTATCGTCGGCGAGAGACAGGAACGGCTGGTAGACGAGATGGAACTCCTCGTTGGCGATGGCTCGGCGCAGGTCCGCTTCCATCTGGTGGCGCGCCGCCGCCGCCTCGACCATGCCGGTGCGATAGCAGGACGTGCGCCCGCGTCCGCTGCGCTTGGCCTCGTAGAGGGCGATGTCGGCCTTCTTCATCAGCTCGATCGGATCGTCCGCATCGTCCGAGCAGCAGATGCCGATGCTGCAGCCGATCGACAGCATGATGCTCTCGACGGCGAAGGGTTGCGCCAGCGCCGCGATGATCTCGTCGGCCAACGCAAGGACCTCGTCGACATCGCCGGGCAGGAGGAGCGCCATCTCGTCGCCGCCGATGCGGGCGGCAAATCCCCGGTCGCCCACCACGGTGCGGATGCGGTTCGCAACCTCGACGAGAAGCTGGTCGCCGACGCCGTGCCCGTAGGTGTCGTTGACGCTCTTGAACCGGTCGAGATCGAGCAGCACGAGCTTGGTGCGCTGCAACGCGCCGAACTCGCCCTCCAGCCGCACCTGCAGGGCATGGCGGTTGGCAAGACCGGTGAGCGGATCGTGGAAGGCGAGATGGGAGATCTTGCCCTGCGCTTCGCGGTCGCTGGTGACGTCGTCGAAGGTGAGGATCGCGCCACCGCCGGGGACCGGCCGCACCTCGATGTCGAGGATGCGCCCGTCCGGCATCTCCGCATCGCAGCGGCTTGCGCTGACTGTGCGGACGCCCTCGACGATGTCCCGGATGATGGCGTTGCGCAGCGTCTTGTCCCAGCCATTGGCATCGCAGACGACGCGCATCAGCGATTCCAGCGGCATGCCGGTGCACAGGCCATCGGCCTCGACACCGAACATTTCGAGATAGCGCTCGTTGAAAAGGCCGACGCGCTCGTTCTGGTCGATGAACAGGAGACCGTTCGACATGTTGTGGAGCGCCGTCGAAAGGATCGTCGAATGCGCCCGTTCCTGTGCCTCGAAGCGCTTGGCGGCAAGCACCGTCAGGAAGGCGCCGAGGAAGATGACGATGGCGCCGGCCGCGGTGAAGATGCTCAGCGTGATGTTGTTGTCGGCCACCGGCACGAGGTCGGGCACCCTGACGAAGGTGGTGCCCCAGATGCCGGTGAAATGCGTGCCGCAGACGCCGAGCGTGAAGAGGGCGCAGGTCCAGGCATTGGCGTGGCGCGCCGGCCTGACGCCGCGCGCCAGCGCGAGGCAGGTCGCGCCGATGAGGCAGGCGACGATGCCGGTCGTGTCGGAATGAAGCTGGAGGCAGCCCTCGATCGCATCCATGCCGGTGTAGTGCATGGCGCCGATGCCGAGGCCCGCGACGGCGCCGAGTGCGGCCCGCGCCGCGATCGACGGCACGATCGCCGACAGGGTCAGCGGCAGGCCGACGGCGATGATCCCGAGGATGGCGGACCAGGCCGTGGTCACCACGCCGTAGCTGAGGACGATGTCCGATCGATAGCCGAGCATCGCGATGAAATGCGTCGTCCAGACGCCGAGGCCCGCGACGATCGCGGTCCCCAGGAGCCACCATCGGCGCGCCAGCGTCGAGGAGCGCTCGGATTGCTCGATCAGCACCGACAGGAGCCAGCCCGCGACGAGGCATATGACCAGCGCGGTGGCCACGAAGCCGAACGAATGATGGGCCGCAAGTTGCATGAGCGTCAGGGTCATGATCGCATGTTGCACAGGCGGTATGACCGTTTGGCGAACCGGCTTGGTAAGACGCCGGTTAACAAGCGTTGCTCGAAAGGATCTACGAGGGTTAACTTCGGGTGGGCGATGCCTCGAATGCACCGCGAGGATGTCCGGAAACCGAACCCGGCAGACCCTCGCGGAAAGTTCAGTCTCGTGAAGGATCGCTGAACGGTTTGCTACCCGTCACGGTGATCGAGCGGCCTGCCACTCCTGACGGACTGCCTCGCTCGGGCTCGAAGCCAGTGATGCTCAGTCGCCGGCGCCGTACTGCCGCTCCGCCAGCCGGACCGCGGCGACGACGCCATCGAGGACCGGCAGGCCGAAGCGGCGCGCGTAGGTGTCGGCAAGGTCCGCCATGCCGGCGCAGCCGAGGACGATGGCGTTTGGGCGGTCCTCGTGGAGGGCGCGAGCGATCTCGGCGGCGACCTTCTCGCGGGCTGCGCTGCCGTCCTCTTCGAGATCGAGCACGGCGACATCGGAGGCGCGGACGCGGGCGCAGGTCTCGGCAAAACCATAAGCCAAAACGTTCGCCGCGATGACGGGAATGGAGACGGCCAGCGTCGTGACCACCGAGAAGCGGCCGAGCTGGGCGGCTTCGCGCATCGCGGCCTCGCCGATGCCGTAGACGGGCTTGCGCGTCAGCGTCCGGGCGCGGGCAAGACCCGTGTCGTCGAAACAGGCGATGACGAAGGCGTCTGCCTCGGCTTCGTTGTCGGCGATCAGCTTCAAGAGGCCCGGCACCGCCGCCTCGCCGTCGGCCTCACCCTGGATCGAGGCGGGGCCGTCGTGGTTGGTCAGGGCGAGGATCTCGGTGCCCGCACCGGCAGCCAGTTTTGCGGCCGCGGCGATCTTGTCGGTCATCGACGCGGTGGCGTTGGGATTGATGAAGAGGATGCGCATGGAGATCTGCTCGAAGGCCGGTGTTCAGAGCGTACCCTTGCCGGCATCCGAGGCGCCGCGAAGGCGACGGCGACGCAGCAGGAGGCCGGTGCCGAGGGTCAGCCCGATCACCAAGAAGGAAACGGCGGTGGTCAGCGTTCCCAGCGCGTAGATCGCCGGGGTGGTGACGGTGGTGGTCAGGCCCTGCAGTTCCAGCGGCAGCGTGTTGGGGCCGCCGATAGCCTGGCTCGTCCGCGCGATCTCGTCCCACGAGAGGGTGAAGCCGAAGAGCGCGACGCCGATGAGATAGGGCAGGATGATCGGCAGCACGACATGGCGGAAGGTCTGCCAGGGCGAGGCGCCGAGGTCGCGCGCGGCTTCCTCGTAGGAGGGGTCGAAGCGGTTGAACACCGCGAACATCACGAGAAGGCCGAAGGGCAGCGTCCAGGTGAGATGCGCGCCGAGCGCCGAGGTGAAGAGGCCCATCGAGGACTGGAAGCCGGCGCCGCCGAGGCCGTAGGCCTTCACGAAGTCGTCGAAGATGCGAAACTCCAGCGCGATCCCGAGCGAGACCACGATCGAGGGCAGGATCAGCGAGGCAATGGCGGTGTAGAATATCAAGGTCGAGCCGAAGAAACGACGGCGGAAGGCGAGCCCCGCCAGCACCGAAATGACGACGGTGAGCACCGTCACCACCAGCCCCAGCCGGAACGAGCGCCCGAACGCGGCCCAGACGTCGACGACGCCGAGGCCCCGCCAGAGCACGCCGAACCAGTGCGTCGAGACGCCGTTCATCGGAAAGGTGAGGCCACCCTCCGGTCCCTGGAACGACAGGATGAGGACGGTCAGCGTCGGCCCATAGAGGAACAGGACGAAGAGCGCGAAGAAGCCGGCCAGCACATAGAAAGTGGGGGTGCGTGCGTCGGACATCGCTCAGAGCTCCTTGCGGATGTCGACGACGCGCGTCAGCGCGACGATGATGAGCAGCACCGTGCAGAGGAGCACCACCGAATTGGCGGCCGCCACGGGAAACTGCAGGTAGCTGATTTCGGTCTGGATGGTCTTGCCGACCGAGGCGATCTGCTGGCCGCCCATCAGGCCGACCGTGATGAAGTCGCCCATGACGATGGTGATGACGAAGATCGAACCGATGGCGATGCCCGTCTTCGACAGGGGCACGATGACGTTCCACAGGATCTGCCAGCCCGAGGCACCGCCGTCGCGCGCGGCCTCGATGAGCAAGCGGTCGATCCGCAGCATCGAATTGTAGATCGGCACCACCATGAAGAAGGTGAAGAGGTGGACGAAGGTCAGCGTCACCGAGAAGGACGAGTAGAGCAGCCATTCGATCGGCTGGTCGATCAGCCCGGCGCCCATCAACGTCTGATTCACCAGACCCGAGCGACCGAGAAGCGGGATCCACGAGATCATGCGGATGACGTTGGAGGTCCAGAACGGAATGGTGCAGACAAGGAAGAGCGCCGACTGGATCTCCTTCGAGCGCACCTCGAAGGCGAGAAAATAGGCGATCGTGAAGCCGATCACGAGCGTCAGGCCCCAGACCATCGCGCAGAAGCCCAGCGTCGAGAGATAGGTCTTGAAGGTCGTGCACAGCGTCGGCAGCCGCACGATGCAGCGGTCGAACACGTCGAGATAGTTCTGGAACTCGAAGGCCGGCTGGATCTGGTAGTTCTCGTAGGTCCAGAAGCTGACGAGGACGATGAAGACCAGCGGAACCACGAGAAAGATCAGGAACACCAGCATCATAGGCGCCACCTGAAGGTAGGGCACCATGCCGGCACGTCGGGACGCGGCCATCGGGACTCCAGTCGGGCTCGGGATCAAGGGCATGCGCGGGAAGGCGGGGCTACCGCCCCGATCCTCGCCCGGGAACGAACTCCCGGACCCTTCTTTTCATGTGTCGACCATTGGAGAGGGCCGCCGGCCCTTCCCAATGGTCGAAAGACGAGTAGTGGGTCCCAAGGGGCTTCAAGCCCCTTGGCAGGGGTACAGGGGACGGCTGTCCCCTGCCGGTCCCGCGTCAGGCTGCGACGAACTCGTTCCACTTGCGGATCATGTAGGCGTCTTCGTCCATCACCGCGTTCCAGCAGGCGACGGCGCCCATGCGCTCGTTGAAGGAGCCGCCGTCGCGCGTGGCGCCCTTGAGGGCGATCGTCTGGCCCTGCGGCGACTTGATGTCTTGGCTCGCGGGCTTGCCCTCCATCCAGTAGGCCCACTCGTAGGGCTCCATGGACTTCTGCGCCGTGGAGAGAACGCCGGAATAGTAGCCCTGCCGGTTGAGGAAGGCGCCGGCCCAGCCGGACTGGAACCAGTTGACGAACTCGTAGGCGGCGTCGAGCTTGGGGCCCTCGAGCGTGGCGGGCAGCGCGAAGCCGGTGGCCCAGGCGCGGTAGCCTTCCTTCAGCGGCTGGAAGACGCAGTCGATGCCCTTGGCGCGAACGGCGGTGACGGCAGGCGACCACATGGACTGGATCACGGTCTCGCCCGAGGACATCAGGTTGACGCTCTCGTTGAAGTCGGACCAGAGGGCGCGGAACTGGCCGGCCTGCTTGGCCTCGATCAGCGTGTCGATCGTCATGTCGATCTCGTCGCGGGTCATGTTGCCCTTGTCGGGATACTTGTACTTGCCGGTGGCCTCGATCACCATCGCGGCGTCCATGATGCCGATCGAGGGGATGTTGAGGATCGACGCCTTGCCCTTGAACTCGGGGTTCAGCAGCTCGGCCCAGGAGGTGATCGGGCGCTTGATGAGGTCGGGGCGGATGCCCAGCGTGTCGGCGTTGTAGGTGGTCGGGATCAGCGAGATCCACTCGGTCGGCGTCGCCGAGAATTCCTTCGACTTGTTGCCGGCGAGGTAGAGCACCTTCCACGGCGCGGTGCCCTGGTTGCCGATCTTCTTGCCGTCGACCTCGCCCTTGGTGAAGACGGTGGTGATGTTGTCGAATTCCTTGATGCGCTTGGCGTCCATGCCCATCAGGTTGCCGGTCGGCACGAACTTCTTGAGGGCGAAGTACTCGGTGTCGACGATGTCGAACGTGTTGGGCTGGGTGATGATGCGCTTCGTCACCTCGTCGGTGGTGACGGGGATGTACTCGATGGTGATGCCGAGATCTTCCTTCACCTTCGCGGCGATCTCGGTGGACTGGTTCACGGCCGTGCCGAGATAGCGCAGCGTCTTGGCTTCCTGCGCGCGGGCGGAGGAGATGAACGGGAAGCCGGTAACGGCGGCGCCCGACACGAAGGCGACGCCCGCCGCGGCGGTGCCGGTCTTGAGGAAGGTGCGACGGCTGACGCCGGTCGTCTGCGTCGAAGGCTGCTTCGTGTCGGTCATGGACTGCATCTCCTCTGGAACGTGGGATCGAAGGGTGGTGTCAGGCCGCCGCGAGGGCGTATTCGTCGGCGCGGGCCCAGTGGATCGGCCGGTTCTGGCCAAGTTCGGCCGGTGTGCGGGCGTAGTCTTCCTCGGGGATCACGGCGGTGATCTCGCCGGCCTCCCCGGCGGCCATCACGACGGTGACGGTGGCGCCGCCATACTCGACGCCGCGCACCTCGCCGCTGATCGTGCGGGCCGCTTCGCCGCCGGTGCCGAGGCGCACCCGGTCGGCGCGCACCGTGACCGGTCGCCCGTCGAGGGTCAGCACGTTGTGGCCGCCCATGAAGCGGGCGACGAAGGCGTTGGCGGGGCGGTGGAATACGTCCTGCGGGGTGCCGGCCTGTTCGATGCGGCCGTCCTTCATGATGACCACAAGGTCGGCGAGGGCCATCGCCTCGTCCTGCCCGTGGGTGACGTGGAGGAAGGAGATGCCGAGTTCGCGCTGCAGGCGCTTCAGCTCGGTGCGAACGCGAAGGCGCAGGAACGGATCGAGTGCCGAGAGCGGCTCGTCGAGCAGCAGGATGCCGGGATCGGTGACGAGCGCGCGGGCGAGCGCCACGCGCTGCTGCTGTCCGCCGGAAAGCTGCGCCGGCATGCGGCTCTCGAACTTCGTGAGATCGACGAGTTCCATGACGACGCGCGCCTTGGCGTGGCGCTCGGCCTTGGAGGCGCCCTTCATCTTCAGCGAGAAGGCGATGTTGTCGAGGACGGTGAGATGCGGGAACAGCGCATAGGACTGGAACATCATCGCCGTTCCGCGCCGGGCCGGCACCAGATTGGTGATGTTGGCGCTGCCGAGCAGGATGTCGCCTTCCGACGCCGTCTCGTGGCCCGCGATCATCCGCAGGGTGGAGGACTTGCCGCAGCCCGACGGCCCCAGGAAGCAGCAATAGGTGCCTTCGGGGATGCGCAGGTCGATGGCGTCAACGGCCGTGGCTTGGCCGTAGCGCTTGGTGAGCTTGACGAGTTCGAGCTGTCCGCCGGCCACGAGCGATCCCTTGCCTTGGAGGTCTGGTCTCCTCAGCTAAAGCAGGCGGCGTGCCAACTGGGTTTGACACCCCTGAAACCGACAGTTGCGGGGATCGGTGGCTCTCACGGCAGCGAGTGCCACGGATGGCTTGGAGTTCTGCCTATGGAAACGGCAGCCTTGAGCCTCAATTGTGTACAATCCTCGTCGACAGTTTTGCTTGGGTTGATCGCGCGGATCTGCGACACTTTCCGCGACGCCGAACGCGAAAGCTCCGATGCTCCCTGTCGATCCTCAGGCTCCACCTCCGGACCCATCTTCGCCGCGCGCCACCTGGGAGACGATCCACGCCCGGCTGCACGAGGCGATCGTGCGGCATCGGTTGGATCCCGGCGCCAAGCTCGTGGAGGACGAGATCGCCGCGCATTTCGGCGTCAGCCGCACGATCGTACGCGCTGCCTTGCAGGCGCTGGCGCGCGAGGGCGTGGTGGAGATCCGGCGTCATCGCGGCGCCAGCGTGGCGCGGCCGAGCCCGGAGGAGGCGCGGGGCATCTTCGAGGCGCGGGGTCTCGTCGAACCCCATCTCGTGCGGATGGCCGCGGCCCGGATCAAACCGGACGACGTCTCCGGCCTGCGCGCCTGCCTTGAGCGCGAGCACGCCGCCGTGGAAGCCGACCGGCCGCAGGAGGCGGTGCATCTCTCGGCCGAGTTCCATCGCGTCATCGCCGGCATCGCCGGGCATGGGGTGCTCGAACGCATTCTTGCCGACCTCCTGTCACGCTCCTCGCTCGTCGTGGCGCTTTACTGGCGGCGACCGGAAACGCTGTGCGAAAGCCATGCGCACCACGCCCTTGTGGATGCGCTGGAACGCCGCGACGGCGGGCGCGCGGCAGCGCTCATGGAACGCCACCTCGTCGAGCTTCTCGCCGGCCTCGATCTTGGCGCCGAGCCGGCGCGCCGGACCAGCCTCGCCAACGCCCTGTCGATGCGCGCGCCGACGGCGTCCTGATCCCGGCACGGCGCTTGGGCGACCTCGGACTGCGGTGCGAGGCGAGCCTGCGGGTTGGAGGCCGCTGCCGATCGTTGAACCGCGCAAGGAGTTGGACGTCCGACGCCGGCCTTTCGGGTCGGACCCCATGTCTCGTCGTCAGTGGACCGGTCGCCGCGATATCAGGGCCAGC
>NZ_BBWH01000005.1 GCF_001463705.1 Aureimonas sp. AU12 | reverse complement strand
GTCCGCCCAACCTCGTCGATCGTCACCTCCTCGCGCAGGGCGTAGCCGAGGCCCTGCGCGACGCCGCCCTGGATCTGGCCATGAACGGCGCTCGGATTGAGCGCTCGGCCGACATCCTGCACGACGGTGTAATCGAGGATCTCGACATGGCCGGTGTCGGGATCGACCGCCACCTCGCAGTCGTGGACGGCGAAAATGGGGATATCGATCGCATCGATGAAATGCCCGGTGCAGCATCCCGCCATGGCCGGCACGCCGGTTCTGGTGAAGGCGCCCGTTCCGCCGGTGGGGCCGAGATCGGCCTGCGCCCGTGCGACGACCTCGGCGATCGCGAAACCGTAGCCGTTGGCGCCGGCAACCTCGATCCGACCGTTCTCCATCACCAGGATGTCGAGCCGCGATGGCAAGGCGAGCGGATCAGCGTCACCGTTTGCGGCTGCGGCGGCTGGTACGGCTGCCCCGCGAAGCATGACACGGCGCTCGTGCTGCGTTCCGTCAGTCGCGGCTGGCTGACGCGAAAGGCGGCCTGCGAGGTGTGCCGTGTGGCGTTAAAGGAGAGAAGCGACGATCCCGGCTGCTGGGCGATCGACGAGACGGCAACCGCCGCCCTGCGGGCCTGATCGCTGCCGATACACCCACCGCGGGTTCGTCAGCAGAGGTCTTCGCGCGAGGTGTGCGAGGACGTTTGTCCTGCTCGTGTAAGGCGGGCAGGGTGATCGACCGCCCAGCGGCCCATCCTGCACATGCGGACCGCGCTTCGACCGGTCTACCAGATCATCCGTTCGTGCGCTTCCTCGAGCTCGTCGGGCGTCAGGTCGCGAAAGGCCCATGTGCCGTTCGGGTTGCGTCGGCGCATGACGAGGCCCTGCATCTGCCGGCCGTTCTCCACCTGCACCGGAGTTTGAAGCCGGTGAACGTGCGGAGAGCCGTAGATCGCGAACAGCACCAGGCCGACGCACATCATCATCCAACGCTTTGCGTGATCGCTGATCGCCATCCGTTCACCCCGACTCGCCGACAGCATCTTTCATCAAATCTTCAGAAACGCAATCTGAAGTTATTCATACGCACGTGGGTTATAACCGCGGGTTAGGTGGTTGAGGAGATGGAAGCCAGTCGAGACGACGAGAGGCAACGGATCTCATACGCCCGTCAGGGGGGCGCGAAAACTTGGCTGATAGGCTTGGAAAAATGGTGCCGCTTAGGTGACTCGAACACCTGACCCCGTCATTACGAATTGCGCGGTAATGTTGTCGGGTTGCTTGCGGTTTCCGATGCTGGCGCAACGGCTTATCGTCATGTCTTCGCGTGGGTAAGAGGTTCGCTCGATCGCAACCTCTTACGCCTCGTGACCTCTCACGGCGCTTCGCGTCAAAGCTTCGCGCCCGTCTGCTCGCCGCTGTCGAACCACGCGATCATCTTGCCGATCGCCGCGTCGGCCATCTCGGGATGGCGCGCGAGGTAGTGGCGCAGGATCGTCGTCGCCGATGCCGGCGTGTGGCCGGTGACGCTGATGATCTCGGGCACCGTGGCGCCGCCGAGCGCCATCCAGACGACGGCGGTGGCGCGGAAGTGGCGATCGTGCAGCGTCGCCAGCGACGGGCAGGGCGCCAGCTTCCAGAGGATCTCCACGCCCTTGCGGTCCTTCGGGGCCGCCTTGCGCTTCAACGCCTCGTCGACGCTCTCGCCGACCTTGAGACCGGCGACGGCGAGGGCGCGCACCTTGGCGTAGGTGTGCCGGTAGTGGTCATCCAGCCACGGCCGCCACTGGCGCTCGTCGAGCACGATATGCGGATCCTCGATCGCGGCGCGACGGCGGCGGGCGCGCGCCATCTGAATGCGCTCGCGCAGCTCGGGCGATTCGAGCACGGCGACGATCGCGCCCGTCTTCGACTGGCGCAGCATGCGACGGCCGCGCACGAGCTCAGCCGAGTGCTCGACCATGGCGAGGCGATCGCCCTGGCGCTGGCCGGTCCAGACGCCGAGCGTGACCATGTCGCCGATCTCGGGGCGGTCCATGAGGTCGGCCGCGGCGATCAGCGCGGCGATCTCCTCGCGCTCGCCGAAGCGCACGACGAGGTCGGGCATCTGCATGCCGAGAGACTGCGCCGGGTTCGTCGCGAGCTTCACCTTGCCGCGCTTCATGCCCCACGATATCGCGCTCGAGATGGTGGCGACGCAGGCGCGGGCGGTGGCAAGGCCGCGCTCGGCCCATAGCTCTTCGTAGAGGCCGAAGATGATCGTGGCATCGAGGGCGTCGACGGCCGCGTGATAGAGCTCGTGGTCGTGCGTCTCGATCGCGCTCATCTTCCAGCGGTAGTTGTCGCGGGTGTGCTGCGAGAGCTGCTTGATCTGGCGCTTGCCGACGGCCTCGCCGCCGACCCAGCGGGGCGACCGCTTCCAGTCCTCGAAGAGGTTGGCGAGCGTGTAGACGGCGGGCGCATGGCGGATGGGCTTCGAGCCCTTCGGCCGCTTGCGGTTGGCTTCCTTCAGGAGGGCGGCGCGCCTGGTGGCGATCTCGGCCGCGCGGGTGGCCGACCAGTCCAGCGCCTCGCCGGCGGTGAACCACGACCCGTCCTCGTGCTTGAGATCCTCGCCCTTGTAGCCGAGGAGGCGAAGCGGCTCGCCGGGCATGAAGCGCGGGCGCCCCTCGCGCCAAGCCACGTTGGGGATCTTCGGGGCGCCCGGTTTCTTCACTGCTTGGTCCTCCATTCCTCGATCAGCGCCTCGTCGAGCTCGGCCTCAATCCGGCGCCAGCGCCGCGTCTCCTCGTCGAGATCGTCGAGGAGGGCCGCGATGCGATCGCCGCTCGCCGCCAGTTCCTCCGCCACCGGGCTCACCGGCTGTACCGCGCGCGTAGGCTGGCGTTCTGCTCGGTGACCAGCGCCAGGGTGCGATCATTGCCGGCAAGGGTCGTCGGCTCGTCGCGATCGAGCTCGACCGATTGGACGCCATTGGCGCGGACCCATGCCTCGAAGGCGGCCCGGGACCACATCCAGACACCGCCCGGCAAAGGCGGCGGGAAGGCGTTGGTGACCGACAGTCGCTTGTGCTTGCGCATCAGCGACCGCTCTGTGAGGCCCATCGCGGATGCGACTTCGCCGATCGGCATGGTGAGGGCCGGGCGAATGTCATGACTTTTCTTAAGTGCGTCGCCAGCGACAATGTCATGACTTTTGTTAAGTGCGGCGGCACTCACGACGCACCGCCATTCTGTCGAGCGACTAGACGGTCGACGATCTCCTTGCCGAGATCCGTCAGGTCAAGGCGATCACGGCCGCGACCGTGCCGGACCTTCACCATGTTGCGAACCGCCAGTTCGGTGACGGTGTGGTGCGAGATGCCGGGAGCCGACGGCGTCTCCCAACGACGCGGCCCGCGCCGATAGGTGTTCTCTGCCAGACGCTTCAACGTCCGGCGCAAAGCATCCGGCATTTCCAGCGGGCCGGGCTTCTGGTGGTTCGAGTACTCGATAGGCATGCGCGCTCTCCTGTTGGGACAGGAGATAAGTTGCGCAACTTGCAACTTCGGTCAAGTGCAATATGCGCAACTTGCAACTCAACACGATCGGACCATTCGGTCGCGGTTGCGTACGTTTAGGTGGCAATCAGGCAACCTTACGGGGAAACGCTGCCTCCAAAGTTTTCTTGATGCGCTCGATTTCGTCTCGCCCGCGGTCCTGGAAGAACCTTGCAAGCCAATCGTCGTCCGGGTGGCGGAAGAGTGCTTCCCGCGAACAATGAAACAGAGCGGCCAACCGCTCTTGGTAGTCCTCACCTGGTGTTGTCCCGCTGAACCAGCGGGATACAACGCTTTTGTCGGCGTCCAGCTCGCGGGCGATGTCCGCTTGCGATAGTCCGCGCGCCTCCGCCCAGTCCGCGAGGTGGTGCGGTCTGCGAGGCTGTTTGCCTTTGTGGATGCGGGTGATGTCGCTCATGCGAGCATCTTCCCAGCCTGTACGAATCACGTCGTTATCGAGTTGCGCGTGAAATCGCCTTGACGATAGTTGCTAGTTGCGCAACATGCATCGTCATGGAAACAGGCGTCTCCCCCCTTCGCGAATATCGCAGCCTCCACGGTATCACGCTCGACGTGCTTGCGAGGCGCGCTGGTGTCCACAAGACGACTGTCTTGCGATGGGAAGATCGTCGGGTTCCAGCGGAGCGGGTCGCCGATCTCGAGCGTCTTACCGGCATCCCTCGCTCCGCTCTTCGTCCTGATCTCTTCACTTTCGAAAGTGCATCGGTCGATCCCGCCAAGGTGTCCGCTGCGCCTCCGTCTGCCGTGTCCCAATCTGACGCGGAGACTTCTGCATGTCCGACCGAAAAGCGGCCGCGCGTGGCCCAAAGCCTGTCGCAGGCGGCCCGATGAGCCTGTGCCTCGATCCTTCCCTCGAACCCGCCGTGGCCGAAGCCAAGCGCGACGCGGCCCGCCTGCACAAGGCGAACCATCGCGGCCTCGGCGATCGCGATAGCGCCGTGCGCTACCGCGTCGCCAAGCAAACCGGCGTTCCCGAAAGCTACCTCCTGCGCCTGCACAAGCGCGCGCACGAGATGACCGACCTTTCGGGCAAGTACGCCCGCCTTCTCCGGCTCGCCTGCGAGGCGCTGGACCGCTCCGCTGCGGCCGCCGACGCCCACCGGGAGACCCTTCATGCCGACACTCTGGCGATCCGTCAGGAGCTGGCTCCTCGCCCATTCGAGACGCATCGCCGCGCTCGTCAGGAATCTTTTCTTCAAGAGCTGGAGAGCGATCGCACGCTCGACCGGCCGTCACCGCCAAGGGGGTAAGTGATGGAATCGATCGCCGACCACGTGGCCCGGCGCCACGCTGCCGAGCTTGCCGTGCGCCGCGATGTCGGCGACGCCATGACCAAGCATGCGCTGCGCCTGGCGATGCGGGACATTACGCTCGACGCCTACCGGCGGGCGGTGCTGCGCGACCAGGCGAGCGCGCTGGCGCTGCGGGTGCCGGCATGAGCGTTTCGTTTGTCCATAAAGGTGAGACCTTGGAGGCGGACGAATACGTCCCCTTTAGCCACACGGCCGGATTGGTCCCGCTGTCCGAGATCGCTGGCGGTCGTTTCGTCATTCTCGCGTCGATCGACAGTCCGGCAGCTGAATTGCGTTGGGCGATCCGATGCGCCCGCAAGCGTGGTTGGCCGGTCGTCGTCCTGGCGGAGATGCCCGCCTGATGCGCGTCTTCACCTTCACCGCCGACGAAATGGCCGTGCTCGCCCTGCGCGGTGTCGCGGCATTCACCGGGCGGCCGGTCACGGATCTCGCGCCGTTCCGCTTCGAGATGGTGCCGCGCGATGTCGGAGATCCGTCCTTCGTGGTCACCGTCAACACCGACCGGGATCCGGTGCCGGCGGCGGAGTTCGAGCCGTCGTGATCGTGGTTCTCTCGCCCCTCGGCGCGTCGATCGTACTCGGCATTGCCGTCTCGCTCATCATGAGCGGGGCGTGCGGCATTACCATGGCCGGCCCCTGCCGGCTGATGGCCGTGATGGGCCTCGTTCTCGGCGTCGCAGGGGCCGCGCTGCTGATCGCGCTTTGCGCCGGCGTCGCCTGATGGGGAACGCGCCAACTGCCTCACGGATCTGCATCGCGGACGGGATGCGGGCGGAACACGCCAACCCGAAAGCCTTCATGGCCGAGCTCGTCGAGGTCGCGAATGCCGAGTGGCGCCGAGCCGGCGCCGGCGGCGTCACTTTGATCTTCGTCGAATACGAGGCCGGCAAAGCCCTCCTCGACACCGGCCCCGGCAATCGGCCGCTCACTGTCGCGCTCGTGCGCGCGCACCTCGCAACGAAGGGGAAGCACTGACCATGACACGCGGCAAAGACGAGACAACCGAAGCCTACCATGAGCGGTTGGCGGCGGCCGCCAAGCCTTCATTCTTGCGGCGGGTTCGCGATGCGCTGCGCGCCGATGCGGCCCTTCACGACATCACCGACACGCAATTCATGAATGGCGAGGACCCGCTTACCGCTCGCCCCGTCCTTCCCGTCGAGACACCTGCGCATGGTCTATCGTTGGAGACAGCGCCGCGTGACGGGACGATGGTACGGCTGCTGATCGACTTCGAGGGTTGCGATAGCTGGTCGCCGATGACGGACGACATGCAGTCGTGGACGGTCGGCTTCAACCATTTCGACCATGACGAACAGGACGAATGGATCTTCGTCGGTTGGAACTGGTCGCAAGACTGCATCATCGATTGCCGCGCGCCTGGCATGGGTCGCGTCATCGGTTGGCTCCCGCTCGGCGGCGGCCTTAGGCCGGACACGACGGCGGCCGGGATCTATCAGCGCGCGGTGAAGGATGCCGCCGAGTGAACGCGCAGTCTCCGCTCTTTGCGATCGAGGCGAAGCGGCTGGCGGCGGGGATCTCGCGCGAGCAGCTCGCATCGGCCGCCGGCATGTCGCTTCGTCACTATGACCGGCTCGTTATCGGCGATCGCGGGACGCCCCGCGCTTCGACCCTCGGCAAGCTGCGCACGGCTCTCGCCCGGCTCGGCCGCGTTCAGGGCGCGCAAGACGACATGACCCGGCTCGTCGGCTCGCTGTTCAACGCCGCGCTGGCGTTGATCTGCCAGCGCGAGGGTGTCGAGCCGTCGGAAGTGCTGCGCCATGCGCCGAGCCGCCGCGCCACCGCCGATCCGGCCTGGCTGGCGGCCGCCCGGCTGCGCCAGCGCGCGATCGCGCTCGTCAATCAGGGCCTCGATCTGCCGCAAAGCGAGCTTGCCCGCGCGCTCGGCCTGACGCCGGCGGCGATCAGCCTCGCGATGGGCGCCGTCGAGGACGCGCGCCACGAGGATCCCGAGCTCGACCGCACGATGGACGTGCTCGAGCGCATGTTAAGAGGAGAGGGGTGATGGCGAAACGCTGGTGGTGCCCAGGCGATTGGCTCGATGAGGTGTGCCCGGTCCAGGTCGAAGACCCGGCGCATGCCGTGATCTGCGACGGCGAGGGGCGGTGGTTCCTCGTGGACGACGACTTCCGCGACGCTGGGGAGACGGATCCTTCGGCGACGGAGACCCAAGCCATGCCGCTCGAGCCGGGCGATGTGGTGATCTGGAGCTACAGCGAAACGCGTGGCGAGTTCACGGTGACGGTCGACGCCGACGGCTCCTTCACGCTGGATGGGGTGGCGCCGTCGGATGCGACGCAGTGGTGGGTGCCCGGCGAGCATGATGTGCTGGCGGATACGCTTGGGGAACTCGTGCGCGAGAGAGGGCTGTCGGCGGGCGTGCATCTCGTCGAGGCTCGCCATTGGTCCAACGACGTGGCGTTGCGGTTCGACGTGGAGGATGGCGCGCCCTGGTTCACCGAATGCGCGGGGGTGAACTGATGCCGGCCTCCAAGCCAACGCTCGGCTATGCGTCGCGCTCCGACGCCTGCCGCGCCTTGCGCGCGAAAGGGCTGTCGAATGCGCAGATCGCGGCGCGGATCGGGGTCCGCCAGACGATCGTCGCAAGCCTCCTGTGGAAGGGATACTCGGACAAGAAGCGTGAGGCGCCGCCGCGACAGGCAGCGCCGACCGTCACGGCCGCACGGTCTGGAATGTCCGTCCAGTTGATGAACGAGATCAACGAGCTGTTCCCGTATCACCAGCGGGTGCTTGTTCGCCGGCATGCGACGGCGCGTGGAATGAGCACGCAACAGCTCATTCAGGCGATCGTCGAGAAGGTTGTTGCCGACGACCTGGTGGACGCCGTCCTCGATGATGGGGTGGCGAGCTGATGCGCTACCGGATCGTGAGAGACGACGCCGACGGCAAATTCTATGTCGAGTGGTTCGGCAAGGCCGGGCTCTTCGCGTTCCTGCGGGGGCCGCGCTGGCTTCGCATGACCGGCTCCTATCACGACTGCGTCTATGACCTTCCCTTCGCGACGGAAGAGGCTGCGCGGGCTTACATCGTCGAGCGGGAGCGCCGGGCAAACGCTGGTGTGACGGTCGTCGCCGACATCGAGGCCCACTGACATGGCGCGCGGCGATCGGGACGAGATCAAGACGGCGCTGAAGGATCGGATCGAGGATCTGTGCCGCCGGCTGTTGCCCGATGGCCGCCGCGAGGGCCGGTTTTGGGTGGCGCACAACCCGGTGACGGGAGACGTGGCGACGCATCCGAAGGATCCGACGCTCAAGGTTCCGCTCGATCGGGATCCCGGCGCGTGGATCGACTGGCGATCGGGCGACAAGGGCGACGTGATCGGCCTCGTGGCCTACTGCCAGGCGACCGACTTCAAGGGCGCGATGGAATGGGCGCGCGAGTTCCTCGGACTGCGCTCGATGACTGCCGGCCAGCGTGCCGACTTCACCAAGCGGAACGAGGAGCGCCGCGTTTCGGCCGAGCAGGCGGCCCGCGAAAAGGCGCTCGACCGTCGGAAGGCCGTGCAACGGCTGTGGGACGGGGCGACCTCGATCCTCGAAGAGAGCGCGGCCTCGGCCGTGGCGCGGCGGTATCTCGCGGACGGCCGGGGGATCCCGCTCGACCAGGTGCGCCGGCTCGACCCAACGACGTTTCGCGTCTCGCCCTCGCTGGAATGGTGGAGCGGTGCGCAATGGGAAACGCGCGGCGGCCGCCGGCAGAAAGTGGCGCCCGGCCCGAAATTCCCGGCGATCGTATCCGGCTTCCGTTCGGCGACGGGGCAGGTGACGGCGGTTCACTGCACGTTCCTCGACCCGGCGCAGCCGACGAAGGCGCCCGTCGAGAAGCCCAAGCTGATGTTCGGGGACAGTCTCGGCAGCGTGATCGCGATCTCGAAGGGACCGGAAGCCTGCGTCCACGAGGTCGCGCGCGAGCCGCATCCGCTGATCCTCTGCGAAGGCGTCGAGGACGGGATCACGCTGGCGATCGGGATCCCCGAGGCCCGCGTCTGGGCCGCCGGCTCGCTGATGCACATGGGCGCGGCGCCGGTCTTTCTCCCTTGCATATCAGCCGTGTTCGTCGCGGCCGACAACGACTGGAAGAGCCGCACCGCGCTCGGCCAGTTCGACCAGGTGTTGGAGCAACTTCAACGCCACGAGAAGCCCGTCGAGGTCATGCGCTCGGCGATCGGCAAGGACTTCAACGACGGCATGACGGAGTAGCGGGATGGCGAGACAGACGAAGGCACTGGTCCAGGAGGCGGAGGCGCTCGGCATCGATGTCGACGGCCGCTGGGGCGACGAGACCATTCAGGAGAAGATCGACGAAGCGGCCGCCGCGCGCACGGCCGCGCTGACGGCGAGCGGTGGCGATGGCGACGCGGCCGACGAAGAGGTCGCCGACCAGCCTGCCGAAGAAGACGCGGTCGTTCTGCCGCTGCACGACCACGGCGGCGATGTCGTCGTGGTGGCGGAAGGGCCGGAGGCGGCCGCCGCGCTCAAGCTCCAAATCGAGGCGTTGACGGATGGCGAAGGCGACCAGGCGACGAGTGGTGAAGCGGGTGACGCCGAGACCGGAGCGGATGAGCTTCCCGCCGGCGGTGACGGCGGCGATGCGGACGCCGATCGTCTATCTGGACACGCACCCGATGGTGTTTCGGCGACCGATGGAGACCAAGCGCCGGCGGATGATGGCGCGGGAGGCGCAGAGGAACCGGAGGCGGTGGGTCCAGCATCTGGAGATGGTGATCCCGCTGGATCCGGCGGTGCGCCGGTGGTCGACGGTGACGGCGGCGCTGACGTATTGGGGAACGCCGAGGCCGCGCAGGATGCGGCGGCGGATCACGGCGACGGCTCGGCCGATGGCGTAAGCGCCGACGAGGAAGCCGCCGATCGGCGTCTCGACGACGCGAGGCAAGCGATGACGCGGCCGATCGTGGCCGCGTACTCGGCGGCCGGTATGGTCTTCGGTGCGCTTTCCGACGACGGCTTCACGGGAACGCTGTCTTACGACCCGAGCTGGTTCAGCGACGAGATCTCGTCGAATCAGATCCTCGCCCTTGTCGGCCATGCCGCGCCGTTCGTGCGGCAGTGGTCGGACGCCCCGGCCGAGGCGCTGTACGGGCACGTCCAGTCCGATGGCGGTCTCAACCTTGTGCTTGAGCGGCCTTGGTCGGATTTGCCGTTGGCGGAGCGGCTGGCCTGGCGGACGTTCCGCGACGTGCTCGTGACGATCGACGCCGGCATGAAAGCCGAGTGGAAGGACGAGACGCCCGAACGGGTGGCCCGCACCATTCCGATCGACGAAACGACGCTCGAGGAGGTCGACGAGCCCTTCACCCTGACGGAAGCCGCCGGAGGGCCGCGCTGATGTCGGACACGGTGGGGATCGCCGGCGGCCGGATCCGGTCGTTCGTCGAACGCGTCGAAAACCTCGACCGCGAGATCGCCGAGCTGGCGGAGGGCCGGAAAGAGGTCTTTGCCGAGGCGAAGGCCGAGGGCTTCGACGTGAAGATCCTCCGCGAGATCATCGCCCGGCGGAAGAAGGACCAGGACGAGATCGACGAGCACGAGACGCTCCTCGATGTCTACCTGCGCGCCATGGACGAGGCCGACGCTCCGGCCTGACGAACCCAATCCCGGCCGATCTCCTCCCCGGCCGGGCTGACTGGCGGCGTCTCTCGTTTCGCGTGGCGCCGCCTTTTTTGTTCCTGCATCCTGGATCGACATGACCAAGCAGCCCTCCAAGCGCGGCATCAGCAACGTGCGAGCCGCCTTCGTCGACGCCAACCGCGCGCTCGAGGAGGCAAAGCTCGACCCGGAGCTGCTGAAGGATCCGAACCTCGAGCGGTTCGGCTGCAAGCCCGGCAAGTGGGAGGGCGCGCCTTGGGACGGCATGCCGCCCGGCTGTCCCGTCCAGGTGCTCGGCTACAACGGCACCGTGACCTATTGCCGATCGGCGGCCGGGCAGCTTACCGCGATCGAGCGGTGGACCAACGGCGAGATCGAGAACCTGTTCGCGCCTTACATTTCCTATGCCCTGTGGGCGTGGCCGGGCTTTGGCCCCGCCGGCAAGGATGCCGAGGGCAATCCGACGGACCCGGTGGTGAAGCGCCTCGAGCGCGATCGCGCGCGCAATGCGCTGATCAACGAGGGCCGCCGGCGCGGGATCTTCGACCCGCAGGACAATGTCCGCGGCCGAGGCGGCTGGCGCGATCGCGGCGACCGGTTCGTGTGGAACTCCGGTTCCTTCCTTTGGCTGGTCAACGGCAAGAAGCTCGAGGCGGCGCGGCCATCGGAATATGACGGCCACTTCTACGAGATGAAGCCCGACGTGCTGCAGCCCTGGGCGGAGCCGGTCGACCATGAGAGTTCGCCGGCGGCGACGATCCTCGGCAGTCTGAAGACCTGGTCGTTCGAGAACTCGCTCGATGCGCTCTTCATTCTCGGCTGGATGGCGACAGGTCTCATGGGCGGCGCGCTGGAATGGCGGCCGGTGATCTTCACCACGGGCGGCGCCGGCGTCGGCAAGTCCACCCTGCAAGGGCTGATCAAGCGCACGCTCGGCAAGGCGCTCCTCGACACCACGGACACGACGCAGGCCGGCATCTATCAGCGGGTGCGCAACGACTGTCTGCCCGTCATGGTCGACGAGCTCGAGAACAAGGCGGGGTCCAATCGCGCCATGACGATCGTCGAGCTGGCGCGCCTGGCGGCCAGCGGCGGCTATATGAACCGGGGCGGCGCCGACCACGAGGGCGTCATGTTCCAGGCGCGAAACAGCTTCCTCATGAGCGCCATCAACCCCCCGCCCTTGGAGACGCAGGATCGAAGCCGCATGCCGATCCTCAACCTCGCGCGCCTCGACAAGAGCCGGAAGGCCAGCGACATCGTCGTGCGGGACGAGGACGGCCGGATGATCCTGCGGCAGATCATGGACGGCTGGAATGCGTTTCAGAGTGAGATCCTGCCCCGCTGGAAGAAGGCGCTGCACGATGCCGGGCTCGATGCTCGAGCGCAGGCCACTTATGGGACCTTGCTCGCGGCGGCCGAGCTGCTCGTGGGCCCGGTGGTGATGGACGAAATGGGGATCGACGTGACGGAGATGCTGCGCGCCGGCGACATCATTGCCGGCCTGACGGCCTCGGAGCGTTCGGAGCAGACCGACAACTGGCAGGAATGCCTTGAGCACGTGCTTGCGTCGCCGATCGAGGCATGGCGCAGCGGCGAGCGCATCACCGTCGGCAGCGTCATGGACGACTATCGGCGGAAGGGGATCGATCTCGACCAGGCGAAGCACCGCCTGGCGGCCGCCGGGCTCGGCCTGCGAAAGGAAGGCGATCCCGGCGAGTGGGGCTCGCTGGCAATCCCATACAAGAAGCTGCCGGCGCTGGCGCGGATCTTCCAGGACACGAAGTGGCACGGCGGCGTGTGGGGCAGCGCCTTGAAGCAAGGGCCGAAGGACGTGGTGGTACGCGACATGGAACCGAAGTTCCACACCCTGCGCATTGCCGGCGTGCCGATGAAGTGCCTGCTGATCGACATGAAGGCGTTCGACGGGATCGCGGGCGGCGAGGGCGTCTAATTTTAAGAGTTGCTGGTGCGCAGGGCTCAGTCAGCAATAGGTCCGTGGACGGGCAGAAAGCCGGGCGGGATAAGGTCAGACGTATTGGAAACTGCTTCAATCAATTTCGTCACTGACGTTCGGAGCCTCGGTTCCAGCCCTTCAATCAGATGAGCGGTCTTTATTACATGGTGACGAGATTGGGCGTTGAACGGGATCAAATCTTCCCGGCTCACATTCTCCACAAGCTCGTCGATGGAGCACTTGAGAAATTCTGCAATACGAACAGCCGTCGATAGGGAAATCCTGTTTTTCCCACGTTCATATTTCTGAATTTGTTGATATGTCACTCCAATTCCAGCGCCAAGAGTTTCCATGGGAATCTTTGCGGCGAGACGAAGATTTCGAAGATTGAACCCAATCGACTCTTCCAGCGAGTTTTCTACTCTGTTCCTCATAAATCACCTCGACAATCAAATTTATCTCGAAAATCAGCGTATTGCGATTTCGGTTGAGATACATCGCACGTATTTGGTCCAAGACGTCGAGATATTTTGGCCACACGAGCGATCACTAAGTCGCGGTTGGTCGACGTGATGGCGTGCGACTTGATTGCGGACGGCGAGGGGTGTAGCCCCTCTAGCCGCCGCCTTCGGTGATCGGCCACTCTCGCCACACGACCTGACTGCGGGGGAAGGACGGCGGCGATGGAGCAGCGCCGATCTGCGGCAGCCCCAGCGCGTTCCAGACCTTCACCGCCTCGTCGCTGCCGGCGATGCGGCGCGCCTCCTTCACCATCTCCAATTTAAGCTTGACGCTCGGTTCCCAGTTGTCGGTCTCGCCGTAGCGGCCGGTCTTGCGGACGCTCGGCAATACCTCTTCGAACACCCATCTCTCGAAGCGTTCGGCGGCTGGAAGCTTGCTGCCGATGATGAGGCGCAGCACGTCGGGCTCGGAGAGGATGCGCATCTCTTGCATTCCGCCCGCCGTTTGAAGGGGATGGTGATTCGCCACCCCCTTGCAGTGGTCTGCCATCGCCTTGTTCGGGTTGGTGTAGCCGAGCCTTTCGGCCACGTCTTTGCCGATGAACCACGGCTCGCCCTCGATCTCGACGGTGCGGACTGGCTGGCCGTCGAAAGCAAATTGCTTCAAGGCGGACATCAGGCATTCTCCGGCATCATTGACGCGATCAGCGTCTTGAACTGTTCGTGGCGAGGCTGGAACAGATCCCACGGTCCCATGTGGCCATAGAGATAAGCGAACCGCTCCCGCGCCTCCTCAATCGTGACGGGACGATAGGTGGCGAGCGCGTCGATCGCCAGTTCGTCTAGGTACTCGAGTTGGGCGGCACGTTGCACGTCGTCCTCGCAGGGCTCGTCGGTGTCGAGCAGGGCGCAGGCGTCGCCCCACGCCGTGTAGGTGGCCCGGTGGTGCTGGATCAGCAAGGCGAGTGTAACGGGCACCGCCGTGCCAGCGACGAGCGTTGCGGCCGTGTAGGCGCCGGCGACATGGCCGAGGAAGTCTCGGCGGTTTATAGAGGGTGCAGCCTTTGGCATGGGTAATCTCCATGGCTTGGGTTAGAGCCGGCGCAAGTGGTGATGACACTTGCCCGGCTCGTTCATTTATGGTTGCACTTAAGAATGTCGTCAAGCATTTCTGCATCCAGAAAACCGAAGGGACGGCCGCCAACAGGTGTCGGCACGCCAGTGCAAGTACGTTTGGACGCTGGCCTGCTAAGTGAGTTGGACGCGGTTATGCCAGAGATCTCGGCTGACACGCGCCCTGAAGCGTTGCGGATCATCTTGCGTGAATGGTTGAGCTCTCGTGCCAATCGAGCTTGACCGCTTCGGCTACCGTGCCGAGCCGCTAATCAACGCTTCGCCGTCACCCTCCACCGGCGGCGTTATTCTTTCAGCGCCGGAGGACACCCGGGCAGTCACGTTTTATGATCCGCCTGACGACCTGCTTGACCATTTGGTCGCCGCCTTTGAGCGGCCCGCCGTGCGTTGGCTGTTGATCGGTCTGGTCGCGATCCTCGTCCTCTACGCGCTCCGTCGCCGCATCCTGCTCGCTCTCCTTCGCTGGCTTCAACGTGCAAACGGCCGCCGGCGTCGAAGGGGGTAACGAAACAACACCCCCTCTGTCGGCCACATCATTCGGCCCGCCCAAGCCCAGCTTTGGCGGGCTTTTTGCTGTCGATCCCGTGCCCTGTCGTCACCGTCAGTTGCATCGGCTCCCCTATCCCTCGCCCGTCAGGAGTGAAAGCGGAGCCCTCGCGTTTCGTCCCTCTCGGCTCCGCCGACCCGGTCCGCTTCGCGTCGGGCACTTAAGACAGTCGCAGCCGTGACACGGTGGCGGATCGTTCGACGGCCGGACGGGTGAGGGGAGGCGATCGTTACCACGGTAACGCCTCCGGTAACGGCCGGTAACGGTAGAAACCAGACAAATCAATGGCTTATGAGCGCCGTTACCGCGTTACCGGGATTTGCCTCGCGCGTATGTGCGCACGCGCGCAACCTACGCGGATGCGTGCGCGTGCGCTTGCAGGCGCGCGCATGTGCGCAGGGTTGGTAACATGGTAACCAGTAACGTCAGGTGTATATCTCATTGTAAACGCTGGCCGATTGGCCGTTACCAGCCGTTACCGAGAGGGCCTCGATGCGTTACCGGACTTGATGCCGTCGGGATCGAATAAAATAGGCATCGAATAGTCGGGGCGGCCGAGATCGCCGCAAATCGGGGGCTGCGAGTGGCACACACGCCGGGCGAAATGGTGGAAAACGGCGGTGAGAACGAGGCCGGCGAGGCGGTGGATCTGTTCGAGGACGCGCCCCTCTTCGCCGGTCCGGTTCGCCATGTGGCGGATACCCTTGCGACGAGCAAAGGGCGCGGGAGGCCGAAGGGAGCGGCCAACAAGCGCACGACCCAGATGCGCGATACCCTGCTCAAGATGGGCTTCCAGCATCCGATGATGAACCTCGCGGCGCTGGCGAACGCGGATCCGGTCCGGCTGTCGGCCGAGCTTGCCTGCGATCGGCTCGATGCGGCGAACATGATCCTCAAGGCGAACGCCGAGCTGCTGCCCTACTTCGAGAGCAAGCGGCCGACGGAAGTCCATGTCGAGGAGCGGTCGCTCGGCGTCCTGGTGGTCGGCGACATGACGACGAAGGCGGTGGCGGACGGCGTGTTCAGCCTGACCGGCATCGTGGGCGAAAGCGATACGGATCAATGACTTAGCCGTTGGTGCCGCGTAAGAGGGTTGGCGTATCCCTCTTACGCTATGCGCTAAGGCATTGATGAAATTGGACTATTGGCGCTGTAGCCCGTTATTGAAAATCATGCGGTCGCGTCGAGGCCGTTCCAGCTCGGCGCCATTTCACCCGCCGCGCCGCCTGGCCACCTCCCTTCGACCCCGCCCCCCGGCCTCCGTCCAGCGCGGCGCCGCCGGGGCCGGCCTTCAAAACTCGCGCCCGCCCACCCCCGTAGGGGCATCCGCTCTCACACACACGAGACCTGCCGGCTCACTTGATGGGCCGCGAACCTCGGTAGTTTCGGGACGGGTGCGGGTAGCCGCGTCCGAAACGGGATCGGGTCATGGGTATCAACCTTCAGCACTACCGTCCGCCTGGTCCGGTGGGTGCGGGGTTCCTGCAGTCGCGGGGGCCGATCGACATCATCATGGGCCCGGCCGGGTCGGGGAAGACGGTCGCCTCGGTGATGAAGGGGCCGCTTCTGGCCGCGACCTACATGCCCGTGTGCCGGGACGGGGTCGTGCGGGTCAAGATCGCCTGCATCCGCAACACCTATCGCGACTTCGAGCGCACGGCGCTGGCCTCCTGGAAGGAAGCCTTCCCGGAGGATCACCCTTGGACGGTGTCGTATTCGGGCGGACAGGATCGGCCCATCAAGCATCACCTGCGCTGGGCGGCCCTACGCGGCAACGAGAAGGTCATCATCGATTTCCAACTCGAGACGGGGGCAGTGGGCGACGCAAACGTCGAGCAGTTCATCAAGGGCTATGAAATCTCGATGGGCTGGATGAACGAGTGCGACATGCTCGACGAGAAGGTGCCGGGCCTATTCTTCCAGCGGACGGGGCGATACCCGCCAGTGGCGCAGATCGCCGATAGCGAGCTCGCACGGATCTCGAAGGACGCGCGGGCGCAGTTCGAGGCGATGGGCCTGACGCCGGAGCCCGGCGAAACGATCCTGCCGCGCATGGTCTGGGGCGACATGAACCCGCCCGACATCAACAACTGGACGTATCGGTTTTGCGTGAAGCCATCGGAGAAGAAACAGGGCTTCGTGCTTCATCAGCAGCCGTCCGGTCTATCGCCGGCGGCCGAGAACCGCGCGGGCAAGCCGCGTTCGTCCTACGAGCTCGAGGCGGCGACGCAGACGGAGGACATGGTCCGCCGGATGGTCCACGGCCAGTTCGGCTATGCGCGCGACGGCAAGCCGGTCTATCCCGAATATGACGACACACGGCACCGCTCGGACGCCGTGCTGAAGCCGGTGAAGGGTTTGCCGATCGGGCTCGGCCTAGACGCCGGCGGCTCGCCGGCCTGCGGCATCGGCCAGTTCATGCCGAACGGCCAGCTTCGCATGCTGCGGGAGATCTGTGCGGAGCCTGGCACCGGCCCGTCGCGCTTCGCCACGATGGTGCTCGAGGTGCTGATCTCCGACTTCCCCGGCTTCCCGATCTCGGAAGCCTGGGCGGATCCGTCGGCGTTCTACGGCGCCGATCGGCAGGCCGGCGAGCTGGCGCACATGGAGATCGTGGCGCGGGCGCTGAACGTCTCGATCCAGCCTGCGCCGTCGAATGAGCCGGCCCTGCGTCAGGACGCGGTGCGCTGGTATCTAGGCGCGCCCATCGATGGCAGCACACCGCGCCTCCTGGTCTCGTCGTGCTGCGAGACGACGATCGGCGGCTTCGCGGCCCACTACAAGCTGACGAAGCTGGCCAGCAAGGGCGCGACCGACAAGCTGGCCGTCGCCAAGAACAGCTATTCCCACGTTCACGACGCCTGGCAGTATCTGTGCCTCGGGCATCGAGGCCGCGCCGGCGCGATCGTCGATGCCTCACGCATGGGCCGCCCGGCAAAGGTGGTCCCGATCTCCTCGGCGCGCGCCCGGACGGATTTCGATGTCTTCGCATCGTGAGGCGCTGCGGGCCGAGACGCCGGCCAACCTCGTCGATGTGATGCGCCTCGCCGGGAGCCAGCGGCGGCTGCGGCGCTGGGCGACGTATCAGGCGCGCCGGTCCGATACCGTGGCGGTCTACCGGGGCGATCGGCTCCTGAGCGTCGCGACGCTCTTCCCGGAGGGGCCGCATGTGCGGGAGCTCTGCCTGCTCTTCGATCCGGCCGCCCGCGCCGACATGCTCGGCTTGGTCCGCACGGCGCAGTTAATGCTGCGCCCCATCGCGGATCATGGCGTCGTCATCGTGGCACGGATCAAGCCCTCCAACCGGGCCGGTCGCCGCATGGCGCGCCTGGCCGGTTTCCTCGAGACCGACGCCGAAGGCGGACGGCTCTGGATCTGGAGGGGTTGATGGGAAAACTGTTCGGCGGCGGCGACGACGCGAAGAAAGCGGCCGAGCAGGCGCGCAAGGATTCCGCGCTGTCGCGCCAGCTTCAGGCCGTGTCGAACGATCAGCAGCTCGCACAGGTCCAGAAGGCCGAGCTGGACACCGGCGCCAGCCGCAAGGCGTCGCGCGGGCGCCGGCTCTTCGTGACCGACGCCGGCGACGGCGGTCTTGCCACGACGCTCGGCGGCTGACGATGGACGATTATCCGCTGCACATGGCGCGGCGCGACAAGATTTGGTCCAAGCGCGAGCCGTGGAACAAGATCTATCGCGACGCCTACGAGTTCGCGATTCCGCACCGCCGGCCTGGTGGCGACGGGACGAACAAGAACCCGGTCGACCGTCTCTTCGACATGACGGCGACGACTTCGGTCATGTACTTCGCCGGCAGCCTGCAGCGGGATCTCTTCCCTGCGGGCCAGCAGCCGTTCACGCTGCAGTCCGGCGCCCTGGCGAAACAGAAGCTCGGCGCCGGCGCGTCCAAGCTCGATCGCGAGCTCGAGAAGATCGCCGCCGGCATGTACCCGTTTTTCCTGACGGGCGAATGGGACATGGCCGTTCACGAGGCTTGCATCGATCTCGGCGTCGGGACGGGTGCGATCCTGCCGGTGAAGGGCGATAGCCAGCAGCCGGTCATGTTCGTGGCGATCCCCTTCGACGAGATCGCGATCGGCGAGGACGGGTTCCGCCGCGTGAACTTCGTGTCGTGGAAACAGCGCATGGAGCGCCAGGCGATCCGCGACGCCTTTCCGAACGGGACATTCCCCGAAGACTTCAACGCGAAGGACAAAGCCACCGAAGAGGTCACGATCTATCAGGACTTCGTCAAGCGGACTGGCGGCAACCAGTATGGCTGGGACTTCCGGGTCTCGATCGACAATCATCCCGGTTTCGTCACCTCGAGCTGGTCGAAGTCGCAGCCGATCGCCGTGCCGCGCTACTACCGCGTGCCCGGCGAAGCTTACGGGCGCGGTCCAGTCCTGCTCGCCCTGCCGTCGATCAAGACGCTGAACAAGGCGCAGGAACTGGCGCTGAAGGCCGCGGCCATTCAGATGCTCGGGATCTGGGCCTATCGTTCCGGCGGCACGTTCAACCCGGACACGGTGCGGGTCGGGCCGGGCGAGTTCTGGCCGATGCAGTCCACCGGCGGCATCCTCGGCCCCGACGTGTCACGCATCGACCCGGCCTCGGGGCGCATGGACGTGGCGCGCATGGTGATCGGCAACCTGCAAGCCGACGTGAAACAGGCGCTCTACGACGTTCGGATCCCCGAATACGAGGGCACGCCGCGTTCGGCCTCCGAGATCGCGGGCCGCCTGCGGCAGAAAGCCGAGACGCATATCGGCGCTTTCGGCCGCCTGACGAACGAGATCATGCCGGTGATCGCGCCTCGCGTCGCCGAGATCCTCTACGAGATGGGGTTCCTCGACGCGCCGCTGAACATCGACCAGTTCCTGATCGCGACGGCGGTTCAGTCGCCGATGGCGGCCGCGCTCAACGGCGAGCGCCTGGCGTCGATCGCCACCTATGTCGAGATGGTCGGCCAGCTCGCCGGCCCGGATAAGGTGCCGCTGTACGTCCACATGGACAAGGTTCTCGGGCGGATCGGCGAGGGGCTGCACATCGACAAGTCGCTGATCCCCGACGACGACGAGCGCAAGGCGATCGGCGACGATCTCGCGGAGCAACAGATGCAGGCGATGGCCGCGCAGGCGGTCCAGACGGCCGCGCCCAACGTAATCGAAGGAGCCTTGGCAGCATGACGCAAGCGGCAATCAACCGGCGCGAGGCGCAGCCGCTCGGCTCGCTCGGCGGCATGGATGGCTGGGAAAGCCTCGAGGCGATGTTCGCGCCGCAGCCGGCTCGCCCCGTCCACGGCCAGCCCGGCGATGAGATGTCGCTCTTCCTTGCGCGGATGGCGCGGGAGGCGCGAGGCCGCGAGCTCGTGGAATGGCTGATGGACATCACGTTCCGCCAGCCCTTCCGCGCTACGGGGCGGACCTTTGAAGAAACCGCGCTCCTCGCCGCGACCCGGCAGGGGATCGAGGGCGTCGGCGAGGTGATCCTCTCCGCGCTCGCCCATGGCGAAAGCCTCCTTCAGCAACGGGAACAGGAACAGGCCCGATGAGAAACCTCCTCGACCGCATTCTTCGCGCACCGGACGGCGCCGGCGGCGGCGCTCCTCCGGCCGCCGCCGCTTCCGCTCCTCCGGCGGCGGCAGCTCCGGCCGCGCCTGCCGCAGGTGCTCCGGCCGCTGGCGAACCGCCAGCCGCGCCGCCGGCGGGTGGCCCGGCCGCGCCGCCGGCAGGGTCTGCGCCGTATCGTCCCGACGGTCTCGCCGAACAGTTCCACGGCGAGAGCGACCAGCAGACGATCGACAAGCTCTTCCAGGCGATGAACGCACGCGGCGAGGTGCCGGCGGACGTGGCCGCCTACAAGGATTACGGCGATGTCGACGAGGCACTGAAGCCGTACTATGCGACGCTCGAGCAGGACGGGCTCTTCGACGCGATCGCCAACAAGGCTCGGGATCTCGGCGTCAGCAAGGCCCAGATGCAGGGCCTTCTCTCCGCCTACATGGGCGGTGCCGCCGAGATGGGTCTCCTCGAGCCGGTGATCGATGTCGCGGCAGAGCGAACCGCGCTCCTGCCCGATGCCGCCAAGTCCCTGCCGAAGGCCGAGCAGGATCGGGCCATCGACAAGCGGATGAACGACAATCTCGGCTGGGTCGAACAGATGGTGCAGCGCGGCCTTCCGGCCGACGCCGCCAAGCACATGACCATGATGCTCGGCGACACGGCCGACGGTCACAAGGCGATCGAGTTCTTTCGCTCGCAGATGACGGGCGCCGGCGATCCGCGCCCAGTGGGTGCCGGCCAGGCGGCACCGGGCGGGACGGCGGCGGCCGACCTTCAGAAGCGGGCGACGATGCCGGAGAACACACCGGGAAACGCTAAGTTCGACAAGGTCAGCTACGACAAGCTGCAGGCCGATTACATCGCCGCCTATCCGGGCGACTGATCGCACTTAAGGCGGCCCCGCAGCCGCCATTCTCGGATCGCTACCGGACGGTCGCGATCCCAAGACGGGCGGTTCTGCCGCCCGTCCGGTTCCCCGGCCCTCGGTGATTTGTCGTCATCGTTCAACGAGGGTTATTTTTATGACGATCTTGGCTCCCCTTTGGTATCGCGAAAAGATCCGGGACATGGTCCGGGCGCGGTATCAGTCGATGGGTGGCTTTCTCGACGGCACCATGACGCGCGGCGATGGCGGCGCGGGCGTGGTGAAGTTCCCGATCATCGGGCGCGTCGAGAGCTACGAGCTCTCCGGCTCCATCCAGAAGATCCAGAACACGAACCCGGACCTTTCCATGGTCCAGGTCACTATGCGCGACTTCGAGGCGTCGGCCTGGATGCGCGTCCAGGACGCTCGTCGGCAGGGTCCGAACGAACAGGCGGCCGTTGGCAAGATGCTGACCGCCGCGATTCGCCGTCGCCGCGACAACCTGAAGACGGAAGCGCTCGATGCGTTCGCCAACAGCGGGGCCGGCGTCAAGACGATCGGCGACGGTTCGAAGGTCATCGACATTCTGCCGTTCCTCGAAGGCCATTCCCAGATCCGGGGTGCCGGTGCCGAAGAGGACGTTTGGGCGCTCATCACCGAAGCGATGTTCGACCAGATGATGATGTACAAGGAATTCGCCAACGCCGACTATGTCGGCCCGGATCTGCCGTTCGCGAAGTCGACGGCGGTCCGCAAGAAGACTTGGCGCAGCATCCACTTCATCACCATGCCCGACGAACACTTCACGTTCGGGACGGGTGCGTACGGCACCGGCACGGACGGCAACGGCTTCAACGTCAACGGCTACATCGACACGTTCATGTGGGCGACGGATGCCATGGGCAACGAAGCCGAGTGGGATCAGGAAACGCCCTCGATCACCACGCATGCCGACTACGAGGGTACGCCGATGCTCGCCAAGGTCGGCCTGTCCGGCGCTTCGGTCGGCATTCTCCCCGAAGGCGTGAAGCGCATCCGCGTCAAGGCGCAGGTTGCGCCGCAGCGTATCGCCGCCTGATCGGCTGACACTCGCGGCGCGGCATCCGCGCCGCCTCTTCTCCCATCCCAAGTCAGGAGGCTTCGATGCCACTCAACATCAAGGCGCTGTCGCGCTTTGCGACCAGCGATCGCGGGTCGCGCAACCAGGCCAACTCCTATGTCTATTCGACGGCGGACGCGGCCGCGACCGTTTCGGCGGCAGGCTATTTCGACGGCGCGGCGGCGAAGTGCAACCTGAAGAAGGGTGACCGCTTCTATTGCTCCGTCGCGGTCGACGGCACGCCCGCCAAGCTCGACCTCATCGTGACGGCGGTCGCCTCGGGCGTCGTCACGGTCGCGTCGTAAGGGCAGGGCGGCGCCATGGGCCAGCACATCGACAAGGCGACGATCGTCAATCGGGCGCTGGTCCGCATCGGCCAGGCGCCGTCCTTCTCCCTGGACGACGAGAACTTCGCCAACGGCTCGATCGACGGCATCTGGCCCGATTGCGTCGCGCGCTGTTTCAGCCTTCACGACTGGACGTTCGCGCGGCGGACACGACGGCTGACGCGCGTTGCCGGTGAGAACGAGAGCGGTTGGCCCTATGCGTTCGATCTGCCCGGCGACCGGCTGGGGCCACCGCTGAAGATCCTGCGCGCGGTGTTCCCGCAAGACGCTGTGATCCGCGACTATGCGATCGAGGGCAACCAGCTCTATGCCAGCGAACCGGAGGTTTGGGCGCGCTGCAAGGTCGACGTGGATCCCGCCGCCTGGGATGCCGCCTTCCGCTCGGCCTTCATCACGGCACTGGCCGCACGCCTCGCGGTGCCGATGCAACAGGACGAGGGCCTTGCCTCCGAGCTCGAGGCGATGGCGTTCGGATCGCCCGCGCAAGGCGGCACGGGCGGCGAGTTCGGCCGCCTGATCGCGCAGGACCGCGCCGCCGGCCCGATCTCGTCGCCGCTCCTGCGCAACGATCCGCTGACCGAGGCGCGGTATTCCTGATGGTCGCGCGCGCCGGGACCGGCCAGCAGAGCATGAACGCCGGCGAGCTCTCGCCGGAGCTCGCGGGCCGCGTCGACATCAAGCAGTATTATTCGGCTGGGCTCCGCTTCCTGAACATTGAACCGGTGGCGCAGGCCGGTTTCCGCAACATCGGCGGCACGCGCGCGGTCCGCCCGACGGAAACGCCTTGGCGGCCCCGCTTCTGGCGGCTGAAACAGTCGCGGTCGAAAAGCTTCCTGATTGCCGTGGTGCCGTTCCGCATCGACATCTTCGAGGGCACGGTGCTGCGGGCGCAGATTGCCACCGGTCTGACGCCGGAAATGGCCGCCGAGTGCTCGCTCTACCTCGAGGGCGACACGGTCGGGATCTTCCATCGGAACTTGCGGTCCCTTCGGCTCCTACGCCGGAGCGATACCGTTTGGGAGCTCGGCGACTGGCCCTATTCGAAGATCCCCGAACAGGATTACGGCGCCGGCTACCCGAAGACGAACGATGTCTGGAACCTCTGGATCCGCTGGGCGCAAGGCGACACGGCCAACGCGGCTTCCATCAGCTTGACGGTGGACGGCGAGACGATCGCAACGCAGACGACCGCGTTGCCCGTCCAAAGCGCCAACGCCGTCGTCTGGAAAGACTTGGCGGACCGGCTGCAGGCCGAGCTTCAGGCCCTGCCGTCGCTCGGGCCGGGCGTTACGGTGACCCCGGCCGTGACCGGTCCGGGCTTCCAGATCCTCGACGTGGTGTTCGGCGGCGCTCTCTCGGGCGTCGAATACCAGCTCACCGCCCAGGTCGTGAACACGGCGTCGGTTTCGGTGCTGCCGTCGCACACGGGCGTCGGCAAGACAGGCGGCGAGCCGCTGATCTCCGACGGCCGGGGCTGGCCGGGCGTCGTCTCGATCGTCCAGGACCGGCTTGTCTATGCGAACCTCAATTCGCGGCCGTCGGCGCTGCTCATGTCGCAGACGGCCGAGTATTTCAACATCAACACCAAGGCACAGCGCGACGACGGGGCGAAGCTGGAAGCCCTACGCACAAACAGCGCGGAGGAAATCCTCCATGTGAAGTCGTCGCAATACCTCCTCGTCTTCACGGACGAGGCCGAATATTTCGCGACCAACCGCGAAGTGAAGCGGACGGACCCGTTGAATTTCGTCGAGACCGGGCGCAACGGCCTGACCCCCGGCACCTGGCCGGAGGACATAGAAAACCGCGTCTACTTCGTCGGCCAGCGGGGCGGCGTCCTGTTCTCCACCGCCTATGACGATCTCTCGAGCGCCTTCACGGCGCGTCAGGAATCGTTGCTCGCCTCGCACCTGATCGACGACGTGGTGATGACGGCGTTACAGCGCGGCACCGACGACACGGACGCGCCCCGCCTCTGGCTCCTGCGCGGCGACGGGCGGCTGATCGGCGCCAGCATCATCCGCGACCAGGACATCACCGCGTTCTTCGAATACGACGTGGGCGATCCCATCCGGTCCATCGGCGTCGATGCCGACAACAACCTGTGGCTCGCCGTCGATCGCCCCTACGGCCAGTATTACGAGATCCTCGAGCCGAGCTCCTACCTGGTGTCGGCCATCGGGCGCACGTCGAACGCGGATGGTTTCGCCTTCGACCTGCCGCACGCCGACGGAACACAGGTCTGGATCGAGACCTATACCGGTTACACGGATGGGCCGTACGTCGTCACGTCGGGCTTCATCCGCACGCCGTATCGATCCACCGGCATGTCCATCGGACGTTGGGTGCCGCCCCGCTGGCAGTCGATGCCGCGCGTTCTCGTCACCCGCAACGACCAGGTCGTGCGTCGCCCCGGCCGCATCCACACCGTCAAGGCCAACATCCTCGGCACGATGTCGATCGCGATCGGCGCCAACAACACGCCGCCGCGCGACGTGGCGTTGCTGCGCACGTCCGATCCCACGGACCAGCCGATGGCCGCCAAGACCCAGCTCGTCACCGTCGCAGGGATCCCCGGCGTCGTCGAAGACACCACGGCCGTCATCACCCAGACGCGGCCCGGCCCATTGCGCGTGCGCGATCTCACTTTCGAGGAGAAACTCTGATGGCCCCGATCGCGGCGGCAATCGTCCCGCTTTTCAGCAGCGTCGGCTCTGCGCTCGGCATCGGAGGCACGGCTGCCGCCGGTGCCGCCGGTGCGGCCGCCGGCATCGGCACGCTCGGCTCGACGATCGGCAGCATCCTTGCCGGCACGGCCACCCTCATGTCGGTCAGCGCGGCGAACGATGCGGCCAAGCTCGACGCCACGAACCTCGAGCTGCAGGCGCAGGACGCGATCATGGAGACCGCGAACGAGACGCTGCAAGGCGTTTCCCGGCGGTCCTCGATCAAACGCGAGCTGATGGACAGCGTCGGATCGCAGGCGACGGCCTATGCCGCGTCCGGCGTCGACCTCTCCTTCGGCACGCCGAACCAGGCGCGCACGGAAGCGTATCGGCAAGCGGATCTCGGCCTCGAGACTTCGACGGCAACCGAACGCGGGCGCATCGCCCGCCTCGAAGAGCGCGCCTCGAACCTCAAGACGCAAGCGGTCTCGACGCGCCGCGCGGCAAAGAAAACCGGCGCCATCGCGATCCTGCAGGGTGCCTCCCGCATCGGATTGAGGGGCTGACATGGCTAACAAGCGGCCCAGCGAAGTCACCTATCGGCCACTCCGGGTCGATCCGATCATCCAGGACGGGCTTCTGCGCGTCGATCGCCCGGATGGCGGGCCGGAACGGCGCGTCGCCGAGGCGTTCGGTCGTCTCGCCTACCAGGCCGACCAGGTCGCCGACGACTTCGCGCAGGAAGAGGGGCGGCGCGCCGGCGAGCGGAACGCCTTGGCGAACGGGCCGCGTCCGTCGGAGATCTCCGGCGGCGTCAGTTCGACCTATGAGCCGGGCTCGATGGAGCCGATGGCCTATTCCGGCGGTGGCGGCGAGTCACAGCGCGTCGCCAGCGGCGGCGGCGACCTCGAGACGCGCGGAAAGTACATTTATGACGGTCTTCGACAGCGCGGCTTGAGCCATGTCGCGGCGGCCGCCGGTGTCGGTCATGCCCGTCAGGAAAGCTCGTTGAACGCGGCGGGGCCGGACGGGGACAAGGGAACGTCCTCCGGCCTGTTCCAATGGCGGAACGAGCGTCGGACGGCACTGCAGAACTTCGCCCGCGCGCCGCGCTATGCCGAGCAGGGGAAGAGCTGGCGCGATACCGACGTGCAGTTGGATTTCTTCGTCGACGAACTGAAGACCAAGGAAAAGCTCGCCTGGAACCGCCTGCAGGCCGCCACCGACATCACATCGGCGACCGAGGCGCTGATGCATTTCGAGCGCCCGCAGCACTACACGGCGAGGGCGCCGCGTCGCGGTCACGGCTGGGACAACCGGCTTGCGAACGCACGTTGGGCGTCCGCCTTCGGTAGCGATAGCGCTCCGGCGCCGTCGGCCATCGCGGCCAACCCGGCTCCCGGCCCCGCGCCGGCGGCAACCGCGCTTTCGGCGACGCCGGCGGCGACGGGTGCGGCGGCCGCCATCGAAACGATCGCGCCCCGCGACGGGACCGCTCCGGCACCCGCGAGCACGGCCGCCGCCGTCGCGCCGGCCAGCACGGCGCCGGCCATCCCGCCGGAGAGCGTTGGGCCGCCGTCGGTGACGCGCGTCGTCGAGCCGATGACCGCACGCGGGGGCGGTGGCGGTTTCCGTCCGACGGGCTCGATGACCATTCGCGGCCGGGCCTATGACGCGGCGGGCACCCGGACTTACCTCGAGCAGCTCGACAACACGATCCGCGCCGACACGGACGAGGTCTATCGCAAGTTCAAGGATGACCCGGCAGCGCTAGACAACGCGTTCGGGGCTTTGCGCACCGTCCACATGCAGGACCACGTCTTCCCGGAGGTCGCGGCGGATTACGATCGCACCTTCTCGTCGGTGACGCGAGCGTATCGGACGCAGGCACGGGACGATGCCGACCGGCGCGTGCTGCAACAGGACCGGGCGGACTTCCTCACGCGATCGCAGGAAATGGAGACGATGACGGCGCGGTCCGTCGAGGCGTTCGATCCGTCGAACGCCGACGCCGGCGCTGCCGTGGCGTCCGCGCAGGCCGCCTCCGACGCCCATTTCGACAGCGCCGTGGCGCGTGGGATCCTCGATCCCGACGATGCGGTCCGTGCCAAGATCGCCAGCCGCCGCAACACCGCCGTCGGCTTCTATGGCCGGCAGGCATCCGCCCTGACGTCGCCGGAGGAGGTCACGGCGCTCAAGGAAAAGATGCGCGCCGACTTCGCCGCTGGCGGACTGGATGGTCTCGACGGCGACGGCTGGGCGCAACTCGAGGCGACGTTCGACCGCACCGCCAACGAAAAGCAGCGCGTGGCGCAGGAGGCCGGGCGCAGCCTGAAGGCACGCGGCGACGCCATGGCGGAAAGCGTGGCGCGCGGCTTCGAGGTCGACGCCGGCGAGATGGGGCGCTTCCTGCTCGATCGCCGGACCGCGACGGACGGTCCCCAGATCGTCGATCGCACCATCGAGAAGATCGGCGCGGCGCGGATCCTGCGGGACAAGCCGTTAAGCGCGGCCGAGACCTATGTGCGCGGCCTCGAGCGCGATCCCGCTGCGGTGTCGTCGGGCACCGCGGACTTTGCCCGCGCCGAGCTCGAGCGCATGCAGACCGCCGCCAAGACGGACCCCATCGGGCTCGCCGAGCGCAAGGGACTTCTGCCGCCGGAGGAAGGGACGATCGTCGAGGCCGCATCGCCCGAGGATCTCGCGGCCCGGATCCAGCAGCGGACGATGCGGGCCGAGGCGGCGGCCGAGCATTTCGGGGTGACGCCGAAGTATCTCAAGCCCGAAGAGGTCGCCGCGATCCGTGGCTTGGTCGACCAGGATCCGGCGCGCGCCGCGCAGCTCGCCGCCGGGATCGTCGGCGGGGGCGGCGCGAAGGCGGGCCAGATCCTTGCCGAGCTAAAGGAAGACGCGCCGGCGATCGAGCAGGCGGGCGTCATCCTTGCCGGCGGCGGTTCCGATCGCGCGGCCCGCGACGTTATCGTGGGCTATGGCATTGGCGCCGACGGCAAGAAACTCCCGGAAGTGATGAAGGACACACAGCGGGCCGAGATCGCGCGCTCGACCTTCGGGGCCGCGTTCGCGGGATCGCCGGCGGATGCGACGCGCACGATCGCGGCGGCCGAGGCGATGACGCGAGCGCGCGTTGCGCAAAGCGGCCTCGATCCGAAGTCCGACGCCGTGCGGCCTATCTTCGAGCAGGCCTTGCAGGAGGCGGCGGGCGCCCGCTTCGAAGCCGGCGTCCAGTATGGTGGCCTGGTCACGGTCCCGGTCGGCGGCGTCTGGGGCTTCGGCGCCGATCGCCCGACCGTCGTGGTGCCGCCGACGATCCGCGCCGATTGCTTCGCCGATGTTGTGGACGCTCTGCGCGACACGGACCTGGTCCCGATCGAGGAGCAGCGCTCGCGCGCCGGCGTTCGGTATTTCTCGGCGCCGCCGGTGCGCGAGAACGGCAAGCCCTACAGCGCGGCCGACGTGAAGGCGGCAACGCCCGTGGCGGTCGCCGGCGGCTATCGCTTCGCCTTCGGCGATCCGAGCTCGGAGGATCCGCAATGGATCCGGGGCGCCGACGGCAAGCCCTTCCTGATCGCCTTCGACGCCATGAAACCCATTCTCGAGGCGCGCGTGCCGGGGGCCTACCGATGAGCATCTTTCAGCATCAGCCGCCCGACGACGCGCCCGGCCGCGCCGTGACATTCGGCGATCCGGCGGGCTTCAGTGCCGGCCCGCTCGAGTATCTGCCAGGCGTCGCGCTCATGCGTCAGGAGGCCAACCTCGTCGGAGATCTCCTCGACGGCGACGGCCGGTCACGCATGGCGGAGCTCTACTCTGCCAACGACCAGGCTCAGACCTTCATCGACAACACGTATTCGCGGGAGGACGCTCGCCTCGAGGCGTACCGCCGCCGGATCGCCAAGATTCATGAGGCAACCGGGGTTCAGCTTTCGAACCCGATGGATCTCGCCAAGATCGACGCGGTATCGGATGGCCCCATCGCGATCCCGGATTTCCTCGGCTTTGGCGAGGCGCGTCGCGATCGGACGCAAGCCGAGTTCGACGCGTTTCGAACGAAGCTCGACGAGATGCGCGGTCAGTTCCCCGAACATGCCGCTCTGTTCGATGCCGATTTTGACCCGGAAACGCAGGCGATCGCCACGGGCGCCGACGCCCGGCGCAAGCGGGCGGACGCTGGCGCCGAAGATCTCTCCGGGGTCTCGCGCCTGGCGGCGACGTTCGCCGGCGCGGTGCGGGGCTCGCTGCGGGATCCGCTTCAGGTCGCAACGCTGTTTCTCGGTGGCGGTGCCGGCGTCGCCAAGGGCGTCGTCGGCCGCATTGGGCAAACCGTGCTGACGGAAGCCGTCATCAATGCTGGCGTCGAGGCGGCGGTGCAGACGCGGGCGCAAGAGTGGCGCCGCGAGAACGGGCTCGAAAGCGGCGTCGTGCCGGCGCTGAAACAGGTCGGCATGGCCGGTCTCTTCGGCGGGGCCTTCGGCGGCCTGGTCCAGAGCGGCCGCGAGGTCGCCCGCGTCTTCGGCGTCACCGACAAGGCTGGCGTTGAGGCGATTGAGCGCGTCGCGACCGGAGACATGCGGGCCGGCGATCTCGAGGACGTGGCGAAGCGCCTCGGTGTCGAGGCGGATCCGGCGGAAGCGCGCGTCGCGGCGATCGCCAGCGAGCAAGGCCGCCTCGACGATGCCGCGTTCGGCGAGGTGCCGAAGGGGATCACGGCGGACGAGGCGGCCCGACTTCGAAGCGACGCGGTGCGCGCGCTCGAGACGGAAGGTCCACCACCCGGCGGCCCCGTGGTCAAGGCCGAACGCGACCCGGCCGAGAACCGGATCCTGTCGGAAGCTTTGCCGGGCACAGACCGGATCGAGGTGAAGGGGCGCCCCGTCACGTTCGAGCGCTTCGACCCCGACGCGATCGGCACCGACGCCGTCGCCTACCAGTACAAGGGCGGCGGCGACGATGCCGGCGTGACCGACCGGCTGAAGGGCGTGAAGCGGTGGGACGCCACGGCGTCCGGCAAGGTGATGATCCACGAGCGCAGCGACGGCGCCCGGTTCATCGCGGACGGACACCAGCGGCTCGGCCTCGCCCGGCGGCTGAAAGGCGAGGGCGATGGTTCGGTGCGCCTCGACGGCTACCTGTTCCGCGAGCGCGACGGCTGGACGGCCGAGGACGTGCGGGCGATGGCCGCCAAGAAGAACATGCAGGAGGGATCCGGTGAAGCGATCGACGCCGCCCGCGTGATGCGCGATCGGCCCGACCTCCTCGACGACGGCTTGCCGATGTCAGGCGCCATGATGCGCCGGGCGACAGCTCTGGCGCGCCTGTCGGACGATGCTTGGGGGATGACGGTCAACGGGGTGATTGACCAGAACCATGCGGCGCTTGTCGGAGAGCTCGTTGCGGATCCGCGCATGCATGCGGCCGCGATCGCGGATCTCGCCAAGTTCGATCCCGAGACCGACCGGGCGGCTCGGATGCTGCTCGAGGAGGTGATGGCGAGCGGCGTCCGGCAGGAAACGCAGACTGACATGTTCGGCACGTTCGACCTGACCAAGACGCTGATCGGCGAGCGGGTGAAGGTGCTCGACGCGGCGATGAAGGTGCTGCGACAGGATAAGCGCCTCTTTGCCATGCTCGGCGAGCGCGCTGACGTGATCGAGGCCGCCGGTAATGCGCTCGATGCCGCCGGGAATGCGTCGCGCGCGGTCACGGCGGAGACCGTGGGCGCGATCGTCGATCGGATGGCGCGATCACGTGGACCCGTGTCGGACGCGCTCACGGAGGCCGCACGGCGGTTTGCAGGCGGATCGAACGCCAGCCGGGAAGCCCGCGCCTTCATCGGCGACATTCAGGCGGCGATCGAGCGCGATGGGCTCCCGGCACTCCTGTCGCCGCCCGAGCCGCAGCTTGCGGCCGCGCGAGCGGTGGAGCCCGCGACGCGCGAGGCGGAAGATCTGGCCGGCCTCTTCCCCGACGAGCGGCCCCATCGTGCTCCGCCGAGCCGCGTCCTCGATGTCGAGCCGATCGGCACGGGACCGGCAGGGCCGGTCTATCCACGCGAGCCGTTCGCCGACAACTGGACGGCGGCCGTCGACTTCTTGTCACGCCGGCGGGATGGCGAGATCGCTGGATTGCTGTCGCATCCCGACGTGGGGCCGATCGATGTCATCTGGGGACGGTACGATGCCGCAAGGGACAACGGACTGGGCCTTGCCAAGATCGCCGAGAAGCATCCCGAGGTCCTCGAGGATCTCCCGTCGATCCTCGCCGGCACGACGGTCAAGACGAGGAGCGAGAACCGCATCCTGTTGGAGAACTCGACGCATAAAGCCGTGATCCGCCTGACCTATGACGGAGAATCCAAGACCTGGCTGATGACGGCTTATGAGAAAGGTCGGCGCGGCGGGGAGACGACTGACCGCCCCACCGGTTTCCAGGAAAGCGGACACAGCTCTCTTTCCTCGCCAACCGGCTCCAATATAGCGACGCCCGACGCCGAAGGCCAGTCCTCGCTTTGGGACGCCATTCCCGACGGGACAACACACGAGGGCAGTCCCAAATTCATCGGAAGAAATGCCGACGACGAAGACGTATTTGAGGCCGCCAATGGCATTCGCCAAGTTCGCGGGTTCGACGGCATGTTTCAGCAGGAAGATCGGGCCCTCACGGCTGATGAGTTCGGCCGCTCAATGCTGATATCCTTCGATCGGTCGGGCACTCGGTGGGACGTTGTCACGCCGTCGACCGACGCGACGCGAGGCGAGAGCGAATTGAGCCTGTGGGACGCCATTCCCGACGGGACCGATGCGGACGGCGCCACCGTCTACGTCTCGCCGTCCGACCTCTTCGCGCGGGCCGAGCGCGACGACGATTTCGGCCTCCTGGTCGCCAACTGCAAGGTCTGATCCATGCCCTTCATCGACTGCCTGAACTCCGCCATCGAGCAGGGCGCGATCACGCGCGCCGAGGGCGAGGCGCTCAACCGCGACTTCGAGACGAAGTATGCGCAAAAGAAACTGCAGCTCGGCGACGACGGGGCCGCACAGGCGGCGAAGGACGAGCTGGCGCGGGAACTGAAGGCGCAGGCGATCGAGAAGCGCCGGCGGGCCGTCCTGACGGAAAAGGCGCGGGTGCGGCTCAAGGATCGGTTGCTCGGCTACCGCGACGAGCAGGGGCGCCCCGACGTTTACGAGGCCGCCGTGCAGACGCTGTCGCATTATGGCTATGCCGGCGCCGAGAGCGTGCGCGGCCGCGAGGAGGCGATCGTCTCCATGGCGCACGGCAAGCTGACGGACCTGATGACGGCGACGAGCCGCAGCTTGCTTCGAGGTCGTCGAACGGCAAGCGCCGGCCTGGTGCGCGACATCGTGCGCGAGCTGCACGGCGAGGCGTCGGCCGACGCGACGGCCAAGACGTTCGCCGGAGACCTGTCGCGCGTCTTCGAGGATCTCCGCAACCGGTTCAACGCCGCCGGCGGGGCGATCCCGAAGCTCGACGGATGGGGTCTGCCGCATTCGCACAACGGCCTCGCCGTGCGCCAGGCGGGCCGCGAGGCTTGGAAAGAGTTCATCAAGCCGCTGGTCGATCCGGACAAGATCCTGCATCCGTTGACGGCCGAACCGGTGGGCGTTGCCGGTCTCGACAAGGCGTTGGACCACGTCTTCGAAAGCATCACGACGACGGGTTGGGCGCACCATGCGCCGCAGATGAAGGGCGTCGGCGCCGGCTCGCTGGCGACCCAGCGGCAGGAGCATCGCTTCCTCGCCTTCAAGTCGGCCGACGACTGGATGACGTACAATCAGAGCTTCGGCGGCGGCGACCCGGTGCAGGCCATGTTCCGGCACATTAATGGCATGGCGAAGGACATCGCCGCGCTCGAGGTGCTCGGCCCGAACCCGAACGCCATGATGCAATGGATGGTCCAGGGCGTGCGCTCGGAGATCGCGAAGGGCGATGTCGGGCGCGCATCGATGGCGCGGATCGCCGGCGACATGGCGAAGTGGGCGCGCGGAACGGAGCCGGGTGCCTTCGCCGAATGGCGGCTGCAGGCGCTCTATGCCGAGTTGCGCGGCGGGCCGAACGTCGCGTCGGGCGTCGCCACCGCCACGGCGACCGTCAAGAACCTCATGAACTCGGCGCTGCTTGGCGGCGCAGGCGTCACGGCCGCGCTGACCGACCCGTTCGTGGCGCAGGCATCCCGTCGGCTCGCCGGCCTGCCCGTGGTGAAGGATATGGGCGCCATGCTGAAGATGCTGAAAGCATCGAACCGCGAAGAGATCCAGCGCGCCGGTGTCATCTGGGACGATTACCTGCACGCGATGGAAGGCGAGGCGCGGTTCACCGGGCCGATGCTCGGCCACACCTGGTCGCAATATCTCGTCGATCGTTCGATGATGCTCAACGGGCTGAAGCCGCTGACCACGGGGCGAAAGCTCGTCGAGGCGCGCGCCTGGCAAGCGACGATCGCCGACCATGCGGGGACCGACTTCGGCAAGCTACCGGAGCGCCTGCGCGTGACGATGGAAGGCTTCGGCATCGACGCGGCCGATTGGGAGGTCATGCGGGCCAGCGTCGATCCCGCCGGCTTCGTCACGCCGATGTCGATCGCCAACGGCGGCGGCGAGGTCCGGTATCTTGCGGCCGGGCCGGATGGGCCGCTTGTCGACGCCGAGCTGATGGCGGAAGGCAAGGCACTCCGTCATCGCGAGGTCGCCGAGAAGCTGGCCGAAATGACCGCGGCGTGGTCGGAGCGGGCGACGCCGGGCGGCACGCCGAACGCGCGATCCTTCGTGACGGGTCCAGTGGCGCGCGGCACGTTCCTTGGCGAGTTCGCCAACTTTGCGATGCAGTTCAAAAGCTTCGGCCTGTCCTTCACGACGCTGCAGCTCGAGGCGTTGCAGCGGATCACGGCGATGCAGTCGGGCGGTAAACAGGCGGCTGCCGGGTACTTCGCGGCGATGGCGATCTCGCTGACGATCGGCGGTGCCATGTCGAACCAGATCAAGGGCCTCCTCGACGGCAAGGATCTCGAGGACATGAGCACCGGCAGTTTCTGGTTCAAAGCATCGATGACTGGCGGCGGGTTCGGCCTGTTCGGCGACTTCGTGAACTCTTCGTCGAACCGCTTCGGCGGCGGCGTCGCCGATACCGTGCTCGGCCCCGGTTGGAGCTTCCTCTCCGACGCGGTCGGTCTCGGCGTCGGCCTGCCTCTGCAGGCGGCCTTGGGCGAGAAGGTCAATCCCGGCCGCAAGGCGGTGGACTTTGCGGGTCGGTATACGCCGGTGGTCGCTTCGAATTGGGCGACGCGCGGCGGGTATCGCCGCCTGGTCCTCGATCAGCTCCAGTGGCTCGTCGATCCCGACGCCGACAAGAGCTTCAAGGCCAAGGCGTCCGGCCTGAAGGGGCGCACCGGTCAGGAATACTGGTGGGCGCCCGGACAGGTCGAGCCGGGCAGGGCGCCGGCGATCGCCGCGCCCCCGGAGCCACGCAATTAAGGCGAGCGGCGCGACCGCATTCTGGCCGGGTTCAACGAGGACCCGGCTGTGACCAATCCCTATCCGCTGCCCCGCCAGACGCGCGAGACGGGCACGATCGAAGGCGACGGCCGGGCGACCTACGGGCCGTTCGATTTCCGCGTCTGGGATGCGGCCGATGTCGTGGCCCGCGTGCTGCGGCTCGGCGAGGTCGGCTATGCCCTCGAACCGATCTTCGCCGAGAAGGTCGGCGGCCAGCCCTTCGACTATTTCACCGTCCGCTTCGCGACGCCGCTTAAGGCTGGCGACGTGGCGATCGTCCAGTCGCGCCGCCTGCAGGAGCGATCCACCGATGTCACGCGAGGCGGCGCGATCTCAGGCGTCGCGCTCGAGCGCGAATTTTCCGTCATCGGGACCGTGCTGCAGGAGTTGCGGCGCGACATCAACAATTTCGACGGGCTCGGCGTCGGCGGTGGCGCCGGCATCGTGACGATCAACGACGTGGTCGGCCTCGTGCCCGTGCTGGCGGCGAAGGCATCGGTCTCGGCCGTTCAGGCATTGTCCGCCAGCATCGTCAGTCTGGCGTCTCGGACGATCGTCGGCGCGGGGCTCGCCTCCGCGTCGGTCGCCAGCCTGGTCACCACGGTTACGGTGCCGATCGCGACGCGGGCGCAGGCCGAAGCCGGCATCCTGAACGATGTGGCGATGACGCCGCAGCGGGTGGCGCAGGCGATTGCCGCGATCGGCGGCGGAGGCGGTGGCGAGACCGACCCGGCCGACGCGGCCGCTATCGTGCGCACGCCGACCCTGTTCGAGAAGACCGACGCCACGACGCTGTCCCGCCTATTCTATGCGGACGGTGGGGGGCAGGACATCCACGCGCAGAAGCTCGTCAGTGCGCGGATCGCCTTTAACTCCGACAACGACCGCGAGGTGTCCTCCTTCCACATCCGCACCGTGTCGGAAGGGAGCGCCCTCAACGGTCCACGATCGGCGACGCTCGCCGCGTCGATCTCGCTTTTTAAGGAAGGTTTCGGCACGGGCACCGCACGCGGTGGCGAGATGGACGGGCTTTACATCGTCGTCCGCCAGGACGGTCCTCGCGTCAATTCCCCGGAGACGGACGCCAAGAGCCCGAACCGCTCCGACGCGTGCGGGATCCTGATCGATGCTGCCTTCTTCGATAAGACCGGCTTCACCGGCGGGATCGAAGGCGCGACCACGCTTCTGTCGGGGACAGGCGGTGGAAACAAGGCCCGTTTGAGCTACCAGATCGGCTGTATGAACGCCGCGACTGGCACGGACCGTATCGACTCCATTGGTCTCTATGCCGCCGCCACGGTCGGGAAAAACTCCGTCGGTCTCCTGTTGAACAACTTCGAGAGCACTGGCGGGTATTTCGATAAGTTCATCGAGTGCGGCAACGATAGCGGGCAGATCTTCAGCGTCGATCGCTTTGGCACCGTCTCTTTCGGCAAGCTTCGCAACGACGGCTATACGCTCGACGCCAAGATGCACATGACGTTGCAGGCGGACGCGTCGCTCGGGTGGGTCAATAGCAACAAATCCGTCCAGATCATGAGCCTCGATCAGGGCGGGAATTTGAGCGTTTTTGCAGGTCTCTCAGCCGCGAACATGTCGACGGTCGGTAACGTCGCCGCCGGTGGGAAGGTCATCGCGACCAGCGGTTTTCAGGGGCGCATGATCAATCTGACACCCGGCGCCTATGAGTTCTCGGCGTCCCAGCTCGGCAACTACAAGCGCGGCGACATTTTCATCGGCGCTGGCGGGCGCCCCCGCATCTGCACCGCCGACGGCACCCAGCCCCTGTTTCTCTACACAACCAGTTCGTGAGGATGACGATGAAGCGAGATTTCCGCATTGCCCTGTACACGTTCAGCGGTGCGCCCATGTCGCTGCGCAACGACGCCGAGGGCCAGCCGGTCCCGGCGACGGTTGGCGACATCGCGATCGAGGCGTTGACCAGCCCGAAGATCGAGAACGGCCAGCCCCAGACGATGACCGGGATCGACCACGTCAAAGCCTATTCGCTGGCACAGCGGATCTTCGAAGCCACCGATGATGTCGAACTGACGGTGGAGGAGGTGATGCTCATCAAGACGCGCGTCTCGGAGCACTACGTCCAGCCCCTCCTGGTCGGGCAAGTGCTTCTCCTGCTCGAGGACGGCGAGCGCAATTGAGGCCCTTCGGGGCGTCTTATTCTGTGGCCATCGACAACCGGGATCCGACCGATGGCCGCCGAGAACTACGCATCCTCGCTTTCGCGCATTCTCGTCCACGAGGGCGGGTTCTCCAATCACCCGAAGGATCCCGGCGGGGCGACGATGAAGGGCGTGACGCAGCGCGTCTATGACGCGTACCGCCAGCGCAAGGGCCTTACCACCCGCACGGTGCGCTCGATCACGAGCGCCGAGCTCGCCGAGATCTACAAGACGCAATACGCCAACGCTGTGCGCTTCGACGCCCTGCCGATCGGGTTGGACCATGTCCAGTTCGACGGCAGCGTGAACTCCGGTCCGGCGCAATCGAACAAGTGGCTGCAGCGCGCGCTTCAGCAACTCGGCCTCTACCGAGGCGGAATCGACGGTGTGATTGGTAACGGCACACTCGAGGCCGTCAACCAGGTCAACGACGTGGACGCGCTTATTGCTCGCATCTGCGAGATCCGCAAGGCGTTCCTCCGGGCGTTGAAGACCTTCCCGACGTTCGGCCGTGGGTGGGTCGCCCGCGTCGACCAGGTCGGCGATGCCGGGCAGGATTGGGCGCAAGGCTCGGTGCCTTCGGATACCAACCTCGTCTATGTCGCCGGTATGGAGCGCAAGGCGCTGGTTTCGGACGCCGCGCTCCCGGCCGTGCCGGTGAGCGGTCCGACGGTCGGCGCCGCCGGCGGCAGTCTCGGCCTGATGCTCGAGGGCGCCCGCCAGTCGATCGAGCCCTATGCCGGTGTCTCGTCCTTCGTCGGCAACGTGCTGGTCGGCCTGACGATCGGCAGCGCCATCGTGGCGATCGGCGGCATGGCCTGGGGCCTCTATGCCGCGCACCGCCGCCGCAAGCTCGCGCCGCTGCTCGACCTCGACGTGGCGCCGGCCTCCTGATGTTCGGCGCCCTCGACTTCCTGAAGATCGGCGTCGGCGCGATCGCCGGCGCCGCCATCGCCTACCAGGTCGGCCACTGGTCAGGCGAACGGGCGGGGCGCGCTGCCCTGACGGCCGAAATGCAAACCGCCGCCCAGACGGCCGAGACGGAGAGGGCGGCCGACGATGCCGAGCGCAAGACACTTTCGGATCGGGATCTCTGCGTTCGCGCTCTGCGTGCTCGCGGGATGCCAGTCGACACCTGTGCCGGCCTGCGCGGGGTTTCGCGAGGCCAGCCTTAGCCCGGCCGGGACGGTGGCGCTGATCGCGGCCGACCGCGCCGGCGCCGAGCGCGTCGAGGGCAACGACGCCAACGGGCGTCGGCTCGGATGCTGGCAGGCGGCTCGATGACACAGGAACGGACGACGCGGCGCATGGCCTGGCTGACAGAGAATTGGAATGTCCAGACGGTGATCGCCGTGGGTGCCGTCGGGTTCACGGCGCTCAGCACCTTCTTCACGCTCGGCAACCAAGTCGAGCGGCTGAACGAATGGCGCGTCGGTCACGACGCTTACCACAAGGATCGCGCGGCCGAACTCGCGACGCTCGAGGGCCGAACCGAAGAGCGGTTCCGCACGGTCGAGAACGGGTTGCGCAAGATCGACGAGCTGGGGTTTCGCGTCGCGCGCGGCGAGGAATCCAACAACTCCACCAAGGAAGCCATCCGCGCCCTCGAGACCACGGTGAACAGCCAAGGGTCCGACATTCGCGTCATCCGCGAGATCCTCGAGCGCATGGACGGCAAGCGCTCCGAACTGCGCCGACCCACCCAACCCTGACACCGGAGACGATCCCATGGCTTTTCGCGCACGCGCGCTCTCCCGCTTCGCGACGAGCGACCGGATCCGGCAGGGGCGATCCAACGCCTATGTCTACTCGACGGAGGATTCCGGCGCCGAGCTCGCGGCCGCCGGCTACTTCGACGCGGCCGCCCGCCGCTTCGGCCTGAAAGCCGGCGACGTGATCGACTGCACGGTGGCGGTCAGCGGCACGCCCGCCAAGCTCGCCCTCGTGGTGACGCAAGTTCTCCTCGGTGCCGTGACGGTGGCGCCGGTGGGCGCGGTGGTGCCGGGAGCAAGCGTGCCGCTGCAGATGGCGAAGCCGACGCTGACGGCGGGCGACGCCCAGATCAAGGTCGAGCCGGCGGCCGCGCCGGGCGACGGCGGCTCGCCCATCACGTCGTACGATGCGCGGCGATCGACCGACGGGCAGAACTGGACGATCACGACGGGGATCGCCTCCGGCCAGGCGCTCGCGGGTTTGGCGAACGGCACGCCCTACCAGGTGCAGACGGCCGCTGTGAATGCGATCGGGCGCGGTCCGTGGTCGCCGAGCGAGACGGCGACACCTGCAGTGGCCTCGAACCTCGTGCCGATCGGCGCCGTCATGAACGCGACCGGCGACGGCATCGCCTCGGAGGGCAGCGCCGCCGGCCTGCGCAACATGTGGGGCGTCTTCGAACGCCGCCTCGGCCTGCGCATGCAGCCCTCGCCGGTCTCACTCATCGCGCGCTCGGGCACGACGATCGCTCGCACGATCGGCACGAACACGCCCTGGATCTATCCGCTGGCGCTCGATGCGCAGGCTGCGCAGAAGGCGGACGTTCCGTTCTTCCTCACCTGCGGCGCCAATGACGACGTGCTCTCGACCGATCCGGTGGCGAGCCCTGCCAGCCTGAACGACTGGAAGACGGCCGTCAGCTACTACGTCCAGTCAAACCCGCAGGCGCTGCGTCTGCCGATCATGATGACATGGCCGTCCGGTAAAGGCGCCGAGGCGACTTATCGGGCGACGGTCTGGAACCTTCAGCGGGACTACATCAACGCGCTGAAGGCGAGCGACCCGCGTGTTGTCCTGATCGACTGCTCGTCGATCGTCCCGGCCGAAGTGGCGAACGACGCAAACTTGGTCCACCCGCACGAGATCGGGGCGGACAAGGGCGCGCAGCTGATCATGGCGGCGATCGAACCGCATCTCGCGCCGGCGACGAAGGCGCAGGTCCTCGACATGATCTTCGCCGGCACGTACCCGAAGATGGGTGCGCAGCGAGATCCCGATCGCGACCTCGCTGTGTCCGGGTCTGGCGTCGTCACTGCGCCCGTCCAGGGCACGGTGCCGTCGAGCAAGGCCATCTCGACCACGACGGGTTCGAACGGCATTGTCGCCTCGTTGGTGGACACCACGAACGGCCGCAAGAAACAGGTCATCCGCGCTGGTGGCAGCGGCTCGGCCGCCGGCATCATCAAGTATGAGGACAAGACGGCGCTGCCGCTGGCCCTGACGCCCGGACAGTATGCGCTCGCCGGCATGGGCGCGAAGCTGCCGCCGGGGTATCTGGGTTACGGCTTCGAGCTGGGCTCGGTAGCGCAGTCCGGCAGCTATCAGGCGGCTGCCAACGCCGGCACCACCGCTCCGATCTCCTACACCCTCGACACGATCCTGATCGCGCGGCCGTCGGCGCCGGCAACGTCGGTCGGCACCGCCAAGAAGACGATCAGCTTCCGCTATGGCGCCGGCGCTCTGCCCGAAGCCGACATCGAGATCGAGCAGCCGTTCGGTTGGGCGATTAACGATCGGACCCGCCACCGCCCGGCGCATCTCGGCGCCGTCGCAACGCCGCTGGCGCTGTTCGGCGTGCTGTCGGGCGGCGCCGGCACGATCCGCGTCAACCCCGGATCGTTCGTGCCGGCGGGCCTGACAGAAACCGACTTCGCCGAGCGCCGGATCTACAAGGGCGGCGATGCCACGATCGGATCGGGAACGCTGGTGGCGACCCTGACGGGCTCGACCTGGACGTGGGCTACGAGCGGGATCGTCGCCGGCGATGCGCTGTGGGCCGAGGTCGACGCGAACAACGGCGTCGGTGCGAAATTCACGGCGCGCAGCTCGGCCGTCTACACGGCGGCATAAGAACCATGTGAGGCGTAAGAGGGCACAAACCTCTTACGCCTCTTACGAGTTCTCTTACTGTTCTCGTCGGCTTAGGCTAAGTGCTTGAAAAATATGGTGCCGCTTAGGTGACTCGAACACCTGACCCCGTCATTACGAATGACGTGCTCTACCAACTGAGCTAAAGCGGCCCGTCCCGGTTCGTCTCGATCCGGGCGATGGCGTGCTGATACCCACAAAGTGCGACGGTTTCAAGCCTCGAATGCAAGGAAGTTACGACGAGGCTGGCTTGAGGCAGGTGGTGCGGCGTCGACCCGCATCGGCCGTGGATCAACCAGCGCAGAGGCGGGCGCGGGCGGCGGCGTATTCGGTGGCGAAGCGCTCGACGAGCGCGGCGACGGGCAGGACCGCGTCGACCGCGCCGATGCCCTGGCCCGAGCCCCAGATGTCGCGCCAGGCCTTGGCGGCCGAATCGCCGCCGAAGTTCATCGTCTTTGGGTCGCCGGTCGGCAGGGCGTCGGGGTCGAGCCCGGCAGCCTCGATCGAGGCACGCAGGTAATTGCCGTGAACGCCGGTGAAGAGGCTGGTGTAGACGATGTCGGCGGCATGGCCGGCGACGATGCCCGCCTTGTAGGCCTCGCTGGCGCGGGCCTCTTCGGTGGCGATGAAAGCCGAGCCGATATAGGCGCCATCGGCACCCATCGCCTGTGCGCTCAGGATCGCGTCGCCGCTGGCGATGGCGCCCGACAGGAAGAGCGGCCCGTCGAACCAGCGCCGGATCTCGCCGACGAGCGCGAAGGGCGAGAGCGTGCCGGCATGGCCTCCGGCGCCCGCGGCGACCGCGACCAGCCCATCCGCGCCCTTCTCGATCGCCTTGTGGGCGAAACGGTCGTTGATCACGTCGTGCAGCACGATCCCGCCATAGGAGTGCACGGCGTCGTTGACCTCCGCCACGGCGCCGAGCGAGGTGATGACCAGCGGCACCTGGTGCTTCACGCAAAGCGCCAGATCCGCCTCCAGCCGCGTGTTCGACTTGTGAACGATCTGGTTCACCGCGAAGGGCGCGGCCGGGCGTTCGGGATGGCTGCGATCGTGCGCCGCCAGCGCCTCGCCGATCTCGCTCAGCCAGTCCTCGAGCTGCTCGGCCGGCCGCGCGTTGAGGGCGGGAAACGAGCCGACGATGCCGGCCTTCGCCTGTGCGATCACCAGCGGGGGATGCGAGATGATGAAGAGCGGCGCCGCGATCGCGGGGATGCGCAGCCGGTTGCGCAGGACTTCGGGCAGGGCCATCGGGTCATCCTCGATGATTGACGTAAACGTAAGTCCAGCACAGGCGTAGCCGAGCCCGGCCGGCTTGCCAAGTCGGGCCGACGGGCGGGGCGACGTGCGGGTGATCGCGACGGCTAGCGTGCGCCGCCGCTCGGTCGCGCTATCACCCGATTTGGCGGGCATGAGGGTGGCGTTCGCTGCTTCGAGGAGACCGCCCATGTCCGTCCGTTCCCGCTCGCTGGCCGTTGCCGCCGCGCTCCTGACCGGGGTCGCCGCATTCGCGTTGCAGGCCCGCGCCTCGTCGGATGAGGCCTGGGGCGAGTTTCGCGCCGGCGTCGAGACGGCGTGCCGTGCGGCCGGCGAGGGGGTGCTGGATACCACCGGGATCACCGTCGATCCCTTCGGCTCCGAGCGGTTCGGCATCGCCGTGCTGCAGGGAAGCGAGAAGGGCGGCGCGGCGCGACGCAGCGTCGTCTGCATCTACGACAAGGCGGCCCGCACCGCCGAAATCGGCGGGCTCCTCGATCTGGGTGGTGCGGAGGCGCTACCGCCGGTTCCGCCGATCGCGTCGGAGCCCGGCGATCTCGCCGCCCCTTTCGGCGGTCGCTGCGCCGAGGAATGCGAGGCGAGCCTTTCGACCCTGTCTGATGGCGACCGCGAGGGCGTGATCGATCTGCCGGCGCGCATCCGGCGTACGCTGGCCGGGCTCGGCGACGTGTCCACCGATGGCGGCACGAAGGCGGCGCTCGGCGTCGCGCGCCTCCTGGCCGACGATCCCGGCGCCGAGGGCGCGCCGCTTGCCGCCCCGATCGCAGCGCAGCCGGGCGAGACCGAATGCACCCTGCGCTGGTTCGGCTTCCTGGAGGAGGGGGCGAAGACGGTCGGCTCGCACCGTTGCCGGATTGCGAAGGCGGCGGACGGAACGGTGAGCCTCGAGAAGCTGACGGGCGAGCGCCTGCTCGTGCATCTCGTGCCGCTGACCGACCACCTCTCGCTGGCGGTCGGCCGCTCCTTCCTCGACGGCCAGCCCGAGCGCGACTACGACCTCCAGCAGCCGCTGAATGCCGGCAACGCCAACTTCGGCAATCTGGTGGGCTTGGCGACGCTGTCCGGCGGGCAGATCCACCTGATCGGCGGCGCCGAACTCGGCATGAGCCCGGCCGACCGCGACTTCTTCTCGGTGCTGACCCTCGCCGGTTCCTGAGAAGAGCAAAATTCGCTCGCGGCGGGCTGCGATCGATCGCGCCTCCGCTCAGATGCGCGCGGCATTGCGATGCAGCTTCCCGCGCCCCCGCGTCGCGCGGTCGCGTCTCTTGCATCGCGGCGCGGATCGGCCGATCTAGAACGAGATGACCGAGCTTTTTCCAGCCGCGCCTGCCGCCCCGACCCTGTTTCCCGTGGTTCCCGAAACGCTCGTTCGCGTCATCGACACGGAGACCGCGGGCCACAGGCTGGAGGACGACGCCGTCATCGAGATCGGATCGGTCGATCTCGATCTGGCGACGGGCCGCATCTTCAATCCGATGCAGACGCTGGCAAGCCCGGCCGGCATCGAGATCAACCCGCATGCGCGCCGGGTCCACAAGATCACCGACGAGATGCTGGAGGGCGCCCCGCCCTTCGCCGAGGCCGTCCAGCCCTTCGCCACGGCCCATGTCTTCGCCGCCCAGCGCGCCAGCTTCGACCGCTCGCGCCTGCGCCTGCCCGGCACGTGGCTCTGCACCTACAAGCTGGCGCTCAGGGCCTTTCCCGAAGTGAAGGCGCACGGGCTGCAGTCCCTGGTGAAATACGTGCCGCTCGACCTCAGCGAGGTCGAGCCGGATCTGGCGGGCCTCCATCCGCACCGGGCGCTGTTCGATGCGCTCTGCACCGCGGTTCTCCTGCGCCGGACGGCGGCGGAGCTGATGCCGCGCTGCGCCGACATCGCCGACTTCATGGCACGGGCGACGCGTGTCTCGAACGAACCGGCGCTGCTGGCGCGCCTGCGCTTCGGGCGGCACAAGGGCGTCGTGATGCGCGACGTGCCGACGGACTATCTCGAGTGGCTGATCCGCGAGCCCGAGATGGACGCTGATGCCGTCTACACCGCGCGCCATCACCTCAACCTTCGCGCCCAGCGCCAGATCGACGCCATCGCACGGCCGATGCCCGTCATCGCCTGACGGCTGGCGGCGCGGCGGCGCCGGCCTATCTCCAAAGGTCTCCGCCATCCCTGGCGGACCACCGGGATGGCAGACCTCTTGCAGCGCTTCGCCGAACTCCTCGACCGTCTCGTGCTGACGCCCTCGCGCAACGGCAAGCTGAAGCTAATGGCGGACTATTTCCGCGCCGTGCCCGATCCTGAGCGCGGCTACGCGCTGGCGGCGATCACCGGCGAACTCGACATCCGCTCGGTGAAGCCCGCGATGCTCCGGGCGCTGATGGTTGAGCGCATGGACGAGGTGCTGTTCGGCTATTCCTACGACTATGTCGGCGATCTCGCCGAGACGATCGCGCTCGTCTGGCCCTCGCCCCACGACGGCGAGATGCACGGGCGCAACGACATTCCGACGCTCGCCGAGGTCGTCGCCACGCTCGATGCCGCGACGCGGGCCGAGGGGCCGAAGCTCATCGAGGAATGGCTGGACCGGCTGGATTCCTCCGGCCGCTACGCGCTTCTCAAGCTCGTGACGGGATCGCTGCGCATCGGCGTCTCCTCGCGGCTCGCCAAGCAGGCACTCGCCGATTTCGGCGAGACCGACATCACCGGCATCGAGGAGCTCTGGCACGGGCTGACGCCGCCCTACGAGCCGCTCTTCGCCTGGCTGGAGGGGCGGGCGGAGAAGCCGGTCTCGGCGGCGGCCTCGCCCTTCCGGCCGGTGATGCTCTCGCAGCCGCTGGAGGAGCCGGACTACGGGCGCATCACGCCGGAGGACTATGCCGCCGAGTGGAAATGGGACGGCATCCGCGTCCAGGCGACGGTGGAGCGCGGCGTGCGGCGGCTCTACTCGCGCACCGGCGACGATATTTCCGGCGCCTTTCCCGATCTCCTCGACTTCATGACCTTCGAGGGCTCGCTCGACGGCGAACTGCTCGTGGCGCGGCCCGCCACGGCCAAGGGCACGCCGAAGGTCGAGCCGCATGCGGGCCCGCCGCGCGACGACATCGTGGTCGGCACGTTCTCCGACCTGCAGCAGCGGCTGAACCGCAAGAGCGTGTCGGCGGCGGTGATGAAGAAGCATCCGGTTTTTATGCGCACCTACGATCTCCTGCAGGACGGCCCGGAGGACCTGCGCACGCTACCCTTCGCGGAGCGCCGGTTGCGGCTGGACCGCTTCGTCGCTTCGCTGGAGCCGACGCGCTTCGACATCTCGCCCTTCGTCGGGTTCGCCGGCTTCGACGAGCTCGCCGCCTTCCGGCGCGAGCCGCCCCACCCGGTGATCGAGGGGGTGATGCTCAAGCGCTGGGACTCGGCCTATGTGCCGGGGCGCCCGAAAGGGCCGTGGTTCAAGTGGAAGCAGGATCCGCATCTGATCGACGCCGTGCTGATGTATGCCCAGCGCGGCCACGGAAAGCGGTCGAGCTTCTATTCCGACTACACGTTCGGCGTCTGGACCGGGCCGGAGGACCATCCCGAGCTGGTGCCGGTGGGCAAGGCCTATTTCGGCTTCACCGACGAGGAGCTGAAGCAGCTCGACAAGTACATTCGCGACAATACGATCGACCGGTTCGGCCCGGTCCGCTCGGTGCGGGCCGAGCCCGACCACGGGCTGGTGATCGAGGTCGCCTTCGAAGGGCTGGCCCGCTCGACGCGCCACAAATCCGGCGTCGCCATGCGCTTTCCCCGCGTCTCGCGCCTGCGCTGGGACAAGCCCGCCGCCGAGGCCGACCGGCTGGAGACCTTGCAGGCCATGCTGGCCTGACACCGGCTCCCGAGGGCTGGCCCGAGGCTGGCGCGGCATCCGTCGCGCCCTTGTGCCGGCCTCGATGCCCGCCTACCTCATCGTCCAGTGGAAGTTGAACGAGGTCGCGCATGTCCGGTCGGGTCACGAGTTTTCTGGGCGGTTCGCCCCTGTCCGTGATCGTCCGGCTGGCGGTGATCTCCCTCCTCGTCGGCGTGCTCCTCTCGTGGCTCGACATCCGTCCCTACGAGATCGTCGACTGGATCACCGGCCTGTTCGAGTGGGGCTGGTACAGCGTCTTCGGCTCGCTCAACCGGGCGGTGGACTACTTCCTGCTCGGCGCGGTGATCGTGGTGCCGATCTTCCTTCTGTCGCGGCTGATGAAGTCCTCGCGCGGCTGACCATGACGGTTGTGTGACGGCCGCCCGAGGCGCAAGACTGATGGGTCTGATGCGCTTCGGGAAGGCCCTTCATGCCGCTACAGGTCTTCGCCGCCGTGATCTTCGCGGCGCTTCTTCATGCCGTCTGGAACGCGCTTCTCAAGACCGAGACCGACAAGCACGCCGGCGCGGTGGCCGTCGCGATCGGCGGCGTGCCGCTGGCGCTCGCCTGTCTGCTCTATGCCGGTCTGCCGGCGCGGGCGTCCTGGCCGCTCGTGGCGAGTTCCGCCGTCATCCACGTCTTCTATTACCTCTGCCTCCTCAACGCCTATCGCGCCGCGGACTTCACGCAGGTCTATCCGATCGCGCGCGGTGCCGCGCCGGTGCTGACGGCGGTGTTCGGCACCGTGATCCTCGGCGAGGTGCTGTCGCCGGTGCAGTCGGCGGCGGTGCTGACGATCGCCTGCGGCGTCATGAGCCTCGTCTTCGCCGGGCGCGGAGCCAAGGCGATGACGCGGGCGGGACTCGGCTGGGCCTTTGCCACGAGCGCCGTGATCGCGACCTACTCCCTCAACGACGGAGCCGGTGCGCGGCTGGCGGGCAACAGCTTCGCCTTCTACGGCGCCTCGGCGACGCTCAACTGCGTGCTGCTCTGCCTCGTGATGCGCTTTCTGAAGCCCGGTTCGATCGGGCGGTCCCTGACGCTCGGACGCCGGGCGCTCCTCGTCGGCGGTCCCGTTTCCTTCGTTGCCTATGCGCTCGTCACCTGGGCGTTCAGCCAGGCGCCGATCGCCGCCGTCTCGGCGCTGCGCGAGGTCTCCATCGTCTTCGCCGTGCTCATCGGGACGCTCGTCCTGAAGGAGCGAATGAACTGGCGCCGGATCGTCTCGACCCTCGTGACGCTCGGCGGCGTCGTGCTCCTGCGCGCCGCGCGCTGAGCCCCATCAGACGAACTCCGCCGCCGTGCGATGCAAAATCGAGTGGCGCCTGGCTAGCGCCTCGATGTCGCGCGAGTAGCCGCCGCCGATGACGCCCGCCACCGGAATGCCGCGTTCGCGAAAGAAGCCGATGACGCGCCGGTCGCGCTCGGCAAGCCCCGCGTCGCTCATCGACAGGCGGCCGAGGCGGTCGTCTGCATGCGGGTCGACGCCGGCATTGTAGAAGACGATGTCGGGCTTGGCCTCGCGCAGCGCCCGCTCCAGAAGCGGGGGCAGGATCGCGAGATAGGCGGCGTCGACGGTGCGGTCGGGCAGGGGCACGTCGAGATCGGACCGCGCCTTCTGGGTGGGATAGTTGTTCTCGCCGTGGATCGACAATGTGAAGACGAGTGGATCATCGGCGAAGATATTGGCCGTGCCGTCGCCCTGGTGCACGTCGCAGTCGAAGACCAGCACCCGCCCGACATCGCCATCCGCCAGAAGCACGCTGGCCGCCACCGCCACGTCGTTGAACACCGAGAACCCGGCGCCTCCGTCGCGCGCGGCATGGTGGCTGCCGCCGGCCGTGTTACAGGCGAGGCCCCCATCGAGCGCCAGCCGGGCCGCGAGCAGCGTGCCGCCGGTGGCGCAGCGCGAACGCAGGGCGACGCGCTCGTCCACCTTGAAGCCGATCGCCTTCTCGGTCGCGGCATCGACCCGCTGCGTCATGACCGCTTCGACATACCGAGGGTCGTGCGCCAGTTCGAGCCAAGAGGCGAGGGCGGGCGCCGGCACGTGCCAGCCGTCCGGCACCAGCCCATCCGCAACGAGCATCTCGGCAAGGCGGGTGAACTTCGACATCGGAAAGCGATGCGCGGCGTCGAACTGCGCGTCGAAGGCGGGGTGATGGATGAGGGGAAGCACCATGTCCCGCTCGATCTAGGGCGGCCCGCGCCGGCTGGGAACGGCGCTTGATCGCGCCCATCGGCGGTGCCAGAACGAAGAGGGAACGGCGCGGGGCGATTCGACATGGCGGACGGAACGGCGGAACGGATCGCACGACCCTTCGACGTCACGCATCGCGAGATCTGGCGCATCGCGCTGCCGATGACGCTGGCCTTCCTGACGACGCCGCTTCTCGGCATCACCGACACCGCCGTGGTCGGGCGGATGGGCGAGGCGGCGGCGCTTGGCGGGCTGGTGGTCGGCGCCATCGTCTTCGACGTCGCCTTCTCGACCTTCAACTTCCTGCGCGCGGGCACCACGGGGCTCACCGCGCAGGCGCTCGGCGAGGGTAACGAGCGGGAGATCGTCGCGGTCTTCTGGCGCGCGATGGCGCTGGCGGTGGCGATCGGGCTGGCGCTCATCCTGGCGACGCCGCTCGTCACCGGCCTCGGCCTGGCCGCCATCGGCCCCGAGCCGGCCGTGGCCGATGCCGCGCGCCTCTATATCGGGGTCCGGCTCCTCGCCTCGCCCTTCGCGCTCGTCAACTATGTCGTCCTCGGTCACCTCCTCGGTCTTGGCCGATCCGGGCGCGGCCTCGCCCTTCAGGTGTGGATCAACGCCGGCAACATCGCCTTCGCCATCCTCTTCGGCCTCGAATGGGGATGGGGCGTTCGGGGCGTCGCGCTCGGCGCCGTCGCGGGAGAGGCGATCGGCGCGGCGATAGGGCTGGCGCTCGTGGCGCGTGACTTCCGCCGCCGGCCAAGCCCGACGCGGGCCGAAATCCTGCGCCGCGAGGGGTTCCGACGGATGCTGGCGCTGAACGGCGACATCATGATCCGCTCGTTCTGCCTCGTCGGCACCTACGCCCTGTTCACACGCTTCGGCGCCGGGCTCGGGTCGACGACGCTGGCGGTGAACGGCATCCTCCTCAACCTGATGATGGCGGGATCCTACTTCCTCGACGGTCTCGCCACCGCCTCGGAGCAGCTCGTCGGGCGTGCCGTCGGCGCCTTCTGGCGGCCGGCCTTCGATCGCGCGGTCAAGCTCTCGATCGGCTGGGGCGTCGCCTTCGCCGCCGCCGTGGCCGCGGCGCTGCTGGCGGGCGGTCCGGCCTTCGTCGCATTCCTCACCACCGACGAGGCGATCCGGCAGGCCGCCGCGCCCTTCGTCGCGTGGTCTGCGGTCGCCACGCTCGCGGGCGCGCTCGCCTTCGTCATGGACGGCGTCTTCATCGGCGCCACGTGGTCGCGCACCATGCGCGACATGATGCTCGCCTCGGTCGCCGTGTTCGTCGCAGCCGCCTTCGCGCTCGTGCCGCTCTACGGCAACCACGGCCTCTGGGCGGCGCTGACCCTCTTCCTCGGCGCGCGCGGCATCTTTCTCCTGGCCATGACCCCGAAACGCCGCGACCGTGAGTTTTCGGCTCCGCGGGTCTGAGGGCGAAACGTGTCTACGTGGAAGCCCGTTGGTGGCGGTAACCGCTTCGTCACGGTCTGCGCCCTCGGCCATTGGCGAAATGAGATCAGCCGCGCTGAGGAAGCTCGGTGTGTCCCGATCTCGCTCGCGAGAGCGTTACGAGCGTCGGATGGCGATCAGCGATTTCGTCAGGCCGAAGAAGGTCTCGCGGTGGATCTCGGCATCCGGAAACAGCTGCCTCATCTCGGTTTCGGTCAGAAGCGACCAATCCGGACGGTCGTCCTTGCGCGGCCAGAAGCGATTGAAGACCTTGATGATCCGCCATTGCAGGTGCGTGGGAAGGAATCCGAGCAACGGGATCCAGGAATGGACCTCGACGGGAAAGAACCGAAACGGGGTCTGGACGAAGTAGCTCTTCGAGGACCGGCGGATTTCGTCGGCGAAGCGTTGCTGATACGCGAAGGCCTGGGTGCGAAACCGCGCGCCGTCGCGTTTGAACAGCGCGACGGCATCGGCCTTCGGGCCGGTGACATGCTCGATGACCGACGAACAGAAGATGATGTCGAACTCGCCGTCGGAGAGGGGCAGCGTTTCCGTGCCATCGAGCGGCACGGTCCGATACCCGAAATGGCGCTCGGCAAAATCGAGGGCGGACGTGTCGTAATCGCCGATCCAGACATTGCGGATGGCCGCGTAGTGCTTGGCGAAATGCCGGCCCTTGCCACCCCCGAGATCGAGGACGCGCGTGTCTTCGGTGGTTGCGAAGATCGAGAAGAATAGCTCGGCACGTCGCCGGCGCGACCGGAATGCGATGGCGCCTTTCAGCCGCGCCAGCGCGCCGACCTCGCGCGTTCGAAAGCGGGCTTCATCGACCAGAGCTTCCACCGACATGCCAGCCTCCCAACCGCGTTCGATCGAAAGGTTAACTATCCTTAAGATTGATGCAATCGAAAGTTATGCACCACACGTCGAAGGTTTGAGTTGACGCCTCTACGCTCTTCGGCCCGCCGCCTTCCGCATGACAGGTCTGACCGCTTCGAAACGCCGACGTGCGGGCCCCAAACGACGAGGCGCCGCAATTCGCTTGATCCTGGCGGACACGTATTGCCGCATTAGCGTGTGTTGCCCACCCGGCGCCTCACCGCCGAGGCAGCGACGCGCCCGCCTCGGCCTTCCGGTTCGCCGGCACCGTCCCATCGCTCGCGGTGCCCGGTTTGCCGTCAGGCGCGAACGAGTTCCCACCCGAGCGGGGGCTCTCGCTCGAGGATCTCGTCCACCTTCGTGTCGCGGATCTGGCGGATCGTGTCAGCGCCGGTCTTGTCGAGATAGCGCATCATGCCGGTGAGAATGCGGATCGGCAGTTCGGGGCCGGCATAGACGAGCGCGGTGTAGAGTTGCACGAGGTCGGCGCCCGCTTCCATCTTGCCGAGGGCGGTGCGGGCGCTCTCGACGCCGCCGACGCCAATGATCGGAAAGTCCGGCCCAAGCGCACGCCGGAAGGCGGCGAGTGCGTAGGAGGAACGCGTGAAGAGCGGCCGGCCGGAGAGGCCGCCCTGCTCGTCGGAATGGCGACGGCCCTCGACGCCGTGGCGCGACAGGGTCGTGTTCGAGACGATGAGCCCGTCGACCGCGCGCCGCTTGGCGGTCTCGGAGATGGCGGCGATGTCGTCGAGCGTCAGGTCCGGCGCGACTTTGAGGAAGAGCGGCTTGCGATCCGTGGCCGCGATCGCCGCCGCGCCGTCGCGGGCCGCCACCGCGTGCTTCAGGAGATCGTCGAGATCCGAACCCTTCTGGAGGTTGCGCAGGCCCGGCGTGTTCGGCGAGGAGATGTTGATCGTCAGGTAGCTCGACAGCGCTTCGAAGCGATGAATGCCGGTGACGTAGTCGTCGACGCGGTCGCTCGCGTCCTTGTTGGCGCCGATGTTCACGCCGACGATGCCGGCCTTGCGCGCTCGCTTCTCCAGCCGTTCGGCGACCTCGGCATGGCCCTCGTTGTTGAAGCCGAGACGGTTCACCACCGCGAAGGATTCCGGCAGGCGGAAGACGCGCGGCCGCGCATTGCCCTCCTGCGGCAGCGGCGTCACCGTGCCGACCTCGACGAAGCCGAAGCCGAGGCGCAGCGCGGCGTCGGGCACCTCGCCGTTCTTGTCGTAGCCGGCGGCGAGACCGAGCGGGTTGGGAAAGGAGAGGCCGGCGACGTTCACCCGCAGCCGGGCGTCGACCGGAATGTCGCGGCGCCCGACGAGGCCGCGCTTCAGCGCCTCCACCGACAGGCGATGGGCCTTTTCGGCGTCGATCTGGAAGAGGAGCGGACGGGCGAAACGGTAGAGACGGCTCACTGGACGCTCGCGGGGAAGAGGTGGACGCCGTCCGCTCCGATCGGAACGTCTTCGGCATAAAGCACCGCGTCGAGCGGCAGCGGGCCGTAGAGATGGGGGAAGAGATCGCCGCCGCGCGAGGGCTCCCAGCGCAGGGCATCGCCTAGGATCGCTGGATCCACCGCCACCATGAGCAGCGCCGTCTCGCCGGCGAAATGGCGCCGCGCGGTCTCGCGCACCTGCGCGCCCGTTGAGAAATGGATGTAGCCGTCGGCGAGATCCACCGGCGCGCCCTCGAAGCGGCCGGCCTGCTCGGCCTCCAGCCACGCGGAACGGGGGGTCAGCTTGTAGATGGGTGCGTGCGAACTCATGTCCTTCCGCGTGCCAGAGCGGTTCTCAAAAATCAATCGCTGCGTGGGTTTCGAGACGATCCGCCGCCATCGCGTCCTGCCGCCAGCGCCTCGCTCAGGAACGCGTGCATCTCGGCGAGCGACGCATCGGCTGCGCGTGAGGCGAAGGCCTGGAAGACATGGGCGCCGTCCGGCCAGACCGAGAGGCGCGCCGAATTGCCGGCTGCCTGCCAGCGCGCCGCCATGAACAGGGTGTCGTCGAGGAGGAGGTCGCGGGTGCCGACGGTGAGCAGCGCCGGCGGCAGGCCGGCGAGATCGGCGTGGAGCGGCGAGACGTCGGCCGAGGCGGGATCGAGATCGGCCGGCACGAAGCGGTGCACGAACTCCGCGACGTCGGCGGTGTTGAGGATCAGGCGCTCCGGGCCGAAGCGGCGCACGCTGGGCGTCAACGCGAGGTCGAAGCAGCCGGCGACGAGATTGGCGGCTTGGAACGGCCGCAGCCCGTGCCGGTCGCGAAGCCGCAACAGCGTCAGCGCTGCCAGATGCGCCCCCGCCGACTCTCCGCCGATGGCCAGCCAGCCGGTCGGCAGGTCGGCGATCCCGCCGCTCGTCAAGGCCAGCGCCGCGTCCTCGCAGTCGTCGGGGCCGGCGGGGAAGGGGTGCTCCGGCGCCAGTCGGTAGTCGACCGACACGACGGCCAGCCCCGTGTCCTCGGCGAGACGGCGCAGGCGCCCGTCGTTTTCGACGGCCTCGCCGAACACCCATCCGCCGCCATGGAAATGCAGGTAAGTGCCGGCGGCGTCGCCTAGGCTCGGGCGCAGGATGCGCACCGGGATGGCGTTTCCGCCGCGTCCGGCGAGGACCACGGTCTGCGCTGCGGGATCAGACACGGGCGCCGGAAACACGCCGCGCCCTTCGCGCCGCGCCGCGCGAACGACCTCGACCGGAAAGTCCCACGGGCTCGGCCGCGCCGCCTGGAAGGCCGCGATCTCGCGGTTCTGCGCTTCGAGTTCGCTGTCGTGCCGCCGAAACGTCTCGTCATCGGGCATCGTCGGATCCATCTTCGTCGCGATAAGCCGATCGCGGTCGCTGCCGCGCCGGCTCCCTGTCTAGACGAGGCCGCGGCGCCCGCGAAGCGGAACCCGTGGTTCTCATGCAAAGGAAATCCGGATGCGCCAGACGCCGACCCATCAGTTCATCGAGACGCTGGCCGTGGACACGCGCGGTCGCGAGATGCGCGACATCACTGGCGAGATCGCGCGGACGTTGAAACGGCAGGGTGCGGCCGACGGCTTGACGACGATCTTCATCCGCCACACCTCGGCATCCCTGACGATCCAGGAAAACGCCGACCCCGACGTGCAGGCCGACCTCCTCGACGCCCTCGACCGGCTGGCCCCGGCGGACGCGCCTTACATCCACGTGATCGAGGGTCCCGACGACATGCCCGCGCATGTGAAGACGGCGCTGACCGACACCAGCCTTTCCGTGCCCGTTCAGTCTGGACGGATGATGCTCGGTATGTGGCAGGGGATCTACGTCGTCGAGCATCGCTCGCGCCGTCACCGGCGTGAAATCGTCGTGCATTACCTGGGGACGGCGATCGAGTGACGCACCGCGGCCGCGCCTTCAGGTTGCGAAGGCGGCGTCGGGCCGGCATGCTCGATTTCACGGCGTCGTCACGCCGCCGTCAACCCTGGAGAACGAGACCATGCTCAAGGAATTCCGGGAATTCGCCCTCAAGGGCAACATGGTCGATCTGGCGATCGGCATCATCATCGGCGCGGCCTTCTCGGGCCTCGTCAACTCGGTCGTGGCGGATCTCATCATGCCGATCGTCGGGCTGATCACCGGCGGCGTCGACTTCACCAACAAGTTCATCGGGCTCGGCGGCAACGTCACCGCCGCCAGCCTCGCACAGGCGCGCGAGCAGGGGCCGGTGCTGGCCTACGGCAACTTTCTCACGCTGCTGATCAACTTCCTCATCGTCGCGCTCGTGCTGTTCCTGGTGGTGAAGGGCATGAACCGTCTGAAGCGCAAGGAAGAGGCCAAGCCGGCCGAAGCCAAGGAAGTCCCGCGCGAGGAGAAGCTGCTCGAGGAGATCCGCGATCTCCTGGCCAAGGGCAGCAGTGCGCGTCCCGGTCAGGTCCCCGGCGCAGGGCTCTAGCCCCCGCCCTTTCTCGCCCGAAAATGCCGTGGCGGGGTTGACGCCACGGTTTGAAAGATCGAGTCCGGCGGGATCGCCCGCATGATCGTCAGCGGTGCGAACGATCATGTGGATTCGCCGGGCATGAGCCATCTCCATCGTCTTCGCCAGAGCGCCCTCGCAGCGCCCGAAAGCGGCATCGTTGCCGTCATCAACCACGCGCGCGGTCGCGAGGGACTGATCCCGCTCTGGGCCGGCGAAGGCGATCTGCCGACCCCCTCCTTCATCGCGGATGCGGCGGCGGCGGGCCTCAAGGCGGGCGAAACCTTCTACACCTGGCAGCGCGGCATCCCCGAGCTGCGCGAGGCCTTGGCAGGATACACCATCAAGCTTTACGGCCGCGAGACGGCGGCCGAGCGGATCTTCGTCACCGGCTCGGGCATGCACGCGATCCAGACCGTGGTCTCGGCGCTGGTGGGTGAGGGCGACGAGATCCTCTTCGTCGCGCCGCTCTGGCCGAACTTCGCGGCGGCCGCGGGGCTGACGGGCGCCCGGCCTGTGGAGGTCGCGCTCGACTTCGGCGACGACGGCTGGAGCCTCGATCTCGGCAAGCTGCGCGCCGCCATCGGCCCGCGCACCAAGGCGATCTTCGTCAACACGCCGAACAACCCGACCGGCTGGACCGCCAGCCCGGAGATGATCGCCGAGATCCTGTCTCTGGCACGCGAGCACGGCATCTTCGTCATCGCCGACGAGATCTACTCCCGCTTCTACTACGGCGGCACGCGCGCGCCCTCGTTCCACGACGCGATGCAGGACGGCGATCCGCTGATCTTCGTCAATTCCTTCTCGAAGAACTGGGCGATGACGGGTTGGCGGATCGGCTGGATCGAGGCACCCGCCACCTTCGGCAACCTCTTCGAGAACCTGATCCAGTATTCCAATTCCGGCGTCGCCGCCTTCATGCAGCGCGGCGCGGTGGCGGCGATCGAGGAGGGCGAGCCCTTCGTTGAGATGCAGATCGAGCGGGCGCACAAGGCGCGCGACATTTTCTGCAACACGCTTCTGGCCACCAACCGCGTACAGATCTCGCGGCCCGAAGGGGCGTTCTACGCCTTCTTCGCCATCGACGGGATCGAGGACGGCTATGCCGCTGCCTTCCGCATCGCCGACGAGGCGGGCGTCGGCCTCGCCCCCGGCAATGCCTTCGGGCCGGACACCGGGCGCTACCTGCGAGCCTGCTTCCATCGCCGGCTCGACGAGGTCGAGGAAGCCGCGCGTCGCATCGCGGACTGGATCGGGCGTCAGGGTTGAGGCCGGGTCTGTCCGCACTCGCGCGGCTCGGCCTGACGCTGGCGCTGGGCACCCTCGGCGGCGGGCTGGCCGCCTGGGCCGAGTTGCCGGTGGCCTGGCTTCTCGGTGCCACGATGGCGGTTGCCGTGGCCAGCCTGTCGGGCGTTCCCGTCCACATTCCCAACCGGGTGCGGGACGCCACCTTCTTCGTCCTCGGCATTCAGGCGGGGTCGGGGGTGACGCCCGAGGTCGTGAACCAGCTGGCGCTTTGGCCGCTCTCCTTTGCGATCCAGATGATCGGCGTGGCGGGCGTCGTGGTGCTGACCAACCTCTTCCTGCGGCGCGTCTTCGGCTGGGACCGCGAGACCGCGCTCTTCGCCTCGCTCCCGGGCGCCATGTCCTTCGTGCTGGCCGCCGCGAGCGAGACGCGCGCCGACATGACCCGCATCATCGTCGTCCAGTCGACGCGCCTCCTGCTGCTCATCGGCGCGCTGACGCCGCTGCTCGGCTGGCTGGAAGGCGGGGAGGCCGTCTCCACCGGGCTTCGCGGCGGCGTTATCGGATCGCCCTGGCAGTATGCGGCGCTGGTCGGCCTCTGCCTCGTCTTCGCGTTCGTCGGCGTGCGCTCGCGCGTGCCGGGCGGATTGATCCTCGGCGCGCTGCTCGGCAGCGCCCTGATGCACGGAACCGCGATCGCGCCGGTCGCCGTGCCGCAAGGCATCGCGATCCCCGCGCTCGTCGTCCTCGGCTGCACCATCGGCGGCCGGCTGCGGCGCGAGGATCGGCGGGCGATGTTCGAGCTGTTGCCGGCCTCGCTCGGCGCCTTTGCGATCGGCATTGTCGTGTCCGGACTGGCCGGTCTCGCGGCACTGGCGCTGCTCGGCATCGGCTTCGGCAAGATCGCGCTGGCCTACGCGCCGGGCGCTCTGGAGGCGCTGACGGTGCTCGCCTTCCAGTTCGACCTCGACCCGGCTTATGTCGCGGCCCATCACGTCGTGCGCTTCGTCTGCCTCGCCCTGCTCGTGCCCGTTCTGGCGCGGCGGCTGCCGCGCACGGTCAGCGGCCCCAGCATCGTGGCGCGCGAGGCGGCCCCGGCGGAAGCGGCCCGCGATACGGCCTCTGGCGACGACGAAGCCGATCGACCCTGAACGCGAAACGGCCGGGTCATGCACCCGGCCGTTCGGTCGTCGATATCAGGCGATTGGAAGAGCCTCAGCCGCCTGCCTTCGCCATGACGAGCGCGGGCGCGTGGTCCCGCCTGCCGGCACGGACCGGGCGCTGCGAGGCGAAGGGAATGCCGACCGCCTCCCAGGTCTCGACGAGCGCCGCCTTCAGCGTGTCGATCAGCGCGTCGTCGTGCAGCGGCGTCGGCGTCACGCGAAGGCGCTCGGTGCCGCGCGGCACGGTCGGGTAGTTGATCGGCTGGATGTAGATGCCGTGGACTTCGAGAAGCCGGTCGCTGGCCTTCTTGCAGAGATCGGCGTCGCCCACGAGGATCGGCACGATATGCGTGTCCGACGGCATGACCGGCAGGTCGGCGGAGGCGAACTCGCGCTTGGTGCGCGCCGCCTGCCGCTGCTGCCCCGCGCGCTCGATGCCAGAGCGCTTGAGATGGCGGATCGAGGCGGTGGCGGCCGCCGCGAGCGCCGGGGGCAGGGCGGTGGTGAAGATGAAGCCCGGCGCATAGGAGCGCACGGCGTCCACCAGCGCGCGGGAGCCCGCGATATAGCCGCCGAGAACGCCGAAGGCCTTGGCCAGCGTGCCCTCGATCACGTCGAGCCGGTCGGCGACGCCGTCGCGCTCGCTGATGCCGCCGCCGCGTGCGCCGTACATGCCGACCGCATGGACTTCGTCGATGTAGGTCATCGCGTTGTAGCGCTCGGCAAGGTCGCAGATCTCCGCGATGGGCGCCACGTCGCCGTCCATCGAATAGACGCTCTCGAAGACCACGAGCTTGGGGCGCGCCGGATCGGCGGCCTTCAGCAGCTCTTCGAGATGCGCGAGGTCGTTGTGGCGGAAGACCTGCTTGCGGCAGCCGGCCTTGCGCACGCCCTCGATCATCGAGGCGTGGTTCAGCTCGTCCGAGAGGATCAGGCAGTCCGGCAGCAGCTTGGCGATGGTCGAGATCGACGCCTCGTTGGAGACGAAGCCCGAAGTGAAGACGAGCGCGGCTTCCTTGCCGTGGAGATCGGCGAGTTCGGCCTCCAGCTCGACGAGCGGATGGCTGGTGCCGGAAATGTTGCGGGTGCCGCCGGCGCCCGAGCCCATGCCCGTCGCCGTCGCGGTCATCGCGCCGATCACGTCGGGATGCTGGCCCATGCCGAGATAGTCGTTCGAGCACCAGACGGTGATCTCGCGCGCCTGGCCCTCGTGCCGCCAGAGGGCGGTGGGGAAGCGCCCGGCAATCCGCTCGAGATCGGCGAAGACGCGGTAGCGGCGCTCTGCATGCAGGGCTTCGATCGCGGATTCGAAGTGGGAGCGATAGTCGATCATCCGGAACTCCTTCGTGAGAAGGGTTCTAAGGTTCGCCCACCGCAAAGTCCACGGACAGAATGTCCACCCTCAAAGCCAACAGCGCAAGGGCGGCATGCCCTTCGTGCATGGCGCCGGAGCGGGCTAGTCCTCGTCGGACGAGGCCGGTTCCTCGGCGCCGATGGCTCGGGCGCCATCGTCCGCGACCGGCTGAGAGCGGGCACGTGCCTGCGCCTTCCGGCGGCGAAGGTTTTCCTTCAGCGTCTCTTCGAGACGCTTCTGGCGCTGCAGCTTCATCGGGTCGATCGGGGCGTGGTCGCTCATCCCGACCAGTCTACCGGATGGCCGCCGGGCGCTTCAAGCATCCTTCAAGCCTTCCATCGTTTCGCGCAGCCCCGCTTCCACGCTCTGCGGCGGCGTCCAGCCGGTCGCCGTGCGAAAGCGGCGGTCGTCCATCACGAAGGAACCGTAGAGGCGATCGAAGGTCGCCTGCTGGCCGCTGGCGCGCGCCGCCAGCCGCAAGAGCCCGGTCGGCGGCGCGACCAGCCGGGCCGGCCGCCCCTCGACCCGCCGGGCGAAGGCGACGATGTCTCCGACGCTCCACGGCGCGCCGTCGCTGACGAGGAAGGTGCCCTCAGCCTCCGGGGAGGTCGCGGCCACCGTGAGCGCGTCGACGCCATTGCGCAGCGACAGGAAGGAGCGCCGCGCCGCGTGGCCGGCGAATGGCAGCGGCAGCGGGCTGCGGGCGAGCTTCAGCAGCGCCGCGACGCCGCCGCGCCCGCCCGGCCCGTAGACCGGCGGCAGCCGCAGGATGGTCGCACGTGTCGCGGTTCCCGCCAGCGCCTGCGCGAGCCCCGTCTCGCCGGCCAGCTTGGAGGCCGCATAGGCGTTTTGGGGGCGCAGCGGCGCGTTCTCGTCGATGGGCGTCTCGGCGGCCGCATGCACGAGATTGGTGGAGGCGAAGACGAAGCGGCGCACGCCCTCCGCGCTGGCGCGCCGGGCCAGCGCCTTCGTGCCGTTGGCGTTCGCCGCCATCAGCGCCGCGTCGTCGCGCGAGGCCGGATCGCTGCGGGCAGGGTTGAGCGCGCCGAGATGCACCACCGCCTCGATTCCCGCCGGCCATCCCGTCCAGGCATCGATCCCGGCGAGATCGGCCGGAGCGCCGTCGGGGCCGCCGCGTTTCAGGGCCATCGGCTCGTGTCCGAGCGCGGCCAGATGGGTCAGGAGCGCCCGGCCGATGAAGCCGGTCGCGCCGGAAACGAGGATGCGCATGGCGGGAAAGGTCCTTCGGTCGCTCGCCGCGCTTGCCCCGGCGGCGTTCTTGCTGCAATCGCATGGGCCATGAAGCGCGTGTTCGATATCGTGGCAAGCCTTGGCGGTCTTCTCGTCTTCGGCCTGCCCATTCTCATCCTCATCTGGCTCATCCGGCGTGACAGCGAAGGCCCCGGCCTCTTCGTGCAGCAGCGCATGGGCCGCGAGCATCGGATCTTCACCTGCTACAAGCTGCGGACCATGCGCGCCGACACGGTGCTCGCGGCCTCGCACGAGACGCCGCGCTCGGCCGTTACGCCGCTGGGCATGACCCTGCGCAAGTGGAAGCTCGACGAGCTGCCGCAGCTCTGGAACGTGCTGCGCGGCGAGATGAGCTTCGTCGGCCCGCGCCCCTGCCTGCCGATGCAGCACGAGCTGATTGCCGAGCGCGAGGCGAAGGGCATCTTCGCGCAGACGCCGGGCATCACCGGTCTGGCACAGGTCCAGCATATCGACATGTCCGATCCCCGCCGGCTCGTCGCGGTCGAGGCGCAATACCTCGCCAACCATTCCTTCGTCGGCGATCTTCTCCTCATCCTGCGCACCGTGACAGGCGGCGGCGTCGGCGATCGCGTCGCGCACTGAGGCGATGACGAACCCGGCGACGCTCACCTTCGCCAGCTGGAACATCCACGGCTTCAAGGGCGAGGGGCGTCGGCCCGATCCCGAACGCACCCTCCGGATCTTGCGCGCGATCGACGCCGACGTGGTCGCTCTCCAGGAGGTGGACGGGCGCGCCCATCTGGGCCGCCTGCCGCAGGCGTTCGAACGGCTGGCCGAAGGGCTGCCGGGCCATCGTGTCGAGGCGAGGCTCTTCGGCGCTGCGGGCCGCGAATACGGGCATCTCCTCTGGTCGCGCTGGCCGATCCTCGCCGCCACCATCCACGCCCTGCCGGGACCGGGCTTCGAACCGCGCGCCGCCATCGAAGGCGTGGTCGAAACGCCGCTCGGGCGGGTGCGGGTTCTCGCCGCGCATTTCGGGTTGAGGCCGCAGGCCCGCCGCGCGCAGGCCGCGTTCCTCGCCGGTCTCGCGGTGCCCGGCGAGGCGACGGTCGCGCTCGGCGATTTCAACGAATGGCGCGGCGAGGGCGGCGTCCACCGCCGTCTCTCGGCCGTCTTGCCGCTTACCGTGCGACGACCCTCGTGGCCGGCGCGACGCCCACTCGTGGCGCTCGATCGGCTCTACGCGAGCAGCGATCTGCGCCTCGTCGATGCCGAGGTCGTGGCCGAGGGCGCGCCAGCATCGGACCACAGGCCGCTGAAGGTGACGCTGCGAATGCGGTGACGGGTCGGGCGTCGATCGCCAGCAAATCTTGACCAAACTCGTCATGATTGTTTACGGATGCCGCGACGAATGTCGGTGGGGACCGTATGCGCATGGAACGAGCGAGGGCGAGCGAGACACGGCAGTTGGCGACGCCTGCATGAGCCGGCTCGTGGCCCATCTCGCCGTTCCGCTGGACGATCCCGCAGCCTTCCTGCGGGATCTCAAAGTCCATCTGCCCGACGATATGCCGGCCGATGCCGCCGTCGATGCCGAGACGGTGTTCGACCTCTATGGCACGCGCACCCGGCTGCGCTTCGAGGCGCAGATGCTCCGCATCGCCGTCGAGGGCGAGGAGGCCGGGGCCCATGGCATCGCCCGGGGTGCTGCCGCCTATTACGTCCAAGCCGTGCTCGGCGCGCGCTGCCCGCTTCTGCGCTGGACGGGCGATGGAGCGGATGTGCGGGACCTCGCGCATTTCCGCGAGATGCGCGTCGTCTCGGCCCATCGTTTGACGCCCCGCATGCAGCGCGTGCGGCTGGCCGGGCTCGATCTGGCCCGCTTCGCCACGGGCGGGCTGCATGTGCGTCTCGCCATTCCGCCGGAGGGCCGCATTCCCGTCTGGCCGCATGCCGGTCCGGCGGCGATGCCGGTCTGGCCGACCGGCGAGGACACGCTGGCGACGCGGGTCTACACGATCCGCCGCATCGACCCCGTGGCCGGCCATCTCGACATCGACGTGGCGCTGCACGATCCGCCGGGCGTCGGCTGCCGCTGGGCCTGCGAGGCGCGGCCGGGCGATCTCGTGGGCATGCTCGGGCCCGGCGGCGGCGACGTCTCGCCGGCCGACTGGACGCTGCTTCTGGGCGACGAAACTGCGCTGCCGGCGATCGCGCGCATCCTTGCGGAAATGCCCGCAACGGCCCGTGGGCATGCCCTCATCGAGGTGGCCGATGCCGGCGAAGAGCAGGATTTGTCGCATCCGCGCGGAATGATCGTCGAATGGCTGCACCGCGGCGAGCGTCCGGCGGGTACGACCACGCTTCTGGCCGAGGCGGCCGAGCGCGTCGCCTGGCCGGAAGAGGGCGAGGTCTTCGTCTGGGCGGCCGCCGAGTTCGAGGCGTTCAAGGCGATCCGGCGTCATTGCCGGAAGGCGGTGGGCCTGAAGAAGAGCCAGCATCTCGTGGTCGCCTACTGGCGCCGGGGTCGCCTCGCCGGCGATGCAGCGGACGACGATTGATCGCCGTCGAGCGATGAGGCGACTGGCCGGGTTCGCCGGAGCCCGCCGCATTCCTATCTGAAGGCCGACCGGTTGCGCCCGGAAGGACCCCCGCAATGAAGAACCCCTATTACGACGGCCCGGCGACGGATCATTTCGACGGTCTGCGCTTCTCAAATTATGGACAGGCGCCCGACAAGTCGTTTCGCTCGATTCTTCGCTGGCGCCTCGCCGGCAACCGCTCACTCTGGCCGGCGTCCCGCGCGGCGCTTCCGACGGATCGCCCGCCCGGGCGCTCGCAGGCGCCGCGTCTCGCCTTCGTCGGCCATGCCTCGATGCTGCTGCAGATGGCGGGGCTGAACCTTCTGTTCGATCCCGTCTGGTCCGAGCGCGTCAGCCCGTTTCGCCGCGTCGGTCCGCGCCGGATCGACGCGCCCGGCATTCGCTTCGAGGACCTGCCGCCGATCGACGCGGTGCTTCTCACCCACAATCACTACGATCACATGGATCTGGGGACACTTGCGCGGCTTCACGAACGCGACGGGCCGCGCATCGTCACGCCGCTCGGCAACGACACGCTCCTGCGCCGCGCCATTCCCGGCGTCGCGGTGGAGACCGGCGACTGGGGCGACACGGTCATCCTCGGGGCCGGTGTCGAAGCGAGCTTCACGCCCGCCAACCACTGGTCGGCCCGGGCGTTGCGCGACCGGCGGATGGCGCTCTGGAGCGGGTTCTTCGTCAGCGGCGCGGGAACCACGATCTACCACAGCGGCGACACCAGCTATGGCGATGGACGGATCTTCCGCGCCCTGCGCGAGCGCCATGGCACTCCCGACATCGCCATCCTGCCGATGGGCGCCTACGAGCCGCGCTGGTTCATGGGAGATCAGCACGTCTCGCCCGCCGACGCCGTGCGCATTCTCGAGGATATTGGTGCGGCGCGGGCTTTCGGTTTTCACTGGGGTACGTTCAACCTCTCCGACGAGGGGCTCGACCAGCCTGTCGCCGACCTCGCCGAGGCCCTGCGCGCGGCCGGTCTGGCGTCCGATCACTTTCATCCGATGCGACCCGGCGAGCATTTCGACCTTTCGACGTAAAGCCAGCGGCTCGCATGCGTGGTGATGCAGAAAAGCGCATGAAATCGCATCGATCGCTTGACGGCCTGCGCATATGGTCGCACCACTAGTCATCTGGACGGCAGAAGACGGGCGAACCCGCAGCCGCCAGCGCGATCAATCGCAGCCAGGGCTCCCAGCGGACGAAGATCCATGCGGGAGGCCATCCGAGGGAGGAACGCATGATGCGCGCAAGCGTAGGGAGCCTGCTGGGTGCGGGCCTGATCGCCCTGACGGCCGCGATGCCGGCCGCAGCACAGGACGCCAAGGGCGTCGCCGCCGTGATCAAGGGGCTCGACAACCCCTTCTTCCAATACATGCAGCGCGGCATCGACGAGACCGCGAAGGCGCTCGTTGTGCCCGTCACCGTGCAGGCGGCACAGAACATGGGCGATCAGAGCGGACAGGCCGACCGGCTCTCCGCGATGGCCCTGCAGGATTACGGCTGCTACCTGCTGAACCCGATCTCGACCACCAATCTCGTGCGGGCGCTCGTGCCGGTGGCGCAGAAGAACAAGCCGATCGTCAACATCGACAGCCAGATCGACGGCGAGCAGGCGAAGGCGGCGGGCTTCGCCGTGTCCACCTATATCGGCACCGACAATGTCGCCGCCGGGCGCCTCGCGGGCGAAGAGATGCTGAAGCTCGTGCCGGCCCGGTCGAAGGTCGCGCTCATCGCCGGCATCGTCGGCGATCTCGGCTCCAACGCCCGCATCCAGGGCTTCAAGGAAGCGACCGACGGCAAGCTCGAAGTGGCGACGCTGGTCAGCGCCGACTGGGACCGCGAAAAGGCCTTCACCGCCGCGACCGACATTCTCCAGGCCCATCCCGATGTCGCCGGCTTCTTCGCCGCCAACGACATCATGGCGCTCGGCGTGCAGCGTGCGGTGGCGGGGGCCGGCAAGACCGAGGTGAAGGTCATCGGGCTCGACGGCATCGTCGACGCGATGAAGTCGGTGGCGGAGGGCGGTATGGCCGCCACCGTCGCGCAGTACCCCTACGTCGTCGGCGCGATGGGCGTCGAGGCCTGCGCCGCCGCCATTGCCGGCAAGACGCTGCCGGCCAAGGTCGACGCGCCGGTGCTCGTGGTCAACAAGGCCAATGCCAAGGCCTCGCTCGACAACTTCCCGCGGCCGGGCGGCGACTATCCCGATCCGTTCCGCGATCTCCTCGCGAAATGAGCGGAACCGTGCCCGCCTCGCTGGCCGGGAAGGAGCGTCGCCCCTCGGGGGCGGCGCGTCTCCTCGATCCCGCCTTCTGGGCCGACTGGGCCTCGGCCGTCGGGCTGATCGCGCTCGTCATCGTCTTCGGCCTCGCCTCGCCGGTCTTCCTGACGCTCGCCAACTTCCAGGCCGTGCTGCTGGCCGCCGCCATCCTCATCGTCATCTCGGTCGGCCAGACCTTCGTGGTCGCCACCGCCGGCATCGACCTGTCGCTCGCTGCGACGATCATGCTGGGCTCAATCGTGCTCGGGCTGCTCGATGCCGCCGGGATGCCGATCTTCTTCTCGTGCCTCGCCGCGCTCGTCGTCACCAGCTTCGTCGGCTTCTGCAACGGAATGCTGATCACCCGCGGCAAGATCCCCGATTTCGTGGTGACGCTGGGCTCGCTCTCGGCGATCACCGGCCTCGGCCTGATCCTTTCGGGCGGCGTGCCGACGACGGTCGGTTCGATCTTTCTTCTGCGCCTCGCCTCGGGCTCGGTCGGGCCGTTCGGCTATCCCGTCCTCGTCGCCTTCGCGGTGGCGGGTCTGGCCCATGTCGCGCTCTATCACACGCGCTTCGGCGTCCATCTTCTCGCCACCGGCGGCCAGCAGGAAGCCGCCCGTTCGCTCGGCATCCGCACCGATGCGGTCCGCGTCGCCGCCTACACGATCTCGGGCGTCTGCGCCGGCATCGCGGCGATCCTGCTCGTCGCCCGCATCGGCTCGGCCGAGCCGACGATCAACACCAACCTGCTTTTGAACTCGGTCGCCGCCGTGGTGCTCGGCGGCGTTTCGCTCTTCGGCGGGCGCGGCAGCATTCTCGGCCCGGTGCTCGGCGCGCTGATGCTCACCTGCCTCGTCAACGGGCTGACGCTGCTCGGCGTCTCTCCCTTCTATCAACCGCTGGCGGTCGGCATAATCGTCGTGCTCGCGGCCCTCGTGATGCGGTATCAGCGATGACGGCGGTTCCCCATGCGATCCCCGGCGACGCCGTCCTCTCCTGCCAAGGGCTCGGCAAGACCTTCGGCGCCGTACGCGCACTCCACGACGTGTCGTTCTTCGCCCGGCCCGGCGAGGTCACGGCACTGATCGGCGACAACGGAGCGGGCAAGTCGACGCTGGTCCGCTGCCTCGTCGGCGTCCACCAGCCCGACGAGGGCGCGATCCGCTTCAATGGGCGCGACAAGCCCTATGCCGACCCCGACGGCGCCCGCAAGGCCGGCATCGAGACGGTGCACCAGAACCTCGCGCTGGTGGACGAACTCACGGTGGCGCAGAACCTCTTCCTCAACCGCGAGATCGTCCGGCGGGTGGGTCCGTTCCGCTTTCTCGACCGGCGCGCCATGCGGCGCGAGGCGGCGCGCATGCTCTCGCATCTGTCGATCAACGTGCCCTCGGTGGACCAGCGCGTGCGCCGGCTGTCGGGCGGCCAGCGGCAGGCGATCTCGATCTGCCGCGCGGTCGGGGCGGGGGCCAAGCTCGTCGTCATGGACGAGCCGACCGCGGCCCTCGGCGTGCAGGAGACGGGCAATGTCGAGACGCTCATCCGCCGGCTGAAGGCCGAGCATGTCAGCGTCGTTCTCGTCAGCCACAATTTCGATCAGGTGCGCCGCCTCGCCGATCAGGTCTGGGTGATGCGGGCCGGTCGCATGGCGGCCAGCGTGCGCGCCGCCGAGGTCAGCGGCAACGATCTCGTGGCGCTCGTCACCGGCACGCGCTGACGCCCATCCTTTCGCATTTCGAGGAGTTCGAACCTTGCCCATCCTGCGCGTCGGCCTCATCGGCCTCGGCGAAGTCGCCCAGTCCATCCACCTGCCGGTGCTGCGCGACCAGCGCGATCTCTGGCGCGTCGCCGGGCTCTTCGACGTCTCCAGGAGCCTTCTCGATCTGGCGGCCGGCGAGAACCCGGGCGCCGTCGCCTTCGCGTCGGCCGAGGCGCTCATCGCCTCGCCGGACATCGACGTCGTCTTCGTGCTCTCGTCGGACGATACCCACCAGCGCTTCGTTAAACTGGCGGTGGAGGCCAAGAAGCACATCCTTTTGGAAAAGCCTGCCTGCCTCACCGTGCGCGAGGTCGACGAGCTTCTGGCGCTGACGCAGGGCTACGAGAAGACGATCTTCGTCGGCTACATGCGCCGCTACGCCACCGCCTACACCGAGGGCCTGAAGGCGCTGCCGGCCTTCGAGGAGATCACCCATGCGCGGATCTACGACCTGATCTCCGAAGGGCGGCATTTCCTGCAGAAGAGCCAGGCCGTCCTGTACCCCACCGACATCGACCCCGACTTGCTGAAGCGTGGGGCCGCCGACCGCGAGGCGCTGATCCGCGAAGTGGTGGGGCAGGATGCGCCGGCCGATCTCGTGCGCGCCTATCGCGGGCTCACGGCCCTGTCGTCGCACCACATCTCGGCGATGCGCGGACTGCTCGGTGATCCCAAAGGGGTCGTCTCCGCCCATCGCACCAATGGCGGCGCCAACACCACGGTCATGTTCGACTACGGCCATTTCGTCTGCAATTACGACGCCGTGGTCGACGATCTCGGCCTCTTCGACGCGATGATCGAGGTGCGCTCCAACACGAAGCGCGTGCGCATCATCTACGACACGCCCTACATTCGCTCGCTGCCGACGCGACTGGAAGTGACGGAGGCGGGACCGGACGGGCCGGTAACGCGCACGCTGGCGCCGATCTACTCGGATGCCTTCTCCAACGAGCTGCGGGTCTTCCATCGCCACATCCAGGACGGCACCACGCCCGCGACGGACCTTGCGGACTCGCGCCGCGACCTCGCCCTCATGGCCGAGGCGATCGCGAAGATGCGCGAAGCCAGGCCCTTCTGAACGAAGGGCGGCTTGTCGCGGGACGCTTTGCATCTTAAGCGGGTGGCCAGCGGCTGGCGACGGGGCGAGCCACGGGACGACAGCGACATGGACGACGGCGAGACGAGACGCGAGACGAGCGAGCGGACCGCCGCGCTTCCGGCCATGCGCCAGAACCGCCTCATCCACCTTCTCAACGAGCGCGGGCAGGTGACGGTCGCCGAACTCGTCGCGCTGTTCGACGTCTCGCGCGACACGATCCGCCGGGATCTCGACGTTCTCGAAGAGCGCGAGCTGCTGGTGCGCACCCATGGCGGCGCCGTGCGCAACGACCGGATGGTGCGCGTCGACACGACGCTCGGCCAGCGCATGGACGAGCATTCCGATGCCAAGCTGCGCATCGCGCGGGCCGGGGCGCGGCTGGTGCGCGACGGCGAGACGCTGATCCTCAACGGCGGCTCGACCACATGCTACTTTGCCGGCGAGCTCGGCGGGCACCGCGATCTGACGCTGGTGACCAACAACATGCGCATTCCCCCCGTCGTGTCGGATGCCAGCGTGCGGGCGCTGCAGATTCTCGGCGGGGCCTACTGGTCGGTGTCGCAGGTGACGATCGGCGCGATCGGCTTCCCGAGCGTCGCCGGCATCCGCGCCGATACGGCGGTGATCGGTGCGGCCGCGCTCTCGGCCGCCGGGCCTTCGGTCGGCCGGCTGGAGGAGGCGGTGGGAACGGCGGCGATGATCGACATCGCCGACCGCACGGTGCTCCTCATCGACAGCTCGAAGTTCGACGCGGAAGCCTTTGCCCGCATTGCGCCGCTCGACCGGATCCAGCATCTGGTGACCGACGCCGAGCCCGACGGCGTGCTGCGCGAGGCGCTCGACGCGGCCGACGTGCAGATCACGGTGTGCTGACCATCCGCAGCGATGGTTTCAACCCGCCTGGAGGGCCGCCGCCTCGGCTTCACCGAGCGCGGCCGGGCGCACGTCGCCGGCGGGCGCTATGTCCACGGGCGTTCCGGTCTCGCCGGCCGTCAGTACCGATTCCATGATCTCCAGCACGTGCAATGCGAGATCGCCCGAGGCGCGGGGTTTGCGCCCCGTGCGCAGCGCCTCGGCGAGATCGGCGACGCCGAGCATCCGGTAGTTGGCGCGGTCGGGCGCGGCGAAGGGCCAGTTGATTGCGCCGTGGAGGCTGCCCGCCGTCGAGCGCTCGTCCCAGCCCGTGCCGCGGGCATTGAGCGCCACTGTGCCGCCGAACGTGTCGGGGTCGGGCAGGCGCAGAGAGCCCTCCGTGCCATGCAGTTCGATCGGATGGTTGCCGTGAGCGAAGACGTCCCAGCTCATCAACAGCGTCACCGCCGCGCCCGACTGGAATTCCAGCAGCGCCATCACGGTCGTCGGCGTTCCCACCGCGAAACTCGTGCCCTGGAACGGGCCCTCGGCGGTGATCGTGCGCTCCTTCTGCCCCTTGCGGGAGACCGCCGAGACCCGCGCCACCGGCCCGAGCAGGCTGACGAGCATCGTGATGTAATACGGCCCCATGTCGAGCACCGGCCCGCCGCCCGGCTGGTAGTAGAATTGCGGATTGGGGTGCCAGTGCTCCATGCCGCGCCCCATCATGAAGGCGGTGCCGGTGACGGGGGTGCCGATCGCGCCCTCGTCCATTAGTCGGCGGGCGAGCCGACCGGCCGCGCCGAGGAACGTGTCGGGCGCCGAGCCGACGAGGAGGCCGCGCGCCCCCGCTTCCGCGACGATGCGCCGGCCCTCCGCGGCGGTGACGCCGAGCGGCTTCTCGGTGAAGACATGCTTGCCGCTGGCGAGCGCGCGCATCGAGACGTCGAAATGCGCGGTCGGGATCGTCAGGTTGAGGACGAGATCGATGTCGGGCGAGGCGATCAGTTCGTCCACGCCCATCGCAGGCACGCTGTATTCGCGCGAGCGCAGCGCCGCCATCTCGGGCGAGAGATCGGCGCAGGCCGCAAGGCGAACGCCGGGAAACAGCGCGGCATTGCGCATGTAGGTCATCGCGATGTTGCCGCAGCCGACGACGCCGATCCGCAAGGGTTTCATCCCATCCTCCATTCGCCGTCTTCTCGAATTCCCGGGACGGCTCCCGTCGTTGATGCGCCAGCATGCGGCATTTCTCAAGCCGTGTTTGCGAGTATCGTGCGCTTTTGTGCGTGATTCTGCTTGACTGCCAGCGAGATCAGCGCAGACTGCAGGACAATCAAAAGCGATCCGCGGACAACGAGCCGCCGGGCACTGGGAGAGAACGATGTCCAAGTTTGAAACCGACATGCCTGTCGGCGCGCCGACGCGTCACGACGCCGCAACGCCCGCCTGCGAGGCGGCGCCTGCGGCTGCGTCCGCCGTCAACGCCCCGACCGACCGCCGCCGCTTCCTGCAGGGTGCGGGCCTGATGGCCGGCGCGGCGGTCTTCGGCGGCCTGTCCGGCGGCGCGATGATGGCGGGTTTCCCGAGTGTGGCGCGGGCGCAATCGCGCACCGAGATCACCTTCGCCAGCGCCCGGTTCTTCGGCAAGCAGACGATCGCGGAGATCGTCGACATGTACAATCAGTCCCAGTCGAAGGTTCAGGTCAAATACATTGAGCTGCCGCCGCCGTCCTCATCGACCGAGGTGCATCAGGCGCTGGTGCAGCAGCTGGCCCGCCGCTCCGGCACGCCCGACGTGTTCACGCAGGACGTCGTCTGGATCGCCGAGTTCGCCGGCGCCGGCTGGGCCCTGCCGCTCGACGAATACTTCCCGGCGGCGGAGCGCTCGAACTTCTTCCCCGGCCTGATCGAGGCCTGCACCTACGAGGGCAAGCTGACCGCGCTGCCCTGGTTCGTCGACAGCGGCATGCTCTACTACCGCAAGGATCTGCTCGAGGCGGCCGGCGCCAAGGTGCCGGAGACCTGGGACGAGATGGCCGGGATCGCTGCCGAGATGCAGAAGTCCGGCAAGGTCGATTTCGGCTATCTCTGGCAGGGCAAGCAGGCCGAGGTCCTGGTCTGCGACGTGGTCGAAGCCATCGCTTCGAACGGCGGGTCGATTCTCGGGGCCGACGGCAAGTCTGCGGCGATCAACAGCGACAAGGCGGTGCAGGCCGTCCAGTTCCTCCACGACACGATCAACAAGACGAAGATCTCGCCCTCCGACGTCCTTTCGTGGGACGAGGAGCCCTCGCGTCTGCCCTTCACCGGCGGCCGCGCGGCGTTCCTGCGCAACTGGTCCTACGTCTACCCGATCGCGCAGGATCCGAGCGGCTCATCGGTGGTGGACAAGGTCGGTGTCGCACCACTCCCGCACTTTGCCGGTGGCAAGAGCGCGGCCTGCCTCGGCGGCTACCAGTACGGCATCAACGCCAACACCAAGAACCGCGAGGCGGCGGTCGACTTCCTGACCTGGATGGCCTCGCCCGACACGCAGCTTCACACGGCACTGCAGCTCGGCCTCGCGCCGACCCGCCCGGCCGTGTTCGACAGCGCCAAGCTCGGCGCGGAGCAGCCGTTCATGCAGACGCTGAAGCCCGTCTTCACCGGCGCGACGCCGCGCCCGGTCACCGCGAAATACGCGCAGGTGACACTCGCCGTGCAGTCCGGCGTCTCCCGCGCGCTCGTTTCGGGCGACATCCAGAAGGAGCTCGACGCCGCCGCCCAGCGCATCACCACCATCGTCGCCTGATGGCTGCCGCCTTCGCCGACGCGGCCCTGATGTCCGGTCCCCGAAAGGGGGCCGGACTGTTCGCCCGGCGGCAGATGTCGCCCTGGCTGCTGCTGCTGCCCGCCTTCGTCTCGCTTGGCGCCGTCTCGGTCTATCCCATTCTCAACGGGCTCTGGCTGTCGCTGACCAACACCTCGCTGGTGACGCAGGAGAACGACTTCGTCGGACTCGCGAACTATGTGCTGCTCTGGAACGACACGCTGTTCTGGAACGCCTGGTGGCACACGCTGACCTTCACGCTCGTCTCGACGCTGGCCGAGACGGTGCTGGGCCTTGCCATGGCGCTGCTCCTCTACGAGCCGTTTCGCGGCCGCGCCATCGTGCGCGCGGCGATGCTCGTGCCCTGGGCGATGCCGACGGTGGTGACCTCGAAGATGTTCGGCTGGCTCTTCGACGGGCAGCACGGTCTCGTCAACTACCTGCTGCTGCAGGCCGGCTTCATCGACGCCAACGTCAACTGGTACGGCTCCGTCGACAACGCGCTCGGCACCATCATCTTCGCCGACGTCTGGAAGACGACGCCCTTCATGGCGCTCCTGCTGCTCGCCGGCCTCCACACCATTCCCAAATCGCTGATCGAGGCGGCGCGCATGGACGGCGCCAAGAGCTGGGCGAGCTTCTGGAACGTGCGTCTGCCGCTGCTCTGGCCGACGCTCCTCATCGCCGGCCTGTTCCGCGCGCTCGATGCCTTCCGCGTCTTCGACCTCGTCTACGTGCTGACCGGCGGCGGCCCCGCCGATTCCACCGAGACGCTCTCGACGCTTTCCTACAAGATCCTCTTCTCGACCCTGCAGTTCGGCTACGGCTCGACCATCTCGACGGCGATGTTCGTCACCGAGGCGATCATCGCCGTCGGCTTCGGTATCTTCGTGGTGCGCCAAATGCGGAGGGCGGGATGAACGAGACCCGGCCGTTCCTGCACAGCTTCGTCCTCTATCTCGGCGGGGCGCTCATCCTTCTCTGGTCGGGCGGGCCCTTCGTCTGGCAACTCTCAACCTCGTTCCAGCTCGACCGCGAGCTGACGGCGGGGACGCCGACCTTCTTCCCCGATCCGTTCACGTGGGAGCACTACCGCAACATCTTCGTCGAGAAGCAGTTTCAGGACTACGTGATCAATTCGGTGATCGTCGCCGGCCTCACCACGATCGTCTGCCTCTTCATTGGGGCGCTCGCGGCCTTCGCCCTGTCGCGGCTCGACGTGAAGGGCCGGTTCGGGGTTCTCGGACTGATCCTGTCGATCTCGATGTTCCCGCAGATCGCGCTCGTCGGCCCGCTCTATCTCGTGGCCGCCAACCTTGGCCTCCTCGACACGTTCGCCGGCCTCGTCATCACCTACGTGGCGCTCGGCCTGCCGCTCGTGACCTGGGTGCTCTTCGGTTATTTCGAGACCCTGCCGCGCGAGATCGACGAGGCCGCGCGCATGGACGGCGTCTCGACGCTGGGCCTCCTGTTCCGCATTATCCTGCCGATGTCGCTGCCGAGCCTCGTCACCACCGGGCTTCTGGCCTTCATCGCGGCGTGGAACGAGTTCATGTTCGCGCTCGCCTTCACCTCCACCATCGAGCACCAGACGATCCCGGTCGGCATCGCCAACTTCACCAACCTCTACTACGTGCCCTGGGGCGACATCGCGGCCGCGTCCGTTGTCGTCACCGTACCGCTCATCGCTCTCGTCCTTGTGTTCCAGCGCCACATCATCGAGGGGCTGACGCAGGGCGGCGTCAAGGAATGACCGACATGACCACGACGGACCTCAAGGTCGGATGCCAGACCTTCACCTGGGAAATGCTGGGCGACGACTTCCGCGGCGGCCCCGACGACCTTCTCGAAGCCATTGCCGGGGCCGGCTACGCCGGCATCGAGATCACCGACACGATGATCGGCCACTATGCCGGCAAGCCGGGCGAATTCGGCCGCTCGCTTAGCGATCACGGCCTCGAACTCGTCTCCTTCGCGATGGGTTCGAAGAGCGGCTTCACCGAGGCCGACGAGGTGGAGAACGACCTGGAGGCGGTGAAGCGCTGGCTCGATTTCGCCGGACGCTTTCCCGGCGCGCTCGTCTCGATGGGCTCGGCGACGGTGATGTCGGACGGCCCGCGCGAGGACAAGTTTCGCGTCGCCGCCGAGGTCTACAACCGCGCCGGCGCGCTGGGCCGCACGGCGGGTGTCCAGGTCGCCGTCCATCCGAGCTCGCATCATGACACGCTGCTCTTTGATCGCGGCGACTACGACACGCTCTTCGCGCTGCTCGATCCCGTGCTCGTCGGCTGGGTGCCCGACACCGGTCACATCCTGCGCGGCCACGCCGACATCCTCGACACGCTGCGCACCCACAAGGAGCGCATCCGCTACCTGCATCTCAAGGATGTCGACGCGACCGGCACCTGGGCGATGCTGGGGAAGGGCGCCTGCGACACCGGGGCGGTGATCGAGATCGTGCGCTCGGCGCCGCATTTCAACGGCTGGCTGGTGCTGGAGGAGGAGTCGGCCGAGGCCGCCGCCGATCCCACTGCTGCCGTGACGACCAACCGCGAAACCATGCGGCGCTACGGCGCCTGAGGACGAGTTCGATGCTGAAGAAGGACGATCGCCGGCTGCGCGTCGGCGTGCTCGGATGCGGGCCCATCGCTCAGTTCGCGCATCTGGAATCCTGCGTGAAGGCGCGCAACGCCGACCTCTACGCCATCTGCGATGCCGCGCCCGATCTTCTGGCGCGCATGGCCGCGACCTACGAGCCAACCAAAAGCTACGCCGATTACGACGCGATGCTCGCCGACCCCGCGCTCGACGCGGTGATCGTCGCGACGTCGGATGCCTATCACGTGCCAATGACGCTGAAGGCGCTGGAGGCCGGCAAGCACGTGCTCTGCGAGAAGCCGGTCGGCGTCTCGGTGGCCGAGGGCGAGGCGCTGGCGGCCACCGTCGCCCGTTCGGGGCGCACGTACCAGGTCGGGCACATGAAGCGCTTCGACCCGGCGCTGGAGGCGGCGCGCGACTTCGTGCGGGACGAGATGGGCGAGGTGCTGGCGCTGAAGGCCTGGTATTGCGACTCGACCCACCGCTACACCAACACCGACGCCGTGCAACCGCTGCCCGTCACCTCGAAGCTGGCGCGGAAGCCCGGCGGCAATCCGAAGGCGGACCTCCGGCAGTATTTTATGCTGGCGCACGGCTCGCATCTCGTCGATACCGCGCGCTTCCTCTGCGGCGAGATCGTCGCCGTGCGCGCACGGCTGCGCGAGAAGTTCGGCGCCTATTGCTGGTTCGTCGAGACGGAATTCGCCTCCGGTGCACTCGGCCATCTCGACCTGACGGTGGCCGTGCGAATGGACTGGTTCGAGGGCTTCCAGCTCTACGGCGAGAACGGCTCGGTGCTCGCCAAGACCTTCAACCCTTGGTACTTCCGCGCCTCCGAGGTCGAGATCTTCCATGAGAAGACCGCGACGACGCACAAGCCGCTCGGCGCCGACGGGCACTTCTTCCGTCGCCAGCTCGAAGGCTTCGCCGACACGATCCTCGACGGTGCGCCGATGCGAGGGGCTGATGCCGCGGACGGCGTGGCCTCGATCCGCGCCATGGTCGCCATCGCTCGTTCGGTCGAGACCGGCGCGCGCGTCGAACTCGCCTCCGTGACGGGAGCGGTGTGATGCGGCTCGGCATCTTCGCCAAGACCTTTCCCGGCACCGACCCGGCGTCCGTCCTCACGGCGGTGGCGGCAACCGGCTACGAGACCACGCAGTTCAACCTCGCCTGCGCCGGCCTCGCCTCGATGCCCGACGAGGTGCCGCCGGAGGCGATCGCGGCCATCTGCGCGGCGTCGGCATCGAGCGGCGTCTCCCTCGCGGCGTTGTCGGGCACCTACAACATGGCGCACACCGACCCCGTGGTTCGCAGTGACGGCCTGCGCCGTCTCACTGTGATCATCGAGACGGCGCAGGCGCTCGCCATCCCGCTGGTGACGCTCTGCACCGGCACCCGGCACCCGACCGACCAGTGGGCCCATCATCCTGCGAATGCCGACCCCTCGGCCTGGGCCGACATGGCCGCCGAGATGGCCACGGCGCTGGATCTGGCGGAGCGCCACGGCATCGATCTCGGCATCGAGCCCGAACAGGCCAATATCGTGACCTCGACCGCCGATGCCGCGCGCCTCGCCGCCGAGATGGGCTCGCCGCGCCTTCGCGTCGTGCTCGACCCCGCCAACCTCTTCGAGGCCGGGAGCCCGGACGAGGCCCGGCAGATCGTCGCGCGCTCGGTGGACGAGGCAGCACCGCTCATCGCCATGGCCCACGCCAAGGACCGCTACCCCGACGGGCGCTTCGCCACCGCGGGCCAGGGCGTCGTCGACTTTCCCGACTTCCTCCGCCGGCTTCGCGCCGCCGGGTTCGACGGCCCGCTCGTCACCCACGGGCTGGCCGCCGAAGACGCCGCCGACGTCGCGGCGTTCCTGCGCGGCGCGCTGCCATGAACGAGCGTTGGATCACGCGAGGCGGCGCGCGGCTGCGGCTGGTGGAAGCAGGCGAGGGGCGTAGTGCGCTCTTCCAGCACGGCCTCGGCGGCGATGCCACGCAGGCCGAAGGCAATTTCCCGGATGAAGCCGGCTGGCGCCGGCTGACGCTGGAATGCCGGGCGCAGGGCCAATCCGAGCCGGGCGCGACGCGGCCCTTCTCGATCGCGATGTTCGCGGAGGATGCGGTGGCTGCGGCCGAGGCCGTGGGCCTGCAGCGCTTCGTGGCCGGCGGCGTGTCGATGGGTGCGGCGATCGCGCTGCGGCTGGCGGTGACGCGGCCGGACCTTGTCTCGGCGCTCGTTCTCGTGCGCCCCGCTTGGGCAGCGGAGGCCGCGCCGGCCAACATGCGCCCCTATGCGGCGGCGGCGGCGGCGATGCGACGGCATCCCGGCGACCCGGCGGCGGCGCGTGCGGCCTTCGTGGATTCCGCGCAAGCCCGGCGGTTGGCCGAACTCTCGCCCGACAATCACGCCTCGCTCACCGGCTTCTTCGACCGGCCCGACCTCGCCTCGACAGCCGATCTGTTGGATGACGTCGCCTCCGATGGACCCGGCGTCTCGCGAGCCGAGATCGCGGCGCTGAGGCTCCCCGTGCTCGTCGTCGGCAATGGCGAGGACGACGTGCATCCGCTGGCGCTGGCGCGCGAACTCGCCGACCTCATCCCCGACGCCCGCCTCATTGAAGTGCCGGCGAAGGCCGCGGACAAGGGCGTGCATCAGGCCGCCGTGCGGTACGCCATTTCCAGTTTTCTCGCGGCGCTGCCGCTCGCCCCGTCCGAAGGGATCCCCCGATGACCGACCGTTTCTCGCTCGCCTCGCTGCCGCGCGACCGCCTTCTCGGCGAATTCTCGCTCTGGTCGGCCGACCTCGCCAATCTCGAGGCCGACCTCAAGCGCACGCACGACCATGTCGATCTCTACCATATCGACGTCGCCGATGGTCGCTTCGCGCCGACTTTCCTCTTCTTCCCCGATCAGGTGGCCCGCATCGCCAAGCTGACCGACCGCCCGCTGCATGTGCACCTGATGGTCGAGGCCGACATCGTGGAGGCGCAGGCGATGCAGTTCGCCGAGGCCGGGGCGCATCTGATCAGCGTCCACGCCGAAAATGGCGAGGCCGGGCTGCGGGCGTTGCGCGCGGTGGCCAGGATGGGCGTCGCCGGCGGTGTCGTGCTGCGGCTGGAAACGCCGGTCGCCGCCATCGAGCCCTTCGTCGGCGAGGTGTCCTTCGTTACCCTTCTCGGCACCGCGATCGGCGTGAAGGGGCAGGGCCTGTCGGACACGGCCTGCCCGCGTCTGGAAGAAGCCCGCGCGATCCTGCGCCGTCATGGGCGTGAGGGTGACATCGTGCTCGCCGCCGATGGCGGTATCCGGCAGGAGACCGTGCCGCGCCTTCGCGGAGCCGGAGCCGAGACCGTGGTGCTGGGCTCGCTGGCCTTCGGCGACCCCGATCTCGCCGACCGCATGCGCTGGCTGCATGACTTGAAGATCGCCGCCTGATGCCCGAGCCGCTCGCCCTCGCGGTCGATCTCGGCGGCACGGAACTGCGTGCGGCCGCGGTGGCGCCGGGCGGGCGCATCCTTACGGAAGCGGGGACGCCGACCGATGCGATGGCCGGGCCGGAACGCGTGATCGACCAGATCGTCGCTCTCCTCGCCGATGCGCGATCGCGCGTTCCCGACCTCGAAATCCTCGGCCTCGGCATCGGCGCGCCCGGGCCGCTCGACCCCATCGCCGGCATCTCCATCGCGCCGCCGACGCTGCGCGGCTGGCACGACGTGCCGCTGGCTGCGATCCTGCGTGATCGTCTCGGCCTGCCCGTTCGTTTGGAGAACGACGCCAACGCCGCGGCGCTCGGCGAATGGCGCTACGGCGCCGGCCGGGGCTTGGCGTCGATCGTCTTCGTCACCGTCTCCACCGGCATCGGCGGCGGCGTGGTGGCCGACGGGCGCATCCTGCACGGGCGCCGGGGGTTGGCGGCCGAGATCGGCCACATGACGATCACCGAGAGCGGCGGGCGCTGCTTCTGCGGCGCGGTCGGCTGCTTCGAGGCGGTGGCGTCCGGCTCGGCGCTCGGCTGGAGCGCCACCAAGGCAACCAGCCCCGGCGACGGATCGCGCCTGCGGGCACTCTCGGCAGACGGCGCGGTCACCGCGCGCCACGTGGCGGACGCGGCGCGCGAGGGTGATCGCCAAGCGCTGGCACTGCTGGCGGAGGAAGCCCGCTGGCTCGGCATCGGCTTCACCAATCTCCTCCACCTCTATTCGCCCGAAGCGATCGTCGTCGGCGGCGGGCTCTCGGTGGCGCTCGACCTGATGGCAGCTGACATCGCCCGCACGATCACCGAGCGCGCGATGCCCGCCTATCGCGACGTGCCGGTTGTCGCGGCCGGGCTCGGCCGCCATGCCGGCCTCGTCGGCGCGGCGAGCCTCGTGCTCGAAGCCAACTGACGGCCCTTCACGAAGATCCAGGATCGGGAACCCCAGCCATGTCCACCCTCACGCTCCACGACGTCCGCAAGCGCTACGGCTCCTTCGAGGCCATAAAGGGCGTCGATCTCGAGGTCGCCGACCGTGAATTCGTGGTGTTCGTGGGGCCGTCCGGATGCGGCAAGTCCACGCTGCTGCGGATGATCGCCGGGCTGGAGGGCATCACGGGCGGCGAGATCCGCATCGACGGCGCGCGCGTCAACGAGATCGGCCCGGCCGACCGGGGTTTGGCGATGGTGTTCCAGTCCTACGCCCTCTATCCGCACATGACGGTGGCCGAGAACATGGCCTTCGCGCTGAAGCTCGCGGGCCTCAGCCGTACCGAGCGCGAGGCCAAGGTACGCGCGGCGGGCGAGGTGCTGCAGCTTGGCGCGCTTCTGGAACGCCGCCCGCGCGAGCTGTCGGGCGGCCAGCGCCAGCGCGTCGCCATCGGCCGCGCCATCGTGCGCGATCCCAAGATCTTCCTGTTCGACGAGCCGCTGTCCAACCTCGACGCGGCGCTGCGCGTGCAGATGCGGCTCGAACTCATGCGCCTGCACGAACGGCTGGCGGCGACGATGATCTACGTCACGCACGACCAGACCGAGGCGATGACCATGGCCGACAAGATCGTCGTCCTCAGCGCCGGCCGCATCGAGCAGGTCGGCAGCCCGCTCGATCTCTACCACCACCCGAAAAACCTCTTCGTCGCCGGCTTCATCGGCTCGCCGAAGATGAACACCCTGTCGGCGCGCGTCGTCTCGAATGAGCGCTCCGGCATCCGGCTGGCGGTGGCCGGCGGCGTCGAACTCGACGTTCCCGTCGAGGGCGCGAGCGTGAAGCCGGGCGAGACCGTGACATTCGGCATCCGGCCGGAACACTTGTCGCTGGACGATTCCGGGGAGCTCGCGGGCCGGACGCTCGTCGCCGAACGGCTCGGCAACGTCACCGTGCTCTATGTCGATCTGGCGGAGGGCGGCACGGTGGTGGTGCAGGTCGACGGCAACGACCCGACCCCGGCGCATGCCCCCGTGCGCCTGCGCGTCCATGCCGCCGCCGGCCACGTGTTTCGCGCCGACGGCGAGGCGCTGCCGCGCATCGAGCGCCATCCGCTGGCCTGAGCGCCGGCAGCCGAAGCAGATCCGGCGCGGATCAGCGCGCCCGGAAGCCGCGCCACGCGGCGGCCGCGTTGCGGATGGCCTCGCGCGATTGCGGGATATGGCGGCCCATCGACACGAAGCCGTGGATGAGGCCCGGCCAGTGCTCCACCGCGACCGGCACCCCGGCGGCGGCGAGGCGGTCGGCATAGGCAATGCCCTCGTCGGAGAGGATGTCGGCTTCGGCGATGGCGACGTAGGCCGGCGGGGCACCGGAGAGATCGGGCGCGCGCAGCGGCGAGAGGCGCCAGTCGGCGATGTCGTCGGCGTTGCGGATCGTTAGATCCCTGAACCAGCGCATGGTGGCGGCGGTCAACCCGTAGCCCTCGGCGAAGCGCCGGACGCTGCCGAAATCCTGTCCGGCGTCGGTGTTGGGATAGAACAGGAGCTGCGCGACCAGCGGCGGCCCGCCGTCCGCACGGCTGCCGAGCGCCGTCACTGCCGCGAGATTGCCGCCGGCGCTGTCGCCGCCGACCGCAATCCCCTCAGGGTCGACTCCGAGCGAGACCGCCTCGCGGCGCAGCCAGGCGAGCGTGTCGGCGGCGTCTTCCACGGCGGCGGGAAAACGATGTTCGGGAGCGAGGCGATAGTCGGGACAGAGCACCACGGCACCGGCCTCGTTGGCCAGAAGCCGGCAGACCTCGTCATGCGAGTCGAGGTTGCCGAGCACCCAGCCCCCGCCATGGAGATAGAGGAGCGCGGGCGCGGCTTCGGCTGTTGCGCCGATCCCGCGATAGAGCCTGCCGGAAATCGAGCCCGCGCTCGTGGCGATCTCGACGTCGCGGACCGAGCCGACCTCCACCCGTTCGCCCTGCACGGCGGGACGCCCGGCACCGTAGGCGGCGCGCGCCATGGCAGGCGTTCCCGTCTCGAACGGGGCCACCGAAGGGTCCGCCAGAGCCAGCACCGCCCGCGCGCCGTCCGTCAGGTTCACGCTCATCGCCGTCTCGCCTCCCGAACCGTCGTGCATGCCGTCGTTCAGGCCGGATCGGGCAGCAAGCCGTAGCTGCCGAAGCCGCGCAGCGTCTCGTCGATCTCGGCGTCGGACAGGATCGCCGGGCCGCCGGGCAGCTGCAGGCTGTAATAATACTGCTTGGCCAGCGTCTCCAATTCAACGGCGCGCCACATCGCCTTGTCCAGCGTCTCGCCCATGGCGATCATGCCGTGATTGGCGAGAAGGCAGGCGGTGCGACCCTCCAGCGCTTCGAGCGCCAGGACCGAGAGTTCGGCCGTGCCGTAGCGGGCATAACCGGAGCACTTCACGTCGTTGCCGCCGAAGGCCGCCACCATGTAGTGGCAGGCCGGAATGGCGCGGCGGGTGATGGCAATCACCGTGCAGAAGGTCGCGTGGGCATGGACCACGGCGTTCATGTCGGGCCGCCGCAGCAAAATCTCGCGGTGGAAGCGCCATTCGACGGACGGGGCGATCGGGCCCTCCCAGTGCGACCCGTCGCCGGCGAGCGGCATCGAGACGATCATCTCCGGCGTCAATTGCTCATAGGGCGTCGCGGTCGGCGTGATGAGCATGCGCTCGCCATGGCGGAAGGAGATGTTGCCCGACGTGCCCTGGTTGAGCCCGTTGGCGTTCATCTCCAGGCAGAGATCGATGATCGTCTGCCGGATCCCGCGCTCCTGATCGTCCATCGTCCCATCCTCCCCGGCAAAGCATTGCCGCGAGCTTTAGGCCGCCGAAGACCAGCCCGCAATCACCGCCGTGCCCATCACGCCGCCGTCAGAACCACCTTGACGCTCTGGCTGCGATCGAGCGCCAGCCGGAAGGCGTCCGGCGCTTCGGCAAGCGGGCGGCGAGCAGTGACGATGGCGAGAACGTCGATCGCGCCGGAGACGATGAGATCCACGGCTTCCGCAAATTCACGGTCGAAGCGGAAGGTGCCGCGAAGGTCGAGTTCCTTGGCCATGACGGCGTTCATCGGCGCGGGGATCGCGCCGCCTGGTAGGTTGCCGACCTGCACCACGATGCCGCCTCGGCGCACGAGCGCGATGGACGAGGCGAGGCCCGCCGGGGTGCCGGACACCTCGAACACCACGTCCGGCGCCGCGATGCGCTTCAGCGCGTCCGGGTCAGCGGACACATCGATCGCATGGGTGGCGCCGAGCCGGGTGGCGAAGGCGAGCGGAGCGGCGGCGACATCCACCACCGTGGTCTCCGCGGCGCCGCACAGCCGCGCGCAGAGGAGCGTCAGAAGGCCGATCGGCCCGGCCCCGACGATGGCCACCGAGCGACCCGCTAGGTCGCCGGCGCGGGCCACCGCATGGAGGCAGACCGCGAGCGGTTCGGCGAGCGCCGCCGCCTCGATCGGCAGCGTATCGGGCACCGGGACGCACTGCGCCGGCGCAGCGTCGAAGAGGCTGGCGAACCCGCCCTGCATGTGCGGATCCTTCGAGGCAGAGCCCATGAAGAAGACGTTCTCGCAGAGGTTGGCGCGCCCCTCGCGGCAGCGCGGACAATGGCCGCAGGCCCGCGAGGGGTTCACCGCGACGCGCGTCCCGACCGTGAGGCCGGTCACGTCGCGGCCCACCGCTTCCACCGTTCCCGCCACCTCGTGGCCGAGCACGAGCGGCTCCTTGACCACGAAGTCGCCGGTGCGGCCATGGCGGAAGTAGTGCATGTCCGAGCCGCAGATGCCGCCGGCGCCGAAGCGGATCCGCACCCGGTCGGGGGCGAGCTCCCCGAGCGGTCGGTCGACGACGCGAAGGTCTTCGGCCGCGAAGATCGTGGCAGCGTGCGCGAGGGTTCCCGTCATCGGATCAGTCCCATCTGGGTCGGCAGCCACAGGGTCACCTGGGGCACGAATGTGATGACGATGAGAGCGATGAAGAGCGGCACCAGCCAGGGCAGGATGGCCATCGTCGTTCGCTCCACCGACAGTTTGGCGACGCGCGACAGGACGAAGAGGACCATGCCGAGCGGCGGGTGAAGAAGCCCGATCATCAGGTTGAGCGTGATGATGAGACCGAAATGCACGGGGTCGATGCCGAGCCGCAACGCGATCGGCAGGAGGATCGGCACGATGATGGTGATCGCGGCGATCGTGTCGAGGAAGCAGCCGACCACGAGGACGAGGATGTTGACGAGAAGCAGGAAGACCCACGGGTTGTCGGTCACCGCGAGAATGGCGTCCGACAGGAGCTGCGCGGCCTGGCTCACCGTCAGCAGCCAGGCGAAGACCGAGGCGGCGGTGACGATGAAGAGCACCGAGGCGGTGGTCTCGATCGTGTCGAAGCTCGCCTTGGCGAGACCCCGGAAGGTCATCGAGCGGTAGCGCACGAGGCCGAGGAAGAGCGACCAGATGACGGCCGCCACGGCCGCTTCCGTGGGCGTGAACCAGCCCATCGTCATGCCGCCGATGAGGATCACCGGCGTCATCAGCGCCATCACGGCCGAGAAGTCGAAGTACCAGTCGACCGCGATGAGGGCGAGGAGTGCGATGCCGACCGAGAGGTTGAGCGACAGGCCGGTCAGCGTCAGCAGCCAGATCGTCAGCGGTACGGCGAGCACGACGACGATCTCGAGCGAGGCGGCAAAGAGCTTGCGGACCTCGAAGGGCGCGTCGGAGCCCCATCCCTTGCGATAGGCCATGATCGCGACGGTGATCATCATCAAGAGCGTCATCACGACGCCGGGGATGATGCCGGCCATGAACAGCGCGCCGATCGAGACGTTGGCCATCATGCCGTAGATCACGAAGGGCAGCGAGGGCGGGAAGATCGGCCCGAGCGTCGCCGACGCTGCGGTGACGCCGACGGCTGCCTCCACGGGATAGCCGTGGTCTTTCATGGCCTTGATCTCGATCGTGCCGATGCCGGCGGCATCGGCCAGCGCGGTGCCGGACATGCCGGAGAAGATCACCGAGCCGATGATGTTCACCTGCGCGAGACCGCCCTTCATCCAGCCGACGAGCGCGACGGCGAAGGAGTAGATGCGTCCGGTCACGCCGGCGATGTTCATCAGGTTGCCGGCGAGGATGAAGAAGGGCACGGCGAGGAGCGGGAAGCTCTCGACGCCGGCGATCATCCGCTGCGCGATGATGATGTCGGGCGCGATGCCGTAGACGAGGAGATAGAGGCCCGAGGCCACGAACATGGCGATGGCGACGGGAACGCCGATCACCATGAAGCCGAGGAACGTTCCGATGAGGAGCAGCATGCGCGTTATTCTCCCATGCCGTCGAACGCGCCGGGGCGTTCGAGCACCGAGTAGCCACGGCGCCAGTTGCCCCAGGCCACCTGCAGGGCGCGCAGGAGCATGAGCACGAAGGCGGCGAAGACCGTGTAGAAGATGATGGAGCGCGGCAGGTCGATCGTGACCATGCGTTCGCGCGAGACGATGCCGACATAACGCCAGAGGAGCTTCACGGCGTAGGCGAAGAAGGCGATGCGCACGACGTCGACCGTGATCGAGAGAACGCGGGCGAGGCGCGGGGAGATGTAGTGGTAGAGCACGTCGACCTGGATGTGCCGGGACATGCGCACGCACATGACGGCGCCGCCGAAGACCACCACCACGAGGCAGTTGATCGCGATCTCCTCGGTCCAGGCGAGGCTGTTGTTCATCACGTAACGGGTGAAGAACTGGAGGAAGACGCAGAGCGCCATGCCCCAGAAGACCGCCAGCGTGATCCAGTCCTCGACCGAATAGGGCGAGAGATCGGCCGGGCCGGTGTCCTCCTCGAACGCCTGTGCGATGTCCTCGGTGGTGACCTGCGTGTGATGCTCTTGTGCCATGGCGGTCGTCCTTCCGGGCGCAGGGCGGCGCACGCCGCCGGCAGTCGACACGACGCAAAGGTCGGCCGGCGCAGCGTCGGGCGGTGGTGAGTTACGGGGGATGACGGAAACCGGCTCCGGGCGCGATGGCCCGAAGCCGGATCGGGTTGGGCTTACTGAACGGCGCGAATCGCGTCGTAGTCGGCCTGGCGATAGCCGTAGGTCTCGAGCGGCGCCTTTTCGCGCACGGTCTTCTCGAAGTCCGCCTTGTCGACTTCGCCGACATTGATGCCGCGATCCTTGAAGCTTTGGACGAGCGCGGTCTCGCGCTCCTGCACGATCTTCGTGGCGCGAGCGGCGGCCTCCAGCATCACCTCCGTGAAGATCGCCTTGTCGGCATCCGAAAGCGAGGCCCAGCGGGTCTGCGAGACCACGGTGTTGAGGTGATCGACAATGTGGCCGGTCAGCGCGATGTACTTCTGGACCTCGAAGAACTTCTTGGCCTCGATCGTCGTCAGCGGGTTTTCCTGCGCCTCGACCGTGCCGTTCTGCAGCGCGAGGTAGACTTCGGCGAATGCGATCGGCGCGGTGTTGGCGCCGCAGGCGCGGGGCATGGCGAGGTAGGCCGGCACGTCGGGCACCCGCATTTTCACGCCGGCGAGATCGGCGCACGTCTTGATCTCCTTGTTCGCCGTCGTGTGCCGCGTGCCATAGTAGGTGACGGCCGCGATGTGGTGGCCGGAGGCCTCCTCGTAGCCGGCGGCGAGCGTCTTGAAGATGTCGCTCTTCGTATAGGCGAGGAGATGCTCCGGCCCGCGGAAGATATAGGGATAGTAGGTCACACCGATCGGCGGAAACTCGCGCGCGGCGAAGGACGAGCCGGAGATGATGATATCGGCGGTGCCGAGCGTCAGGCCCTGGTTGAGGTCGGCTTCCTTGCCGAGCTGCGAGGCCGGATAGACGGTGACCTCGTAGCGGCCCTCGGTGCGCTTCTTGATCTCCTCGGCGGCCCAGACCGACTCGGTATGGAACGGCTCGGTGACCTCGTAGACATGCGCCCAGGTCAGCTTCGTCTGGGCCAGCGCTCCGCCTGCCGGCATCAGGGCGAGGGCGGCGAGGGCCCCCAGCATCAGTTTCGACTTCATCATGTCACGTCCTCCCGGTTGTGGTTCGTTTCGGCCGGCTGGGCCGGCTTGTCTTGGCTGTCGCGGCGCCCGGCGTCCTCCCGCCGGGCGTCTCGTTGGCGGCCGTCTCGCCGAAGCCGCGCTGGAAGCGCAGCTGCGACTTCTTGAGATGGCTGCGCATGGTGGCCTCGGCGCCGGCCGCATCGCCCGCGGCGATGGCATTGCGCACGAGGCGGTGCTCGGCATGGGCGAGGCGCCAACTTTCGCCGGTCTCGAAATACTCGGACAGGCGCTCGAAATAGGGGGTCATGCGCTGGTCGAAGAGCTCGCCGATGAAGCGAGTGAGCACGGCATTGTCGAGGATGCCGGCGACCGTCACGTGGAAGCGCCGATCGATCGCGATCGTCTCAGGGGAGGGATGGCTCCCATCCTCCATCAGCGCCAGGATCGCGTCGAGCGCCTCGATGTCGGCCGGCGTCGCGCAGGCCGCCGCCTCCTTCGATACCGCGCTTTCCACCAGTTCGCGTGCCCGCAGCAGCTCGAACGGGCCGTCGAGTTCGGCCGGCACCGGCACGGGCACCAAGGTCGGCGGCGCGGTGACGTAGATGCCGGAGCCGACGCGGATGCGGATGCGGCCCTCGACTTCCAGCGCGATGAGCGCCTCGCGCACGGTCGGCCGCGAAATGCCGAGGCTCTCGGACAGTTCGCGCTCGGTCGGCAGGCGGTCGCCCACCCCATACTCGCCGCTGTCGATGAGACTGCGGAGCTGGTCGGCGACCTGGCGATAGAGGCGGCGGGGTTCGATGGCGGCGATGGGCATGATGTCGCTGCGCCCCTCCCAAAGCCTCACGACTGGCCAATTGATCTGACCAATTGCCAAAACTTATGCGGACAGATCGGATGGCGCGTCAAGCGGGTTTCGCTCCCGCAATCAATCGCTTGCGTGGTGCAGCGCAGCATGACCCTTGGCTTGGGTGGCGAGCGGCGGGGCAACGAAGCGTTTGAGGCACCGGCAAAACGGCGCTATCTCCGGCGGTGTCCGGCAGCGTGCTGCGGGCGAATCGGGGAGGACCGCATGACAGACCGGCCGCTGGTGATCGTCGCGCCGCATCCGCGCACGCTCGAGATGATCTTCACGCCCGATGCGCTGGCCGCCTTTCGCGAGCGCTACGAGCTTTGGGAGACGTCGGGCGACGAGATCGCCGCGCTGCCGCCGGAGCGGCTGGCCGAGGCGCGTTACCTCGTCGGCCAGCCCGATCTGTCGGCGGACCTTCTTGGTGCGATGACCGGCCTTCGCGCGATCGTCAATGTCGAGGGCAATTTCACCGACAACATGCCCTATACCGCCTGCTTCGAGCGGGGCATCCACGTGCTGATCGCCAGCGCCGTCTTCGCCGAGCCGGTGGCCGAGATGGGGCTCGGCATGGCGCTCGCGCTGCATCGCTCGATCGCCTCGGCGGACGCGGACTTTCGCGCAGGGCGCGAGGTCTGGGGGCTGGACGGCAACGGCTCGGCGCGGCTGCTATCGGGCTCGCGGATCGGCATTGTCGGCTTCGGCGATCTCGGGCGCGCCGTGAACCGGCTGCTCGCGGGCTTCCGCGCCGAGGTTTTGGCCTTCGATCCCTGGCTGCCGGCGTCGGTGCTGCGCGACCACGGCGTGGCGCCGGCCTCGCTCGACGAGATCCTGCGGACCTGCGACACCGTCTTCGTCACCGCAGCGATCACCGCCGAGAACGGCCATCTCTTCGACGCCGCCGCCTTTGCCAGAATGCAGCCGGGCGCGGCCTTCATCCTTCTCAGCCGCGCCGGGATCGTCGACTTTCCGGCGATGCTCGAGGCGGCTAGGCGCGGCCGGATCAAGGTCGCGACCGACGTCTTTCCCGAGGAGCCGCCGACCGCCGACGACCCTGCGCGGTCGACGCCGAACACGCTGCTCTCGGCCCATCGTGCCGGCGCGCTCGACGTCGCGTTCCAGCGCATGGGCGACATGCTGCTCGACGATCTCACGCTGATGGATGCCGGCCTGCCGCCGGCGCGCCTGCGCCGGGCCGAGCGCGAGACCGTCGGCCGCATGCGCTCCAAACCCGTTTCCAAGAGCTGAAGGACCCGTCCATGCTCAAGACCATCTCGCCGCTGATCTCCGCCGACCTCCTCTCCATCCTCGCCGAGATGGGGCACGGCGACGACCTCGTGCTCGTCGATCGCAACTACCCGGCGGAATCGACCGCCGCCGAAACCGTTACCGGCGTCTGCCTGCAGATGGCCGGCGTCGGCACCACGGAGGCGGCGCGCGCCATCCTCTCGCTGCTGCCGCTCGACAGCTATGTCGACGCGCCCGTGCGCCTGATGCAGGTGGTCGGCGATCCCACGGCCGTGCCGGACGTTCACCGCGAGATGCAGGAGGTGGTGGATGCCGCCGAGGGCCGGACGGTGACGATCGAGGGCGTCGATCGCTTCGCCTTCTACGAGGCCGCCAAGACTGCCTATGCCGTGGTGCGCACGAGCGAGGCCCGGCCGCACGGTTGCTTCATCTTCAAGAAGGGCGTCATCTTCGACTGAGCGCGGAAGGATCCGAGGCGGTCGGCGGCTGCATCTCACACACCGAGAGAAGCCAATGGCATCCGCCGCGCAAACTTGATAAGGCGTCTCAAGTATAGCGCGGCGGACAGTGTGGCTGCGGGTGTGAGCATGCAGTCCTGCCGCTCGCGTGCGCCCCGGGACCGTCCGCGCCGCGCCGCTGGTCCGTCCCGCCGGGCCCGATCCGAGGACCGATCCGCCATGCTCGCCCGCTTCTTTTCCTATTATGCGCCCTGGCGCACGCTCTTCCTCGTCGACTTCTCGTGCGCCGTCATCGCCGGTCTTCTCGAACTCGGCTTCCCGATCGCGGTGAAGGTCTTCGTCGACGACTTGCTGCCCAGCGGCTCGTGGAACCTCATCCTCGCGGCGTCCGCCGGGCTGCTGGCGATCTACATCCTCAACACCGGGCTGATGGCCGTGGTGACCTATTGGGGGCACATGCTCGGGATCAACATCGAGACCGAGATGCGCCGCAAGGCGTTCGACCACCTCCAGACCCTGTCCTTCGGCTTCTTCGACAACCAGAAGACCGGTCATCTCGTCGGCCGGCTGACGAAGGATCTGGAAGAGATCGGCGAGGTCGCCCATCACGGGCCGGAAGACCTGTTCATCGCCGTCATGACCTTCCTCGGCGCCTTCGCGCTGATGCTGACGATCCATGTCGAGCTGGCTCTGATCACCGCGATCGTCGTGCCCGTCGGCACCTGGGCGACGACCCGCTACGGTTCGCGCATGACCAAGACCTGGCAGGCGATCTACGGCTCTGTCGGCGACTTCAACGCCCGGATCGAGGAGAATGTCGGCGGCATCCGCGTCGTGAAGTCCTTCGCCAACGAGGATCACGAGCGCGCGCTCTTTGCCGTCAACAATGCCGGCTACCGCGCGCGCAAGCTCGACGCCTACCGCATCATGGCCACCAGCCAGTCGCTGAACTACCTGACGATGCGCCTGACGCAGGTCATCGTCATGGTGGCCGGCACCTGGTTCGTGATATCAGGCGACCTGTCGAACGGCGGCTTCATCGGCTTCCTGCTTCTCGTCGGCGTGTTCTTCCGCCCGGTGGAGAAGATTGCAGCGGTGCTGGAATCCTATCCGAAGGGCATCGCCGGCTTCCGGCGCTATTGCGAGTTTCTCGACACCGAGACCGAGATCGCCGATGCGCCGGGCGCCGTCGAGATCTCCGGCACGGCGGGCGCGATCAGCCTGCGCGGCGTCGAGTTCGCCTACGCCTCCGGGCGGCAGGTCCTGGCGGGCATCGATCTCGAGGTGAAGCCGGGCGAGACGATTGCCTTCGTCGGGCCGTCGGGCGCCGGCAAGACGACGCTCTGCTCGCTCGTGCCGCGGTTCTACGACGTCAGCGCCGGCGCCATCCTGATTGACGGCATCGACGTGCGCTCCATGACGCTCGCCTCGCTGCGCCGGCATATCGGCGTCGTCAGCCAGGACGTGTTCCTCTTCGGCGGCACGATCCGCGAGAACATCGCTTATGGCCGGCTCGACGCCTCGGAGGCCGACATCCTGACCGCGATGGAGCGGGCCCACCTGACGCAGACGATCGCCGCCCTGCCGAACGGGCTCGACACGGTGGTCGGCGAACGCGGCGTCAAGCTCTCGGGCGGCCAGAAGCAGCGCCTTTCGATCGCCCGCATGTTCCTCAAGGATCCCGCGGTCCTGATCCTCGACGAGGCGACCTCGGCGCTCGACACCGAGACCGAGCGCGCGATCCAGGCCTCGCTTGCCGAACTGGCGGCCGGTCGCACGACGCTCGTGATCGCCCATCGGCTGTCGACCATCCGCCATGCCGACCGCATCGTGGTGGTGGATGGCGGTCGCATCGTCGAGACCGGCAGCCACGAGGCGCTGATCGCGCGCGGCGGCGCCTATCGCCGGCTGACGGACGTGCAGGACACCGTCTTCTCCACGGAGCGCCCGGGAACGAGAACGGCGGCCGAATAGGCCGCCGTCGGGTTCGATCGAGCGAAAGCGAACCGCTCGCGAGAGCGGTCCGCTTCCGCGTGCTCAGAAGTCTCGCTGGAAGCGCAGGAAGCCGGCGACCTGATCGGTCTGGCCGACGGCTTCGAAGTCGACGTTCTTGTAGGAGACTTCCGCCAGCGTCGCGAAATTGTCGGTGATGGCGTAGCCGACGTTGAGGACGCCGGCATAGTAGTCGGCCGAGGACTCGATGTAGCCCACGGTCCCGTTCGGCAGGCGGGTCAGGAAGGCGGTGTCGAAGGTCTCGCCGTACTGGCCGGCCACCGCGACGCCGAGCTTGCCGAAGGCCTGTGCGTAGCCCGCGCCCGCGGCCCATTCGAGGAAGATCGGCAGGGCGCCGGGCGTCGGGTTCAGGATGTTGGCGTCGTTGGCCGAGAGCGAAGCGACCGTCGCGATGCCGGGAATGGAGGCGTAGACGGTCGGATCGAACGCATAGTGGCCCTCGAACTTCAGCGTCGAGTCCGCGAAGATCAGGTCCTTCAGCGAGAGGCCAGCCTTTAGCGCGAAGGCGCCGTTATTGCCGTCTTCCAGCAGCGTCGGCGTTCCCGTCAGGAAGACCGGGCGGAACGACACGTTGTCCAGGAGCAGCGGGTCGAGACCGAACGCGGCGTCGATATCCTCGGCGCTGAAGGTCTCGTCGTAGACGCCCGACAGGAAGGCGCTGCCCCAGGCGCCAGAATAGACCAGCTTGCCGTGAATGTCCGGCACCACGTCGCCCGTGCCGTCGTCCTCGATGCCCAGGGTGGCCGAAAAGCCGTTGGCGGCGAAGGTGTAGGAGGCCTGGTTGGTGTTGAAGTCGCCGACCACGAGGTCGGTGTCGGTCAGCAGGCCGTCCTCGATGCCGCCGATGTCCGACGACCACATCGAATCGCGATAGCCGACGAGGAGGCCACCGAGCTGGGCGAAGGCCTGGTCGATCTGGACCCCGTTGTCGGTGCCGGACGTGTTCGTCGTCTGCAAGCGAACGAAGGAGCGAAGGGTGCCGAGTTCGGTTTCCTCGCGCGCGTCGAAGTTCATGCGCAGGCGGTAGCTCGAACCGGCCTGATAGTCGTCGCCCTCGAGATTGACGGCGGGGTCGCCTGCGAACGTCGTGTCGTAGCGCAGGTAGCCGCCGATGCCGAAGCAGGTCTGCGTGCCGGGAATGTAGTAGAACCCCTTGCCGTAGACGTCGCAGACGCGGACGTAGTCCGCTGGCTCGGGCTCGGGCATGACGACGGCATCCGCCGCGCGGGCCCCCGATACCGCCACGAGTGCCGCTGCGGACCCCAGAAGAAGACCTTTGATGCTCATGCGCGATTGCCCCCGCTATCGCGGCCCGGTCGTACCGGAGCCTTACTAAAACGCGGGATCAGTAGAACCGGAGAGTGTGAGGAGCGGCAACATCAAAAATGGCTGTCGACGGCATCGCGCCGCCGCCTGTTGCCCCTCGATCACAGCGTGTACCGAGACCCTTTTCGCGCGCGGAAACCCGGATCGCCATCACGGCGGATCCGGGTTTCAAACGAGCCTCGGGCTTCGCGCGCCGTCGTGCGCGAGGCGTCGCTCAGAACTTCACATGCGCCTTCAGGAGACCGGAACGCCCTTCCGCATAACCGCAGGTCAGGACACCCTGGCAACCCGCGACGTAGCGCTTGTCGAAGACGTTGTTGACGTTCAGCGAGACGCCCCAGTCGTCCTTCTGGTACGCGATGCGCGCATCGAAGACCGTGGCGCTCGGCACCTTCAGCGTGTTCTCGTTGTCGGCATAGGACGAGCCGATGTAGCGGATGCCGCCGCCTAGCTCGACGCCGTCGAGCGGACCGGTGGGCACCTCGTAGTTCAGCCACAGCGAGGCCAGCACTTCGGGGACGAGGAAGGGCTGGTTGCCGACGATCGCCGCGTTGGCGTCCTCGCGGATCTCGAGATCGTAGGCGGTGAAGGAGCCCACCATGTTCCAGTCGTCGGTGAGGTTGGCCTTGGCCTCCAGCTCGAGGCCGCGCGAGCGGATCTCGCCGACGGCGCGGGGCACGAAATTCGCGTCCGACTGCAGCGTGTTGCGGCGGGTGAGGTCGAAGAGCGAGGCGGTGAAGACCGCGTCGATGCCGACCGGCGCATACTTCACGCCGACCTCGACCTGCTCGCCTTCCTGCGGCTTCACGGCGTTGCCGTCCGCATCCGTGCCGATCTGCGGGTTGAAGAAACGGGAGACGCTGACATAGGGCACGATGCCGCTGGCGAACTCGTAGCCGAGGCCCGCACGACCGCTGAAGGCGCCGTCGTCGCCGTCATAGTCGTTGTCGCCGGAGGAGCGGTCGTCGCGGTCGATCCACACCGAATCGCGGCGTCCGTTCAACGTGACGATCCAACCGTCGCCGAACTTCACCTGATCCTGCGCATAGAGGCCGAGCTGATTCAGCGTCAGCTTCTCGTCGAGATAGGGGTCGAAGAGCGGCGCGAGCTCGTTCGTGTAGCTGGGGTTCAGGATGTCGAGCGGCGCGGCGGAGCCCACCGCCTGGACCTGCGAGATCCGGTAGTTCTTGTAGTCGATGCCGGCGAGCAGCGTGTGCTGCAGCGGGCCGGTGTCGAGATGGATCTCGGCCTGGTTGTCGGTGGTGAAGAGGCCGGCCTGCGTGTCGTGGAAGAAGTTGAGGCGATTGAGCGCCGCCAGCCCGTCCACCGGCGAGGCCGCGCCGCCGAACCCGGTGGCGGCGTTGTAGTAGCCGAACGTGTAGGGGCCGTATTCGGTGCGCGTGATGTCGGCGTAGCGGGTGTTGGAGCGCAGCGTCAGGGTCTCGTCGACGCGGTGTTCGAGATCGTAGCCGACCGTCGCCTGACGCGCCTTGAACTGGTCGAGTTCGGGCTCGTTGTAGTAAAGCGAGCGCGGGATGCGACCGAACGAGGCCTCGGTTACGGTTCCCTCATAGGGAAAGAAGCCGTTGGTGTGGCGCTGCTCGTCGGCCTGATAGGTGGCGTAGATGTCGAGCTTCGTGTCGGCATCGGGCTGGAAGCTGAGCGAGGGCGCGATGACGCCGCGCAGGTTGTCGGCATAGTCGACCTGCGTCTCGCCGCCCTTCACGCGGCCGACGACGCGGTAGCTCCACGGGCTGTCGGCGTCGAAGCGATTGCCGAGATCGACGCCCGCATAGCCGTTGGGATCGTCGGTCACGGCGCCTTCGACATAAGCGTGGCGCTCGCCGTCGGCGCGCTTCGAGATCGAGTTGACGATGCCGCCGGCATTCGAGCCGCCGTAGAGCACGGAGGCGGGACCGCGCAGCACCTCGATCCGCTCCAGCAGGAACGGATCGACGATGAAGCCGGCGAAGGCGTACTGATAGAGCGGCAGGCCGTCGAGGAAGATGCCGTTCTGCGTGGCGTCGAAGCCGCGGATATAGAGCCAGTCCGTGTCGGTATCGGCGCCGAACGGGGCGCTGAGAACGCCGGGCGTGTAGCGAAGGGCCTCGTCCAGCTTCTGCGCGCCGCGATCGTCGATCTCGTCGCGACCGATCACCGAGACCGCCTGCGGCACCTCGACGAGCGGCGTTTCCGTCTTCGAACCCGTCGCCGTGCGCTTGGCGACGTAGCCGTTCACCGGCCCCGTGGCGCGCTCGGTGCCGCCGGTCCCGTCACCGGTTCCATCGGCGTCGACCGTCACGGTGTCGAGGACGATCGACTCCTGCGCGCCGGCGACCGGCGCGAAGCCGGGCAGGGCCGTGCTGGCCAGAAGGAGAGCGAGAAACGGAAGGGACGGGCGTGACATCGGGAACTCCAGACAGGACCGCTGCCTTCATATCGCCCGTAAGGTGAGCATGACAGTCATGTTTCGCGCGAGCGATCGAAACGTGGCGGAAACGTGGCCCTTGGGACACAGGGGGCGCGCGATGAGTCTGCCTTGAACTCACCGCCGAGAGCGGGCAGGGAGGGCGGCAAGGCCGACCGCATCCAGGCTCCCTTCCGCAACGAGGCACGACATCCGCATGAAGACGGCCGGACGCGTCGACCTGAAGCCCCTGACATCGCTGCGCGGCATCGCGGCGGCGATGGTCGTGGTCTACCACTATACAGGCGGCTTCCTGCCGGCGATCGACATCGGGCCGTCGACCGGGCTGGTGGCGCGGGGCTACCTCTTCGTCGATCTCTTCTTCGTCCTCAGCGGCTTCGTCATGGCCCATGCCTACAGCGCCGCGTTCGACCGCCGCGTCGGGCTCGCCGCTTGGGGCGGCTTCGTGCGGGCGCGCCTCGCCCGGGTCTATCCGCTGCACGTGGTGATCCTCTTCGGCTTCCTGGGGCTGGAGACGGCCAAATGGCTGGCGACGCACGTTGGATACTCGGTCGGCACGCCGTTCAACGAGGCCTCGACCGCCGGCCAGTTCGCACTCAACCTTCTCCTGCTGCAGACAAGCGGGCTCCTCGCCTTTCCGACCTGGAACGGACCGGCCTGGTCGATCGGGGCGGAGTTTCTCGTCTATCTCGCCTTTCCCTTCGTTTCGGTCGCGATCCTGCGATCGGGCCGGATCCTGCGCGCAGGCATCGCCGTCGCCGCCGTGGCGCTGCTGCTGGCGATTTCCGAGGGCGGCGCCAACCTCGACCAGACCGCGCGGCTCGGCGCGCTGCGCTGCTTGGCCGAGTTCACGCTGGGTATGCTGGCCTATCGCCTCTACGCCGAAACGGCGGTGGCGCGCTTCGCCGGGACGCCGGCGGTCGTCGGCGCTGCGGCCGCGACGCTCCTCGCGTTGCATTTCGAAGCGCCCGACATCCTCGTGCCGCTCGGCTTCACCGCGGTGATCCTGCTCGTCGCGGCCAATCGGGGCGCGGCGGCCCGGCTTCTCTCGGCGCCCTGGCTGGTGACGCTCGGCCTTGTCTCCTACTCGGTCTACATGGTGCACTACCTGCTGCTCGAAATCGTCGATCTCGCCAGCCGCATCCTGACCGGCGGTCGAGTCGGCGATGGGCTCGGCGTCGCGCCATCGCTTCTGGTGTTCGCGGCGATGGTCGCCGCCGTGCTGGCGATCTCGGTCCAGTTGCATCGGCGGGTGGAGGAG